>CAZMBP010000131.1:0-38721 GCA_964564545.1 uncultured Saprospiraceae bacterium
AAGTGGTTCAGGAAGTGGTTCAGGAAGTGGTTCAGGAAGTGGTTCAGGAAGTGGTTCAGGAAGTGGTTCAGGAAGTGGTTCAGGAAGTGGTTCAGGAAGTGGTTCAGGAAGTGGTTCAGGAAGTGGTTCAGGAAGTGGTTATTGTATTGAATGTAGAGAAACTACAACCATTTATATTACAATAGAAGATCCTCAAATTTGTAATCCACCATGTGTAGGTCAGGGAGGAGATTCAGATGGTGATGGAGTTTGTGATATTGATGATTGTGAGCCAGATGATCCATTTTATCCAACCGACCCTGGAACTCAATGTGATGATGGAGATCCAACAACGGTAAATGATATAGTACAAGCTGACGGATGTAGTTGTGCCGGAACACCTGTTCCTGATTGTCCTACCAGTCCATTCTTCGGAGGACAGATTTCAAATAATAATTGTTTTATCCAAAGTGATTCTCCAGCATCCTTTGATAATCAAGCATTGGAATATGTTTGGTTGAAATCAACAGCTTCAGGAGATTGTGCAGTAAATATTATCGAACTTGCTGCATTCAATGTGGGTAGTATGTATAACACATTCATTGCTAATGGAGGGTTTGGTGTGGCTGATGCGAATATTAGTAATACCAGTTGGATGTTCACTACTGATTATGATTCTGACGATTTGAGTTACGATGCTAGTGACATTACAGAATCTACCTGTTTTTTCAGATGTGCTAGAGTAGAGGGATGTGAAAGATTCTGGGGCGAAACAGGATTAAGAATTGATCCTTGTCAACCTACAGGGTGTGTTGTAAGTGTTTCAACTGATGGGTGTAAAGTATACATCAACGGTATTAATGATGCAAATGCGAATATTAAAATATTTAACCCTGGTTGGGCTGGTACAGCTTGGTCATGTAATCCTTGGCAGGGTAATCCTTGTAATAATTCTGAAGTTATTGAAGGATTACCAGAAGGAACTTATCCAGTAAGTGTATATACAAGTACATGTACAGAATCTTTTACTATCGAAATAAATTGTACTGGAGGTAACTCTTCTCCATGTGATGGTCAAGGTGGAGATTCAGATGGGGATGGAGTTTGTGATGACAACGATAATTGTCCAACTACTCCTAATGCAGATCAGGCTGACTCTGACAACAATGGGATAGGTGATGATTGTGATAGTGGAGGAAATAATAATTCATGCACAGTATCGACTAATCTTGCGTTGTTTAAGAATGCTTATCAATCAAGTACAATTACCGCTGGTGGAATTACAGGTAGCGCTTCTAAAGCAAATGATGGGAATAGTAATGGTGTATTTTTTACTAATCCTACATCTTCATCTTCTGTATCAGCGACTAATTTCCAAAACGAAGCATGGTGGGAAGTTGATTTAGGAGCCATTTATAATATTGAACAAATTAAGGCATGGAACAGAACAGATGGATCTGACAAAACTGGTGCGTCCTACTTATTAATTTCTAATACTCCGATGGCTGATGATTTATCAACAGCAAGATCTCAAGCTGTTTATGAGCAATTAGGTGCTGGCGAATTAGGAGTTCCTAGTGTAGAAAATCCAAATGTTCAAGGTCGATATGTTCGAGTTCAATTGGTGTACTCTGGATATTTAACACTTGCTGAAGTTGAGGTATTTGGATGTCCTGCCAGTCAAACTCTTGCTGTTCCGAACATGCTTAATTTCAATGCTGAGAAAGTAGGTCGTCAAACTGAAGTTTCTTGGTTGATGAATAAAGATGTTGATGTTGATTTCTATGAAGTAGAAGTTTCTACTAATGAAGTTGATTGGAAATTATTGGAAGAAGTGAATTCAGCTCAAGTTGATTATCACCGAAACTATGATGCTACAGATTATGAGCCTTCAAATGGAGAAAACTTCTACCGTTTACGTGTTAACTACTTGGATGGAACAATGGTTTATTCTCCGGTTAGAAGAGTGAATTATGATATTGATTTTGGAGAAATAGTTGTTTATCCGAATCCAACTAACAATTTCATCAATGTTACATTGAGAGATTTTGCAGGAATGGAAGGAACAGTTGAGATTTTCAATTCACTTGGTCAACGCCAATTTAATATTGATTATGTCTCAATTCCATCTAACCCAGTTAATATAGATGTGAGCAGATTTGTTCCAGGTATTTACACGATTTCGATCAAAGTAGATAACCAAAAACGATTTGCAAAACAATTTGTAGTTATCGATAAATAATTTGTAAATATAATGTTACAAACATTATAGCAACTTAAATTATTTTAAAAAAAAACCCTTCATGAGGATATCTCATGGAGGGTTTCTTTTTTAGAGAAAACTTTCCCACATCTTAATGTAGGAAGCTGTTATAATTTATCTTTGATAGAATAAATAACGACTTATTCCGTAAATTTATAGCATCTAAGTAAATAAACACGGAGTCCCCCCACTCCAAAAAAACTAATGCAAAGTAATTCTCAAAATTGCAGTTTACTAATTAAAACATTATAATCATCCTTATCGATTATTATAAATAAAAACCTTTCATGGATTCAGTTCATGAAGGGTTTTTCTTTTTTGAAAAAAAAATAGAGGTAAGCGAAATGACTTACCTCTATAACAAAACTATATAGAAACAAAAAATCAACTTCTATTTTAAATTAGCTTCAGCGTAAAAAGCTTTTGCTTGAGTTCTGATCACAACAGAATATCTTCCTGAAGGTAATTTTGATAAGTTATAACTTTTATGAATTGCTGAAGTGTTTTCAATTTTCTCATGGTAAACTTCCTCGCCTAATTCATTATTAATTGCTATCTCTACATCTTCCAAGTTTAAATTCAACATATTGAATAAAACATAATCACCTTCTGATTTAACCACAGGTTTAAAAATTTCTTTCTCCTCAATTTCTACCACAGTTAGATTAGTTGAAGAGGTTGTAACAATATAATTACGGATTGAAGTATGGTTCTCAATTTCTACTTCATAAGTTCCTTGTGGTAATTCAGAAAAATTGTATGCTTTAGAGTATTGATTACTGATAGCGAATTTTTCTTTTAATAAATTAGTGCCTTGCTCGTCGAAAATGCGGATAGTAACAGGTGTGTTTTTGGCATTGTCAATATTAATAGTAACGACCTTTCTTTCGCTATTTAATATTTCTAGACTAGGCTTAGAATTATTTGCAAAGATGTTTGAAGCAATGAATAACAATACAATTACAAATAAAAAACTCTTAATGTTTTCTGTCATCTTTTTCATAATAAAATGTGTTTTTGATTTTTAAATAAAAAGGATAACACAAAACTAGAATGAAATATACTCGGTCACTACTTTATAATTCGCAATATTTGATACTATTTTAACTATCTAGTTTGATGAGAAACTAGATTGAGTTAATTTTGAATCAGAGTAGGTTAAAAATGGGGTAGGAGAGAAAAACAAGAAATCAACATTTCAATTTTTTCTGTTTCTTCAAAAGAAAAGAGGAGATAAACATGACGTTTATCTCCTCTTACAAAACAAAACTATATAGAAACAAAAAATCAACTTCAATTAAGGCAACTTTAACAAATATTTTTCTCGGTAAGTAAAATGTGATTTTAAAATAGGTATTTGAAAAGTATTGAGAAAAATACATCCTTTCTTCAAAGTTGCACTACAAAGATAGATGCAAAAAATCACCTGAACTACGCTAAAATTTGCAACTATTGATGCTATTTTAACATTTAGTGTGTTTTGACGTTAAGTTTGGGTTAACTTTGTATTATACTTGTTTAATTTTATTGGAGAAAAGAGGGAATAGAACAACTTTTGCAGTATAAATAAAGTTGTATCATCTATCTAAATGCAAAAAAATTATGAAAGCAACATTTGAAAAAATACCTACTATTTTTGGAAGTTCATTTTCAGTTCGAAAATATGATGACCCTAACCGGAACAAAGCACCGTTTTGGCATTATCATCCCGAACTCGAAATGGTATTTATAAAAGGAGGTGGTGGCAAAAGACATATCGGTAATCATATGTCTTACTTCAATAATGGAGATTTGATTTTTATTGGATCAAATGTTCCTCACTCTGGCTTCACAGATAGTTTGACTGGTAATGAGTGTGAGGTAGTGGTTCAGATGAATCGAGATTTTTTAGGAGAAGTTTTTATGGAAAAACCAGAATTGCAATCCATTAATAAACTTTTTGAACGATCTAGACTAGGACTTTCTTTTTATGGAAAAACCAGAGAGGAGGTTGGAAAGCGATTGGAACATTTAAATGAATTAGATCATTTTGAAAAACTAATGGAGTTACTTTCAATTTTTCATGCTCTAGCAATTTCAGAAGAGTATGAAATTTTAAATGCATCTGATTTTGGTTTTGAAGTACAAGCCCAAGACAATGATCGTATCCGAAATATTTATAAACATATTCGTGAAAATTTTAAAGAACCAATAGCATTAGATACTGTTGCAGGAATTGCGGCGATGACGGTTCCTGCTTTTTGTCGATATTTTAAAAAGTTGTCAGGAAAACCTTTTACAAAATTTGTCAATGAATATAGAGTAGTTCATGCTTGTAAATTATTGTCGGAAGAGAAGTCAAGTATTTCTGAAATATGCTACGAAAGTGGTTTTAAAAATGTCTCCAACTTCAATAAGTTTTTTAAACAAATTACAGGTAAGAGCCCTTCCGAATATCGAAAGGATATCAAAAAAATAGTTGAGTAAAACGACTCTCCGAGTCGTTCCTAGTCTAATGATTTTCCAAATCGTTCACATCTATTTCAACGATTTGGAAAATCGCCCAACGGCAAACAACTCGGAGAGTCATTTTACAAAAAAAAGCACTCGAAGAAATAAATCAACGAGTGCTCAGTCAAAACTATCTAATTTCTAACTGTTACTTATAAAACGACTAATGAGTTATTTTTGAAGATTGGAATTAATCCCAATCTTGATTTTCACCTAATTTCACTTTTTGAACATTGATAATCTCATGATTAGATTTATCGCTTGCATCATAATAATGGACAAAAGCAATTACAGATAAATGCTCCTTATCATATTCAGAGATATCAATATTTTCATATCGAAGTGTGACGAAGTCTCGATCTTGTACATCCAAATTATTTAATTTATTTCCTGCAGCTTCCGTCAAAATATCTCGCACGACGGCATGATGTCGGTAATCATTTCCTGATGCACCTGATTGATTTACTTCAGGTACTTCATTTTCGATTAAGTAAGTTGTTATCCTAGGTTCACCATCCATTATTTTGCTTTGTCCAACAAAAACTTTAATAGTAGCTTTTCCATCTTCCACAAATTCAGTATCAATTCTAAGACCTGTAGTTACTTGTTCTTCCAACCGACTTTCAGATTTATTTCTCAATTGTGAAGTCAATAAAGGAACTCTCGGAGAAGCAGTTCCAAAAGCATATCGATCAACTAATGCTGAAGGAAAACTAGAAATACCAAAAGTACTCTTAATAGAATGTGTTTCACTTGAGCTAAAAGGATCACTATAATGAAGTGCTGCTGCAAAAACCGTATTGGGGTTTTCATCCAAGACAGTTTGAATTCTTGGAAATGCATTTGCGCAAGCTCCACACCATTCACCGGTGAATTCTTCAATCAGAACTTTTTTGGTAAAAGTCTCAGGAAGATCTGCTAGTGGATCAGAATCTTTTTTACAAGAATTAAAAATTAGCATAGAAAAGAAAAGAATGAGTAAAATGGGGAAAGAAAGATTCTTAATTTTCATAATTTTTTGAGTTTTGATTTTTAAAAAATTTATTGTTGTATGCTTTATAGATAAGTCGAATTTCGAAAATGCTGCACCCTGATTTGTATAATATTAGACAGAATAGAAATAAATATAAAATTCAAATATCAAATCAAAATATTCATCTAGCCTGCTGTGGACTCTTTTTTTTATCCCAAAAAAAATGTAGATTTGAATACATTTCCAGAAACTCCACTTACTGCATTATTATAATTGGGTATGCGAAAATTACCAACTCAAGGGTAGAAATACATCAACCTGTCGCCGTATCTTCGTATTCCCTCCAAATGTTTAAGAATTTACTATACAAGCATATTAGACCTTATGCCAAGGAGTTTTCTACAATAAAAACTCTTCAGTATAAAGTCATTTAGAGAATCAAAAACTAGCTCGATTTAATCACACGAGTTGCCCCTTCCCCCACGGTTGTGGTGTAACACACAGAATTTGAGCGAGATACTATGAGCAAACATACCACATCGGATTTCAGTTTCCCTGAAAAAAAATGTGTTCACGAATTATTCGAATTGCAAGCTGACCGGCTTCCGAATGCTACTGCTTTGGTCTTTGGAGATCAATCAATGACATATGGTGAGTTGGATAAAAAAGCGAACCAATTAGCACATCTTTTGCAACGCAAAGGCATCAAGCCTGAGTTGGCAGTTGCAATTTGTGTGGAACGTTCCCTAGAAATGATGATAGCAATTTTGGGTGTTCTCAAAGCAGGAGGAGCCTATGTTCCTATTGATCCAAATTATCCGCAAGAGCGAATTCAATTTATGCTCGAAGATACAAGAGCGACTATCTTGCTTACCCAAAATCATTTGTCTAACAACATATTTACAAATGAGAATTGTGAGACAATTTGTTTAGACTCTGATTGGGAAAAAATCAAAAAAGAAAAAACGTCCAAGCCATTTTGTAAAAAACTTTCTGGTAATTTAATTTATACCATTTATACTTCTGGCTCAACTGGAAAACCGAAAGGTGTTCAAGTTGAACATCGCAATGTGGTCAATTTGATTCAAGGCCAAATGCATTTTGTTAAGAAACCAGTTAAGCGATTTTTGTATGCATATTCTTTTGCTTTTGATGGTTCAGTTTTATTGATGTGGTGGACATTGTTGCAAGGTGCGACGATGGTCATAGCGAAAGAAGGAATGGAAAAGGATGTACAGTTACTTGGTAAATTTATCGACGATCATAAAATTTCACACTTACTTACTTTTCCTTCGGTTTATACAATTCTATTAGATCAAGTAAATGTAAATAGATTGTTATCCCTTGAGTATGTTAGTGTTGCGGGCGAAGCGTGTCCTTCCAATTTAGTGATTCAACATCAACAGATTTTACCAAAAACAAAATTGCTGAATCAATATGGCCCAACGGAAGCAACTGTTGGTGCAACAATTTATATTACTCCAGAAAACTTCGAGGGAGAAAAAGTGCCGATTGGAAAACCTATTGACAACGTTCAAATTTATATTTTAAATGAAAAATTAGAAAAAGTAAAAGCAGGCGAAATTGGCGAAATCCACATTGGCGGAAAAGGAGTAGCAAGAGGATATTTAAATCGAAAAGAACTAACCAAAGAGAAATTTATTCAAAATCCTTTTGGGAAAAAGAAAAAAGATCGACTGTACAAATCAGGTGACTTAGGAAGATTCCTACCCGATGGAAATATCGACTTCATTGGTCGAGCAGATCATCAAGTGAAATTGCGAGGTTATCGAATCGAAATGGGAGAAGTGGAAGCAGCTATTTCCCAACATCCAAATGTTCGTGAAACTGTTGTCGACATTTTCGGAGAAAAATCTACCGACCAAAAATTAGTAGGTTACCTCACGTTAAAAAATGGAACTAAACTAAATGCTACTCAGCTTCGAAATTTTTTAGAAGAAAAAATTCCAGAATACATGATTCCATCAACATTTATGTTTTTGGAAAAAATGCCATTCGCTACTTCTGGAAAAATAGATCGAAAGAATTTACCTCAACCAAATAATGCTCGACCTGATCTTGAACAAAAATTCGTTGCCTCTGAAACTAATCTCGAAGATTGGCTAACTCAACTTTGGCAGGAAGTATTAGGTTTAGAAAAAATAGGAATCGATGACAAGTTTTTTGAACTCGGAGGGAACTCATTGCAAGCAGCAGCTTTCGTCGCTAAAGTTCAAAAAGAACTCAATGAAACAGTTTTTATTGTTTCAATATTTGAAGCGCCAACTATTCGGGAGTATGCAAAATTCCTAGAAAAAAATTATCATAATGTTTTAAGTAAGTCAGTTTTCCAAAACCGATTGAATTCAAACGAACGAGACAAAACGTCCAACGTCCAACGTTCAACGTCCAACGAACTTTCCAAAACCGATTTTAAAGCATTCAAAAATTACATCCCTACTTTTATCAAAAAAGTGAAAAAGCAAAATCGCAAAAACCCACCTGCGATTTTTATCCTAGCGCCACCACGTTCGGGTACAACTTTGCTACGAATTATGCTAGCAGGTCATCCTCAACTTTTTGCAGCCAACGAATTACAACTCTTGCATTTCAATACATTGCAAGAACGAAAAGAAGCTTACACCGGCAAATTCAGTCTTTGGTCAGAAGGAACAATTCGAACTATCATGGAACTCAAAAATTGCGATGCTGACAAAGCGAAAAGCATCATGCAAACTTTTGAAGAAGAGAATTTGACCACGCAAGAATTTTATCAAGTACTTCAAAAATGGGTAGGTAATCGAATCATCGTTGATAAGTCGCCAAGCTATGCAATGGACATGATGGCATTGAAAAAAGCAGAAGCGGATTTCGATAATGCTATTTTTATTCACCTCTCACGGCATCCATATTCCATGATTAAGTCATTTGAAAAAATGCATATGGATCAAGTAATGTTTTTGAATAAGCATAATTATAACAGTAGAAACACGGGTGAATTAATTTGGTATGAGAGTCATCAAAATATTTTCGATTTTCTAAAAAAGATTCCTGCGGATCGTCAATTCCGAATCATTTATGAAGACTTGGTACAGCAACCAAAAGAAGTCATGGAAGCGATGTGCGAAACGATCGGTTTACCGTTTCATCCAAACTTACTAAATCCATATTTGGGCATTGAGAAAAAAATGACTGATGGTTTGTACGATAATTCCAAACCAATGGGCGATCCAAACTTACTTAAGCATGGGAGCATCAAATCCAAAAAAGCAGAGGAATGGAAAAAAGTAAAAGATGATAATTTCCTTCATTTTGATACATGGAAGTTAGCCGAAAAAATTGGTTACGAGCCTCTTGAAAAAAATATGAAAGAGATTCTTTTAGACTATCCAAAAAATAGTACTAAAGGAAAAACAAAAAAGAAAAAAGAGAAAAAACAAGAACCTCAAATTATTCCTGAAGTGACTTCAAGTCATTCTGTGAAAAATAATGACATTGCTATCATCGGAATGAGTGGTCGCTTCCCCGGTGCAAAAAACCTAACGGAATTTTGGGAAAACCTAATTACCGAAAAAGACGTTTCCGTCGAGTTCACAGCTGAGGAATTAGTGGCAAATGGAATCGATCCAAATTTGCTCAACGATCCAAATTATGTCAGGCGAGGAATGCCCCTCCAAGACACAGATAAATTCGACGCCTCCTTCTTTGGCTATTTACCAAAAGAAGCAGCACTTATGGATCCGCAGCATAGATTATTTTTGGAATGTGCCTATGCCGCACTCGAAGATGCAGGTTATGTTTCCGAAAAATACAAAGGTACAATTGGAATCTATGGAGGAGTTGCGCGTAACACATATCTAGTTAACAATGTAATTACGCATCCAAAATATTTCCAATCCATTGAGGATTTTACCAAAGGAATTACTCAAGAAAAAGATTTTCCAGCAACCCGAGTCGCTTACAAATTAAACTTAAAAGGTGCAGCCGTAAATGTTCAAACTGCCTGCTCGAGTTCAGGCGTCGCTGTTCATTTAGCTTGCCAAAGTTTATTGGCTGGCGACAATGATATGATGCTCGTTGGTGGAGGTCGAATTCAACCACCAGTCGAAGCAGGACATTTGCATACCGAAGGTCACGCACTTTCTCCAGATGGATATTGCCGTTCATTTGATGCCGATGCAGACGGAATGGTTCGAGGAAATGGAATGGCATTTATCGTTTTAAAAAAATTAGAAAAAGCAATTGTTGATGGCGATTCAATTCACGCGATTATAAAATCTACTGCCATCGGAAATGATGGTTCAGATAAAGTTGGCTTCACCGCACCAAGCGTTCGAGGTCAAGCAGAAACGATTGCTAAAGCATACCAAAAAGCAAATATAAATCCCGAAACCATCAACTACATTGAAGCTCATGGAACTGGAACTCGAATCGGTGACCCAATTGAAATCGCAGCACTCACTCAGGCGTTTTCGAAATTTACAGATAAGAAAAATTTCTGTGCAATTAGTTCGGTCAAATCAAATATCGGACACTTCGATGCAGGTGCATGTGTGGCAGGAATTATTAAAGCTGTCCTGTCGCTAAAACATGGAAAGCTCCCCACAACTCTCCATTTCAAACAGCCGAATCCCCAAATCGATTTTAAGCGCACCCCGTTTTTTGTCAATGACAAATTGCGAAAATGGAAAAAAGGAGACACCCCTCGACGTGCAGGGGTGAGTTCCTTTGGTCTTGGTGGAACGAATGCTCACATCATTTTGGAGGAAGCTCCAGAGTTGAAAAAAACAATAAACACACGTAGTCATAATTTACTTTTACTTTCTGCAAAAAAAGAAACTGCTCTTGCTCGTAACGCTTATAACTTAGGAGCATTCTTAGAAGAGAATGAAGTGGATTTAGCAAATGTAGCTTACACTTTACAAGTAGGTCGGAATCATTTTCAACACAGATTATTTACCATTGCCGATAACGTAGAGCTGGCTTCAGTCGGCTTAAAAAACCTAGACAAGAAAAAAGTTTTCGCCAAAAACATTTCCAAAAAACAAAAACATATTTCATTTATGTTCCCTGGAGGAGGTGCTCAACACACCAACATGGGAATTGGTCTTTATGAAAATGAACCAGTTTTTCAACAAGCTGTGGATAAGTGTGTGGATATCTTAAAAACTAAACACGACTTAGATTTAAGAGAAATTTTATTTCCAAACCAAGAAGTAAAATTAAGCCAACCTTTAGAAAATCCATTGCATGCAATTGCATTGTTATTTACTATCGAATATGCAACTGCTCAACTTTGGATGTCCTACGGAATTCGCCCAAAGGAAATGATTGGTCATAGTTTAGGGGAATATGTAGCCGCTTGCATCGCAGGAGTTTTTCGTTTGGAAGATGCAATGGCAATGGTCGTGAAAAGGGGTGAATTATTTCAAACCTTGCCACTAGGAGGAATGTTAAGCGTTCCAATGTCGCCAAAAGAGGTTCAACCTTTTATGGATGAAAACCTAAGTTTTGCAGCAATCAACAAACCCGATCATTGCGTCGTCTCAGGTTCCGTAAAAGCTATCGACCGAATCAAAGAAAAATTAAATACTAAGGAAATTCACTCGACAAGATTACATATCAGAGTGGCTGCTCACTCTTTAGAAGTTGAGCCAATCTTAAAAGAGTTCAAAGCATTTTTACAAAAAATAAAATACAGCAAGCCAAAAATTCCAATCATTTCAAATCTGACTGGAACATGGGCAAAAGCTGAAAATATCGCTTCGCCAAAATATTGGGTCAATCACTTGCGACAAACTGTTCGTTTTGCCGAAGGCGTCGAAACTTTATTGCAACAAGATGATCGCATTTTACTAGAAGTTGGACCAGGGCAAACGTTGAGCACTTTTGCCAGACAACATCCTGCGAAACAAAAATCACAAGTTATCCTTGCATCACTTCGTCATCCAAAAGAGACGATTCCAGATTTAGCTTTTTTCCAAAAAACGTTAGGCCAACTTTGGCTGGATGGAGTAGAGTTAGATTTTGAACTAACGAATAATGGGAGAAATTATACTCGTATTTCATTACCTACGTATTCTTTTGAAAAAGTAAGGCATTGGATTGATGCAAAGCCGTATCCCGAAGCTACGGCTTCGGTGACAACAGTAAATTCCGAAGTAGGAGCTTCGAAGTACATCCCTCAAACCGATTTTCCTTTAAAAGAAAATGGGAGAAATATGAGTCAACCTACACCACCACAATTTAATAGAAGAGATTTAATCTTACGAGATTTAAAAAATATTTTCCAAGACTTGAGTGGAATTGATGCTGCTGAAATGGATGAACAAGCTTCGTTTTTAGAACTTGGTTTTGATTCTTTGTTTTTGACGCAAGCAGTTGGGAAGATTAAAAAACAACTTAAAGTTGAATTAAGTTTTAGACAACTTTTTGAAGAGGCTCCAAATTTTGATGAGTTAGTAAGTTTAGTTGAAACTCAAATTTCTGATGAAAAATATCAATCGGAATTAGAGCAGTTGAATACAGAAAATGCCGCTACTCAAAATGTAAACCAACCAGTTTACCAAAGCCAAAACATTCAACCTTTACAAAAAGTAGAAAAACGAGAATTGATTCTACGAGATTTAAAAAATATTTTCCAAGACTTAAGTGGAATTGATGCTGAAGAGATGGATGAGCAAGCTTCGTTTTTGGAGCTTGGTTTTGACTCATTATTTTTGACGCAAGCCGTTGGGAAAATAAAAAAGGGAATGCAAGTCGAATTGAGTTTCCGACAGTTATTTGAAGAGGCTCCGAATTTTGATGAGTTAACTAATTTGGTTGAAACTCAGATTTCTCCAAACGCATACGAAGTAGAGTTAGCAAGTTTGAATGCTCAAAGATCAGTTCAAGAAGTTTCTCAAAATCAAAACCCAATTCTTCCAACAACACAATTACAAGTTTCGAATTTACAGCAGCAGATGCAACAAATGAATTTCCCAAATTCAAATGCACCAGTTGGAACAATTCAAGAAATCATTCAACAGCAATTGCAATTAATGCAGTTGCAAATGGTAATGTTGCAAGGCGGAAATCTAAATACTAATCAACCCCAAAACATTAATCAAACTCAAAACCCAACTTCACACCAAAACCCAAAATTAATTTCAAAGGGAAAACCTTCTCCCCCGCTGGCGGGGGTTGGGGGGTGGACTCCTGAGAAACCCAAAACAAAAATAACCGATAGTTCTAATGAAAAACAACAAGTCAAAAAAGGGCAAAAGTTTAATCATTGGGCGCCAATCGAAAAGAAAAACAAATCAGGTCTCACAGAGCAACAAGAGACATACCTAAAAGATTTGATAAAAAAATACACAAAGAAAACCAAAGGTTCGCAAGCACTCACGCAAGCGCAACGGAAGCATTTGGCAGATCCTCGATCCATTTCTGGATTTAATAAATTATGGAAAGACATGATTTATCAAATCGCTGTGGAGCGAAGTAAAGGTTCAAAAATTTGGGATGTCGATGGTAATGAATATATCGATTATCGAAGCGCATTTGGGATTTCTTTATTTGGACATACACCAGATTTTATTCAAGAAGCTGTCAAGAAGCAATTGGGAAAAGGAATCGAGTTAGGCGTGTTAACTCCATTGGCAAAAAAGGTGGCTGACTTACTATGCGAACTGTCAGGAACGGAACGAGTAACTTTTGTCAACACAGGTTCCGAGTCATTGTCGGCAGCAGTTAGAGCAGCTCGAACGGTGACGATGAAAGATAAGATTGCCTACTTCGAAGGTGACTATCATGGTATTGCTGATGAGATGTTGGCGAAAGGTGTAGAACGAAATGGGAAGTCAATGTCCTTACCAGTTTCTCCAGGAATTCCAAAGTTCTTAGTAGAAAATGTCATCGTTTTTAGATACGATGATCCAAATGTTTTGGAAAAAATTAAAATGCATGCTGATGATTTAGCAGCAATTTTAATTGAACCAATTCAACCTAATAATCCAACGCATCAGCCAAGAGAATTACTTCAAGCAATACGACAAGTGACTGCTGAAAATGATATCGCATTAATTTTCGATGAAATGATCACAGGCTTCCGAACTGGGATGCGAGGTGCGCAAGGTTGGTATGATATCGAAGCAGATATTGTTTGTTATGGAAAAATAATTTCAGGTGGGTTACCGATGGCAGCTGTTGCAGGGAAGTCAAAATATTTAGATGTTTTTGATGGAGGTGCTTGGCAGTTTGGCGATGAGTCTGTGCCTGAAGTTGGAGTGACATTTTTTGGGGGGACGTTTGTTCGACATCCTTTGAGTATGGCTTCGGCTTACGCAGCTTTAAGTGAAATCAAAAGACAAGGACAAAAAATGTACGATGAGTTGAATGAAAAAACTGCTCGATTTGTGGAACGAGTTCGCGATTTATTTTTGGCAACAAAAGTACCGATGAAGGTTCATTCGACAGCTTCAATTATTGCATTCAAACCTACAGATAATAATCCTTTGGCAAAATTGTTTTTCTACTATTTACAATACAAAGGTATTCATATTGCGGAAAAAGCAGCACTCGTAACAGTTGCTCATACACAAGAAGATTTAGATAAAACTTACCAAGCAATTGAAGAAACTATTCGATTGATGCAGACCGCAGGTTTTTTCAAAATCACCGTTGCAGATGTCATTGATGAAAATAAAATCATTTATCCACCCAATCAAAATCAAGACTTGAATGGGGAGAATCATAGATTACCGATAAACGGCAAAAAAAAAATAGTACCGTTAACTGAAGGGCAACAGGAGGTTTGGATAGAGCAACGTTTGGGGAACGAAGCAGCGGCAGCTTATAATTTATCGAGTGATTTTTTGTTCGAAGGGAAATTAGAAATAGAAGCACTTCGAAATGCAATACAACAACTTGTGCAAAGACATGAGTCCTTGCGAACTTTTTTCAGTAAAGAAAATACGACGCAAGTTATTTTGCCAGAACTAGAAATTGGAATTCCAATTTTGGATTTCTCTCACTTAAATGAAGATGCAAAAAATAAGCAGGTGGAGAAATTAAGATTTGATGAATCTGAATTGCCTTTAGATCTTTTTGCAGGGCCATTGTGTCGATTTAAAATCATCAAACTTTCGGAAAATAAACACCGACTTTTTATGACAGTGCATCATGCGATTGCGGATGGTTGGTCTTGCGGAATTTTGGCGAATGATCTTCAAGCAATTTACAATGCAAATGTTAGAGGACAAAAAGCAAATTTGCCAGAGGCGAAACAATTGAGTGCTTATGCTTTAGAGCAAGCGAATTTTAAAAATAGTACACAAGGCAAAGCGAATGAAGTTTTTTGGGAAAAACAATTCGCTAATGACATTCCGATTTTAGATTTTCCTACAGATCGTTCCCGACCTCCTGTGAAAACTTATAATTGTGATTTGGAAAAAATCACTTTCAATGAGGAACTTTTTGATGATTTAAAAAAGACAGCAGCAAAGAATGGAACGACATTTTTCTTTTTGATGTATTCTGCTTTTCATACTTTTTTACATCGGTTGTCAGGGCAGGAGGATTTGGTTTTGGGACTCGTTGCAGCAGGGCAAACGATTGCTGGTAATCAAAATTTAGTGACACATGGAGTGAGTTTATTGCCGGTAAGAATGCAAGTGGAAAAGCAAGTTCCATTTTCTCAACACTTAAAATATGTGCGTGGAAAAGTATTGGACGCTTTTGAACATCAAAATTATACTTTAGGTGCTTTGGTGAAAAAATTAAAATTGCCAAGAGACTTAAGTCGCCAACCGATCATTTCCATTTTGTTTAATATGGATGCAGAAGGTGCGACATTGCAGTTTGAAAACATGAAAGCAGAGCTTAATCCAATTCCTCGAAATTATGAAACCTTCGATATGTTTATCAATGTCAAACCGACAAAAAATAATTGTCATTTTGAATTGATCTATAACACAGATTTATTTTTTAAAGAAACGATCCAAAGACGATTAAAAGAATTTGAAACGCTACTAAAAGGTATTGTTGAAAACCCAAATCAAGCAATTTCACATTTGCCAATTTTGCCAGATTTTGAAAAACAACAATTGTTAGGAGAGTGGAATGCGACGAAAAGTGATTTTCCAAAAAACATTTGTTTGCATGAGTTGATTGAAAAACAAATGGAACGGACACCTGAAAAAGTAGCGCTAGAATTTAAAGGTCAACAATTAAATTATGCACAACTCAATAAACGAGTAAATCAGTTAGCACATTTTTTAATTTCAAAAAATATCCAAAAAGGAGAGTTCGTCGGGATCTTTGTCGAGCGCTCTTTGGAAATGGTAATTGGTTTGTTAGCGATCATGAAAGTTGGTGGTATTTATGTTCCACTCGATCCTTCCAATCCAAAAGATCGCCTTCAAGTTATCATCGAAGATGCTCAAGCTAAAACCATTATTTCTAATCAAAAAATGATTGGAAAACTTCCCCAAACTAACGCAAAGATTATCTTATTAGACAAGATCCAAAATGAGTTATCGCAATCCCCTAAGGAGAATCCAAAACGCGAAGTAAGCTCTGAGGATTTTGTCTATGTTCTTTACACATCTGGTTCGTCAGGCAATCCGAAAGGATTATTAATTCCTCATTATGCTGTGGTGGACCATCATTATGCTATGATAGAACGAATTGGGTTTTCAAAAAATGAGGCAATATTTAGTGTAGCTACAGTTTCGTTTGACCCCTCGGTTCAGGATTTCTTTTTACCACTATTGATTGGAGCAAAAGTAATTGTCGCAGAGCAGGAAGCAGTCTCAGATGGATTTTTATTGAAAAAAAGATTGGAAGAATCGAAAGCAACTTTGCTACAGGCGACACCTGCGACTTGGCGAATGTTGAATATCGCAGGCTGGGAAGGTCACTCTAATTTTACTGTTTTGACAGGAGGAGAAGGATTGACGAGTGAACTTGCAAATGTGTTGTTACAAAAAAGTAAAGCGGTATGGAATATTTATGGACCAACGGAAACAACCATTTGGTCAACCGCGAAAAAAATTGAAAAAATACGAGACTACGCAGAAAATGAAACTGCTTACGAACCAGTAGGGCGACCGATAAATAATGTACAAATATATTTGTTAGATGAATTTTTACAGCCAGTTCCGATAGGTGCAGCAGGAGAAGTTTTTATTGGTGGGGTAGGAGTTGCGCCCGGTGGATATTTTAAAAGAGAAGAATTGACAGAGGAGAAGTTTATTGATTTGCCAGCTTCCGTAAGACGACTCTCCGAGTCGTTAAAAAATACGAGGCTTGGTGTTAACGACTCGGAGAGTCGTTTTACGGAAATTACGGAGAAGATTTACCGAACAGGCGACATCGCAAGATATTTACCAAATGGCGATCTAGAATATCTGCGTCGGGCAGATGGGCAAGTGAAAATTCGAGGCTTCCGAATTGAGTTGGGCGAAATCGAATCTGCCATTTCTCAAATCGAAGGAGTTGCTGAAAATGTGGTCATCGTTCGAGAAGATCAAAAAGATAATAAAGTACTCGCAGCTTATGTTGTGATGAAAAATGGAAAAGAAGTAGATGGTAATTTTTTCAAAAAATCATTAAAAAATAAGTTGCCAGATTACATGGTTCCGACTGCTTTTGTTGGAATGAAAAGTTTCCCTTTGACGGCGACTTTAAAAATAGATCGTAAAAAATTACCTGTACCAGATTTATCCAGGAATGAATTGGAAACTGGTTTTATAGCACCTCGAACTGAGTTGGAAAAGACACTCGCAAAGATTTGGACAGGTACTATCGGAGTTCCAAATATTGGAATCAATGACAACTTTTTTGAACTTGGAGGACACTCGTTAATTGCAGTTGGGATGATGGCGAGAATAGAAAAAGCAACTGGTAAGAATTTGTCACTTTCAGTTTTGTTGGAAAATGCGACGATCAAAAGCCTAGCAAGTTTGATGGAAGATGATGAGAAAGTAGAAGAAACTTGGAACTCATTGGTACCAGTAAAATCGACGGGAAGTAAACCGCCAATTTATATAGTTCATGGAGCAGGATTGCATGTAATGTTATTTAATGTTCTTGGGAATTTTATGGATGAAGAGCAACCCGTTTTTGCTTTGCAAGCAAAAGGGTTGAATGGAGATTCTGAGCCGTTGGATCGGATGGAGGACATTGCCGCACATTATGTTTCGGAAATTTTAAAACATAATCCGTGTGGGCCATATACTGTGGCAGGTTATTCTTTTGGAGGTTTGATTGCATTCGAAATGGCCAAACAACTCAAAGCACAAGGAAAAGAAATTGCCTTGCTCGGAATGTTTGATACGATTGTCCAACCATATATTACAAAGAATATGGACACTCGAAATTTTACCCAGAAATTTGGAGATCGATTTAAAAAGACGACTTGGGATATTGGCAATTTTATCAAAAATCCTGGACCCAATTATGAGTACCGTGCATATAATTTGAAGAAAAGATTTGAGCGATGGAAATATAAAAAGAATGAAAATAAGCCAGAAGCGAATGCTGAAGTTGATGCACTAGGAAAAGTGGATAGAGCAAATGGTAAGGCTTATGAAAATTATAAAATCACTCCTTATGATGGAACGATTCATTTATTCCGGGCGAAGGAAAAGAGATTTTATTTGAAAGATTTTGAGTTCTTGGGATGGAGGCCATATGCCAAAAAGATCATTGTGAATGAAGTTGGTGGAGATCACATTAAATTATTTGATGGAAAAGATGGGGAGGACTTTGCGAAGATTTTGCAACGATGTTTGGATGAGCAATTTGGGAAAGATCCGAAGATATTTAAGCTGAGGACTGCTTGATTTTTTTGATCAGCGACTGGCTTCCAGCCAGCCTCTGATTTAGATTGCCAGCTACATTTACTCTAAAAAAAACAGAGGCTAGCTTAAAGCTAGTCTCTGGTGAAAATACACAATTAGAAAATTTTTAAAACAAGACCTATGTTTAATTTTACACTTAGAAAAATGACGTTAAAAATTCTTTGTTCATTTTTTCTACTCTTTACTATCGCAACTAGTTTTGCGCAACCAACAGGTTTTATCGATCAACAATATGTTGGTGGATTTGAGCAAGCTGTTGGCCTTACATTTGATGCTAACGGGCGAATGTATGTTTGGGAAAAACAAGGAAAAATTTGGATTGTAGAAAATGGGGTAAAGTCTTCGACACCACTTTTGGATATTAGTGAAGAAGTTGGAAATTGGAGAGATTTCGGAATGTTGGGCGTGGCGTTAGATCCTGATTTTTTATCTAATGGAAATATTTATTTGCTCTACATTGTTGACCGTCATCATTTGATGAACTTTGGAACTGGAAGCTATAATGCAAATACTAATGAATATTTTGATGCTACGATTGGTCGAATTACTCGCTACACCGCGGAAGCATCTACAGGTTATACGACTGTAGATTATTCAAGTCGGCAAGTTTTGTTAGGAACTAATGCAACAAATGGTTTCCCAAACTTGCATCAATCACATGGAACAGGGCATTTAGTTTTTGGAACAGATGGAACATTGATGGCGAGTTTTGGGGATGGGGCAAGTTATAGTTCTGTGGATCAAGGTTCTGCATCAGAGACATATTATCAGCAAGCAATTGATGATGGAATTATTTCTTCTGCTCATAATGTAGGTGCTTACCGATCTCAAATTTTAAATAATTATGCTGGAAAAATTTTAAGAATTGATCCTCAAACTGGTGAGGGAATTCCAAGTAATCCATATTACCAAGCAAGCAACCCAAATTCTAGAAGATCAAAAGTTTGGGCAAGAGGTTTGAGAAACCCATGTCGATTTACTTTAAAACCAGGAACAGGAAGTCATAATCCAACTGATGGAAATCCAGGGGTGTTTTATGTTGGTGATGTAGGTTGGGGAACGAGAGAAGAATTGAATGTGGTGGATGCACCAGGTTTGAATTTTGGTTGGCCAAAATATGAAGGAATGACTCATCAGCCAGGATATAATAATTCAAGTTATGAACCTTCCACTCACGAGTTAGCAAAATTAGATTGGAGAGGAGGAGTTGGTCGAGGAAGTATTGATGGAGTGATTTATAATATTGGTTCGTCGCAATTGCCAGGAGATAATGTTTCTGGAAATTGTTCAATGGGAGGAACTTGGTATGGTGGAACTGATTTCCCAGTAGCATATCAAAATACTTATTTCCATGCGGACTATGGAGGAGATTGGATTATGAACTTCTCCTTCGATGCGAATGATAATCCAACAGAAACGAAGAGTTTTAAAACAGGAGCAAATGCCATTGTTTTTGTAGGAGCAAGTCAATTTACTGATGGTGTTTTCTACATCGCTGGAGCGCAAGGGAATTCAAATCCTGTTGCCAATGCAGTTCGTCATATCACTTATACTGGAAATAATAATCTGTTGCCAGTTGCTAATTTGAGTGCGAATATAAATTATGGGGCAAGTCCTTTGACCGTAGAATTTAAAGGAAGCCAATCTTTCGATCCAGATGGAGATGAGTTGACTTACACGTGGGGTTTTGGAGATGGAAATACGAGTAATAGTATTAATCCAATTCATGAGTTTACAAGTGCGAATTCAATTCCAACTTCATTCACAGTAACCTTAACTGTTTCTGATGGAACATTGTCTGATCAAAAAACGATGGACATTTCTCTAAATAATACACCTCCTAATATTGTCTCTACGAGCATCGATAATAAAAATACTTTTGATCATGCCAATGGAGAAACTATTTCTTTGAGTGCTGTTGTAAATGATACAGAACATTCTAATTCGTCGTTGACCTACCAATGGTTTACGGAGTTACATCATAATAATCATTTTCACCAAGAGGCTCCTGATAACAATGCTTCTACAACTACTGAACTTTCATCAGTTGGTTGTGATGGAGCTACATATTTTTATCGAGTGAAATTAATTGTAACTGATCCAGCTGGTTTGTTTTCTATTTTTGAAAAAGATATTTATCCAGATTGTAGTGGAACAAGTCAAACAATTTCGTTTGATGCTGTTTCGGATAAATTGACAACAGATGCAGATTTTGATTTGACGGCAACGACCACTTCAGGATTACCAATTATCTTCCATGTCATTGAAGGTCCAGCAACTGTTTCTGGAAATACAGTTTCATTGACAGGTGAGCCAGGTGAAGTTTGGCTGCGAGCTATTCAAAGTGGGAATGCAACTTATGCTCCGGCCCAAGCTGCTGAGCAATATTTTCAAGTAAATATTTTGAGTGGAGATTGTCCTGGATTAGGGTCAATTAGCCGTGAAGTTTGGACAGGTGTAACAGGAACAGCAGTAGCAGATATTCCTTTAGGAACCACTCCAAATACGGAAGATGAAATGTATATTTTTGAGACCCCGACAAATGTTTTGGATAATTATGGAACTCGATTGCGAGGGTATTTATGCCCAGCAGTTTCTGGAGATTATACCTTTTGGATAGCAAGTGATGACAATGGAGAACTTTGGGTAAGTACAGATGATACTGAGGCGAATAAAGTTTTGATTGCAAATGTTCCAGTTTGGACAAACTCAAGAGAATGGAATAAATATACAGAACAACAATCTACAACAGTTTCATTAGTTGCTGGTCAAAGATACTATGTGGAAGCATTGATGAAAGAGCAAACAGGAGGAGACAATCTCGCTGTTGGTTGGCGATTACCTGACAATACTTTAGAGCGACCAATTCCTCAGCGGTACCTTTTACCATGGGATGGGGGAGTACCTCCAGTAAGTTTTGTTGATTTTACAGATCAAACTTCTCTGCTAAGTAATACAGATGTGCATAGTGGTGTTGCTATCGGAATTGCAGATATGAATGGTGATAACAAAGATGATATTGTTCGATTAGATGATGCGAAGATTTTAAACATCGAATATCAAAATGCTCCAAACACAACATTTTCCAATAGTAATTTTGGAAGTGTAAGTTCTTCAAATCAATGGAGTTTGTGTATCGGAGATGCTGATGAAAATGGTTACAACGATATTTTGACCGGTGGAGCATACGATAATATTAAATTATATAAAGCGAATGGAACAGGAAGTGATTACAATAGTTCTACTTTGCCAAGTTCCAATATTTTTATCCAAGGATCTAATTTTGCAGATATAAATAATGATGGCGCGGTTGATATTTTTGCTTGTCATGATGATGCAGAATCTCGAAAATGGGAAAATGATGGAAGTGGAAATTTCACTTTGAATAATAATTTGATTCCAACAATCACAGTTCCAGCAAGTGATAATTCTGGAAACTATGCCAGTATTTGGACGGACTATGATAACGACGGAGATTTGGATTTATATATTTCAAAATGTCGTGGAGGAGTGAATGATCCAACTGATCCACGACGAATAAATCAATTGTTCCAAAACGATGGTAACAATACATTTACGGAGGTTGCCGAAGCTGCTGGTTTGAAAATTGGTGACCAAACTTGGAGTACTGATTTTGCAGATATTGATAACGATGGCGACATGGATGCATTTATGTTGAATCATTATTCACCAAGTTTATTATTTGTAAATAATGGCGATGGAACATTTTCAGATGTAACAACTGGGAGTGGTTTAGATCAAAATATGAACTTGTTTGGCATCCAAGGAATCTTCCGAGATTTTGACAATGATGGTTTTGTAGATTTGGTAGTGACAGGAACAGAGCATCGAATGTTTAAGAATGATGGAGATGGAACATTTACAGAAATTGCTAATCCATTTACTTCTAATTGGATGGAATCATTAGCTATCGGAGATTTAAATAGTGATGGATTTTTAGACATTTATGCAGGATATGCTAACCTATTTACTTCGCCAAGTACAATTGACGATCAACTTTTTATGAATCAAGGAAACTCCAATAATTGGATTCAAATTGATCTCGAAGGAACCGTTAGTAATCTCAATGGAATTGGAGCAAGAGTAGAATTGCATGGAAGTTGGGGCGTTCAAATTAGAGAAGTTCGATCAGGTGAAGGTTATGGAATTCATAATTCTTTCCTCCAGCATTTTGGAATTGATTCCGCTTCGCAAATTACAAAGGTCGTAGTCAACTGGCCTTCTGGAATTGTCAACGAAGTGATGAATCCTTCTTCTAATCAAGTTTTAACCATCATCGAAGAAGCACCACAAACAGGTTGTACAACTACCTCTAATTTAGCCTTAGGAAAACCAGCTACTCAGTCTGGAACTCAACTAGGGGCAGAAGCATCAAGGGCTGTTGATGGCGATACGAATGGAAATTTCTGGGGAGGAAATACAGTTACCTTAACTGATTGGGTAGGCAATGCATGGTGGGAAGTTGATTTGCAAAATCAATCTTTAATTGAAGAAATTAACTTATGGAATCGAACAGATTGTTGTGAAAATCTTTTTGCAGATTTTTACATTTTCGTTTCGCCTGCACCATTTACATCTACAGATTTGAATACGACATTGAATCAATCAGGAGTAGAGAATTATTTAGTTTCAGGTACAGCAGGTTTACCAACAGTTCAAGCGATTAATGCTTCAGGACGATATGTTCGAGTTCAATTGACAGGGACAGCTTACCTTGCCATAGCGGAAGTAGAAGTAATTGGATGTATTGATAATGGAGGAACTCCACTTGATCAAACGATTTCATTTGATGCGATTCCAGATAAGTTAACTGTCGATGCACCATTTGATATTACTGCAACTGCGACTTCTGGTTTGCCAGTAAGTTTTGAAATTGTGTCAGGTCCAGCAACAATTTCTAACAATACAATCACATTAAATGGAACAGAAGGAACAGTAGTAGTTCGAGCAAGTCAACCAGGAAATACTCAATTCAATCCTGCGCAAGATGTTGATCAAAGTTTTGAAGTAACGGAACCACAAGTTGGTGCGTGTACTTCAACTTCAAACCTTGCTGTAGGAAAACCAGCTACTCAATCAGGAACTCAACTTGGAGCAGAAGCATCAAGAGCAGTCGATGGAGATACCAATGGAAATTTCTGGAATGGAAATTCTGTTTCACTTACCAATTGGACACCAAATGCATGGTGGGAGGTTGACTTACAAGTTCCTGCAACTATCGAAACTATTAACCTTTGGAATAGAACAGATTGCTGTGAAGGATTATTTGCAAATTATTATGTCTTCGTTTCCGATGTACCTTTCACTTCGCAAAATATAAATACCACCTTGAATCAAGTAGGTGTAAGTAGTTATTTACAAAGTGGTTCAGCAGAACTTCCAACTACCATCAATATCAGCCGAACAGGAAGATATGTTCGAGTTCAATTAGTTGGTACAGCTTACCTTGCCATTGCCGAAGTAGAAGTCATTGGGTGTGTAGACACAGGTGGTGGTCCAATTGATCAGGCAATTACTTTTGATCCAATTGATGATAAATATACAACTGATCCAGCTTTTGATTTGACAGCAACAGCTTCGTCTGGATTGCCAGTAACCTACACCATTGTGTCAGGGCCAGCGACGGTTTCTGGAAGTACAGTTACATTAACTGGAATAGAAGGAACTGTAGTAGTTCGAGCAAGTCAGGCTGGAAATAGTACTTTCAATCCTGCACCAGATGTGGATCAAAGTTTTGAGGTGACAACTCCTCCACCTGCACTTTGTACCAATGCTACAAATATTGGAATTGGAAAAACTGCTACCCAATCAGGAACTCAGTTAGGCGCAGAAGCTGATCGAGCAATCGATGGAAATACCAATGGAAATTTCTGGAATGGACAATCAGTAACACTTACGGATTGGGTTCAAAATGCATGGTGGGAAATTGATTTAGGAGAAGTTCACAATATCGATGATATTAAATTATGGAATCGAACAGATTGTTGTTCAGATAAATTTTCAGACTTCTATGTCTTTGTTTCGGATGTTCCATTCACATCTCAAGGATTGGATGCCACACTTAATCAAGCAGGTGTAGATAGTTATTATGTAGAAGGAGAAGCAGGATTGCCAACTGAATTAAGTATAGTCCGAACAGGACAATATGTTCGAGTTCAGTTATCAGGAACAGCATATTTGGCCATCGCCGAAGTTGAAATTATGGGTTGTTCCACTTCCAATTTAATTGATATAAATAATGAGTTTGTCAATGAAACACCTGAACAATCTCAATCTTCTTATAATCAAGAAAGTTTAACTGCTAAAGTTTTTCCAAATCCAGCAGACGACATTATTACAGTAGATTTCCAAACACCAACTGACAACAACCTTCAAGTTTTTGTCATGGATACGAAAGGATCAGAATTACTTCGAAGAGAATTTTACACTTATGCAGGAAGTCATAGTTTCACTATTGATGTTTCAAAATATCCAAAAGGAACCTATGTGGTTTATCTACAGCACGGAGAATTTAGAAAAGTAATTCAATTCATAAAAATGTAAACGTAGCTGCTGACTTTAGTCGGCAGCCAAAAAAGGAGCAACGCGACTTTTTTGAAATTAAAAAATAGAGCTACCCCTCGCTCAAATTACGGTGGCACGATTAAAACCGTGTCACCGTTTTTATTTCTTATTCTATTTATCAAACTTAAACCTCCAATTCCTTTTCTCAATCCTCCTTACGGTTTTCATGCCAATAAAAGTTTTCAAATATTGGCTAAGAAATTTTAAATCATCATCCTGTTTCTCACCTTTAAATTCTTTCGGATAAATAGCATTCCCAAAATTATCTTGACACTTATGTGGAGAATCATCAATAATTAATATTTTCCCAAGATCGTAACCATATTTTTTTATTTTCTTCAAAGGCTTGATATAATGATAATGACTTAAATGGTTATCATCATAATACCCATATTCGTCAATTTGTAAATTCCTCCTATAAGTACATCGACTTCTTCCCCAAACAAATTCTAGTTTAATTTCTTTTGGAAAAATCAGCTTAATCATTTTCTCCACATAATCATCCGAAGCCGAAGACCAAACGGCCAATAAAAAATCTTCATTGATTTCAGTTAAAAAATCATTCAAGTAAGGTCTTTTATAAACATGATAATCAAAAAGTTGAAAATCAGCTTTTTGATCTAATTTATTTTTGGTAGCATGAATCAAAGTTTCATCCAAATCTAAAACCACCAACATTTTCTCCTTATTTATAAAATCCATTTTTTGAATATTTTGCTGTTACATTGTCAAACAACCAATGTATTTCACGCCAAAATAATTCATCTTTTCCTAAAAAATATATCTTTACACCAAAATGTATTTTAATCAATGATTTGGAAAAATATCATCAAAACTGCCCTCATCGGTACCGATCGTTCTGACCTCTCCGAATCCACGTTGGAAGAGCTCGAAAAGCTAGGAGTTGATATCGAAGCAACTCCTGCAAATATATTGTTAGAAGGTGCAACACTTTATGCCCAAATGAGAAAAGCAGGTTTCCAACCAGAAAAATGGCAAGGTGAAATTCCCTTTCCTGCACAAAAAGATAAATCAAAAATATGTAGTAAAAAATCATCCGAACACTTAGCGATGATCCTCACCGGAACATTTACTCCAGCTCTAGATAATTATATCGAACAATTAATTTTTAATAAAAAATCACTTCCGCCTGAACTCCTTCCGGAACTTTTAGAAAAATGTAGAAGCGACAAAACCCTTTGGCAAAAGCTGAAAGGAGCGATTGGCGAAAGAGGTAATTGGCTCATTGAACAAAATGAAGATTGG
Source organism: uncultured Saprospiraceae bacterium (assembly GCA_964564545.1). Lineage (GTDB taxonomy): Bacteria > Bacteroidota > Bacteroidia > Chitinophagales > Saprospiraceae > CAJQQY01. The sequence continues at coordinate 26,402 of CAZMBP010000131.1, forward strand.
CATTTTTTAATTGGGAAAAGTGACCAAGTTGATTGGGAAGATGGAACAAAAAACGAGCGTATTGCCTTGCTTCATCATCTACGAAAAACACAACCCGACGAAGCATTAGAAAATATCGAATCCACTTGGGGGGAAGATGACTGGCAACACCGAGTAGAATATCTAAAAACTTTAGAGCACAATCTTTCCCTCGCTGATGAACCTTTTTTAGAAAAATGCTTAGATGAAAAACGAAAAGACCTCCGAAGAACTGCAGCATATTTATTAGAAAAAATAGAAGGTTCAGAGCTTCAAAAACGAATGTGGGAACGTCTCAAAAATTGTATCAATTTAAAAAGTAGAACGCTCAAAAAAGATAAACTCGAAATCGAACTTCCTGAAACTTGCGATGACGGAATGCTTCGCGACGGAGTTGATCCTCGAAAGCAATGGTCCAAAGGAGGACTCAAAGCAAGTTATTTTGCTCAAATGTTTATCATTGTTCCACCATCGAATTGGGAAGTTTTATTTGATAAAAAAGCAAAAGAAGTTTTAGAAATTTTTGTTCGTAGTGAATGGTCAGAACTACTTGTTCAAGCATCAATTGCAGCAGCTGTAAGGCACCAAAATGAAAGTTGGATGGAAGCTATCGCCGATTTTTATTTTAAAAATCATGACAGAAATCGTTGGGAAGGATTGGATGTAAAAGCATTGTTAGGAAAATTGCCAGAACAGTTGTTTAATCAATTTGCCATTAGAGAATTGAAAGATTTTAAAACGATTTTAGAAAATAGCGAACCACTTGTTCACTTACTACAACTCAATGAAAGTAATTGGGATAAAAACTTGACCTTACTTTTAATGAAAAATTTACGCTATCTGATTTCGCAAAATATCAATTATGGTTGGAACATGATTCATTATCGAAATATGCTCGACCGAGCTGCCTACGGAAGTGATCCTGAATTGTATGAAATACTAAATAGAAGTTGGGCTAACGATGAAAGTTACTGGACTAATTGGGGAAAGGAGATTGATAACTTTTTGAGAGTGTTGAAGTTTCGGAGAGATATGGTAAATGAATTAGAAAAGAGTTAATTATTTTTATTCAGTAAGTCATATACACTATTCATCATTTGAAACGTACTATTCAATAAATTAGATTTTATTTCTATTAGTAGTTTTGTATCTTCAAGGAGTTAAATTTTTTACAAAAAATATAAAATCATGAAACAAGTACGCTACACATTACTTTACCTATTCCTTTCTTCTTTTTTCTTAACATTTGGACAAAATGTGGAGAGGACTTTTCGCCCTGGTTTTTTTAGTACTCCAAATTTTATCGTTCCAATTAGTGATAATAAAATCTTAATTGGAGGAGACGCAAGGAATAACACATATATCAATAGAGTAGATTTTTTAACGATGGTTGATACATTAGGAAATGTATTGTGGGAGTATGATTTTTCGCAAGATCTTTCTAATTGGCCAAAAATATCTGTACAGGATATCATTATTATTGATGGAAATATTTGGGTGGCGGTAAGAGCTGCTCCATATTGTGATACTGCATCATCAAGTAATAATTATTTTAGAATGAGTGAGGAAGGCGAAGTGCTTGAATTCATTCCAGCAGGTCATTGGAATGCTAACATTATTCAATATGAAGATTTAATAATAGGTGGAAATTGGTTTTCTGTTTCGGTTTTAGATAGCACATTTCAACCACATGATTTTACTCAAAATTTTTCATTTCCCAATAGTAATAATTTCCAAATAACAGATATAGATTATACAGGGTCAAAGTTGTTATTATCTAGTATCAATGATATTGATCCAACTTGTGGATTAAGAACCCTTGCTGTTAATGAATGGTTTTCTCTAGAATATTACATTAGCGATCAATGTGTTGGTTATTCTAATATTCAAAATATAGAGCATAATGATAATGGGGAGACTTTTATTCAAAATGATAACCGGATTATCGTCTTGGATAGTAATCTAAATGAATTGACAGAAGTTTTATTATCTGATATGATAGATATTTTGAACTTCAAAACTTCTGATAATAAATTGATTATAATATCGGATTCTATTGATGAACGTTCACTTAAGGTATATGATCAAAGTTTAAATCTGGTTTTTGATTTAGAACTTGAAAATAACTTGAAGATGATTCCAATAGATGCTTTTATCGATGGTAATAAAATATTCGTAACCGGTGAAGAACGATCTAATCATTGGATAGATGTCGGGTATCCAGATCATTATAGTAATGAAAGTAGTAGTAGCATATTTTTTAGATCATATGACATGAATTCTGTTAATGATTTTCCAGGCCAAGACATTGGGATTTCAGCAGTTACCGTTGATGAGTTTCCTATTGCATCTCCAGGGTGGTGTCCAACTACAGTACCAGAGTGTGGACCATCAGGATTAATAAATTATAAAGATATTTATGTTACAATTACTAATTATGGTAATGAAGTTTTGAATGAATGTACAGTAAATACAAAAGCGCACCCATGTGGGAGTTGCAGTACTCTATGTAGTAGAGCTTTTATTTACTCTGTGAAATATGAAAATTTAAATTTGTCACCAGGAGCATCAGTAGAAGTACTTTTTGGAGATGTTGAATTCGATGATCAACCGCATACCGCTACTCACCAACTTTGCTTATGGACAAGCAATCCAAATAATATAATAGACAAAAATATTGATAATGATTTAGGCTGTTTAGAGTCAGAATTATTAGTAAGTATAGACCAATTAGAGGAACAACCTTTTGAAATTAAAATTTTCCCTAACCCTTCAACCTTAGGAAAAGTAAATTTGAGTATTGATTCTATTAATGAGGAAAAAGAAATCAAAGTTTTTAATACGCAAGGAGTAGAAATCAAGAGTTATTTTTTAGAGAAAAACTCCAATAGCCTTGAAATAGAAACTTCCTCTTTTTCAGCAGGAATTTATTATGTCATGGTAAAAACTGATTCTTTTTCAGTTGGAAAAAAATTGATAGTAAATTAATATCAAGAAATCACCTTTAGCCTTATGGTTAAAGGTGATTTAAAAAATTCGTTCATGATTGATGAGCTTTCACATTTGGTGAGTCTTTAAAATTAATTTTCTTTTCGTCTCTTTAATTGAAATTCTAAATTCATTAGTAACATCTTCAGTTAAGTAATTCCTGACTATTGGTAATCGAACTGAAAAATAGGAGCAAATCCCTTTTTTGAGAAATAAGAAATTGATTCATCAGTTCATTTTTTATCTTTGCTATACTATTATTTTAAAGATAAGACCAATAAGTTTTTATGAAAAATAAAACCCAGACGCTCCGTCCACATGCTGAAGATGCTTATGCAAAAGAACTCAAAGCATTAGCAAAAATCGATGACAAACCTCGCCCAATGAATTGGAAGCTTTCCCCCTGGGCAGTTGTCAATTATTTACTAGGTGGAACGATGGAGGATGGAACTGAAATCGAACCTAAATATTTTGGAAATCGAAGATTGATTGAAGTGGCTGTTGCAACTTTGGCAACTGATCGAGCATTATTGTTGATCGGAATTCCAGGAACAGCAAAGACATGGGTATCCGAACATTTAGCGGCAGCTATCTCAGGTGATTCTAAATTATTGGTTCAAGGGACTGCAGGAATGAACGAAGATGCACTTCGTTATCAATGGAATTATGCTCAACTTTTATCCAAAGGTCCTTCGGAATCGGCTATGGTCGCAAGTCCATTAATGAAGGCAATGCAAGATGGAAAGATTGCAAGGTTGGAAGAGTTGACTCGAATTCCATCAGATGTGCAAGACACGTTAATTACAATTTTATCAGAAAAAATATTACCCGTTCCAGAATTGAATACGGAGGTGCAAGCGCAACGAGGATTCAATTTAATTGCAACTGCCAATGATCGAGACAAAGGAGTAAATGAATTATCAAGTGCCTTGCGTCGTCGATTCAACACAGTCGTAATGCCTCTACCAAATACTATGGAGGAGGAAGTAAATATTGTAAAAACTCGGGTGGACAAAATTGGAAAAACCCTCGAACTCCCAGCATCCGCAGTACCTGTTCAAGAGATTCAAAGATTAGTAACGATTTTCCGGGAATTGCGAAGTGGAAAAACAGAAGATGGTCGAACAAAACTAAAATCACCAAGTGCGACACTTTCAACAGCTGAAGCAATTTCAGTAATTAACAGCGGTCAAGCATTGGCGGCACATTTTGGAGATGGAACTTTGAAGGCAAATGATTTGGCTGCAGGAGTGACTGGAGCGATTGTGAAAGATCCAGTTCAAGATAAAGTGATTTGGCAAGAGTACTTGGAGACAGTTGTTAAGGAAAGAAAAGATTGGAAGGACTTGTATCGGGCGTGCAAAGAGATGATGTAAAAAGCACAAGTTTTTTTTGAAATAAATAGACAAGTAGAATAAAATTATTTTCCCTAATTTTAGAAATCAAAAATAAAGATTTTATGGAAAATAATTTTCAATTTCTAGAATGTGAAGGGGTGCAAATTGCTGCTTTTATCGAAGCAAGAAGTGAGGAAGAACATCCTTTTTACTTTCCGATGAATATTCTTTTTTATGTAAAAAAAGGAAAACAACACATCCGAATAGACAATGAATTACACACTATATCCAAAAATAAATTTTGTCTACTTCGAAAACATATTAAAGGATCTGCATTCAAATCGTGGAATAAAAATGAAGAATGTGCGATAGTTTATGCCTTCATTTTACAAGACCAATTTATCAAAGAGGCACTTAATGAATTTCAATTTGACCAATCTCATCCTCCTATAAATGACAAAGTAATTTTCCTTCCAAAGAATAAAATCCTCACCGACTTATTCGATACAATTGTCTCATATCTAACTGATAATGAGGAGATTGATAAGAATTTAGTACGACTCAAAACTAAAGAAGCGATTTTAGGAATTTTAAAATTCCATCCTGAATATTATTCCATTTTTACTCAATTAACTACACATACCAAAGCGGATTTAAAAGAGTTCATGGAGTTTAATTATATGTTTAATGTTTCTCTAAAAACTATCGCTGAATCTACAGGAAGAAGTCTTTCTACTTTCAATCGAGAGTTTAGAAATATTTTTAATGAAACACCTCATCGTTGGATTTTAAAAAGAAGATTACAGGAAGCCAAGAAGCTATTGTTGACAACAGGAAAGAGACCTTCTGAGTTTTATATGGAACTTGGATTTGAAGACCTTGCACATTTTAGCCGAACGTTTAAAAAGGAATTTGGAAAGCCTCCAAGAGAGTTTAGTAAGATGTCATGACATTTTTAGACAAGTTTTTTTGAAAGAAATAGGCAACTGAGAAATACTATTTTAAACTTACTTTTGAAAATAATTCACTAAATTGAATCTCAAATTCTAAAAATCATATCGAATATGAAACGAACCAACCTATTCTATCTTACCATTATGCTATTTATTATGGCAATCAGTATTGGTTTTTCTTCCAACTTTTCATCAGACAATTTTGCTGAAAATGATTTAGAAGAAAAAGTAAAAACCGAAACAACGGATCGTGAAAAATCCTTGGAGGGTTTTGATAAAATGATGCAAGTACTCACTCACAAGCGTTGCGTGAATTGTCATCCAGCAGGTGATCGACCACATCAAGGTGAAGATAGTCATGTCCATAATTTTAATGTACAAAGAGGAGCATCCAACTTTGGAGCACCAGCATTTAATTGTAACACTTGTCACCACGAAGAGAATAATGACATTGCTGGAATCCCTGGTGCACCTGAATGGTCACTTGCACCAAAGCAGATGGCTTGGGAAGGATTAAGCAGAGTAGAAATCGCTCGTTCGATGATGGATCCAAAAATTAATGGAGGAAGAGATTTAGAGCATGTTGTGGAACATTTGACTGAACATGCATTAGTATTATGGGCATGGAATCCAGGCGTAGATAATGAAGGTAATCAAAGAGAAAAACCACCTGTTCCAAAAGACGAATACATTACTGCCGTAAAACAATGGGCAGAAAATGGAGCAGTTATCCCCGAAAAATAATTTACCTAAACTTTATTAATCATTGCTTATAACTCAATACTAAAATAAAATTTTATGAAAATTTCATTCAATATAAACGGTACTCCTCAATCAGTCGAAGCTGATGGAAACACTCCTTTGTTGTGGGTAATCCGAGATATGCTAGATTTAAAAGGAACAAAATTCGGTTGCGGAAAAGCAGCTTGCGGAGCTTGTACCATTCATGTCGAAGGTATGCAAGTTCGATCTTGTTCTTATCCTGCAAAATTAGCGGAAGGAAAAAATATCACGACGATCGAAGGTCTTTCTGATGGTGATAATTTACACCCTGTTCAGCAAGCTTGGGTGGAAGAAGTTGTTCCTCAATGTGGTTATTGCCAACCTGGATTTATGATGGCAACTGCTGCTTTACTAAATGTAAACTCCAATCCATCGGATGAAGATATTGATAATAGTATCGTTAATGTTTGTCGATGTGGAACATATTACCGAATGCGAAAAGCGATTCACCGAGCTGCTGAAATTACAAATTCTAATCAACCTTTAAATCAATAATATCATGACTGAAAAGAAAAAATTATCACGTCGTAAGTTCTTGATTCGAGGAGGATTAGGAACATTGGGAGTTTTAGCTATAGGTACATATGTTTTTAGGAATCCACTTCGTCGAGGGATTCTTAGCATGTCGGAAACTTTGGTACCTCCATATAGTGGAACTGGTACAGAGGCTAATTTATGGTTTGAAATAACAAGTGAAAATCAAATAGTATTACATTCTCCCAAAGTTGAAATGGGACAAGGTACTTTTACTAGTTTGGCTCAAATGGTCGCTGATGAATTGGATGTAAGTATGGAGCAAATTATTGTAAAAGCAGCAGCTACTTCTACGGGGGTTGTTGATGGGATGAGCACGGGAGGAAGTTTGTCAGTAGCCTCACTTTGGCAACCTCTTCGAGAAATGGCAGCTACGGTAAGAGAGTTAGTAAAGAGAGAAGCATCTACTAAATTGGGAGTTGATATCGCTAGTATAACAACTAAAGAAGGAATGGTTTCTGGAGGAGGAAAATCAATGACTTTTGCTGAAGTAGTTTCCAACATCAAGGATTTAAAGTTGCCAAGTACTCCTGAATTAAGACCAACGAGTAGTTATAAGTTTATTGGAAAACCAATTAAACGAATTGATTTAAAACCGAAAGTAGTTGGAGATCCAATTTTTGGAATGGATGCCGAAATGCCTGATATGTTGCATGCGTCAGTTATTAGACCTGAACATGTTGGCGCCAAATTCAAAAGTGCTGATACCAGCCAAGCTGAAAAAATGCCTGGAGTTGTAAAAATTGTTAAAAAGGAAGATTGGGTTGGAGTTATTGCAGAATCCTATTCTGAAGCATTTAATGCGAAACGTAAAATAAAGGTAGAATGGGACATTCCTAAAAAGTGGACAGAAGAAGGCATCAGAGAAATTTTGCAAGTAGGGAAGGGAGATAAAATGATTACCCAAAAAGCAGGGAGTGCTATGGATTCAAATGAAGAAGGAGTAGAAACCTCAGAATTTTTTAGTCCTATCGGCGCACATGCTCAAATTGAACCTAATGGTGCAGTTGCTGAGGTAAAAGATGGTAAGGCAACTATAATTTTATCAACTCAAGTTGTTGGTGTAACGCAAAAGCAAGTTTCAGAAGCGCTAGGACTAGAGCTTGAAAATGTGAATATTATTCCAACGTACCTTGGTGGTGGATTTGGAAGAAGATTGAACACGAATCATGCTATTCACGCAGCTCAAATGTCGCAAGAAGTTGGTAAACCTGTGAAATATTTCTTTACACGTAAAGAAGAATTTCAAAATGATATGTTTCGCCCTCCAACTCATCACATCATGAAAGGCAAATTGAATGATGATGGAATTTTAGAAAGTTTAGAACATCACTATGCAAGTGGAGATGTAGCAATTAACTCAGTCATTGTGCCTGATATGTTGCATACGATCCTAGGAACTGATGTGGGAGCAATGAGAGGAGGGAATATTATGTATGAAAAAATACCAAATCATAGAGCTGTTCAATGGCATATAACATTACCTTTTGCGACTAGCTGGTGGCGAAGTTTAGGTTTGTTGGCTAATACTTTTGCGATTGAAAGTTTTATTGACGAGATGGCAATTAAGGCAGGAAAGAATCCTGTAGAATTTAGATTAGCCATGCTTGGAGATGAAGGAAATCAAGCAAGGATAAAAAAAGTGATTGAAGTTGCCGTAGAAAAAGGAAATTATCAAGATAAAGCAAATGGTAATCGAGCAATGGGATTTGCAGTTTCAATTGATGCAGGTTCTCCTTGTGCACAAGTTGTAGAGGTGACAGTCAATGGGAAAGAAATAAAAGTAGAGAAAGTAACTTGTGTTCTTGATTGTGGAATAGCTGTTAATCCTGATCAAGTAAAAGCGCAATGTGAAGGGAGCATAATTATGGGAATAAGTGGTTCTGTCCATGAGAAAATGACACTCAGAGATGGGCAATTATATCCTACTATTTACGGCCCATATAATATGGCATTGATGAAGGATGCTCCAAAGGAAATTGATGTACATTTGATTCAAGGAGCAGATGTTCCTCTCCCCGTGGGAGAACCTCCTTTAGGTCCGATTGGGGCAGCAGTAGCAAATGCTGTATTTAGAATTACAGGCCAAAGATTGCGATCATTGCCTTTGAAACTTAAATAGATTTTTATATTAAAAAACAAATACAAAAGGTGTTTCTAAATTTTAGGAACACCTTTTTATTATTTATATTTTGCAAAAAAAAATGACTAGATAATCATGCATAAAATAATCATTACAGGTGCCTCAGGAATGGTTGGTGGAATTATTTTAAGAGAAGCTTTAAACTCATCAGAAGTAGAAAAAGTAACTTCCATCGTTCGAAAATCATCAGGTCAAACGCACCCCAAGTTAGAAGAAATAGTTCATGGTGATTTTAATGATTATTCAAAGATTAACGATCATTTTAAAAATCAAGATGCTGCTTATTTTTGCATCGGAGTTTATACTGGAGCAGTTCCAGATGATAAATTTAAGATGATAACAGTCGATTTTGCCAAAGTATTCGGAGATGAGGTGAAGCAAAATAGTCCGAATGCTATCCTTTGTTTTTTGAGTGGACAAGGAGCAGATTTAAAAGAAAAAAGTCGAATGCCATTCGCTCGGTATAAAGGCATGGCAGAAAATTATTTGATGTCTTTGAATTTGGGTGGATTGCATATTTTCCGACCAGGCTATATTTATCCTGTGGAGAAAAGGAAGGAGCCAAATTTAGCCTATCGAATATATCGAAGCTTGTATCCTGTTTTAAATAAAATTATGCCTTCAACTGCGATCACTTCTGAGCAATTGGCAAAGTCAATGTTTAAAGCTGGATTAGAAGGAACGGAGAAAACGATTTTGGAAAATGAGGATATAAAAAAGGTGTAGAAGTTTAGTTAAATTTTAAATAGCAATGATAAAGGCATTTTATGTAAAGAATAAAAATGGCTCTTCTTTAAATCTTTGGCGAGCAGAGAATCGAAAATTTCAAATTATCAAAAACGGACGATTTTTGGATTTGCTAACGGGAAGTGATTACATTTTAATTCATAAAAAGTATTTAACTATTTTTGAATCCATTTCATCAGATCTAGTTGAAATTTTGCCAATCAAAATTTTTCGAAAAGCGAATGATAAAACAAGAGATGATTACTTTGAAGTAAAAATCAAAAAGCAATTTACGATTGATGAATTAGCTTTTTTTGGAAAAAATGAAAAAGTAATCTGGTTCTTTCCAACTCAGTATCAAATGAAATTAATGGTTTCTGAATCGATAAAATTAGAATTGGAAAATATAGATAAAGAGAAATTTATTTTTTCAGATGATGAAAAGGATTTGGTAAAATAGCTATTAAATTACTTCAGTAAAATTAGAGAAGACACGATTAAATGATAACAATTTTCGGTATACGACATCACGGCCCAGGCTCCACCAAAAGCCTCCTTCGAGCATTTGAAAATCTCGAACCTGATTGCCTGCTCATTGAAGGAGTCAAAGATGCAGAAGCATTGTTACAACATGTCTCCAATCCTGGAATGCAACCACCAGTTGCACTATTGACCTACAATCCAAAAGATTTTTCCCAAGCTATTTATTCTCCCTTCGCAGAATTTTCACCAGAGTGGCAAGCGATAAAATATGGTTTGTCAAAAAATATTTCTGTCCAATTTATGGACTTGCCGCACGAAGTGGTTTTAGGAATAAAAAAACAGGAAGCTGAAAATCCATTTCAACTTTTTGGAGAAGAAGAAACGGATGAGTCAAAAAGTTCTTCCGAAAATGATAAACTCCAAAAAGATCCGCTTGGCTACATGGCTGAAATTGCAGGCTACTCAGATAGCGAAAGGTGGTGGGAAGTAACTTTTGAAGAAAGAGAAAACCCAGATGAAATTTTTCCAAGCATCATCCAAATTATGCGAGTGTTGCGAGAAGAATTACAACGTCCTGATCCTCCGATGGAAAAACGACGCGAAGCTTTTATGCGCGAAACGATGCGAAAAGCAGTCAAAGCAGGCTACGAAAATATCGCAGTAATTTGCGGAGCATGGCATTCCCCAGTTTTGGAAGATTTAGCAAAGTACAAATCAAGTGACGATAAAAAATTACTCAAAGGAATTAAAAAAGTAAAAACTAAAAGTACTTGGGTGCCTTGGTCATACAATCGATTATCAACTCAAAGTGGCTATGGCGCAGGAGTCATTTCTCCTGCTTGGTACAAATTATTATATCAAAATCGAAAAGAAGTCGGCGTTCGTTGGATGACAAAAGTTGCTCGACTTTTTAGAGAAAAAGATATGGATGCCTCTTCTGCGCATGTGATCGAAGCAGTTCGATTGGCAGAAACGTTAGCTTCGATTCGACAATTGCCAATTGCTGGAATTGGAGAAATGTATGAAGCGGCAACTTCGATTTTTTGTGAAGGACATGAATCGCAAATGGAACTCATCCAAAGCAAATTAATCATAGGAGATGTGATGGGAAAGGTACCGCCTGAGATTCCAGTAATTCCATTGCAACAAGATTTTGATAAAAGTGTAAAGTCTGCTCGACTCACTAAAGAGCGAAATTCGACGGATGAAATTATCAAAGAGTTAGACTTACGAACCGAGAGTAATTTGCGTGCAAGTCATTTGTTACATCGCCTAGATTTGTTAGGAATTAAATGGGGGCAAGCCAAAAAAGTTTCTAAATTTTCGAAAGGTCAATTTAAAGAGATTTGGAAATTACATTGGAAACCAGATTATGCTCTTAATATTATCAGCGCAGGAATGTGGGGAAATTCAGTTTACGAAGCAAGTGTCAATTTTGTCAAAAAGAAAACAATTGAAATTGAAAACTTACCTGAGTTAACACAATTGGTCGAGACTTCTTTGAAAGCAGATTTGACAGATGCGATTCCTAACTTGGTTAAACGATTACGAGATCTTTCAGCCTTGACAACTGATGTTGAAAAATTGATGATGGCGTTGCGACCATTGATTTATGCGATTCGATATGGAAGCACTCGTAAGTTGGACGTGAGTAGTTTGGAACGAGTTATTAATGAAATGATTCCTAGAATTTGTGTGTTGTTGCCGAATGCTTGTGTGGGTGTAAATGAAGATTTTACGAAAGATTTATTTGAAAAAATATTAGACACGAATCATTCGATTAGTTTGATGGACGATGAAGAATATTTGGAAAGTTGGAATAAAACGCTCGATCAAATTACTCGATTACAAAATGTAAATACATTGTTAAAAGGTGGTTGTTTGCGAATGCTTTTTGATAAAAAAATAATTACCGTTCCAGATGCAGCGAATGAAATGTACTTGATGCTTTCGGTTGGGAATGACACAACAAGTGCTGCTAATTGGTTAGAAGGATTTTTGCATGGAAGTGGTTTGTTGTTGATTCACAATATGGATTTGTGGAATATTTTGGATAAATGGATTGATGAAATGAACTTCCTGACTTTTCAAAATTTGATTCCTTTGTTGCGAAGAACTTTCTCAGAATTTTCTGCTCCTGAAAAAGAAAATACGCTACAAAAAATATTGTATATAAGTGGTGCTAAACAAACTGGATATTTCTGGCAAGTTTTAGGAATCTGTGAGCTTCTTTTTGGCTTACTTTTAATTATACAAGGAACTGGCTTTATTGGGGCAATATTCTTATTGCCAATTACATTACACATCTTCCTATTTCATTTATTTTTAGAAACGGATGAAATAGGTGAACTTTTA
>CAZMBP010000132.1:0-23513 GCA_964564545.1 uncultured Saprospiraceae bacterium
AAAAGCGTCATCGTCGTCTTGTCGAATTTTATTAAGTAGTTTTTTTTCTTGTTCGGAAGTAATGACGTTCATGATTTTTTATAAAAAATAATAGCTTAAGTGTGTGATAAAGATACTTTGCAAACGGAGGAAATTAAAAAAATGTTTTTCATAAAAACTGATTGTGCCAAAGAGGCGGCATTATTTGAATTATGGAAAAAAGATGTTTGCAAATTTGTTAAAGATCATAAAAAGTAACTAGAATATTTTTTATAACAATATTCTTACAAAAAATGTTTTTCTTTTTTTTGAAAATTATTTTGATTACAAAGTGTTGATTATCATGCAATTACGAGAGTTGTTTTTCTTTTTTATAAAAAATAAAATAAAAATTGGGGGGAAGTACTTTTTCATTTGTCACTTATCCGAAGGCTGCGAATTTTATGTATCGAAAATAAAACCTCCGGCCAAGATTAAATTTTTTCAATTTAATCTAATTAAAATCAAATTATTTTAAAGAACATTTTCCCCTTGTCAGTTGGCATAGGGAGAACAAAAAAACCTTTGCCTTATGAGTAATTCATTTAAGTTAATTTTTCTTTTTGCTATTGTAGCATTCTTCATGACGTCATGTAATCAAGACAATGTTTTGCAAGACAATAATGTAACTCCAGATACTCCTGTAGTTGCTCAAAACCAACAACAAGTCATGAGTTTGGTAACTTCAGATTCTACAGGATGTTATGAAATTGTTTTTCCAATTACATTTATTATGGATGATGGAACTTCAGTTACCGTTGATTCAGAAGCAGATTTAGCTGACGTTTTTGCAGCGCCACCATATCCTGTGGATTTAGGTTTTCCAGTATACTTAACTGACCCAGTTTCGGGTGATAATGTTACTGCTAACGATGAAGTAGAACTAACTGCATTTTTATCAGAATGTGATTTTGGTTCAGGCCCGGGAACAGGGATTTGTGATAGTATAGATATTGAATTTGGATTTATTGGATGTTACGATTTAGCTTATCCGGTAAGTTTTGAACTTGCTGATGGGACTACTGCCACAGCTAATTCGATTGATGATTTAAATTCGATTTTTGATCCAAATAATCCACCAGTAGATTTTAGCTACCCATTGAATTTAACAAATATTGATACTGGAGATGCAGCAACTGCTAATGATGAAGATGAATTAAATGACCTTCTATTACTTTGTGATGGCTTTGGTGGTGGTGGCCCTGGAACAGGAACTGGCGGTGGTGGAATTTGTGATAGTACAAATTTTGAATTTGGAATTATTGGTTGCTATGATTTAGTTTATCCAGTAAGTTTTGAACTTGAAGATGGAACAATTGCGACTGCTAATTCAGTAGATGATTTCGCAACGATTTTTACTAATAGTAATCCACCAATAAATTTTGCTTATCCTTTGAGTTTACAAAATATCGTTTCAGGAGAAACAGTAACAGCGAATAGCGAGGACGAATTAGAAGATTTATTATTAGCATGTGATAGTCTTGTAATTGGCGGCGGTGGCACCGGTGGTGGAACAGGCGGTGGCGGAACCTGGGGACAAAGTATCGTTTATCCAATAACGTTAGTTACAGCGATTCCAGATTCTACTGGTTTCCCAGGGTGTTATGATTTCCAATATCCAGTAAGTGTAATTGATGTTGATGGAAATGTATTGACTGCAAGTGATGATGATTCAATGTTGGGAATCGTATTTGGGAATGTTGAGATAGATGATTTCGTTTACCCAGTAAGTGTAACTGAAACTAACACAGGCCAAACTTTAACTGCAAACAATGAAGATGATGTGGCAGTATGGTTAGATGATTGTGATTAAGAAATCTTAAGATAGTTTAGGTAAATACACACACCTTTTATCTCTATTAGCCGTCCGATTTTCGGGCGGCTTTTTTTTGGATTAGGACGTTTGTGTTTCCTTACTATTGGATAATAAAAAGTGGTAGGTTAATTGTTTTTTATTTTTTCTAAAATTTGTGAATGTATTGTTACAGAGTCGTTGTGGATATCAAAAGTCCAAGCATTTACAGGTGTTTCCAAAGCGTCAAATTGACTTTGTAAAAGTTGAGAAGGCATAAAGTGCCCAGGACGGTTATCCATTCTGCTTTTAATTAATTCAAAAGATCCTTTAAGGAAAATGATTTGCAAAGGTTTGGAAATCAAGGAGTTAAGAGTGGTTCTGTACTTTTCTTTTAGAGCTGAGCAGGCGAGTACGCAACCTTTAGCTTCGTTTCTTTTAAGTTCTAAAGCTAAATTTTGCAACCAAGGTTCTCGATCATTATCATCAAGAGGTTCGCCATTTTTCATTTTTAGGATATTGTTTTCAGGGTGAAAATTGTCAGCTTCGATAAATGGAATATTCAAAGACTTGCTCAGCATTTTCGCGACAGTCGATTTCCCGCAACCTGAAACTCCCATGACAAGTATTAGCATTGATGAAATTTATTAATTGGTTATTATGATGTATATTTCTTCTTTGGATAAAAGTATTTTAAAATAGTATAAAGTAAAAAACCAACTGGCCCAAGCATTAATGTAAAAACTAAACAAGGGCCAACGAACCATTTCGAAATACCATTTTTGACCGCATCCAAAGCAATCCATCGTCCTGTCAATAAATCGAAAACTAGATAATGAATCCAGCCTGCCAAAACCGCTTTTGGATTTTTAAACAATAGCATCACTTCCTCCAAACTTCCAAATCCACCTTCTTCCATTTCTAAAAAAGTAGGAACTAAACTCGCATAAACTAATGCTAAAATTATTGCAACTGCGGTGACTAAATTTTTTACCAATTTATGCTCTGGTGCAAAAATAAGTGCTAACCAAAAAGGTAAAACTAAAGTATTGCAAATTTTGAAAAGTAAGTTGATATCCATTTTTTTTAAATTAAGTCACGAAGTTTAAATCTTAAAGTCATGATTTGATCACCTCGTCTAAGTTTGATTTTAATTTTTTTACCTACTCGTTTTGTTAGTTTTTTAGATACTCCTTTGAGATTCAAAAAGCGAGTAGGTATATTATTGACGGAGAGTATTTGATCGCCTTTTTGAAATCCAGCTTCTGCAGCCGGAGAACCTGAAATCAAACTAAAAACGGTAACTGTTTTCAAATTTTTTCCAGACACAATTAATTCCAAACCACTTCGGTCATACTTAAACCCTTTGTTATATCGTCGATGTGGCTTGAGGTAAAGTTTTTCTTTCGGATAATCAATAATAACATTAAATCGGCTAATCAATGACGTTCCTAAAATTCCATTTCTATTTGAGATAGATTCTAAATTAATTGCCTCGGAAACATCTTGATAATTAGTGATGATATTATTAAAAAATAATTCTCCAAATGCGAGTCGATTGACTCTACCAATATAACCTTCTAAAATTCCACCAAGCCCTCTTCCTACACTTCCTTTGATAATATTTTCAGGCAGATCAATGTCTGGACTCGTATTCGTATGCAATAATAAAGAGAGACTAGCACCTGTGTCGATCAATAATTTCAACTCAGATTTTTTGTCACCAAGGATTGCTTGTGCAGTTACATAGGGTTTATTCTTTTCGATGGACAACGGAATCTCTTTCCATTTTCTTTTGGGAGGAACAAAAGAAGAAGATCGTTGGAGGTAAATGATATTACGTTTATAATCAATTTTTAACACTAAATTTCGAATCAAATCTGCTCCAACGATTCCGTGAATTTCGATACCAACATATTCATCAATTTTAATGTAGTCATCAGAAAGAATCAAAATATCTTGTTTTGGAGCGACAGCATCACCTACTTTGAGATGAACATTGGAAGAAACATGCGCCACTAATTCTTGATTGAGATCTGCTCCAATTAATCGAATGGCACGATCATAAGTAAGTCCGAGTGCAATCCCAAAAATATGTTTACTCAGAATAGTATGTTCAGCTCCTGTATCAAAAATAAATTTGAGTGGAATTGAATTGTTCATGATTACTTCAACTACCATAAAATTATTATGGATTTCAAAAGGAATTTCAACAATATCTTTTTCATCTTCTATTTGAAAACCAAATGACTGCGCATTCGTACAAAAGAATGAGAAACTAAAAAAGATAAGTAGAATGGTTCTTTTCATAAAATGGTTCTGAGCTTGTATTTTTAGATTTTTTCTAAATCTGAAAATAGTTAATTTTGCGCAATCTTTATATTCGACAATAATACAATTGATCTTTTTACACAATATTGTGATAGAAATCTTCAAGTCGATTCATTATTAAAATGAAAAGTGATAAGAAGCGAACTACTTACCATTGTGAATTAACTAAAAAATGTACTTTGTTTAAGTATCAATAAAACAGTAAAGAATGAGAGAAGTTTTAATTATTGGGTTTACGTTTTTGATAATGTCTATTATGGGCTGTCAACAATCACATAACCCTAATTGGGAGCAAGACGCTGCCAAGTCCGATTATATTCATCGAAGTATGAAAAAATTGACGGATGTCATTGTGCATGATATTATTTCACCTCCGGTGGCAGCGCGTGATTATGCCTATCCAAGTATTGCGGCTTATGAAGCTTTGCTTCCTGCTTTCGATTCGCATGTTTCTTATGCTGGACAATTGAATGGAATGACTGCAGTTCCTCAACCCGAGTCAGGTAAAAAATACTGCTTCCCATTGGCGAGTGTCCATGCCTTTTTAAAAACGAGCGAGAGTTTTATTTTTGATGTGACTCAAATTGAAGACTTTAGAACGGAGTTATATTTAGAAATGGACTCTGTTATCAACATGCCTGATGATGTAAAAAAACGCTCTATTGAATATGGTGAAAAGGTTGCTGCACATATTTTGGATTGGTCGAAAAAAGATAATTATGCAGAGTCTCGAAGTTTTTCAAAATATGAAGTTCCTTTCGATGATCCATCTAAATGGAAACCAACGCCTCCTGATTTTATGGATGGAATCGAGCCACATTGGCGAACCATTCGGCCTTTTGTTTTGAAAAAGGCAGATCAATTTAAACCTGCACCACCGACAGAATTTAGCACTAAAAAAGGAAGTCAATTTTACAAAGAGACCATGGAAGTTTATGAAGTGGGGAAAAATAAAACACCAGAGCAAATCGAAATTGCTAAGTTCTGGGATTGTAATCCATTTGTTTCTACTCATAAAGGACATATGATGTTTGCAACCAAAAAGATTTCTCCCGGAGGACATTGGATTGGGATTACTCAGATTGCGGCAAAGAAATCTAACTCAAATATGATGGAAACGATCGAAGCATATTCCTTGGTTTCGATTGCATTATTAGATGCATTCATTAGTTGTTGGGATGAAAAATATCGAAGCAATTTAGTGCGACCTGAGACGGTAATAAATACTTTTATTGATCAGAATTGGTTACCACTTTTGCAAACTCCTCCGTTTCCAGAACATACAAGTGGGCATAGTGTAATTTCATCTGCATCAGCTTTGGCTTTGACAAAATTGTATGGTGAAAATTTTGCGTACACCGATGATGTGGAAGTAGAGTATGGATTAAAAGCGAGATCATTCACTTCATTTATTGAGGCATCAGAAGAAGCTGCAGTTAGCCGATTGTATGGAGGAATTCATTACCGACCTGCGATTGATGATGGAGTTTCCCAAGGAAGGGAAGTTGGGAAATATGTTTTGGAAAATGTAAATACTCGAAAGTAAATAAGAAGATATTTTTTTAAAAATATCTTTTGCAGGAAACCCATCCATTGAAAAAATGGATGGGTTTCTTTTTTTCAGGGACATTTAAATTTTTCCTATTTTTACAAAAAACAAAACGAAAATATTTTTTGCAAAATGAAAAGCCTATTATACTTACCTCTTGTTTGTATGTTTGCCATCCTGTTTTGGGGATGCGAAACTGCTCCTGAAAAAACAACTTCAAAAAAAGAATCAGAAGAAATAGCTGAGCTAGATTCTTTGATTAAAACATCTCTTCAGGAAAACCCTTTTTCTCGATTTCAACATGAGATAGATAATTTTCAAAAACAAGATTTATTTTCCAAATTCCCCAAAAATGGGATCCTAATGACAGGAAGTTCAAGCATTAGAATGTGGTCTTCTATGCAGGAAGATTTTTCGGAGTTTCCAGTTTTGAATCGAGGATTTGGAGGTGCTACGATTCCTGAAGTTTTACATTTTGCCGGACAATATATTTTTCAGCATGAGCCACAAATTATTGTTTTTTACTGTGGTGAAAATGATATTTCAGAAGGCGCAACTCCCGAAACTGTTTTCGCTTCTTTTAAAACTTTTGTAAAAATTATAGAAACAAGATTGCCTGAAACTAAAATGATTTATATTTCTATGAAGCCTTCTATCGCTCGCTGGAATCTTTGGTCAGAATATCAAGCTGGTGAAAAATTGATCAAAGATTTAATCGATAAAAATCCAAAAATAGAATATATGGATGCCAGTATTTCGATGTTAGAAAAAAATGGGGAAGTGAAAAAAGATATTTTTATCGAAGATGGATTGCATATGAATGCGAAAGGTTATCAAGGATGGACGAATCAATTGAAACCTATTATTGAGAGGATGTACGAAAAAAAATAAACGCTTATATAATTTAAAAAGTAACCAAATGGCAAATACATATACTCAGTTGTATGTTCAGTTTGTTTTTGCTCCGAAGGGGAGAGAAAAGTTAATTCCCAAAAAATACAAAGAGTCAGTTCAAAAATATATAACTGGAGTGATTCAAGATAAAAGAAGGAACCATAAATTATTGGCAATAAATTGTATGCCCGACCATATTCATATATTCGTTGGACTTCATCCATCACAAAGTATTTCATCTTTGGTTAGTGATATAAAAACATCATCATCGAAGTTTATAAAGAGACAAGAATGGATGCCTTTTAATTTTGAATGGCAAGAAGGATACGGAGCATTTACATATTCTCGGTCTCATATAGATGCAGTTGTTAAATATATTTTAAATCAAGAAGAGCATCATAAAAGAAGAACATTCATAGAAGAATATATTGACTTTTTAAACAAGTTTGAAGTTCCTTTTGAAGAGAAATATTTATTTGAATTTTATGATGAATCTTAAAGATGGATAGGGTCGGAACTACGTCCCTTTGTAGAAATATAACTTGATTTCTACAAGCGGAGGCAGTCCTGCGGACTTTTTTCTAACAATTAGGATTCCTATATTCGGTTTTTTGATAGTAAAAGTCCGTAGGACTGTCCCTGTTTGTAGAACATAAATAAATTAAAAATAATAAAGGGACGTAGTTCCGACCCCACTTAATCTAAATTCAATATCCCAAAATCGAACTTCATTAATCAATAAAATTAACAATGAATAAACTAAAAAAACAACTCAATCTCTACGGTCTCACGATGATCGTCATTGGAGCAGTTATCGGTTCAGGGATATTCCGAACACCTTCAGACATTGCTGGGTTATTGCAAAATCACTTGTTGATAGTTTTAGTTTGGGTGCTCGGTGGAGTAGTGGCCTTGACAGGTGCTTTGACTTTTTCAGAGTTGGGAGGCATGTTTCCCAAAGCAGGAGGTGTTTATGTTTTTATCAAAGAAGCTTATGGAAAACTTGCTGGGTTTTTATATGGATGGGTAACATTGTTGGTTATCACAACCGGAGCGTTGGCGGCATTGGGGATGGTCTTTGCAGATTATATGACCACGTTTTTTGATTTGACAGATTTTGGAAAAAGTGCTTTGGCGATTACCGTAATTATTTTTCTCACCTTCCTCAATATAGTTGGAGTTAATGTAACTCAAGTTTTTGCCAATGTATTCACAGGATTAAAATTAGCAGCAATTGTAGCAATAATTTTAGCGGGTTTTATTTTTTATAATCCAGAAGTGAATTTGAACTTTACTTTGGAAAATACTCCGCCTGATATTATGACTGCAATGTTTGCAGGGTTGGTAGGAGTTCTTTGGTCGATAGGTGGATGGCATCATGCAAGTTATATTGCAAGTGAAACTATTGATGCTCAGCGAACTGTTCCGAGAGCGATGGTGATTGGAGTTTCGGTAATCATGGCAGTTTATATTTTGATCAATTTAGCGATCATGTTTTTGTTACCGCTGCCAGAGATTATGGCTTCGGAAAAAGTAGCGGGAGATGCCATAGCTTCGATTAGTGCGATTCCATACGGAGGAGAAATGGTAGCAATAGCAATTTCGATTTCTATTTTTGGAACCATTGGAATTTATACGATGACTGCCCCTCGAATTTATTTTGCGATGGCAGAAGATGGTATTTTTTTCAAACAACTTTCCCATGTTCATCCAAAGTATCGAACTCCAGCTAATGCGATGCTTGTGCAAATGGTTTGGGCTTGCGTACTGATTTTATTTTGGGGGAGTTTTCATAAATTAATCAACTACGTAGTTTTCATGGACATTGCATTTATGACATTGGCAGGGATAAGTATTTTTATTTTTAGACAAAAAAGAAAAGATGCAAAACGTCCGGTGAGAGCATGGGGCTATCCAATTATTCCATTAATTTTTGTGGTGATTTCATTTTTGTTTGTAGGAAGTACTCTTTTGGGAAGTAATACGAAGGAGCAATCTTTGGCAGGACTTGGAGTATTGTCGATTGGAGTGGCTGTTTATTATTTGATGGGTTTTAATAAAGAAAAATAATTTTGCTCATTAGGGTTTTATTAAAAAAAAAATGAGAATGAGGTATTTGATTTTTTGGGAAATTATGGTTGTTGGAATTTTTTGCTCTTTCCATAATGATTTAAACGCCCAAGTTTTTGAAGGAGAACTTATATATTCTTTTAAGATAACAGGAGAATTTACAGTTGCCGAAAAAGAATATAATATGGAAGAGGAAATGATTAGGCAAGGCGATTTTTTTGATACCTTATCAATTCTATACAAAGGGAATAAGTACAAAAAAACAAAAAATAAAAAACGTATAGAACATATTTACTTTGATTTAGATGAGAAAAAATCAATAACAAGATTTGGTGAGAAGAAAGAAATAATAGTTGATGACCTGAGTATTAATGATTTGATAAATCAGCCTTGTCATCCATTAGAACCTATTCAAAATATTGAAACAAGAGATACTGTTTATTTGGATATTCCATGCAAATATATTGAACTAACTGGAGGCGAAGGAAAAGAAAAATACATCATCTCTGATAGTCTTCCAAGGTTAAGTTTCAATAGAAATATTTTACAAGATGAAAGCTGTCAACTTTATCAAAAAGAGGTTGGCGAAATTATTAAAAACGCCATCTTATTTTATTATGAATTAGAGCTTAGTAAAACGAAGGTGGTAGTTTCATTTTCCTTAGAAAGAAAGTCCAATAAAAAGTTGCACCAAAAGGTAGTAACTATTCCTGCTTATAAAGAAAAAAGAAGCGATAGGAAATCCAACAAATTTTCAAAAAGAATTAAATCCTACACATTAATAGAGGAATAAAAAAAGAGCTGGAATCATTGATCCCAGCTCAATAAATAAACCTCATGAAAATCAAGACTCGGAATAAATCCGATCTTGAAAGACTTCTTATATTAGTTCATTATCTTAATTTCTACTCTACGATTTGCAGCATCAGCTGCATTGTTAGTTGTTGGTGCAGTCGAACCATAACCTTTAGCGGTGATTCTATTTTCCGTAACACCTTGAGCAACTAGTTGAGCTTTTACGGCATCAGCTCGAGCTTGCGAGAGAGCCATGTTTTTATCAGCATCACCTGAGCTATCAGTATGTCCACCTACCTCAATATTGATATTTGAATATGCATTCAGCACTTTTGCTAAATTATCAACTTCTGCCATATCTTGAATAGCTGCCGACCCACTTGGGAAGGTCAAATTGTTAAAACTAAAAGTACTTTCACCTTTTCGATCGCCAGCTAAGAAGTTGCTAAATTTTTCACCAACAGAACCTGCAGCAAAAGTTACTCCTGCCAAAGCCTCCTTAGCTTTAGCTGTAATTGCATCAGCAGCATCGCTTGCCATTTCACCTGCAGTACTTGCTGCGTCACCAACTGCGTCACCAACTGCATCGCCAACCGTTGAAGCAGCATCTCCTACTTTGTCGCCAACCGTTGTGGCAGCATCACTAACCATATCGCCTGCACCTTTTGCTGTTTCACTCATTTTATCTCCAACACTAGAAACGGTATCTGAGACATTACTTCCTGAGATATAATTCCATCCGAAATATCCAAGAACTCCAAGAATTAATAAAAGAGGAAATAATTTTTTCAAAAGACCACCATCTTCATTTGTTGCTTGTGCTACAGTTGCTCGAGCATTATCAGCAGCAGCTTCCACTTTGTCTCCCAAACCTGAAGTGTTAGGCATAGAAAATCCTAAAAGACTACCCATCCCTGCTGGCATCGCATCCGCAACATATTGACTTTGAGAACCTAAAAATTTACTCAATCCCATTGCATCAAGAGCTTTGCTTTTGAGATATTTTCCAACCATTCCCATAACGAGCGGTGCTGCCATGTTCATGATCGAAGAAGATGAACCTTTGTTCAATCCACTTACAGAAGAGATAATATCTATGACAGAACCAAGTTTGTTACCCATCAAAGATTGAAGAATACCGCTTCCTGAATTTAGAAAATCATTAGTGGAGTCTCCGCCACCAAGTACACTTTCTAAATTATCAAATACACTTCCATCATGTCCACCCTTTGTGATCATATCGATCAAACCTTTTGACCCTTGAGGGGTAGATCCAGAAGTGATTAAGCTACCAAGAATAGAAGGTATAGCTGCACCCATTGCAGATTTTACGCCTGAATTCTCTGTGCCTAAATAACTACCAGCTTGTGATATTACATCATCACCAATCTGGTTTTTTAACGTGTCTAATAAATTAGTTGCCATTTTTGTTTAGGTTTTGTGCAAGATAATATCGGCAGGATATCATCTCGTTAATTATATAATAAGTAATTGTGTATGAGTAAATGACTGTTTTGTGGGAAAGATAATTTGATTAGACGTAGTGAATTTAATGAATTTTATCTGTTTTTTATAAAAAAATCCGTTTCGTCTGTAGTTGACTGATTAAAATGTAAATAGTTTTGTTATAATATGTTCACTTATTAATACGTACTAAAAATGAGAAGTAACATATTATTTTTTTATGCTAATTTAGCTTTTAGAATACATCATTTTCTACTTTGTAAAAAGCCAAGTTGCCTATTCAAAAATTAATTATTTTCTATGAAAAAAATATCCCTCTTCCTTTTCGGTTTTTTATTTTTTATAGCTGCAAGTGCTCAAGACATCATAGTGAATGAAAAATTTGCGAACACCGCTCGTAAATTAGATGCTAAAAATACACTCCAAACTATCGCTTTTGGTTCTTGCAATAATCAAAGCAAAAGCCAAGAAATGTGGAAACATGTTGTTGTTAATAAACCTGATTTATGGATTTGGTTGGGCGATAATATTTATGCGGACACTCAAAACCCACAAGTGATGGCGGACAAATATTCTGTACTAAAAAATAATTTAGACTACCGAAGGTTGTTGGCTTGTGCTCAAGTGATTGGAACTTGGGATGATCATGATTTTGGATGGAATGATGCGGGGAAAGAATTTGGAATGAAAAAACAAAGTAAACGATTGTTACTTGATTTTTTAGATGTTCCCCAAAATGCTTCCGTACGAAATCGAGAAGGTGTTTATCAGTCTTTTATTTTTGGAGAAAAAGGTAAAAAGGTGAAAGTTATTTTATTGGATACTCGATATTTTAGAGATTCTGTCGAACGAACAAGTGGAAAAAACAAAAAGTATTTATCTAATTCAGAAGGAGATATTTTAGGGGAAGAACAATGGGCATGGCTCGAAAAAGAATTAAAAAATAGTGATGCTCAAATTAATATTATTGCTAGCGGATTTCAAATTATTGCCGAAGAGCATCGATTTGAAAAATGGAGTAATTTTCCAAAATCTCGAAAACGGTTATTTCAACTTTTACAAGAAACAAAACCAACTATGCCTATTTTGATGAGTGGAGATCGACACATAGCTGAACTTTCAAGAACAAAATTGGAAGGTTTAGAATATCCTATTTTTGAAATTACTTCAAGTGGCTTAACGCATACGTGGAAGAAAAAAAGAGAAGAACCGAATCAATATAGGGTAGGAGACTTGGTCATTGCAAAGAATTTTGGGTTGATGAAAATTGATTGGTCTGGTAAAACTCCAAAGGTGAGTGTGGAGGTGAGAGGATTGAGTAATCAGTTATTTTTGGAAGAACAATTATTTTAGTTTTTCAAAAAAATCAAAATGGAATTCCAACCATTCAACCAAGAGTTCGAATCCTTTCGAATACAACTCAAATCATATATTATTCGCATCACAGCAAGTGTCCAAGATACCAAAGGTATCGTTCAATACACTTGGATTAAAGCATCTGAAAAATTACAAATTACACACCTTCAAAGAAGATTCCTCTCTTAAGACTTGAGTGTATACCATTGCATCAAATTTAGCTAAAGACAATTTAAAAGCTCGCTGAAGATGGGCTTAAACAAAAATTGCAAAAAAAACAGCATTGTCTGATCCCATCTTTTAAGATTAGGTTTAATATGTCTGAAAAAATCGGTAAGTTGTTTTTTCCAATGTATAAAAAAATCATTCCGTCATTCGATGAGTCGTTTGAGCAATTTGCAAGCGACTTAAAAAAGGAAGTAGTACTTATCCAACAATCAAAATAATTTAAGATTGGGTTAAATATTAAGACTAGTACTAACAACGGTATAATTTTTTATTTCAAAAGTTCATTTTTGAAAAATCAAAAGGTAGACGCTAAGACGAATGTTTTTAGCGTCTATTTTATTTTTTATCATGAAGAAATGTACTTGCTTGATCACTTCAATTGTGGTCTTCAGTTATAGTTGAGGAAGGGTGATTATGGAAGAAAAACTATTTTTTTTTGACATAAATGGAGCTTTCAATCAATTTTTTTAAAAAAAAATAATTTTTTTTTGGGAAAGGATTTTGGGTTCAAAATATTTTGATTTTTAGAAAAACAAGGTGGGTTTATAGTTTATTCAATACTTTCTGGAAGTTAGGTTTTCCAATATTTTAGATGAACTTCAAATAAGTTATATAGTTATTTTTATGTTTTTGTAAATATTTGATAATCAGTACATTATGAATGTTATTTAAATTTGTTTAATATTTTAAATAAAAAGATTAAACAAAGTAATTTTTTTAATTTTTACCTCATTTATAGTCTATAGTGATGGCTAAAAAGTATGTTATCTGGAAAAAATCTATATAGTAAGAATAGTCGCTCATTTGACATTTTAAAATTTAAATTCTGTAAACAAGTTAATTATTAAATTTTAATTTCTTTAAAACGCTAATTTGCCAATAAATAATTTGAGCATGTCTCTGTTGTCTAGTAATATTTAACAAAATTTTAAAATCAAACAAAATCAATTATGCTATTACTAGATGTTATGACAATTCCAAAAGATGATCCTATTGCATTTACTTTTTTTACGGGGTATATGGCAATGATGGCTGCATCAGTTTTCTTCTTTTTTGAAAGAGGAAGCGTTGACAAAAAATGGAAATTATCATTATTAGTTTCTGGATTGATAACAGGTATTGCCGCAGTACATTATTTCTATATGAGAGATTATTATATGGCTACAGGTGAAAATCCAACTGCACTTCGATACATTGACTGGACTTTGACAGTTCCATTAATGTGTGTCGAATTTTATTTATTAACTAAAGCGGCAGGTGCAAAAACTAGCTTGCTTTGGAAACTTATCATTGCTTCGGTATGGATGTTAGTTGCAGGTTACATCGGAGAGGCATTCAACCCTGAAGGTGGAAGTACATCGCACTCTGTAATTTGGGGAGTTATTTCTACATTAGGTTACATTTACATTCTTTATACTGCATGGGCAGGTGAAGTAGCTCAATTAGCTGCAGCGAGTAATAATCCTGTGGTAGAAAGAGGAGTTAGAACTTTAGCTTGGTTCGTACTAGTTGGGTGGGCAATTTATCCAATAGGTTACATGTGTATGCCAGGTGGTTGGTTGAATATATCTTTAGGTTGGGATTCTTCCAATGTTGATTTATTTTACAATATTGCTGATGCAATCAACAAAATTGGATTTGGTTTAGTAGTGTATAACATTGCTATATCATCTTCCAATAAAGCTGCAACTGCATAAAAAATTAACGTAAGAACAAATCTTACTTATTTTCAACTAAGATTTAAGAGAAGCATCACGTTCTTAGCGGGTGCTTCTCTAAAAATTTCTTTTCCAATGAGAAAAATTAGTTTCTTCATCTTCTGCATGTCCTTTATCGGAATATTCATTTTTATGGAGTTGGGTACTTTCTCTTTCTCTGCCCAGTTGTATTGGTCAATTTTATTGATTATGCTTTTAGGAATCCCACACGGAGCAATTGATCATGTATTATTTATGGAAAAAAATAATGATGGACAAGAGAATAAAGCCTCAGAGTTTTATGCCATGTATTTTGGTTTGATTATATTTTATTTTGTAGCTTGGATGGTAGCCTCTACTTGGAGTTTGATCATTTTTCTTTTTATTTCTGCTTACCATTTTGGGCAATCACAATTTGCTGATCTAAAAAATATTAGTCGCTCGGAATCTATTTTTATTAATATCTCTTGGGGAGTATCTATTTTGTCAGGATTGTTAATGTATAATTACGCTGATCTAATTGATATTTTTCAGTCTTCTCCTGATATTTCAGATTTAAATGCAGTCTTTGATTTGGAAGTTTTTTCTATCCTATTATCAGCAGCTTCGACAGCAGCCGTGGTCGTCATTATTTGGTTGGGTTATAATAAAAAGGTATCCAAAGAAAGAATGATATTGGAATTAATGACTTTGGGATTGATTCATACTTGTTTTTATGCTTTGCCTATAGTAATCGGATTTACTATTTATTTTACAACAATACATTCTCTTACTGTAATGTCGGAAGAATTTGAATATTTGAAGAAAAAAAGAAATGGATTTTCCTTATTACAATTTGTTCAGCTATTAGCACCATTTTCTTTACTCAGTATTGTTGGTTCTGTGATACTTATTATTATTTCAAGAATGGGAGATATTGGAGTGTCGGATGTTTTGTTAGTTTTTATTTTACTGTCACTAGTTACGCTTCCACATAGTATTGTAATGGATGGATTTTATGAAAAATTTTATAGAAGACAGTTATGAAATTTATGAATAACAATATTCTATCCATTCAAAACTAAGCCTCTAAATGTTTTTGTATCTAGAGGCCTAGTGTTAGGTAATTAAAATTTACCATTCTGATTTTTCCATTCAGACTTTGCAGGAATGTCAGCCATCACATCCCAATGTTCTGCAATTTTTCCATTTTCGATTCTGAATAAATCATAGTAGGCAGTTTCCTTTCCTGCAAACTTTCCTTCAGAAAGGGCAAGAACAAAATTACCTTCTCCAACTACTTTGTGAATTTTGTGATACTCCATTTTGATTCCAGCTTTACCCATTTCTTCCAATGCTTTACCTAAGCCAGAAAGACCGTCTCCGATGGAAGGATTATGTTGAATGTAATTATCATCATCAAAATAGTTTCCTAATTTATCAAACTCACCTTTCATTAAAATCGTCTCTAAAAAATCTTGAACCATAGATTTATTTTCAGCTGTTTTATCTAAATCTGTGATGGTAGTTGCTCCGTCAGTTTGGGTATGTCCACTTGGATTTGCAGGTAAAACTTCAATTAAATTATCCCAATGTTCTACGATAAGTCCATCTTCAAATCGGAATAAATCGAAACCAATTTTTGGCCCAAAGAAATCATAAATAGTGTGTGTGAAAACAAAATCACCATCTTCAAATGACCGAACTACATTTGCTTTGAAACCACCTTCTGGTGCATTTTGAAGAACAGCTCCAAAACCTGCTAAACCATCTCCAACGGCTAGATTATGTTGAATGTATTTATTTGGATTGATGTAACTTACTGGAGTTTGATCTCCCGTTTCAAGACTTTCTAAAAGAGCGACTGCTTTTTGTTTTTTTGACAATTCTACTGTTGTATTCATTTTTTTTTCTTTTTTAAGATTAGAAATATTGGTTTCGTTATTACCACAACTTGCCATGAAGATGGATAAGGTGGTGAAGAATAAGATTAAATTTTTCATGTTTTGTAAATCTGTTTTTTTTAAAATTGATCCTTAAGTAAATCTTGTGGTCCATCTTAAATGGAGATCAAAAACTTCTGAAAGAAGTGTTGAGCTTCATTTTGGATTGACTAATAACACAAGATTTATTTTAAGAAAATTGATATGACAAAGGTGGGCTATACTAGGAGTTTAGTATAGGTTAATCTTATTTTAAAAATGGTAAATGTCTAACCTTTTTACTTTTTGTAAAGTTTTTTGAATTGGGAAGGAGTTTGTTGAGTATGTTTTTTGAAAAACTTGATGAAGTTAGTTGGTTCATCAAAACCCATTTGGAAGGTTAATTCTTTTATCGAAATATTTGAACTACCGAGATGTCTTTTGATTTCCAAGATCAAATACTTGTCAATAAATTCTTTAGCAGTTTGCCTCAAAACAGCTTTGCAAATATCATTTAGATGTTTGTACGAAATATTCATCATTTGAGCATAATCGCTAGCATTTCGGGTGTTTTGGTAGTTTTTGATGAGTAAGTTTCTAAAAGTATTAAAAGGCTTGGCTAATTTTTTTTCTCTTTTTGAATTCAGATCTTTTCTAAAAATGCGCTCTGCTTTTAGAAAAAGAAAATTCATCAAAGAGCTAATGATTTCTTCTTTTGCAAAAGAATTAGGAAAATTATATTCTTGATAAATTTCTTCAATAATAGAAAAGAAATTCTCATTGGGCATGTCTTTAGGATTGAGGATAGGAGAATTAGAATGATAATTATATAACATCGAGTAATTGAGCGATTTGGAAAAATCAACGGTATTCCAAATGAAATTTTCAGTAAATAGAATTAGAAATCCTTCGAAGGTTGATTTTTTATCAAATGCATGTACTTGTTCTTTAGCTATAAAAATAATACTTCCTTTCTGAAATGAATATTTTTTGAAATCGATAAAATGGTTTCCTTTTCCTTTTGTAATAAAAATAATGATGGAAAAATTTACTCGATGTGGTAGGAACGGAGAATGGTTAAGTTCATTAGTTGCTCGTTGAAATATTTCTTGGAGGGGCAAAATTTCAAAATCCAAACCGTCTGCTACTTGCTTTTGAAAAGGAACTTGTGGTATGTCGTTTTTCATTAAGTAATAAATTAGATGGTTTGAGTTAAAATTAAAAGTAGCATAAACTTAGGAAATAAAATAATAGTTGTTTCAAAAACAAAAGCCTCCGAAGTCTATTTACTTCGAAGGCTTTTAATGATTATTTTAAGTCTTTCTTATTTTCGTCCTATCAACATCAATCCTCGATATGCCAACCAATACATCACAGGTACAACGACCAAAGTTAAAAAGGTTGCGAACACTAATCCATAGATCACCGTCCAAGCCATCGTTCCCCAGAATTGTGCATTGTCTCCACCCACAAAGTATTGTGGATCAAGGTCAGATATTAATGTAAAGAAGTTAATATTCAATCCGATTGCTAAAGGAATCAATCCTAAAACCGTTGTAATCGCTGTCAATAAAACTGGTCGCAAACGACGACCTCCACCTTCGATGATGGCTTCTTTTACTTGCACTTTGGTTAGCTCACGTAATTTTTTCAATTCTAATTCTTTTAGTTTTCGATCAATGACCAAGTTTATATAATCAACTAATACAATCGCATTATTTACGACAATCCCAGCCAAGGAAATAATTCCAACTCCTGTCATTACAACCACTAAATCCATCCCAGAACCAACATATCCTAAGAATACTCCAATCGTACTAAACACCACCGAAAGGATAATTATAAATGGAGAAACTATACTATTAAATTGTGCTACCAAAATCAAAAAGATGGCAAATAAGGCTACCGAAAATGCGCTACTTAAAAATGCAAATTGTTCAGCCATTTCTTCTTGCTCACCTCCAAATTCATAACTGTAACCAACAGGCATTGGAAAATCATCCAACATTATTTTCAATTCTTCTACAATCTCATTTCCATTGTAACCATCCAAAACATTGGAAGTAATTCCAATATTTCTTTCCTGATCTGTTCGATTAATTAAATCGTAACTAGAAGTAAATTTAATATCAGCAACTGTCGAAATCGGCACTTGAGAAATTCGTCCGTTAGCAGGGTTTCTAAAAGTGATTCTTTGATTTAAAATATCTTCTTTATCATATCTATATTCTTCAGCCAAACGCAAATTGATTGGATATTCATCTTCACCTACTTTAAATGTTGAAACCTCTTTTCCAAAAACAGAAGTACGAATCGCATCGGCAATATTGAAAGTTGAAATCTGATAAGTTCGAGCAGCTTCACGATCAATGGAAATTTCCATTTCTGGTTTTCCAATTTTTACACTCGCTTTTAACTCTTCAATTCCAGGGATGTTTTTACTTTTTATAAAAGCGATAACGTTCTCTGAAAGTTGAGCTAAAGTATCTACATTATCACCCTTTAATTGAATGTCAATCGGTTTTCCTTGAGGAGGACCAGATTGCTCTCTATCCACTACGATTTGAATCCCAGGGACACCTTGAACGGCTTTTCGAATATCATTCATGGCGTCGACTGTCGAAAGTTCTCCTCGATCTTGGGAAGGAATAAAAGAAACAGTAATTCTCGCTTTGTGAGGAGATGTTCCAAAGCTTGGACCAGCATTTGGGTCACTAGTATTTTCTCCAATCTGCAATAAACTTGCTTCAATGATTGGTTCATATTTTACCATCGCTTTACTTACCTTTTCTTCTAACTCAGTCAAAATCTCATTCGTCACTTCAATATCTTTTCCCATTGGTAGTTCGATAAATGCATTGACGTACAAAGGATCTGCTTCAGGAAATAACTCGACCTTTGGCATATTATTTCCTAAAAGCCCCATAGCAAAAATTAATAAGGCAAATGTTCCAGCAAAAATAAAAATTGGAACATATTTATGGAGCACTTTTCCAATAAACCAATTGTAGCCTTCTTCTAATTTTGGTAAAACTATATTTTGAAAACTGAATGACATTGGACGAAGTAAAAAGAAGTTGATCAAGGTAATTACAGTTGCTATAGCGAATATATTTCTGACCCAAAATGTTTGTGAAAAATGTCCCAAGGCTGCAATTACCAACATAATTAGAGAGCCTAGTAATATATTTCTCACCTTTCGTTTTCTAACATCTGTATCGCTCACCGCTACATCTACCTTCATAAATACAGAAGTCAAAACTGGATTAATAACTAAGGCTACAAAAAGTGATGAAGACAATACAATGATCAAAGTCTTAGGCAAATATCCCATAAAACTACCCATCAATCCAGGCCAAAATGCTAGAGGTACAAAGGCTGCCAAAGTGGTTAAGGTCGAAGCAATAATAGGCAAGGCAACTTCCCCTGTTCCATGCTTGGCTGCTTCGATTCCGGAGTAACCTTCTTGCATGTAATTATAAATATTTTCCACTACTACAATGGCATTATCCACCAGCATCCCAAGTGCAAGTATCAGGGAGAAAAGAACAACCATGTTCATAGTAAAACCCATAATATTCATGATCATAATTCCCATCAACATCGATAATGGAATAGCTAAACCAACGAACATTGCATTCCGTAATCCAAGGAAAAAGAGTAAAACCAAAACCACTAAAATCACTCCTGAGATAATACTGTTTTCCAAGTTGGAAACCATTAACCTCGTTTGTGTACTTAAGTCATTAAAAATGGAAACTTTGACGTCTTTTGGGAAAACTTCTTTTATGGCTAAATCTACTTCCGCTTTGATTTTGTCTGATGCTTCAAGTAAGTTTTCTCCACTTCGCTTGATAACATCTAATGAAATAACAGGTAATTTATCAGATCGTGCAATACTGGTTTTTTCTTTATCACCAAAAGAAACAGAGGCAATATCTCGAAGGAAAATAGGAGCGTTATTTTCATTTTTAACGATCATATCTTCCAACTCCTTCGCACTTTTAAATTCTCCTAAGACTCGAATAGATCGTCGGAACCCATTCGTCAAAAGCTCTCCTCCAGACATATTCATATTCTCTGAACGAACAGCATTTTCGATATCCATAAAACTTACTTGCATGGCTTCCATTCGAGGAAGGTCAACTTCAATTTTTACTTCTCTATCTAATGCACCTTTCAAGTCAACTGCTTGAATCTCCTTGATTTCTTCGATTTTATCTTCAAGGTATTCGGCATAATTTCGAAGTTGTTCATTTGGATAATCTCCAGAAATATTAACTGACATTACAGGCATTTCTGAAAAATTAAAATCAGAAACATCTGGTTCTGAAGGCAAATCATTGGGCAATTCAACTTTCGCTTTATCTACTGCATCTTTAACCTTTCTCATCGCTTCATCTACATTAACATCCATCTCAAATTCTGCAATGATGATAGAAAAATCTTGTGCTGACGAAGAAGTTAATTCCTTAATTTCTGAAATACTTCCCAGTTCTTTTTCAAGAGGACGCGTGATCAAATTTTCAATATCCTTTGCCGAGTTCCCAGGGTAAACTGTATTAACAAAAATATTAGGCATTGAAATTTCAGGGTAAGCTTCCTTCGGCATACTATTGTACATCGAAACTCCAAAAACCATAACCATGAATGTGAGCACAAAAACACTCGTTCGATTATCAACTGCGAAAGTGGTTAATCCAAATTCTCGTAATCCTTCTTTGATTTTTTTTATAATATTATTGGACATTTTCTTTTTTTTAAAATTTTAGAGTTGCTTTATTCAGGTATCCGATACCTACTAGATTAAAGAACCAAAAATTATTGAATATCTGGTTGTTGCACTTTTATCAATGCATTAGCTGCCATTCCTCTAGCACCAGATACGATGAGTTCTTCTCCTCCTTTCAAACCTTCTGAGATGATAATATTTCCATCATAACTCTCGCCAGTAGTTACATATATCTTTTCAGCCATTGCGCCTTCTGCTCCATCTTTTTTGATAAAAACGTAATCCTTTCCACTCACTTCTTGTTGCACCAATTCCAAAGGAACAGTAATCACATCCTTTACAGAGAAGTCATTTAATAACATATTGGCTAACAAGTTTGGTTTAAGCAAACCTTTTGGATTAGGTAAGTTTACTTCTACTTTAAAAGTTCTATTCGCAGGGTTGATCGTTCGTCCAAGCATGGTAACTCGACCTTTGGTTTTCATATCCAAAGCAGGAACTTCGATAGACATCATCTCACCTTTTTTGACATTTCTCAAAAACTTTTCAGGAACGTTAGCTGCTACTTTTACTTTGCTAGTATTTAAGATTTGAACGATCGGAGCACCAGGTCCAGCCATTTCGCCAGCCTTTGCCATAACCATTTCGATTACACCACTTTTAGGAGCGTAAACATTTCCTTTAGTCAATTGGTATTGAACAGTTTCCAAACTTTTTTCCAAACGCTCTTTGTTATTTTTAGCTTGCAAAAATTGAATTTCAGAACCAATGTTTTGATCCCACAATCTTTTTTGTCGATTAAAAACATCAACGGCTAATTCCAAAGATTTTTCAATCTCAGCGATAGATTTTTTTACTTGTTCCAAATCAGTAGTGGCGATTAATTGACCTCGTTTTACATATTGCCCTTCTTTCACTTTGAGGGAAGTAATTCGTCCACCAGTTTCGCTACTTGCTGCCACCATATCTTCTGCTTCGACAGCAGCTTGCAATTCTATGAAACGATTAAAATCTGATTTGACAACAGTTTGAGTCGTTACTAATGTCCGAGGTTTTTCT
Source organism: uncultured Saprospiraceae bacterium (assembly GCA_964564545.1). Taxonomy (GTDB): domain Bacteria; phylum Bacteroidota; class Bacteroidia; order Chitinophagales; family Saprospiraceae; genus CAJQQY01. The sequence goes on from CAZMBP010000132.1 coordinate 21,887, forward strand.
TTTTTAGCTTCAGGGTCTTCCGCTTCAATTTCAGCCTCTAGTTTTGCCACTTCTTTTTGCAAGTCTCTTAATTCCGCTTGCTTAGTTTTGAGATAAGTTTTTTTCCCTTCCAAGTCAGTTGGAATTTGTTCTGCTTGTTGGCAAGATGCTAAGAATAGACTTGCTAGGATTAGTATGCTTAAAAGGTATTTCATTGGAGAATTTTTTATATTATTTTATTTTGAAAGGAAAACTTAAAGTAGTTTCCTTGAATGATATTTTATAGTTCCCCTTCAGGGGACAGGGGGTTACTTCCCTAATGCTTTATCTAAATCAACTTTCGCTAGCAAAAGTTCATACCGAGCTTGAATAACATTTTGTTGTGATTGAAAGAGTGCTTGCTCTGCTTGCGTAATTTCCAAACTAGAACCTACACCTTCTTTATATTTGATTTGAGTGGTATCATAGATTCGTTGAGCTAAAGCAAGATTTTTATCTTGTTCGGCTAGATTCACTCGAGCATTTTTATAAGCTATTCTAGCATTTCCAACCTCTAGCCAAATCACTCGTTCCAATGAACGAATTTGATTTTCAGTTTTAACTAAATCTAATTGAGCACGTTGTAATTTTGCTTTTTTTCCACCTCCACTATAAAGTGGTACATTCATCTGAACTCCTACAATTGCCACATCAATCCAAATATTATTATTGAAAAAATCATCACTTTGTCCTGACTGAGAGTATTGTCCAAACCCTACAAGGTTAGGGTAGTAGGTAGATTTAACATAATCGACATTGAGTAAACTTAATTTTTTACCCATGCTCGCCAAGCGGTATTCTGGTCGGGAAGAATAATTAATATCTGCCTCCAAATCATCCACAGAAGCTTCAACTAATAATTTATCCAAATTATCAGAAATGGTTATTTCTTGATCTATTGGATAATTCATTACTAATTTTAGCGTGTTGTAAACTAATTGTTTTTGACGATCGAGATTACCCAATTGCGTTTCCAAATTTGCAATAGTTAAATCTAATCGGTCAACATCTAATTGTTCAACAAAACCAGCTTTGTATAATTCAGAAGTTTCGAAACGAAGTTTTTTAACATTGGCAATATTTTTTTCCAATGTCTTTTTTGATTCGTCGATAATTAAGGAAGGTAGATATGCTGAGCGAACTTGATTTTTCACATCATCTTCAGTCATTATTTTTTCTTCCTCCGAGTAGCTTCGATATGCTCTAGCTGCTTTTAATGCAGTCAAATAACTCCAATCAAAAAGAAGGGTTTGAACATCAACTGCTGCGGAAATATTATTTTTAGTTCCAAAAGCAAGTTCAGCAAATTCACCTGCTTGGCCACCAAAAAATTCAGCAGGAACAAGTGAAACCGGAAGCTTTAGATAATGGTTGTATCCCAAAGTGGCAGAGACAGTTGGTAAACCTAGAGCTTTGTTTTCTTTAATCTGTTGATTGGCATCTGCAATTCCAATTTGTGCATTTTTAATCGTAAGGCTATTGCCAAGGGCATAGGTAATCGCTTCATCTAATGAAAACGATTTTGGAGTTTGGGCACTTACTGAAATGCTAAATAGCGAAAGTAAGAGCAAAATAAAGTTGTTTCTCATGATAACTTTTTAAAATGTTT
>CAZMBP010000133.1:0-24775 GCA_964564545.1 uncultured Saprospiraceae bacterium
AAACTTTGTCCAATCATCGCACAGCCTCCCATTCCAGATAAAAACCCACTCAATATATTTGCTGTTCCTTGTGCTACACATTCTTTATTACTTCTACCACGAGTTCCTGTAATTTCATCAATAATATTCAAGGTCAATAGACTTTCAATCAAACCAACCACCGCTACAATTAATGCATAAGGTAAAATTAAACGAAAAGTTTCCAGCGTCAATGGAATATTAGGAATAGTCAATGGAGGGAATCCACCTTTTATAGTTTGGCCTTCTCGCATAGTGTCTGCAACTGTTAGGGTATCAATACCAAAGCCAAGTACAATACTAGAAATAACAACAATTGCCACTAAAGAAGATGGAATTGCCTTCGTTAGTTTGGGTAGTCCCCAAATAATCAGCATGGTGAGTAAGGTAAGCCCCAACATTACTAAAAAAGGAGTAGTTTCTAATAAACTATCAGTTCCTTTTTGATAAAAATTAGGAAACTGTGCCATAAATATAATGATAGCAAGCCCGTTTACAAATCCAAACATTACAGGATGTGGTACTAATCTAATGAATTTTCCCAGCCGAAATAATCCTGCAGAAATTTGAAGTATTCCAGCTATAATTACCGTGGCAAAAACATAATGTAAAATAGCGTCAGGTGTAATTCCTGGGAATGCAGTTTTTAATTCTAGAATTAATCCTACAAAAATAACAGCAACTGCACCAGTTGCTCCAGAAATCATTCCAGGGCGCCCTCCAAAAATTGATGTGATTAATGCTAAAATAAATGCTGCATATAATCCCGTTAAGGGAGAAAAACCAGGGATAAGAGCAAATGCAACCGCCTCAGGAATCAAGGCAAGTGCTACCGTTAATCCAGATAAAATCTCTGTTTTATAGTTTACTTCTTGTGAAAAATCAAATAGGTTAAAATACTTTTTCATGAAATACTTTATTAAAATTGTTAACCAATTTCTTAGTTTGATAATATATAGGAGTATTGTAATATAGTTTTGAAAAGAAATAATGCTCTTTTGTAAAAGCATTGTTAGGTAAGTCGTTTATAATACTTTGTTTCTTCTAAAAGGGCGCAAAAGTAAACTATTTTTTGACAAAATGACGGAATAGAAGATTTTTTGATGGAAAATTATAACAATTTAATATTTTGAAAAATATATCGGAAAAAGTATTTTTGAAATTAAAAACTATAAATGATGAGTATTTCAAAATTAGATTTGGATAATATGCGATTAGAACTTTCCATTAATGCCAAAAACGGTATAGATTTCATGATTGCGGCAAGTATTATTTGGTTAGTGATTGGATATATTTGGACATTATCTTTCACCTCTTATGACAAAAGTATTTTGACATTTATCATCGGAGCTTTTATGTTGCCTTTGGCGTTTTTATTTTCTAAAATTTTAAAAACTAAATGGAAATTAGTAGATAATCCTTTGCAACCGTTAGGTCTTTGGCTTAACATCGCTCAATTATTTTATTTCCCTTTCCTGTTTTTTATTTTAGGTGAAAAATCAGATTATTTTGCAATGACTTATGCCATAATTACTGGAGCACATCTTTTTCCGTATGCCTGGTTTTATAATGAAAAGCCCTATGCAATTATGGCAGGTGTAATTTCTGTTGGGGTATTTTTATTAGCATTAAAATTATCTGTGGAAAGTTTTTACTTAATTCCTATTTTTACCTCAGCTTCACTTTTTATTTTAGCGTTGTTACTTTATTTTTCTTTCACAAAAAAACGAACATGACAAAATACATTTCCATCCTTAGAGGAATCAACGTTGGCGGGAAACGTAAAATCTTAATGGCAGATTTAAAAGAACTTTATAAGTCTTTAGGTTTCAAAAATGTCATCACCTATATTCAAAGTGGTAATGTTATTTTTGAGTCAAAAAAGAAAAATTCTAATGCTATCGCTAACGCATTTGCAAAAAAAATTAAAGAAGCAATTTTCGAAAAGTATGGATTTGATGTACCAGTAATTATTCGAAGTGTTGAAGCGGTTAAAAATATAATCGAAATTAATCCTTACCTCAAAAAAGAAGCGGTTCAAATTGAAAACCTTTGTGTTACATTTTTGAGTGAAGTTCCTACTGAGGAGAATTTGGAAAAAATAAATACCTATAATTACTCACCTGATTTATTTCAAATTATAGAAGACAATGTTTTTCTTTTTATTGAAGGGAAATATCATCAATCAAAATTGACCAATAATTTTTTTGAGAAAAAACTGAACGTGTCCGCAACGACAAGGAATTGGAAAACGGTCAAGAAACTTTTAGAGTTATCAACTTTGTAAACTTCTAAGAGAATTTTAAAAAATATTTTTGTGTCTTATATTTGCCACTAGAGGAGCGAGTGGAAATATGATGAAATATAGTTTTGTAAATATGTTGTTAGGAAAAGTCATCAATCGGATTCGGTTGATGACTTTTTTTATTCTCATGTTGTTTGATGGAACGCGGATGGGGCGGATTGAGCGGGTTTTCGCGGATTTTCTCCCAGCATAGAGTAATCGTCAAATCCGCTTTCATCCGCTCGATCCGCCTTATCCGCGTTCCATCACATCCCAAGAACTCAAAAAAAATTAAACAAGTAACACAACTTAAAATCGAAATAATTCTATTTTACATCATTAACTTTAAAATCATTTTTTTAAAATAAAATATACATAAAATGCCTATACCAAATCCTCCTATGTTTGAAGGTTTAATGCCAAAAAGAGATTCCATTGAAGCAGAAAGATTACATCGAAAACAACAACTTGCCGCTGCCTTTCGGGTATTTGGAAAATTCGGTTTCTCCGAAGGAGTTGCAGGTCACATTACCGCCCGTGATCCTGAAAATCCACATAACTTTTGGGTTAATCCATTTGGCGTTTCTTTTAATAAAATCAAAGTGTCTGATTTGATTTTGGTAAATGAAGCAGGGGAGATTATTGAAGGAAAACATACGATGCTAAACAAAGCAGCATTTGCCATACACTCTAGAATTCACGCCGCTCGACCGGATGTAATTGCTGCAGCACATGCCCATTCTATTTATGGAAAAACATGGTCAGCGTTGGGACGTAAGCTTGATCCTATTACCCAAGATGCTTGCGCATTTTATGAAGATCATGGATTGTACGATGATTACACAGGTGTGGTAAATGACGCAAGCGAAGGTGATAGAATTGGTGAAGCACTCGGCGATAAGAAAGCTTGTATTTTAAAAAATCATGGATTACTAACTGTAGGCAGTTCTGTAGAAGAAGTTGCTTGGTGGTTTATCAGCATGGAAAGATGTTGTCAAGCACAAATCCTAGCAGAGTCTACGGGAAGTAAAGTTCATTCAGTAGATCATGAAACCGCTTTGAAAACTCGGAATGAAGAAGTGGGATTTCCAATTGCAGGTTGGTTTAGTTTTCAACCGATTTGGCAAGATATCGTATCTGCATTTCCAGATTTATTAGAATAATAAAAAGCAGATCTGATGTTAAGTAAAATTCTAACTTCGATTTTTTGGGTGATTATTTTTTTCTCCAATCTATTAAATGCTCAGCCTGTTGCTGTTTCGAAAACTTATAGCAAACCAGTTTTGATGCATTACATGCCTTGGTTTGATACACCTGAGTTTAATAATTATTGGGGATGGCATTGGACGATGAATAATCAAGACCCTAATATGATTGTTGATCAGCAAACAGGCCAACGACAAATTGCGTCTCACTATTATCCTTTGATTGGGCCGTATGCAAGTCAAGATTCAGATGTGATTGAGTACCATTTATTATTAATGAAATATGCGGGAATAGATGGTGTTTTAATTAATTGGTATGGAGTAGAAGGATCGAATGGAGATATCAATAGTTTATTGACTAACTCGAATGCTATTATTGATCAAGTGGATGATGTAGGTTTAGAATTTGGGATTGTTTTGGAGGATCGATTTTCAGAATCAGTTTCAGATGGTCACGCTAATATGACTTATGCTGCGAATAACTATTTTTCACAAGATACTTATTTTAGATATGGAGTAGATGAAACACCTTTAGTTGGAGTGTTTGGTCCAATAACTTTTGAAACGGAAGCAGAATGGGATAGCGTACTAATTGATGTTAATGAAGATATAGAATTGTTACCTCTTTGGTATGAAAAAAATGATTGTGGGATACATGCAGATGGTGAGTTTGCATGGATTTATGAGGATGAAAATTTAGATGATTATTTTTCTCGTCTAGAAAACTTTTATAATAACCGAGCACCTAATTTAAATACTGCTATGGGAATTGCTTACCCTGGGTTTCATGATTTTTATGAACAAGGAAATGCCGGGTCTAGCTATTTTGAAATACCACATGAGGAGGGAGAAACATTGGATACCATTTTTCAACTTTTGATTGAGCAAGAGGAGAAGTTTGATTTATTGCAATTAGCAACATGGAATGACTTTGGGGAAGGAACCATGTTTGAACCTACCTTCGAATTTGGATTTGATTTTTTAAATCAATTACAAACGTTTTTGGGTGTTCAATATGGAATAGAAGAATTAGAACAAATTCATAGGTTATATTTGCTTCGAAAACAATATGCAGACAGCTCAGAAATTCAAATACAATTAGATGAAGTTTTTGATCATTTTGTTTCACTAGAAGTGGATGAGGCTAAGAGTTTGATGGATAATATTGAAGCTATAACAAATTCATCAGTTCCTCAAAAAATGAAAGAAAGATTAAGCGTTTTTCCAAATCCAGTAAAAGATTACTTGGTGATAGAGAACATTGATATTAATAAAACTTCTATCAAAATTTATAATAGTATTGGATTGTCGGTAGATTTTAATCTCATTAATGGTAGGATTGATCTGGAGCATTTGCCGAATGGAATATATTTTATAAGTGTTTTTGAAGAAGGAAATGATCAATTAGTTTTTCCAATAATAAAGCAAAACGATTAATTTTTTTGCTTAAACAGGATTGCTAAGTTTTCTAAATATAAAGCTCCATTTAAAATAGCGTCATCAATATTTTTAGCTTTTTCAAAAATTGAAAAAATATGTTCGACATTTAAAGTTTCAATTTGTTTTTTAGACAATTCATTTTTCCCAACAAATAAATAAAGTGGTTTTTGATACTTATTACAAAGGTTGGAAATTCCGCTGACTACTTTTCCTTGAAATGATTGTTCGTCTAATTTTCCTTCTCCACTAATTACCCAATCTGCTAATTCAATTTGTTCTTCCAAGTTGGTGAGTTTTGAAATTGTATCAAAACCATTTTGGAGTTCCGCATTTAAAAGGGCAACCAATCCTCCGCCGATTCCGCCAGCTGCACCAGCTCCAGAAATTTTACTTGAATCGATGCCAGTATGTTGTTTTAAAACTGCACTAAATTTTTTTAGTCCTTCATCTAAAAGTTGAACCTGCTTTTTCGTTGCACCTTTTTGAGTAGCGTAAATATATGCTGCTCCAAATTTTCCAAACATTGGATTTTGAACATCACAAAGCAGAGTGAATTTTATTTTTTCCAAATCAAAAATAGGAGAGGAGTGAATGAATTTTACTTTGGCTAAGTTTTCTCCGATGGGTAATAGTTCATTTTTATTTTCATCTAAAAAATGAAAACCAAGTTCTGATGCTATGCCCATTCCAGCATCATTGGTTGCACTTCCGCCGAGGAATAAATAGATGTTTGTAAATCCTTTTGAAAGTGCATCGGCAATCATTTTTCCTGTTCCGACAGTTGAAGTGAGTAATGGATTTTGTTTATCCTTTGCTAAAAGAACTAAACCACTTGCGCTTGCTACTTCAATAAAGGCAGCATCAGAAGAAGTGAAATAATGAGTTGAAATTTCTCTGCCAATTGGATCAACAGTTTCTATTTCATTTTTTTTCAAAGACAAATGATTGGATAAAATTTCTAAAGATCCGTCTCCTCCGTCTGCCATTGGATGATAAATAATATCAAGGGAAGAATCATTTTTTTTCAAACCATTTCCAATTGCTACGCAGACCTTTTGCGCAGTCATCGAGCCTTTGAACTTATCAGGAGCAATTAAGATTTTCATATAAATTACGATGAAAAAAAATTTATTTTCTTTTTCTCTTTTTAGTTTCCTTTATAAGATACCGAATTTGGATGGCACCAGCAATATCTATTTCAGGAAAGTCCAGTTCACGTCCTCCTTTTTGATCATCTGGTGATAAAGTAGGATTGTTTACGGTAACATTATTATATTCTCCCATTAAAATTCTTGGGATAACTTTTAAATCTAGAAAAACTTTTTTTGATAATTTGAAAGATGCCATTGGAATTATTCCTAAGCTAAATGAAAAAACTGTTGCTTTAATTGGAAAATTTTGGGCTGAGGTAACTTCTCTTTTATAGGTATAAAAAGTAGGTTCAAGAAATCCTGATAACCCAAATCTGATACTATTTTTTTTATAACCAAACATTTTTCCATATTCATATCTTAAGGTCATGATAAAACTTTTCTGTCGATAACCAATTGAGAGAAATTGATCGTCTCCCAAAGTATCTTTAACCAAATAAGTATTTTCATAAGATGATTTACTCCTTGAGAATCTGCTTAAAGAGATTTCATGAAAGGAGGAATGATCTTTACTTATTCGGACACTAGTTCCAAGATTAAATATTTGTGAGGGAAAATCGTTGATGGTTTCGTTATCTACATTTTTAGATAACGTAGTATCTATTACAAATTTTCCGGAGTTGGCGGTAAGGAAATTCAAGGTCAACTTATCTTGACTGAATTCTATTGTTTTTAAAAAGGAATATGATTTTAACTCAGGATAAAAATTTATTGAACTTGAGGTATAGATTGATTTCTCTGCTTTTTTTTGGGCATATCCATTTTGGAAAAGTAGAATCCCAAGACATACAAGAATGATTTTAATTTTCATGTGTTTTTATTTTTTGTTTTAAAAATAGGTTGCATGATAAGTAATCATTTTTAAAAAAATAGAATATTTAATCTTTAAATTTTCATCGCATCAATATTTACTCATAATTACTAATATCTATTTTCCTACTCGAATCATTTGCCTCTTTTACGGCGGCTAAAAGTTGATCTAAGGAAGTTCTATCAAATGTTTTTCCGTTTAAAAATACTGAATTGATGGTTCTAGTATTTTTGATGTCTTCTAAAGGATTTTTTTCTAATAAAACTAAGTTGGCTTCAAAACCTTCTACGATTTTTCCCGAATTCCTTGTTAACCGTTGAGCAGGAACAGACGTAGCAGATTGCAAAACTTGAGCTGGTGTCATTCCCGCGAGGTGAAGACTTAATAGTTCATCATGAAAAGAAAATCCAGGAACGGCAGGTGGCAAATTAGCATCAGTTCCTGCCATAATTTTAACTCCTTTTTTTGAAAGTTCTTTTACAAGTATTTGGCAGGCATTTGCATAAGCTGTCCAAAATCTTTTTTGTCCTTCTTTTTGTTCAGCGGTGAGTCCTTCTTCTAATCGGTAAAGATTCGTTTCTGGCAACCAACCAAATCCTTTTGAGCTAGCTTTGACACCTTCCACAATTCCAGCATTCGCATAGGCTAATTCTATTTCGGTGAGCACATTATTTAATTCAAATTTTTGTCTAACAAAACTTTCTACTAACCACAAAGTAGAAGTAACATTAATATCATTTTCTAATAACTTGTCGGCTAAGGCTCCGCTTTTTTGTTCCACGAAATTTAAAAATTCCTCTTCCTTACCAAAAGCGTTGCCAAACTCCCTTCGCAATGCATTCATTAGTTCTTCAAAGTGAGCAATTCCACTTTGGCCATTTTCCCAAATGTCAGATAATTCTACCTCCCAAGGAATATGCCCGACAACTGGAAAATTTAATTCATTGGCAGTTTTAGTTATTGCCAAATAACTTTCTTTATTTAAATGGCTGTAGACTTTTATTCCATCATAACCTTCGTCAAAAAGTTCTTTGACTTTAGTTTCCGAATCGTTGGAATTATTAACATTAATGCCGCTTCTTGACCAAGTTATAAATCGAGTTCCCATGTCGGTTGCGGTTCCCAAGGGTGGTGAAGTTACCCACATTTTCGGGCCAATTCGTCCGTTTTCTATTTGGCGTTTTAACTCTAAACGACTCTTATCTCCTATCAATTCTCGGACTTCAGTTACTCCATTGGCAACATACAAAAGCAAATCATTTGGACTTTTGAAAATATGGACGTGAGAATCAATTAGTCCTGGAATAAGGTATTTTCCTGAACCATCAATGATGGTGAAATTTGTAGGAATATTTATGGTGCTGTCAATTGATTGAATTAAACCTTGGTCGATTAAGATCGTTTGTCCTGCAATAAAATTTTCTCCATTGGGTGATAATATATTTACATTTTTTATGGCAACAGGATCTGTCGGAGGATCAAAATGTTCCACATCTACCAACTGAGTAAACCCGCCATACATTTGTTTTAGTCCTCGGTTAAGAAGGACTATTGTAACGATTGTTATAACAAATAATAATGCTCCGAGGTATTTAAGCCATTTTTTCCAGTTCATTTTTTTTGATGTTTTTATTATAAGATACCCCAAACATATTGACCTTCTCATTTAACTACAAACTCAATGTGACGAACAGTAAGCTATGTGATGAAATACAGACGAGATGTGATGAATTACATGAAAAGGTACGAATTACATGGTGAAACTCTATTTAGATTTCTTGAAAATAGGAACATATGTTCTTGAAACTGGAATTTTAACATCACAATTTGAGAGAGTGAGTAACAGTCCTTGTGCATTACCTTCTGTTGCAATAATTGCATCTTGATTGACGAGATAAGATCTATGAGTTCGAACAATGGGACTTCCAATCGATTCATTTAAAATACTTTTTAATGTTGCTCTAACGGTTTCTCTTTTTAGTTGCCCATCTGAATTGATAAATCCGATGAGGACGTAATTTTGTAAAGCTTCCACGTATTTAATTTGATTAATTGGAATGTCAAAGATGACAAGGTCTTCAGAAGTAGGGAGAGAGGAAGTATTTATATTTTGCAGGTTAATTTCGTTGGCTATTAATTCATATTTTTTTTCTTGATTCAATAAAAATATGGTGCTTAAAATCAACATCGGAATACCAAACATAAAAACGCCAGAAATCATATAAGGAAATAAATTCCATTGAATGTATCCAAAAAATAAAATTCGAATGTAAAGGAAATTAACTAAGCTAATCGAAAATAATACGCCTAAACTATATAATATCCATTTCCCATATGTCCAATTGGGTTTCCCATTTTGAAGTTTTAAAATTTGATCAAAAATAACTTCATAAATATAGTAGGCCAATGCTCCCGAAACTCCAAAACCTAAACAAATTAAGAATTTCTTAGACTCAATATTTGAAATACCAGAAGGCTGAAAAATATAAAGAAACAAAGTCATCGAAACACTAATAATTACAATGTTATTAGATAATCCAAACCAGCTTTCTTCGGGGAAAGGCTTTCTAAGAAAATTAAATATTGAATCAAAAAATTGCATCCTTTGATGATGGTGTTAAGATTTGAAAATAACAATGTCTTATTTTTTATTAAAAAAATATCCAACGAGTTATTAAATTAATAAATAAGATTTACATAAACATAAGTTCTTGTTCACAATTAAATCACAGCTATTTTGGATTCTTTTTCCATCATACTTTATAAAAAATTCTCGATGTAATACAGACTATACCTTCGTCTTTTTTAATTGTCTGATAAAAAAATAACCACAAAATAACTTGTGTTTAATTATAAACAAGAATTTAATTTAAATTAATCATTTCTTTGACAAATAATAAAATTTGTATTTTGCTCTGTCTTTTTTCTAAAACAAAATTTAATTAAAAATGCCTATCCAATTCTCTTTTTTGAAAAATGTAACTGTATTAGCGACAGCTTTATTCATTTCATTTTTTAATACTTCTCACGCACAAGTTTTTTTAGATGAAAATCAAATTCAAGAAAATCATTTCAAATTTGAAAAAGTAGATCATAGCTCTACCAATTGGTGGCTCGAAATGAATAGTGCCAATCCAAATGTTTTGACTGCGGAAAGAATGTTTAATGAGTATTTTTCAGAACATAGGGAGAAAAGTTTACAAAAAAAGTTATTCATTCGATGGCTGCAAGATGCTCGATTGAGTATGACACCACAAGGGGAATATATTCCTCATCAAGCGGATGTGGAGCAGGTGAAGCCAACGTCGAATAATGTTAATGGTTTGGCAAAAATTACAACTGGAACTTGGGACGCCATTGGGCCAAATTATGCTGAGCAAACAACTTGCGGAACAAGTTCATCATTAACAGGTGGATTTTGTGATCGAGTATATATCAATCCATATAATACCGATAATCTTTTTGCGGGCTATTCTTACGGTGGACTTTGGGTGAGTCAGGATCAAGGTGATACATGGACTTTGACAGATGCGGAATTTGCAAATGGAACAAATACTTATGCGAATCGAGATTATTACTATGGAGACATTGAAGCGAGTAGTGTAAATAGTTCGGTAGTTTTTGCAGCAACGGAAGCAGGTTTGTTGAAAAGTGAAAATGGAGGAATTGATTGGTCGATGAGTCCACAACTCAATAGAATAGACAATCCTGGGACTCGCCCATATTATGTAGCGATGTCAAAGTCAGATGTAAATGTATTGTTATCGACTTTTGGAAAAGAGGTTTATCGTTCGACTGATGGAGGAAATAATTGGGCGTTAGCATTTGATAATACAACTGGTGGACCGAATCATACTTATACAAGTCAGTACTCAAACAACTCCACTTTTGGAATTTACCAACGAACTTATAACTTCTTTGGATTGGAACAAGATCATGATGATGACAATGTTTTTTATCTCGGATTATTTAATTCGAGTAATGAACCTTGCATTTATAAATCAACGGATAGCGGAGCAAGTTTTGAATTTTTAGTTAACCTAAATACAGCAATAGGAAATTCACTTCCTTCCAGTTTGCACTTCCGAACCATTCCTGCACAGGCTGATAAGTTTTATGTTTTCGGGCAGTTTGCAGAAGGAAATATTTATCATTTTAATGAAGATGGAACATTGGCGAGTCAGAACATTTTAGATTCCTATGTTGAAGCAGGTGATATAAATTGGTTGGATGAAAATAATGTGTACACCGGTTTTTATGGAGCAAGTTCGATTATGAAATCTACAGATGGTGGAGTTAATTTTACCGACATGACAAGTGGTTATGGCGGTTGTCCAAAATATGTTCATCCTGATGTTCGTGATATTGATGCTGTGGGCGAATTAGTTTTGATTGGTTCAGATGGTGGTTTGGCATTGTCAAAAGATGCGATGGAAAATGTGGAAAGTGTTGGTCGAGAAATTTCTTCGATTGATTTGTGGGGTTTTTCTAGTTCGCCACATTCGGATATTGTTTCTGCAGGGTGTGATCATGGCCCAACTAAAATTCGAAGATTTGCAGGTGACAATGGTTGGATTAGTCGAGGAGGTGGAGATGCTGGTCAGACTTCTGTCAATCAAAGTAATGATCATTGGATTTATTTTGATCATGGTTATGGTATTTTTAAAACAGAATTGTCAGATGATAATACCTTCGCTTCGACAGAGGCTATACAGCCAAGTATCAGTTTACATCGAGTAACTTTTCATCCGAATTTTTATCAAACTGCTTTTGGGATTAATGGAACAAAAGTAGATGTGACTTATAACAATTTTACTTCGTTCGAAACTTTTTATGAATTTGGAGAAACGGTTAATCGAGTGCTTTTGGCTCCAACTGATACGACCGTTTTTTATGTTTTGTTGAGTAATAATAAAATTAGAAAATCAACAGATGCAGGTGCAACCTGGTCCATCGTAACACCTTCTTCAACCGCCTCTTCAGGTCAGTCAAATATTGTTGATATAGCAGTTGGAGATGATCCAAATCATCTTTGGGCAGCCTATGGAAATTGGCAAAATGAAGCGAAAATTTTGCAATCAACTGATGGAGGAACAACTTGGAATAACATTACATCTACAAATTTGCCAACCACACCAGTTTCCCAAATTGTCTATCAACAAGGAACAGATGGAGGAGTGTATTTAGCCTTCGCAGGACAGTCAGGAGTTTTTTATAAAAATAATAATATGGCAGAATTCCAACCGCTAGGAAGTGGTCTTCCGATGCTTGGTTATATTCGAAATATTTACGCAGTTCCTGCAAAAGGAAAATACCGAATGGGAAGTTCAAGAGGTGCTTGGGAACATGATTTATTTGAAGAGTCAATATTTCCAATTGCGGATTTTTCAGTTAGTTCAAACAAAAGTAAGTGTGGTTTAACTCCAATTGAATTTTTCCAAAATAGCGTTCATTCTTCTGGAAATGCAACATTTGAATGGACTTTCGAAGGCGGAAATCCATCGACTTCCAATGATCCAAATCCTTCTGTAACCTATGCCAATATTGGATCTTATGATGTGACGCTTACTTTAACTGATGAGTTTGGAAATACGAATACTAAGGTCATGGAAGACTTTATTCAAGTGCAAACTTCCGTTTGTGGAGCTGATGATGTAGCAGGGAAAATGATTGATTTGCCAGTTGGACAAACCAATCGTCCAGCACTTTCGAATGTGCCGATTAGTGGAAATGAATTTACAATTACGACTTGGGTAAAGTTGCATGAATTGCAAAATAGCTTCGCACAAATCGTAAGTACCAATGCTCCAAATACTCGCTTCGGTTTAGGTTTTGCGTTTATGAATTATACGGCTAATTCCAATTTGATTTTTACTTCACCTGATATTAATTATTGGGAAACTTCAAGTTTGAATTTACAAGTTAATCAATGGCATTATGTAGCAATTACTTACTCTCCAACTGAAGTCAAAATTTATCTTGATGGACAAGAACCTTGGGTGAAGACTGGTAATTTCCAAGCAGTAGATTTTTCTCAATCTCCATTTTATATCAATAACGATATTCATAATCAAGGAGGAAATTTCCATGGACAAATGGATGAGTTAGCTTTTTATGATTATGCTTTGACGCAAGAAGAAATTCGAGAAAAAAGGCATTTAATAAAAGATCCCTCAACTGAAAATGGCTTAGTCACCTACTACCAAATTAATCAATATGATGCTGACGAAAGTGCGCTTTACGAGGTTGTCGGAGGACATCAAGCGACCGTTTTAAATTCATTGATTGATGATGTGTCACCGATTCCAGTTGCTACTGGGGCAGTTGCTCGAATTGAAAATGTTACAACGGGTACTTATGATTTTGTGGGAACAGATGCGGTGATTGAAATTCCAAATGGAACGACTACTCCTAATGGGGAAGTGGTGGTCACTAGATTAGATGCTGCCCCTAACAATACTCCTACAAATGTTCCAGCAGTCACGCCACAATATTGGGTCATCAATAATTATGGAACCAATACACTTGGTTTGGAGGCTACCTTGAAATTAACTAGTACTGGTTTTGTTACTTCAGAACTACCAAGTAATTATACACTATACGTGCGCTCAGAAAATTCAATTGATCTCTGGCAGGAATATGATTCTGCTAATTCTATTTCATCTACAACTGGTGAAATGGTGTTTAATGAAATTGGAAACTTTGAGCAATACATCGTGACTGATGCAATGGAAACAAGTATTGAAAATATTGCTAGTGAAAAAGAAAACCCGATTGTTCAAATTTCTCCAAACCCTGCGAGCGATCATTTGATGATTATTTTTAATCAAAAAGCGAAAGGGGAGTATCAATTATCAGTATTTGATGCTTCAGGAAAAACAATACAATTACATAATGTCAATGCTGTCGGTGGAAGCTGGAAAAAAATAGATTTATCAGATTTGGCTAGTGGAGTTTATGTATTGTCGGTTCAGCAAGTTGGGGTAGAAGTGGAGAGTTTTAAATTTGTAAAAAAATGAAATGATGGGAACGCAGATTAGGCGGATTTGAGCGAATTACACGGATTTTTACTATAATCCTCCATCTGCGATTATCCGCTCAAATCCGCCTAATCTGCGTTCCCATCAAAATTATAAAGTTTTTAAAAAATCAAACAAATGTGATTGCTCTAAATCCATTTGCAATCATTAGCTCTACAAAACAATTACACTTTCAACTTTAATTATTTTTCCATCCACCAATAGTATGATATTGTAATATCCTTTGTCTAATTCAAAATCAATTTCCTCTCTAGCACTTCCTCCTAAAGCAGAATTTTTACTTCGAATGTTTTGTCCTAAATAATTAAATACTTTGATCTCCCAATCTGATTTATTTTTTAGATCAAATTGGACCTTGAATTTTCCGAGGTTAGGATTGGGACTTACCATAAAGGAAATATCCTCTTTCAAATTTTCGATACTTGTTCCTTGATCTACAGTAGCTGTTTCTATGACGGTGCAATTGTTAGCATCAGTAATAGTTACAGAATAGTTTCCTTGACCAAGACTGTCCACATAATTACTTGTTTCAGTAGCATCAAAATCCCACGAATAAGTAAATGGGGGAGTTCCTCCTGAAGGGAGAATTTCAATTGCTCCATTCATTTCTTGATTTGAGCTAGGAATGATATTTATATCAAGTGAAATTTCGGAAGGAGATTCTATGGTAAATGAAATTGTATCCTTACAGTAATTAGCATCTGTAATGGTAAGATGATAAGTTCCAGAAGCGAGTTGTTCATTTACCAAACCTGAAAGTCCATCGTACCATTGAAGAAAGTAATCAGGAGTTCCGCCGGTTAATTCTATAGTTATCGATCCATCATTTTCACCAAAGCAAGAAACGTGTTCAAGTGTTGGTATAATCTCAATTGGTAAAGGATTTACAATGAAAAATGAGGTATCGAATTGTGTTCCATCAATATAATTTATGGTCAAATCATATTGTCCTTCACTAAGGCTATCAATAGAAAAATCTGTTTCTCCATTGCTCCATTGAACAGATTCAATAATTGGAAGTTCCGAATTTAGAGATAAAATTCCATCAGTCTCATCATCACAACTTGGGTGATTTATTTCTACTGAAAAAGGATATTGCGAAACGAAAATATTCTCAACAGTATTAGTTAGGATAGGAGGATTAAAATCAAAAAATATACTTGCGGAGTTTTGAATGTAGGTGTTCTCTCCAATGTTATCTTTGGTTCGGATTTGATATTGGAAATAGCCATGACTTTCTACTTCATTAGTAGAACTATCAGGTAGCAAAATATTTTCAAAATTAAACATCAGCCTTCCTGTATTTGCATCTAAAGTAACTTCATAAGGATGACTTGCGCCAAGCACTTGCAATGAAGCGTAATCTAAATTGGTATCTAAATAATCTTCAACCCTAACTGTAAATGCAGTATCATTTCCTGTGTTTTGAAACCGAACCGTATACTTTAAAGTATCCCCAAACAAAGTATAATTTAGATTCTCTGGAATGTTGGGTTCGACTAATTTATCATTTGGATCATAGGCGCAATTGAGTTGAGAACTATATGCTGAACTTTGCAAATCTGTATGATTACCATCAAGGCTAGTTATCTCAGCGGTAGAAACGAAAGTGAAATATTCACCAAGAAATTCAACTCCAGGCATTTGGAGTATTAAATTAATTTGTCCAGAATGGGTAATCGGTAAATTTTCATGACTCCAATAAATGGTGTTACCTACGATCGAATCAGGCAAAGGAGTAGCGCTTACAAAATTCGCCAAAGAATCTATTTCAAAAGAAATTACCACATTGCCAATCACCGTTCCTGTGTTTTGATAATCAATCCAAAATGGAACTTCAAAACCACAGCGAGTAGGAGCCGAGGAATTAGTTACCATAATTCCTGCTTCTTCAGTTATCGTATTTATACCATAAAAGATTTCAATTTCTGAGTCGTCGATTACTTCTACTTGAACTGTCGAAGGTGTCGTGAAACCAAAACCCGAAGACATATTACAAGTAACATCATAAAACCCATTGGCTACTGCAAAATAGAAATCTCCTAAATACGATGAGAAGGTAGCCAGCGCTTCAGGCTCTAGCAAGATGGAAAGCGGGTAGATTAAATTTTCATTATTGTCATAATTTCCGTTTTCATTTTCATCATGAAATACTTTCCCTGAGATAGATGGTTTGTCTAAGAAATTTTCAATAAATTCTAATGATCGAATATCTCCATTATGCGCGATAATATCCATATCTAAATCTCCATCATAATCATCAATTGATATTTTTGAAGGCTCATTTTGAAAAGTGTAAATAAGTTGTGCATTGGCAAATACATCTTGTCCTCCAATATTTTCCAAATAGTAGAGAACGAAATTTGGTGAAGTATTGGATAAAATATACAAGTCATTATCGCCATCTAAATCGCCATCTCGGAGAAAAAGTTGAGGGAAATTTGATTGTCCAAAATTAAGGCCAGGTAAAATTATTGGATCGTCAAAGCTAAGTGCAGAGCCAGTATTTTTTCTTAAAGAAACTATGTTATCAAAATCTGTAGATATAATATCTTTCCATCCATCGCCATTGACATCTTCCAATAAAAAAGTTTGAATGAATGCCTCATTTATAAATATTTCAGTTGACGAAAATACTCCATCATTATTTTCTAACCATTGGAATCCTTCCGGATAATAAACTTTATGACCAAAAATATCTAGGTCTCCATCTTGGTCAAGATCAACTAATTGCGCAGGATTAAAAGAGTCAGTACTCAATTGCTGTTTTGGAGAAAAACTAGCTTGTCCATCTAAATTCTCCAACCAAAAAAATCCACCAGCTGAAAAAAATATATCTATATCACCATCATTATCTATATCTGCTGCTTGTATATTTTTATAAACAGAACCACCAGTATCTAAAACCTTCGCAACTTCAAAGTTTATTTCACCATCTATTTTTTCGAAGAAAAGGACATTAGTTTCAAAGGAAACACCATTAAGAGTTACAATGTCCTCGTCACCATCTCCATCAAAGTCTGCAAAATCAATCCCTTTACAATTTCCATCCCCGATGATACGAGGATTTGTAAATTTTAAGTTAGTATTATCAAAGGATTGCCAATCTACTCGTTGCATATATGTATGGCTTGCAATTAGGTCTTTAATTCCATCGCCATTCATATCTCTAGCTTCCAAAATACCATTAGTATTCGAGTCGTCTGCATCACCCAAAAAATCAATCGGGTTTTCGAAAGTCTGATCATCTCTCCCAATGTAAATCAACCCTAGCTCTTCAACCGTAGTGGAAGTGGTATAATAACTAACAATATCTTGAATTCCATCATTGTTAATATCTACATTGTGCATATCAAAACCACCGTAAATATTCATTGAGGTATGCTGAATAAAATCTCCTGCTCCATTCGAATTTTCAAAAACGATAAGTCCTCCACTTCCGCCAGAGCTGGTCACGATATCCAAATCACCATCTGTATCAATATCATAAATAGTAGGTGGTGCTAATCTCGTAGTATCTGAAATGGTTTTTTTAATCCAAGTTCCTCCTTGATTTAATTGATTCTCATACCAGTAAAAATAAAATGCATTATTGTAACCCGTCTTAGCTCCAAGAATTACATCATCATCTCCATCTCCATCTAAATCAGCAATTTGTAAATCTTCGGGTCTTTCTGTCAAAGGATCGATACTGAAATTAGATGAACCGAAATCTCCATTACCATCTGTATTGCTTACCCAACCTAAACTCCAATCGCCAAGATAATAATCTGGAGAAACCATATCCAAATCACCATCACCATCAAAATCAGATATCCGAACATAATACCTTCCTTCAAGAGACAAAATATCATATGAGGCGAAGTTTCCTTGATTATCTAACCCTTTCATCCAACCAATTTCTAGTGGATTACCAAGCATTATAATATCAAGTATATTATCACCATCCATATCTTGAAAATGAAATTCACTAATAACTGTTAATTCCTGATTGGGTAAATAAATCTCTTCAGAGAAAGTAGCTGTACTTGTGATAGTATTTTGGTACCAAAAGACATTGTCGTTATCAGATGCTATGATATCAAGAGTTCCATCGTTGTCGATATCGAATACATTGAAACGGGTTATACTCGGAATATCCGTACTGTTGATAATTTTTGGATCATCCATTGATCCATTCCCATCCAAATTTTCAAACCAAACCAAATTCCCCTCTCCAGGTTCATTAGAAATTAAATCAATATCTCCATCATTATCCATATCGCCAGTAAATAATTGAGTTGGTCTCTCAATAATTTCTGTATTATTTGAAATTCGAATTGGAGCTCCATATTGAGCAAAAATAGAATTGGAAAAAATAAAAAGTTGTATGAAGAAAAAGAAAGTGAGGGTTCTCATATTTTTTGTTTTGATAAAATCTTTCTTTGATAGGTTTTTGGACAAAGAAAAAATGGTTTTAATAGCAATTAAAGATAATAAATCAAACCAAAATAATTTCCGTGTTTGGTAATTATAATCTTATTTCTATTTGTTCCAGATTTAGCATTTTATCAAAGTTATTTAATATTGGAGAAATGATCACCATTTAAAAAATTGATATTTTGATAGCAGTACTATTTAGGCTTTGCCCAAAAAATATTGGGATCATTTGTTTTATAAGTTTTAAAAGTAACTCCCGATTGTTCATATTTTTCTTCAGAAATTTTAGGTGTTTGATTTAATCCATTGGAAGGGATTAATTCTACATACTCTAATTGTTTTCCTTTTTGAGAAGTCTCGATATCATATTTACTGTGGAGAACACAACTGAAACGATATAAGTTTTTAGCCATGTAATTCATTAAATAATTTTCTTTTAAAGTAGAATGTGTGTTGTTCCAATTCGCATCAGGATTTAATATGACCATTTCTCCATTGATTAATTTTTCTCTGACTTCACCTAATCCTAATAGTTCTCCCTTTTCATCCATAACGTAAGCATCATGTGTAGGGTCAACCCAAATCCATTTTTGTAAATCATTGGAATAAACAGTATTGATGACATGACAATCTTGAAAAATAGAATCCTTTGGCATGCAGGTTACGAATCTTGATTTAAAACCCATGGCTAAATAACATTCATTTAATACAATAGCTAGTCCTCGGCAATTCAGTCCTCGATTTTCTGACTGGCAAATATTTATCATACTTAAAGCATTTTTTACAGCTGGATTATTTCTGTTTCCATCATGAGGAACTAAGTCGTGAATCCAATGCATTAAGTTTAATATTTGCGAAATTTCATTTCCAGAACCAGCAATGGAATCCAAGTTGAAACCTTTTCTTAGAGCGATTAAATTAGGATCGGAAACATCTTGATAAGTAAAAGTTGGGACTTCAATTTCTGTTTCTTTTTGATAATGTTTTCCCAATTTTAGTTTTTCCAAATAAGAAGGTTCGTATTTAATTTGAGTAAATGCAGAATCTTTTCCATTTAATAAAATGATGAAATTGTGAGTAATGATTGGATGAATCTCAAAAGAGATGGAATCCAAATCAGTATAAAAGGTTACGACTTCTCCAGCTTCTCTTGAAGTAAAAATATCGGGATTAATCTCAGGCATTATAGTCCAAGCTCCTTTGGCTAAAGTGTTTCCCTCTTTGATGTCAACAAGGTTAGAATTAGCATGTATAATTGGAAGATTTTGGGCAATAGTTATTTGAGTCAAAAAGATGATTCCCCAAAAAAGTAACATTGATTTTTTAAACATGATTTTTTGATTTTGTAAATTTCATTAAATTCAAAGCTTGACCATTACTACGAAGGTTTTAAACTTCTGGTCTTTTTTGAAAAATGAAAATGTATTGTTATGAAAAGATTGTTATTCGATTACTACCAAATATCTAGCTCGCATTTGTTGCAACGAATATCTATAGTTCCAGTATTTTTGCCTTCACCAATTTTAAAGTAAAGATCTTTGCTGGATTTACTTTTAATTAATTTTGCATTAGGTGGAAGGCTATAGTCGATAGTTGTAACATGATAAATATTAATTCCAAAATTTCCTTTCTCTGGAATGTTGAGTGTTAAATTGCTATGAGTATTTTTCAGATTAATATTTTTAAAACTTGCAGCTATTTCAGAAATGGAAACATCGCCGCTTTTAGCATTGAGGGAAAATGTTTCATTAAGTTTTAGTATTTCGTAGTTGGAAAAAATAGATGATTTTACTTCTAGATGATTGACTTCTCCTATTTCAAATTTATCATTAGCCGTATCAAAAATGATCATTTTTTCCACATCTCGAAAGTCATAAATATTCATGGATGAGTTGTTGTTCATCCATACTTGAGTAGCGCTTTGATTACCTAACTCCTTGCTTAATTTTTCTTCACCAATACTCAAATGGTTTACTTTATCAATTTTTAAATAAGAATTAGTTGCGCTAGTATTTACAGTTTCAGCTTCTTTAAAAATAACATCATAACAAAATCGAAGATTAGCATTTAGGTTTTTTATTTTCTTTCCGTACACTTCACCGTACTGAATATTTAAATCTAAGTTGCCTTCCAAATCGTCTAATTTTAGCGTGTGATTTAAAATGCTATTGACTTTTAAATTGGCGGTTTTGGGAATGTAAAGTCTTGTTTTTATTTCTAAATAATCAATAGAAAAGGAAGTCCCATCTTCTAAAATTATTTGACAATTATCACTTCTAAATCTGCTATTTCGCATAGTGAATTTTTCAAGATTCATATTCGCGTCAACGAGGATTTGTTTATTGTTTTCAATCAAGTGGATTTTTAATTGATTTAAAAACGCTTTGTTATTTGCATCGGAATCACTTTTGATTTTGATGTCTACTTCTTGACGAATAGTATTTTTTCTCCAAGTATGAATTGCATATTCCTTGTGAATAAATAATCGATCTTGGTTATTTTTACCAACCACGATATAGCCATTGTAAGTATTATTTCTAGTTGAATACTGAGCATTTAACTCGATATCAAGTGATGTAGGAACATTGGAAGCTATGGTTATATTTTCGTCTACTTCAATTTCTTGAACAAAAGTTTTTTCAGAAGTTTGTCCAAAACCATGAAGTGAAAAAGTATATAACAATAGACTTACAATTTTAAATTTCCAGTTCCACTTTTTTCTCCTCGGTAGGAAATTTGTTTTCATAATAATTTACTTTTTCAATTTCTGATTGAATTTTATCTAATAATTGAATTTTAGATTTATAATAGTTTAGTATCTGATTACCAATAAATTCTTGGTATCCATTTTTGTTGATATAGACTAAATAATTATGATATTGTTCATCTAAAAATTCTAACTGTTGTATTAATACTTTAAAATCTTCTTTTCTATTTGCTGGAATCAAAGCACTTGTTAAGGTGGCTTTTTTTACATTTACTTGTTCAGGGAAATTATATTTTTCCAAACCATATTTTGATAATAAATCTCTTTCCAAATTAGTAGGTGCTGCAAAAAACACAAACTTAGAAATAAGCAAACCGAACATAATAACTGCAGCAATTGAAGCGACCTTCAAATAAATTGTTTTCCGTCTTTCTTTTTTTCTTAAAATTTCGTTTTCGATGGACAACCAAATTGTAGGATTCACTTCCTTTGGTTCCAATTGCTTTCGATTATCTTGTATGTATTTTTCAAAATCATTCATGATATAAAACCATTTAATTTTTCTTTTAAAAGTTTTAGTGCATATCTATATTGACTTTTTGAAGTAGACACAGAGATGTTCAACATTTCTGCAATTTCTTTGTGCTTATAATTTTCCAACAGATAAAGAGAAAAGACTTGCCGACTTCCATCTGGTAAATCTTGAATAGCATTTTTAATTTTTTCAAAAGAAATTCCTTGATACCAATTTTGGTCTTCCTCCATTTCTTCTGATAATTCAATTTCACCTAGATCTTGAAAATTGACTCTTTTTTTGAGACTCGCTAAGCTTTTATTAATGATGATTTGTTTGAGCCATCCGCCATATTTTGCCTCATCTTTTAGTTGGTCAATTTTTTGGAATGAAGTCAAAAAACCTTCTTGGATAATATCCTCAGCATCCTGTAAATTATTGGTGATTCGACAACTAACTGCCATCATCTCTTTAGAGAAAAGATCATAAATGGTTCGCATCGCCACAACATCGTTTCGTTTGACTTGCTTGACCAAAGACATGATATAGTTGAGTCTTTCCAATTGAATTGTTGTTTTCTTACTTGTTTTATCTATAAGATAGGAGTATTTGGAAAAGGACGTAAAAAGAGATGATTTTATTTTGAGGGATAAAGGCGAGTGTTAGGAATCGGATCCCTTTCAAAGGATCCGATTCCTTTATTTACAAAACAATTACACTTTCAACTTTAATTATTTTTCCATCCACCAATAGTATGACATTGTAATATCCTTTGTCTAATTCAAAATCAATTTCCTCTCTAGCACTTCCTCCTAAAGCAGAATTTTTACTTTGGATGTTTTGCCCTAAATAATTAAATATTTTGATTTCCCAATCTGATTTATTTTTTAAATCAAATTGCACCTTGAAATTTCCAAGGTTAGGATTTGGACTTAAAGTAAAAGAAATTTCATCTTTTAAATTTAGGATACTTGTTTCTAGCTCTATAGAAATTGTTTCTATTACCGTGCAATTATTGGCATCAGTAATAGTTACAGTATACATTCCTTGACCAAGACTATCTACAAAATTATTGGTTTCAGAAGCATCAAAATCCCATGAATAAGTAAATGGAGGAGTTCCGCCTGAAGGGAGAATTTCGATCATTCCATTCGCCTCTTGAGTTGAGGTTGGTGTTGTATTAATTTCAAGTGAAATTTCTAAAGGAGATTCTACCGTAAAGTAAATAGTGTCTTTACAAAAATTATCATCTGTAACTGTCAAGGAATAATCCCCAGCAGGAAGATCAAATTGATCTTCCGTAAAAACCCAATTACTCCAAAGGAAAGAGTAATTAGGAACGCCTCCTTGAACGTAAGGAATAATTGATCCATCTTCAAGTCCATAGCAACTCACATTATTAACTTCGCCAAGTACAATCAACTCGTCAGGTCCAGTTATATTAAAACTAT
The DNA here is from genome assembly GCA_964564545.1 of uncultured Saprospiraceae bacterium. Classification (GTDB taxonomy): domain Bacteria; phylum Bacteroidota; class Bacteroidia; order Chitinophagales; family Saprospiraceae; genus CAJQQY01. The sequence continues at coordinate 23,041 of CAZMBP010000133.1, forward strand.
CTTGGGTTGAGCAACCATTGATATCGGTAACGGTGAGTTGATAATTTCCAGGAGCGAGTTGCTCATTTACTAATCCTGAAAGCCCATTGGTCCATTGAAAAAAGAAATCAGGAGTTCCTCCAATTAGTTCTAAATTTATTGATCCATCATTTGCATCAAAGCAAGTAACATTTTCAAGTGTTGGATTTATAATCTCAATTGGTAATGGGTTAACAATTATAAATGAGGTATCGAATTGAGTTCCATCAAGATAATTTATAGTCAAATCATATTGTCCTTCACTTAGGCTATCGATATAAAGACCTGTTCCTCCATTACTCCATTCAATAGATTCAAAAATTGGAAGTCCATATATTATTGATAAAACTCCATCAGTATCATCATTACAACTTGGGTGGTCTATATCTATTAATAAAGGATATTGGGAAACAAAAATATTCTCAACAGTATTAGTTACGATGGGAGGATTAAAATCAAAAAATATACTTGCGTAGTTTTGGATATAAGTATTCTCACCTATATTATCATTGGTTCGGATTTGATATTGGAAGTACCCATGACTTTCTACTTCATTAGTTGAACTATCAGGGAGTAAAATATTTTCAAAATGAAACATCATCCTTCCAGTATTTTCATCTAAAGTAACTTCATAAGGATGACTTGCGCCAAGTACTTGCAATGAAGCGTAATCTAAATTAGTATCCAAATAATCTTCAATCCTAACCGTAAAAGCAGTATCTGTTCCGGTGTTTTGGAACCGAACAGTATATCTTAAAGTATCCCCAAACAAAGTATAATTTGGATTCTCTGGAATGTTGGGTTCCACTAATTTATCATTTGGATCGTAGGCACAATTCAATTGAGGACGATACGCCGTACTTCGCAAATCCGTTTGATTTCCATCAAGGCTAGTTATCTCAGCAGTAGAAACAAAAGTGAGATATTCTCCTATAAATTCAACTCCTGGCATTTGGAGGATTAGATTAATTTGTCCCGAATGGGTAATTGGTAAATTTTCATGGCTCCAATAAATAGTGTTACCTATGATCGAATCTGGCATAGGAGTAGAGCTTACAAAACTTGCTAAAGAATCTATTTCAAAAGAAATTACGACATTGCCAATTACTGTTCCTGTATTTTGATAATCAATCCAAAAAGGTACTTCAAAACCACAACGAGTAGGAGCGGAGGCATTAGTTACCAAAACTCCAGCTTCTGCAGATATCGTATTTACTCCATAGAAAATCTCAACATCTGAATCATCGGTTACTTCTGCTTGAACTGTGGAAGGTGTCGTGAATCCAAAACCTGAGGACATATTACAAGTAACATCATAAATACCATTAACTACTGCAAAATGGAAGTCTCCTAAATATGAAGAGAAGGTAGCCAAAGCATCAGGCTCTAGCATGATAGAAAGCGGATAAATTAAATTTTCATTATTGTCATGATTACCATTCTCGTTTTCGTCATAAAATACTTTCCCTGATATAGATGGTTTGTCAAAATAATTTTCAATAAATTCCAATCTTCGGTTAAATCCATCATGGACAACAATATCCATATCTAAATCTACATCATAATCATCTATTGATATTTTTGAAGGATTATTTTGGAAAGTGTAAATGAGTTGTGCACTTGCAAAAACATCTTGCCCTCCAATATTTTCAAAATAATAGAGTACGAAATTAGGCCAAGTATTGGAATACATATATAAGTCATTGTCACCATCCAA
>CAZMBP010000134.1:0-3177 GCA_964564545.1 uncultured Saprospiraceae bacterium
CCGCTTGACATACTGATTTTCTTGACTTTTCATAATAGTGGTACTTTTTGTGTATCTCTATTTTAGGACGGGACATTTTTTTGAAAAAAAAAAAACGCGCTGGCTAGTTTAGTCAGCGCGTTTTTTATATTTGTATCTTTCTAAAACAATTCAAATATTTCATATGTCAAACATCATCGATGGTAAAGGACTTGCCAATACAATCAAAGGAGAAATTGCAATAGAAGTTGCAAAAATTAGAGATGCAGGTGGTAAAATTCCACACCTTGCTGCGGTGCTAGTAGGGGAGGATGCAGCAAGCCAGGTATATGTCAGAAATAAGGTTCGTTCATGTGAGCAAGTAGGATTTGAATCCACTATGATTAGAAAGGATGTTTCTACTACGGAGGAAGAGTTATTAGAAATTGTAGCTGAATTGAATAATGATAAAGAAATAGATGGCTTTATTGTTCAACTTCCTTTGCCAAAACATATCAATGAGGAACGAATTACTTTAGCCATCGATCCTCGAAAAGATGTGGATGGATTTCACCCTGCTAATTTTGGGAGAATGGCGCAAGGACTTCCTGCGTATTTGCCTGCCACTCCTTTTGGGATTATGCAAATGTTGGATCGATATAATATTGAAGTGGAAGGAAAAGAATGTGTCGTTCTTGGGAGAAGTAATATTGTAGGAACTCCGATTAGTATTTTGCTATCAAGAAAAGCTAGGCCAGGTAATGCGACAGTTTCTCTTTGTCATAGTCGAACTAAGGATTTAAAGTCACATACTTTGAGAGCAGATATTATTATTGCGGCATTAGGAATTCCAGAATTCTTAACTGCTGATATGGTGAAAGAAGGCGTAGTAATTATAGATGTTGGGATCAATCGAGTGAATGATGAAAATGCAAAACGTGGTTACCGATTGACCGGTGATGTGAAATATGACGAAGTTGCCGCTAAAGCAAGTTATATTACTCCCGTTCCAGGTGGTGTTGGACCAATGACGGTTACTTCGCTTTTGATGAATACATTGAAATCTTGCAGAGGTGAAGTTTATGGAAAGTAGTTTAAAGAATTAGTGCGCGCTACTCACAAGGTGACTCCAAGTCATCTTGTGAGTACAATTGCATGCTGAAAATTTAAACTTGACAGTATTGATATTATGTTTTTTTATAATACTATGTTAAAGTCTTTCGTTTTCTTGAATATGTCAGATTAAAATATTTACATTTGTATTAATCATATATTGACCTATCTACTTTTATTTCAAATCTCCTAACTCCCTACTTTATATTTTCGGATTATAATTTGCCAGAACAATTTTGATATTGTAATTGGTCAAAATCTTAATTATTGATGCTAAAATTTTTGAAAAAAATAAGCTAGTGTTCAATGCTTAAGTTTATCCCAACTTACACCTAAGCACATTTTTAAAACACATTATTTTTCCAAAAACTAATTTTAATTGCTATGTCATCCACATCTATTTTTTCTATTTTTATGGTTTTTACTATGTCTATTTTTCAATCGACAGAATTGCCTAGTCAATTGAATGATTTTGGTCTAATAATTCAACAAGGCGAGAATGAAATTGAAATTAATTCCTCTCAGCAAAGTATTGATTTGTCAAAAGAAAAATTTTCCGTTTTTTTTAATATCAAAAAAGATGATGATGTCGCTCAAAATTATCATTCAGCTCGATTAGTAGCAGATATCGACCCCGATATTTTTAATCAATTTGAAAACAATAAATCTTTTGATGAAATACCAGCCCTTTCGGCTGGTACTAGTATGGCAGGCCCCAAAGATGGACAATATGAATGCATCTTTTTTGACGATCAGGCTCATCATTATATTTTTTATAATAATGAAGAAGAAAAACGTGCTGAGTTGATTTCCAAAGAAGAGAATGGAACCGTTCGGTTAAGTTTCGAAGTGGAAAATTATTGTATTCAAGATCTCGAAGTAAATATCGAAAATTCCAATTTTGAAAAATTATACTTCGTTTTTCTGATAGACGAAAATCTTAATGAAAAAATAGAAGAAGGAGAGTTTGTGAAGTTGATCGTAAATCTTCAGAAGTAGTCAGGGGATTATTGTTTTAACCATTATTTAGTTGATTGTGAGAAATACACCAATCCCCTGACTTTTATTTTACAAATTTTACAAAGTCCAATCGATAGGAGTTAATCCTTGTTCCTCTAGTAATTCATTAGTCTTAGAAAAATGTTTGTTTCCAAACCAATAACCTCGATTAGCACTCAAAGGAGAGGGATGTCCCGTCATTAAAACGTGATGTCTAGAATGATCAATTAAGCTAGATTTTTTTTTAGCAAAACCTCCCCATAGCAAAAAGACGATTCCTTGTCTTTCCGTTGATAACTTCCTAATAACAGCGTCTGTAAATTTATGCCAACCTGCATTTTTATGAGAATTAGCTTGATGAGCCCTTACGGTCAATCCTGCATTGAGTAACAACACTCCTTGGTTAGCCCATTTTTGCAAATTACCAGTTTGGGGAATTTCCATTCCGATATCCTCCTTTAATTCTTTAAACATATTTTCTAAGGAGGGTGGAGGTTTCCCTCCGTCGGGTACTGAAAAGCTTAATCCATGAGCTTGCCCAATATTATGATAAGGATCTTGCCCAAGAATAACGACTTTTACTTTTTCGAAGGGAGTAGAATCAAAGGCATTAAAAATCAATTTTCCAGGAGGGAAAATTTTATGGCCAGCCAGCTTTTCTTGAAGAAGAAAGTGTTTAATCGCAGCAAAATAAGGTTGTTGGAATTCATCGGCTAATACATTTTTCCAACTTTCATCAATATTTACATTAGTAACTTGGCTCATAGTAAGGTTTGATTTTATAAAAGTCCGTGAATTTAAAAAAATAAGTGGAAGTATGGGAACTGAAGGAAAGGATATTTGGTTTGAAAAAATACTTCGTAGAAATTGTATTTTTATAATAAAAAAATATAAATTTGCGTCCGCTTAACAAAGCAAATATCCAGTTTAAATATGGTCTCGTAGCTCAACTGGATAGAGCAGCTGCCTTCTAAGCAGCAGGTTCCAGGTTCGAGTCCTGGCGGGATCACCGATATAGTGCGTAATTAGCTGATAGTCAGTTGGTTACGCATTTTTATTTTTAGTAGGGTAAACATAGGGTAAGCAATGTGAAATTTAGTCACCTTT
>CAZMBP010000135.1:0-10753 GCA_964564545.1 uncultured Saprospiraceae bacterium
AATTCTTCAAATCTATCTTTATTAAAAGATTGATTAGCTCTATTTAAATGGCTAAAAGCACCACCCACATAGAAGTTATTGTCTTCATCAAAAACTGAAAACCATAATAAACCTGCAGAGATATCAGCAAAAATGAAGTTATCGTTATCAAATACTTCATTTGTTGGTAAACTTGCATCAAACCCTCCTTCTCCATCATGTTGAGAACCATATCGAAGGTTTAAAAAGTCAATACTTCTTTGTGAAGCTCCAGCATCAGCACCTACTACTAAGTAGTTACCTGATTTTCGGCCTCCGCTCATTTTTTTACTATAAGATAAAGATAATCTTCCTTGAAGAGTTGCGAAGTTAGATTCTCCAGCTTTGTCTCCCCAAAAAGTACCCCCTACTCCAAAGAAATCATTTCTACCAACAGGAATCCGTTGATCGTATGATACTGAATAAGTAGAAAATGCATTTGCTTTCAATACACTTGCCCATTGATTACGGTAATTCCCTGATAAACGAACATTACAGTTCATTACACCCGTTAAAGCTGGATTTAGATTTAAAGGAGAGGAATAGAACTGTGAGAAGTGAATGTCTTGTGCTGTCAATGTTGCTGTTCCCATCACAGCAAAGAAAATAATAAATAGATGTCTCAAACTTTTCATGAATCAGTAATTTGAACCTGTTAAGTAGTTAATAATAAAATGTGGACAAGGGATTTTTAGCTAGATGATTATACAATAGTTCGTAAAAATAGGTAAAATCGGTTAATAATGAAACGTTGGTAAATAAATAGTTACCTAATCTGCGACATTTTTTGCATGTTTATCCAACGTATTATTTTTACTCATATTTCAAAAGACCTTGCCTTTGTTTTGTTTTAGATACTTTTTGGCGAAAAACTGCTGCCTACAGCATTTGTTTTTTATTTTTTTCAAAAAAAGAATAAAAAAATATCGTTTCAAAAAAAATCGATATTATTCTTCGTTTTTCCAGATAGCTCCATATTTTTCTACCAATATATTATCATAATAATCCGCTTTCTCGAAAAGGTACTTGAATAAATTCATTCCTGTATCCATATTCAAATAACGATCATAGATAAGTAAAGATAAAACGATATCATTTTCTTTAATACTAAAGGTAAGTCCCTCTATTTCATAGTTTTGTTTCAAAAGATATTCGTAGAGTGGATTTATATTTTCTTTTGGTAAGGAACAAAGGGAAGCATCTCCCATGATTAGCCCTGTTTTTTCATGATAGGAAATTTTAATATTTGCACTTCCTTCTATAATTTCCCAATGATTTGGCCCAATTCTAGATAATCCAACATTATGTCCCATTGAATCTAGGAGCTTTTCAATCGTTTTAGAAACGCCTAGTGCTTCGTACTCATCAATTTTAGATGGCATTTGAATTTTCGCTCCGCAATGAGGACAATAATTTCCATCTGCCTTTTTTTCAAAAACAATATTGGAACAAGAACTACATCGCATTCCAATTTGGTTTCCTCCTTCCTGAAACTCCTTGATAGTTTTTTGTAAATAATTTACGGGAAGTGAGAATCCAACATTATTTCCATTTTGAATGACAAAAGTATTGATACCTACAATTTCTCCACTTTGATTAATTAGTGGCCCTCCACTATTTCCTGGGTTAAGTGCAGCATCATGTTGAATGTAAGAGATATCATTTTTCTCTTCTTCGATATTGGAAACAATACCTTGTGTGGCTGTATATTTTAAACCAAAAGGGTGACCTGCCGCAATTACCACTTCTCCTCTTTCAATTTCATCTCCTTTATATAACTCAACAGAAGGTGCTTCAATAATATTAGGTGCTTGTAAAAAAGCTAAATCATGACGAATATCCAAAAAGATCACTTTCGTCATTTGTTTTTCAAAGCCTTCTCCATTGATAACTACTTCTCGATTATCTCTGATGACATGCTCGTTAGTCACGATTAGGTTAGCATTTTTCAAATAAAAACCTGTTCCTGTGCTATAAGGTGTAGCAATTTGAACAATGACATCTTTATATTTAGTTATTATTTCCTTCATGCTGTTTTGGTCAAATCAAGGTTTCGAACCATTATTAAAAATGACTTTGCAAAATTGGTCAACTTATCAAATTTTAATAAACTTTTATCAGGATTCATTCGGCCATACAGATCGTTGTTATTTTCAGTAATCTCATTGATTGCCCGTTTGATCGCTTTTTTGTCAAAAGTGTTTTTCACAGAATCATAATAATTCCAGGTAAAACCTAAGTCTTTAAAATAGTCAGCTTCGACAATTTGATAATACAAATGAAACAACTCTCGATCAGGTCGGGGTGCAGCAAAATTAAACATACAATAACCTACAATATATCCTGGAATACCAATCGCAATAGCATGATACCCATGCTCATTATACCAATCCATATTATGCAATTCGCCATCAATAAAACCTACTATTCGATCATGATTAACAGGTTTAGTGATTCCAAAAGTAGATTTGGTTAAATACATTTCTAAAAAATAATCTTCCTTAGTTCGACCTAAAAGTTTTTTTAACTCTTTACGAATAATGACATTTTTTTGAGCAGGATTCTGTTTGTCTGTAGTAAAATAAATGCGGTGAATTCGCTCCAATGTCTCCATCATAAAACCTTCAGGTTTAGTCAAATAATCGAGTTTATAGCTTAAGTTTAATAAAACATAAGCATAACCTCCAGGGTATTTATCCAAACTAGGTTTTCCACTATCCATCGCTGCGAGCGCAACATTTATTTGATTGATGACATAATTATATTTAACCTCCTTTTCTTTTAATGGAAGGTCTATCAAGTGAACGGTATCCACAGGTTTTAACATTCTAAATTCATCAATTAAAATGTCATCCAACTTATCTGCATTTGTCGTTAGTTCTTTGAGGGCATAATATAATTTGTAGGGAGATCCATCCAAAACGTAAGTATCAAATCGAATCGAAATATTATTGTCAGGATCGAGGGCAAATCGACTGTAGCGAAGCGAAAAATTTCGTTCCATCAATCGACGCATAAAACCAATATTGAGCGTTTCTGTTTGAGCAACTTTAGCTTCAATTGTTACTTTTTCAATATCAGCAACACCGGTAGCTTTTTTGGAACCTTGAAAAACTTCAAAATGAATTTTTCCATTTTCTTCTTTCCATACCACATTATCCTCAAAATCATCTCGGAGATAGTTGAAAAACTCCAAGTAGGAAGCAATGTATTGTTCTTTTTCAAATAAAGTCAACGCTTTATCCCACGAATCATACTGTTTCGCATCTTTATAAGAGTCACTATATCTTCCAAAACTAATCTTAGGTTGTGGCTCTTTTTTCTTTCCCCCTCCAAAAAGTTGATCAAAAAAACTCATTGATTTTTATGTAATATTATTCTTTTTATTTTTGCGGGTCGAAATTTAATATAATTAACTGACTTTATTAAAAAAAAGAGGTTCTTAGCCAATTTTAGCATGACTTAAAAACATTAAATTTGCTTTAGAACTAAATAGATATGGATAACGCTTTTCGAACGATACTTCAGTCAGAATCTTCTCCTTTCCAAATCAATCATCAAAGTGGAGTACTTTGCATGGGCTCTTGCTTTGCTGAGCATATTTTTGAACGGTTAAATAATTTAAAATTTAAGACTTTGCTCAATCCCTTTGGGATTATTTTTAATCCAATTTCGATTGCTAAAAGTTTAGAAATTCTACTAGATGAAAATCGACTTTTTGAAGAGAAAGACCTTTTCCAACACCTTGGTGGATGGCATAGTTTTCAGCATCATAGCTGCTTTTCAAATCCAAGGGAAGAACTTGTTTTGGAAAAAATAAATAATGCACTTTTAGATGCTCGAACATTTTTAAAAAAGGCAGAGTATCTCATTTTGACTTTTGGAACTTCAAATGTCTTTGTAAGTGAAAAAACAGGACAAGTCGTTGCCAATTGTCACAAAGTTCCTCAGAAATATTTTATCCATAAAAAATTAAGTACAGATGAAATAATCTTGACGCTGGATGATATTTTTAGAAAATATGAGGAAGCATTTCCTAATCTAAAAATCATCACCACAGTTAGTCCAGTTCGTCATGTTAGAGATGGATTAATTGAAAACCAAGTCAGCAAAGCTAAACTTTTAGTCGCGCTTGATAACCTTTCTTCGCTTCATCCTCAACTTGAATATTTTTCTTCGTATGAAATAATGATGGACGATTTGCGTGATTATCGTTTTTACAAAAAAGACCTAATTCACCCTAATGAAATGGCGGTGGATTACATTTGGGATTTTTTTTCCAAAACATTTTTTACTCCAAAAACAATGGAACTGAATGGGAAATTGAAAAAATTAAATACCGCAAAAGCTCATCGCCCTTTTCACTCTGAGTCAGAAGAACATTTGAAATTTAAGAAAAATCAATTACAAAAAATCGAAGAGTTACAACGAGATTTTCCGTATTTGAATTTTAAAAATGAAGTGGACTTTTTTGGCAAGACTAAAAATTAACTCCTCCTCCAAAATCGAAATATTTCCAAAACGAAACCAAGCTAGATCCATCCCAAATTGAGGAAGTTTTCGCCATTGTTACCAGTCCTTTTCCCAAAAGTTTGAAATTTGAAATTGACATCAGCGCAAATCCCTAATCCTTTTACATCAATAATGAACTTAGGAGAATGCTTTGTAACAGGTTCGAAATGAAAAGTAGATTCAATGGAAAGACCTTTTTGCGTAGCTTAAAAGAATGAAAAAGAACAAAAAACTACGAGTAAGCTAGACCTTTTGAAAAAGGAGGAATAATAAAAAAAATGAAGAGTTTTAGCCTCTCTTGTCGTTAATTTCGTTAACCGTTCGTTAAACATAAGTTAAAAGGATAGGGTAGTTACCAACAGTATTAAAATATAACTCGTTCTTTGTCAGGAAGTTAGATATTGAAGTCAATTTTTTTCAAAAAACCGACATGTAACTTTTGCCTATATTTCTGAGTCTTATAAATCGAAAACGTTACAATAAAATTGTAAATTCGCAGTCTTAAATCAGACGATTATATTTTTTTAAAGACTTCGAAAACAAAAATAATTAAAGAATTAAAATCTAGAAAAATTATGAATAACAATACAATTAATATGATAGGTAAAAAAATACTTTTTATGGCTGCATTGGTTATGATGACTTCTGCTACTATGGTGGCTCAGAAAATTGCATCAATTGATGTGAATGGAATTTTGGAAAGCATGCCTGAATATAAAAAAGCTCAAACTGAACTTGATCAATCTGCTGCAAAATGGAGACAAGATATCGCAAAAGAATATGACAAAATCAAAGGTATGTATAACAAGTACCAAGCAGAGAGTGTGATGATGACAGATGAAATGCGCAAACAAAAAGAAGATGAAATTGTAGCTCAGGAGAAGACAGTTAGAGATATGCAAAAAGCAAAATTTGGTCCAGAGGGAGCTTTGTTTGAAAAAAGACAGGAGCTTGTAGCACCAATTCAAGAGCAAGTTTATACAGCAATCGAAGAGTATGCTACAGATAAAGGTTATGATTATATTTTTGATACAGGAGGAGCTACAGGAATTATTTTCGCAAATCCTCGATATGACAAAACAGACGAAGTAAAAAAGAAATTAGGAATTAAATAAAAATAGATAGTGCTAAGACATTTATTATCTTTGCATCCCAATTCAAATAAAATTACATTTTATCAACAAATCCAACTCCGAAAAATTTACATTCGGGAAGGGAATTAAATCTGAAAATAGCAATGAGAAAGTTTATTAAAATTAGTTGTTTATTAGTGATGTTTACGATGGTGACTATGAGTGCGCAAGCTCAAAAATTTGGATACATCGATTCTGATGCACTCCTTATTGAGATGCCTAAAGTAAAACAAGCTAGAGCCAATTTGGAAGTTTTGCAAAAGCAACTTACGACGAAAGGTCAAAATATGGTAAAAGATTACCAAACAAAAGAGCAACAGTTATTAACTCAAAGAGACCAAGGTACGATCACTCAAAAAGACTTGGAAACAGAAGCAAAAAAATTAGAGAAAAAAGGAAAAGAGATTGCAGCTTTTGAGCAAGACATGATTAAGCAATTGCAAGAGCGAGAGCAAAAAGAATTGCAACCAATCTTAGATGAAGTAAATGATGCTATCAAAGCAGTAGCTAAAGAAAATGGCTACCAGTTTATTTTTGAAAAGAAAACTTTGCTTTATTTCGAAGAGTCAATGGACGTAAGTGCATTAGTTAAGGCAAAATTGAAATAAGAAAAAATGACTTTGGGTTTCCCAAAAAATAGTTTTATAAAAATGGCAACTTCGCAAGAGGTTGCCATTTTTTTTTATTTTTGAGAAAATTAAATACACATGAAAGTTACCGTTGAAAAAGGAAATAAAAGCTACGAAGCTGATCTTACCCAACCACTTGACATTTCAATTCCATTAGAAGCAGGTGACCAAACAGTCAATTGTTTTTATGCTCCACGCATGCAAACTTGGCCAGTTGTTGCAGGCGATTTTATCGGTTCGACAAAATATGGACCAGTTAATTTTATGAATGTAAAATTAAATCCGCATGGAAATGGAACTCACACCGAATGTGTTGGACATATCGCAAAGGAGAAATATTCGATCAATCAATCACTTCAAAAATTTCATTTTTTAGCAAAATTAATTTCGGTTACTCCTACTGAAATGGAAAATGGAGATCATGTAATTTTCAAAGAACAACTCGTATCTCTTTTTGAAAAAAACGAAGCAGATGCCATCGTCATTCGAACCTTACCCAATCAAAAGAAGAAACTAAAAGCAAATTATTCCGGAACGAATCCAACTTATGTTCATCACGAAGCAACTCAATATTTAGTAGACTGTGGAGTAAAACATTTACTAATTGATTTACCTTCCGTGGATCGGGAAGAAGATGAAGGAGAACTTTTATCACATCATACTTTTTGGCAATATCCAAATGCGACTCGTGAAAATTGTACTATTTCAGAATTGATTTTTGTCAAAGATGATATTTCAGATGGATTGTATTTATTGAATATTTCGATTGCCTCATTTGAAATAGATGTGAGTCCTAGCAAACCTGTTTTGTATAAGTTGAATCGAGTATATAATATTTCTCCAATGTAATTTTGACAAAAATGAAAAACTGGTCAGGTCTAGAAAAATGGAATCCATCCGAAATTTTATATCCAGAATCAGAAGAAGCGATTCAACAAATCGTCAAATCTGCTTTGGACAAAAAGCAAAAAATCCGAACAATCGGTTCAGGACATTCTTTCACAAAACTTTGCGTGACGAACGATATTTTAATCAGCCTCGACAAATATCAAGGTCTAGTTCAAGTAGATAAATCAATTAACCAAGCAACAGTAAAAGGGGGAACCAAACTCAAAAAATTAGGAGAACTTTTGCATGCTGAAGGTTTAGCTATGGAAAATCTTGGAGATATCGACGCTCAATCAATTGCAGGAACTATCAGCACAGGAACACATGGAACAGGAGCAGATTTTGGAACCATCAGTACACAAGTTAGAGCAATTCGATTTGTAAATGGACTAGGTGAAATCGTCGAATGCTCAACTGAAAAAAATGTAGAATTATTCAAAGCAGCTCAAGTCTCTCTGGGCGCATTAGGAATCATTACTCAAATTACGTTACAATGTCAACCAAGCTATAAACTCAAAATGGTTTATGAAAAATCGAGTTTAACTGAAATTTTAAAAAGCTATCAATCGATTAATCAAGCAACTCGTAACTTCGAATTATATTGGATGCCCTACACAGATGCGGTGCTAACGAAGAAGGCAAATATCACACATGAAGAAGTGGATAAAATAGGAATAGGTAGTTTCTTCCAAGAATATATTTTAGAAAATTTAGGATTTAAAATCTTCTGTGAACTCGCACATTATTTTCCCTCCAAAAATAGATGGGTTTCTGAAATATCAGCGAAGACACTTTCAACAGTTGTCAAAAGAGCCTACAGTCATAATATTTATGCAACTGTTCGAGCAGTTAGATTTAACGAAATGGAATACAATATTCCAGTCGAAGCTTATGAAGACGTGATGAAAGAAATCCAAGCAAGTTTTGAGAAAAATGAATTCCATGTTCACTTCCCCATCGAAAATAGATTTGTCAAAGGAGATGATATTTATTTGAGTCCAGCCTTTGGCCGAGACTCTGCATACATTGCTTGCCATGTTTATTCGAAGAAAAAACATGCAGGATATTTTCAAAAAATGGAAGATATATTCAAGGCACATCAGGGTCGCCCGCATTGGGGAAAGTTACACACCCGAAATGCAAATGAATTGTTAGAACTTTATCCAAAGATGCCTGATTTTTTAAAACACAGATCAGAACAAGACCCAGAGCAAATTTTTATCAGCCCATATCTAAAATCACTATTATTAAAATAGCTGCTGACTTTAGTCGGCTGCAAAAAAAACTGCTAACTAAAGTCAGTAGCGACAATAAAAATGAAACAAAAATACTTCGAATCATTAAACCAAGAACTAAAGAATCAAACAAGAGCAATCCCATTCTTGATAATCGATTTAGATCAACTAGATCAAAATATCGAAGTATTAAAATCATTCATTCAATCCAAAGCAGATTTTCGAATCGTAGTTAAATCATTACCTTCCCCCGAACTAATTGACTACGTAATGCAAAAAGCAGGAACTAAAAAATTAATGGTTTTCCACCAGCCATTTTTATCTCACCTTTCCAAAATTCACAACAATTCAATTGACATCCTTTTAGGAAAACCTATGCCTGTAAAAACCGCAGAATATTATTATCAAACTCTAAAAACACCTAACGGTTTTTCTCCAACTAAACAATTGCAATGGCTAGTTGATACCACTCAACGAATCGAAGAATACATTTTTTTAGCAAAAAAAATTAACCAAAAATTAAGACTCAATCTAGAAATAGATGTAGGGTTACGAAGAGGTGGATTCACAAAAATTGAAGATTTAAAAAAAGCATTACAACTTATTCAAAACAATTTGGAGCAAGTAGAGTTTAGCGGATTCATGGGCTATGATCCACACGTAGTGAAACTACCAAAGATCATCATGTCCAAAGAAAAGGCTTTAAAAAAGGCAAATGAGTTTTATGGCAAATGTATCTATTTACTAAAAAATGAGTTTCCAAATTTATTTCACGAACAACTCACCTTTAACGGAGCAGGCAGCCCAACGATAGAATTACATCGTAATAAAAATTCACATCTCAACGATATTTCCGCAGGATCTTGTTTGGTAAAACCAACCACGTTTGACATTTCAACTTTAGAAAAATACGTTCCTGCATGTTTTATTGCAACACCTATTTTAAAGAAAATGAAAGGCACGACGATTCCTGGAATTGAGAAATTCAAAGGTGTTTTAAATTTTTTAAACAAAAAAAACAGACAATCATATTTCATTTATGGAGGTTTTTGGAAAGCAGATTATTACTACCCTAAAGGAACTTCCGAAAACGAATTATATGGTTCAAGTACCAATCAAACTATGATAAATTTATCTTCAAATAATGAATTACAAGTTGATGATTTTGTTTTCCTAAGACCACATCAAAGTGAATTTGTATTTCTACAATTTGGAAATATTTTGACTTTGAGAAATGGGAAATTGGCTGGAGAATTTTCTTTGCTTTCGCAACTATAAAATTTTATGAAACTAATCTAGAAAAGATATGTTTATTCTTTAAGAAATTAGGAAGAATGAAACAAAAACATTTTAAATTAAGATTACTTACTTTTGCAACCTTATTTTTAACCCTCATTTAAATTCTGAGGAGAAAAACTAACCAAAAAAACATATGTTGAACTGGCTAAAAAACCTGTTTAATTTTTCAAAGAATAAAGAAGAACCTGATCTAATGAAATATTTGATTGTAGGCCTAGGAAATATGGGGCCAGATTATGATAACACTCGACACAACATCGGTTTTGATGTGGTGGATGCCTTGGCAAAAGAATTTGATGTGAAATTTAAAAATGACTCCTTAGGTGACTTGGCAGAATTCAAGCACAAAGGCCGAACTTTTATTTTACTCAAGCCATCTACGTTTATGAATTTAAGTGGAAAAGCAGTTCGAGCTTGGTTGACGAAAAAGAAAGTTGAAAAGAAAAATTTACTAGTCATAGTTGATGATAAAAATTTAGACTTAGGAGTTTTGCGATTGCGAGGGAAAGGTTCAGACGGTGGGCACAATGGGCTGAAAAGTATCGATCAAATGACTGGTGGGAATAATTATGCGCGTATTCGATTTGGTATTGGAAGTGATTTTCAAAAAGGAAGACAGGTTGATTTTGTTTTAGGAAATTGGACTTCAGAAGAGCAAGAAAAATTACCAGAAATTATCAAACGTGCTGCGGAAGGAGTGAAAAAATTTGGAACGATAGGATTAGCTCATACGATGACAGAATTGAATAAAAAAGAAAAAAAGGCAAAGAAAACAGATGATGCCAAATAAATGAATTTGCTTTCTTCGTATTCTGTCATAATTTATCTTTTCCTTAAGAAATACAACCAATCTAAAAAACGTTTTCTACAAAAAAAATACATGCAAGTTTTTTTCAAAACCACATTTTACTTTTTCCTATTTGGGTTTCTTATTGCAGGTTGCAAAAGCAAAAAAGTTATTCCAACTGAGCAAGATATTACAGAAAAGTCAACTACTTTTTTGCTTAAAGCATTAGGGAAAAATAAAGTTGAAGCAGAA
>CAZMBP010000136.1:0-30099 GCA_964564545.1 uncultured Saprospiraceae bacterium
CATATGTATTTGTAGTTGTTCCGATTGGGAAAGCTTCTCCACTTGCAATACCTTCAGTTTGAATTGGCTCTGCTGGTAAGTTTGCATTTACTTGAATAATCCAGTTATCTGTAAATCCAGGTAATAAGCTTCCTACTGTTAGTGGGTTTGGAGCACCACAGAAGTTAGACGCTAAATAAGTCTGGCCTCCTGCTGCTAAACCTGCACTATTGTAACCAGGAATAAATCCGTTAGCAAATGAACCTGGAGTAGTTAACTCAATTACTACAACTGTTCCTGCTGGTACTGTAATTGGACTAGCAAGATCAATAGTCTGGATAGAAGAACCACCTGCTGGCAATACTGCACTTCCTGATCCTAATAATGTCAAATCACTATATAAAAATCCAGATGCTCCTGGATTAGAAGGAATACTGTATAGATTAACTGTTACGTTTGGAGCTCCAAATGTTTGGAATACACCAAAAGAAACACTACTTACTGAAAGATCAGAAGTAATACCCAATGCTGGGTAATCATGTACAGTTAACGTCTGATAAGCACCCCCTGGACAAGCCAATGAGTTAGTAATTGAACCAACAGACAAATCATTATTTAATGTTAATGGAAGAGCTGGCCCAATTAAAGGACAGTTATCACTAGCTGTAACATCGTAGCTAATTACTTGATCACAAGCACCTGGGTCCAAGTGAATTGTCATGTCCCCTGGACAAGATAAAGTTGGAGCTTCATCATCAGTTACCGTTACTGTAGTTGACCCTGAACTTAAACCTGATGTCCAAGTTACAGTAGTAGTTCCTACTGGGTATAATCCTGATGCATCTCCACCGCCTGCATTAAAGTCATTCGTAAGAGGATCATTACATGAAGGAGCAGTTGCAATCAATGTTACATTTGCACCACATACTCCTGGATCATTACTAACAGTTACAGCAGCAGGTACATTAACAGAACATGGAGCTGCAAAAGTAATAGAAAATGAGGTCAAAGTACCAGAGTCACCTCCTGCGTCATCATTGATATTTAATGTCCAAACACCAGTAGCGTTTTCACCATTAAATGCAGCGAAACCACCCGTTGGTGCCCCAAAACTGTTTTGTAAAGCAGGATCTAATAGATCACCAGCTAAAGGATCTGGGTTATCACCAGCGAAATCCCAATCATTAGGATCAGCACCGCCAGTAGCCATACCTACAATACCACCAGCATCTAATCCAGAAGAACCACCGTCATCCCAAATTAATCCGATAGTAGTTCCATCAGGAGAGGTTATAGAAGCTTCGATGTCAGAAGCCCAGCTATGTTGAATATCTAAATCAACACCTTGAATTAGTACATCTGTACCTATTATATCTCCACCTCCAAAAGCTGCAGTAGCTGTTGCAGGAGTCATTCCTCCGAAAGTACCAGTCGCTGGAATAGACAGAGGAGTATTGGTCGAGTTAAATGTTTGTGCCATCATTGAACCAGAAAAAAGTAGCATGGTCAATGTGCACAAATATGTAAAAAAATTAGTATTTAATTTTTTCATGAGAATGTTAATTCTTTTTAATTAATAAATGAATAATCATAGGGTTTATGATTAAAGAGTTAATAGAGCAATAATCTCCTGATGTAATGGAGTTTGGTCTGGAGTTTTTTTAGGTTTAGCTTCAACCCAAGTGCTAGAAGTAGCACTATTAGTAGTGTTTGTCATTAAAACTCCTTGTTGAATAGCAGTAGCTACAGTTTCTCCAGCACCAATTCTATCTTTTACAAAAGTGTAAAAGGTAACCTTGTTGTCAAGGTATTGATACTGAGCATCCTTTGTAGTGTTGCTAGTGTAATTTGGGTTGTTATAAATGGCCTGAACCTCTGCATTCAACAAGATGGTAGCATCATCATTGGTTACATACTGTGCAGTCACATTTTGAACACCCACTACAAGGAAAGCAAAAAATAACATTGCTGTTAAAATTGTCTTTTTCATGAGATAAAATGTTTTTTTTAGTGAAAAAAAATTAAGTAAAATATATAGATACGCTAAGCCAGTTTTCGGCAACTAAGCCAATAACTGGTCAGAATATTTCAGAAAGTGGGTTAAAGTAATTTAACAGATGTGCAATACAATTAGCCTCTTAACTTCTCATTTTAGAAAAGCATGTCTCAATACGACATCCAAATGAAAGATAGGTTTGCTATCAGATTGGAATTGATTGTTAAATTCTTTATTCGCGGTTTGGGAAAAAAACTTCTTAAAACAGAAGCAAACGGTTCTATAGAATGAATCCTATAGATTTTTAAATTTTGTTAAAACGGTAAATGGGAAGGATAATATTTAAGCGAAATTGAAAGAAATGATCTATGTTTTCAAGATCAATTCGCTTGTAAATATAACATTTAAATCTATCTTATTTATTACCTAAAAAAAGGTAATTTTTAAATTTAATATTTATATAATAACTCTCACATTATTTTTCAATAAGAATTACATATTACACAAAGATAGAGTTCTTATGCAATTAGAAAAAATATTTCTATCCTTTTTTTCTCAAGATGTTTCGATTCGTAAAAAAAACATTATAAAAAACTGATTATCAAGCAATTACAAAATTGTTTTTTTTACTAACATTTTGATTTTCCTTTGTTATTTTAAAAACTCTTCTCAATTCTTCATTTCACTAATCTATCAACAACTTACTATAAAAAGATCCCTATCTATATCTCTTTTTTCTTTAATTTGCGAAGAAAAATTTAGTTTTAAAATATGATTGAAAAAATAAAAGAACTCGAAAAACAGTCTCTTCCACTTGAACCCAATAATGAAGATCGACTCCATTGGCAAAGAAAGGTTGAACAGTATGCTTTTAAATTTATTGATGATTTATCAACCAACAAAACTTATATTCCCACAGAAGATGGAGGGAAAAATTTATTGAATCATCCTATCTCTGATCAACCAATTCCAATCGAAGATGCGCTAAATATTTTAGATAAAAATGTAGATAATATTGGACTTAATCCTGCCTCAGGTGGACACCTTGGTTACATCCCTGGAGGAGGAATTTTTCCAACTGCACTTGGCGATTATTTAGCAGCGGTAACGAATCGATATGCTGGAGTTTTCTTCGGAGGACCTGGTGCAGTTCGAATTGAAAACATGCTGATTCGATGGATGTGTTCTGTGATGGGTTACCCTGAAACTGCTTCTGGTAATTTGGCATCAGGAGGTTCGATTGGAAATTTAATTGCCATAGTTACAGCTAGAGATTTTAAAAAAGTTGAACCTCAAGACATCACAAAATCAGTCATTTATTTAACAAGTCAAGTTCATCATTGTGTTCAAAAAGCGATTAGAATTGCAGGCCTTAATCAAGCTCAAACGACTTACATTCCTGTCGATGAAAATTTTAAAATGGACATCGGTGAGCTTCGCAAACAAATCCAAAAAGATTTAGCTGAAGGTAAAAAACCATTTCTTCTAATCGGTTCAGCAGGGACGACAGATGTGGGTGCAGTTGATCCATTAAATAATTTGGCAGACGTAGCAGAAGAGTTCAATTTATGGTTTCATGTTGATGGTGCGTATGGAGGTTTTTTTATGTTAACTGAGCAAGGAAAAGAAAAAATGAAAGGCATCGAAAGATCAGATTCTCTTGTAATTGATCCTCACAAAGGATTATTTCTTTCCTACGGGTTAGGAACTGTTTTGATCAAAAATGTTAAGGCACAACAAGATTCCCATCACTATCAAGCGAATTATATGCAAGATGCCTTGAATGATACTGAGGAACTTTCTCCAGCTGATTTGTCGCCTGAATTGACTAAACATTTTAGAGGATTGCGATTGTGGATGCCTCTGCAACTTTTTGGGCTTGCTCCTTTTAAAGCTGGTTTGGATGAAAAATTAATGTTAACTCAGTATTTTTACCACGAAATTCAAAAGTTGGGTTTTGAAGTAGGTCCATTTCCAGAATTGTCTGTCATGATTTATCGTTATGTTCCATCGGAGGAAGATGCCGATGATTTTAATGCAAAACTGATTAAACATGTACAAGAAGATGGAAGAGTCTTTTTGTCTTCAACCACGATTGATGGAGTTTATTGGCTGCGAATTGCCATTTTGGCTTTCCGAACTCATCTTAAAACGGTTGATCTTTGCCTACAAGTTTTAAAAGAAGGAGTTGAAAAATTGAAGACTTTTTAGTTTTTGATGTAACACATAAATTTTTTTCCAAAAAAAATCACAACCTATTGTCACTCATCGTTTATTAATACAATTTTATTTTTAGAAAAAACAAACAGTTCAAAAACATGAGATTCATTTTATTATTTTTTATAACCATTTTATCACAAAGTATTTTTGCACAAGATACAGGGAACATTCCAGAAGAAAAGATTTATACTGTGGTGGAAGATATGCCTCGTTTCCCAGGTTGTGAAACGGGCATTATGACACTCGATGAAAGAATTAAATGTGCTGAAAAAAGCATGCTTAATTTTATCTATTCTGTGATTACTTATCCTGATTCAGCAAGAGCTAACAGAACAGAAGGAAGAGTTGTCCTCCAATTTGTAGTCACAAAAAATGGCCGAGTAGCAGCCCCAACAATACTTAAAGACATTGGTGATGGATGTGGTGAGGAAGCACTCCGTGCTCTGAAATTAATGCAAGAACAAAATATTATTTGGAAGCCAGGAATAAAAGATAGTATGGCTGTCAACGTTAAATATACTCTTCCTGTTAAATTCAAAATAGAAGAATACACACCACCACCACCATACAGTATAGTCAATGGTGACTCCATCTATTTGGAACTTGAAACTGGAGTAGAATTTAAAGGTGGAGAAGATGCTTTAAAAATATTTTTAGCAACAGAAACGACATATCCTTCTAGTGGCTTAGATAGTTGTTTGATGGGTAGTATGAAAAGTAATTTAATCATCAAAAAAGATGGTTCTGCCGAGTTATTAGAATCAGTTGATTATAGTAATTTAGGTACTGACTTTTTATTCGAAGTCATCAAACTTATTCCTAAAACTGAAGGCAAGTGGACACCTGCTACCTATGAAGGAAAACAAGTAACAAGCATCTACCCAATCAGGGTGGAATTCCGACCAACTTCTGAGGGTTGCAAAACTGCTGTTGAAGAATATGAAACGAATCAAATTGAAGTAGAAAAGGCTATTACTTTGCACGACGAAGGAAAAACCGAAGAAGGAATTATAATCATGGATAAAGCAATAAAAGTCGCTCCAACAAATACAGAATGGCTTTATTTTAGAGGAGTGATGAATTTAAGTTTGAATAATAATGATTTGGCTTGTGAGGATTTTCAAGAAATTAGAAACATCTTAACTTTCCCTTGGTATGAAAAATGGATTGATATAATCTGTGCATTTTAAAAACCACAAACTACTAATAATCAAGTATTTAAATATATAAAAAAGGTGTTATCACTTCGAGTGATAACACCTTTAATTATTTATATAAAAAGATTACTTCCTTTTAAAAAGACCAAGCTCTTCCTCCTTGAGGAATTTCAGACATCGGAACATCTCCATCATAACCAGCTGGAATAGGTAAATAATTAAGTACCTCCTCTCCTACTTTTTCGGAAGTAAAAAATCCAAGAAGCGTAATTGATTTGAGTGCAAAAAAGAAAGGTTCAGTTTCATTTTGTTGATCCTTTACTGCCATGGCTGCTTTTCCAATTTTAGTGATTAATGCATCCATCTCCTCTGGTTTAATTTTTGCAAATGTATTGTTATAAGTAGCTTGAGCATCTGCTTCTAGGTCATCTAAACCTTTCTTAAATGCAGCTGTATCTTCTGACTTATAAGCACCTCCTAACATTTCATCTACAAATCTTTCAACAAGTACATCCTTAGCTCCTACAATACCTTCTGATGCAGGTAAAATTCGCTCTGCAGCTTCTCTTAGAGTATTCAATTGAGTGTCTGTCATATTCTTTGCTTTCCAGACATTGGCAGGCGTTTTAGTATCCGCTTGACAACCACTCATCAAACCTGCAATTGCAGAAGCTGAAACTGCATACCCCATCAAAAGAGCTGTATTTCTTATGGCATCTCTACGTTTCATTTTTCTTATTTTTTATATTCAAAACAGTTGTATTTATATTATGTAAGTGCATTGTTTTATTTCTTATTAAAATCTATAACAACATATTTACAAAAACACAAAACAGTTTAATTTTTAATTAAAAGAATAAAATTTCATCAAAAAAAACGTTGCAACAAAAAACGTAAAACGTCCATCGTGAAACGTCTAACGAAAAAAATTACAAATTCTGTTTGTTCAATTCCTTAACTGCATGATCTGCTGCACGTGCAGTCAAAGCCATATAAGTTAACGATGGATTTACACAAGCAGCTGAAGTCATACAAGCTCCATCTGTCACGAAAACATTTTTGGCAGCATGCACTTGATTGAATCCATTAAGTACAGAAGTTTTTGGATCACGTCCCATTCGAGCAGTTCCCATTTCATGAATTCCAAGACCAGGATAACATTCATTTTCGTATGGTTTTACATTTTTAAAACCAGCCGCTTCCAACATTACCACACCTTGCTCTCTCATATCTTTTCTCATTTCCCATTCATTTTCTTTCCATTCCACATCCATCGTCAAAGTTGGTTGTCCCCATTTATCACGAACTTCTTTGTTGAGGGTAACTTTATTTTCATGATAAGGTAAGCATTCCCCAAAAGCACTAAGCCCCATTCTCCATGGACCAGGAGCTAGCATATCTATTTTAAAATCTTGACCAAAACTCAATTCTTTTACACTTCGAGTCCAATTGGATCGACTTGCTCCACCTTGATAACCATATCCTCTGATGAAATTTTTGGCTTTAGTTTTTGAAGTTCCTAGATTTCTAAAACGTGGAATATAAATTCCATTTGGTCGTCGACCTTTATAATACCTATCTTCAAACCCATCAATTTCTCCACTTGCTCCAGTTTTAAAATGATGATCCATCACGTTGTGTCCTAGCTCACCACTATCATTTCCGAATCCATTTTCAAATCGTTTAGATTTTGAATTCATCATGATAAAAGTAGTTCCCAATGTAGAAGCATTTAAGAAAATTACTTTTGCGAAATATTCAAACGTTTCATTGGTTTCCGCATCGATAATTCTCACTCCAGTTGCCTTTCCTGTTTTGTCATCATAAATAACAGAGTTTACAATGGAAAATGGACGCAAAGTCATATTTCCAGTTTTCTCTGCTGCTGGCAAAGTCGAAGCATTACTTGAAAAATATCCACCATAAGGACACCCTCTCATGCATCGGTTTCGAAATTGACAACCGCCTCTACCATTGTGACTTTGAGTAGTAATATTTGCTGTTCGACCAATGGTCAAAATTCGATCATCGAAATTTTTAGCTAATCTTTCACGAACATGTTTTTCCACAACATTCAATTCCATTGGTGGTAAAAACTGTCCATCAGGTAATTGAGATAAGCCTTCTTTCTGGCCACTAATCCCTGCAAATTTTTCAACATAATCATACCATGGTTCAATGTCTTTATATCGAATTGGCCAATCTACTCCATTGCCATCTTTTTTATTTGCTTCAAAATCTAAATCACTCCACCGGTAACTTTGTCGCCCCCACATGATAGATCGACCACCAACGTGGTAGCCTCGAACCCAATCAAAACGTTTCACTTCCGTGTAAGGATTATCGATGTCATCGACGAACCAATGCTGTCGAGCTGGAACAGTTGTGTAGCCACCTGTTCGACTTTGCTTAGCTTGTCTTACTAGGGTCTCTTCTGTCACTCTATTTCGATTTGGTAAATCCCAATCATCCAAATGCATAGTTGGATAATCTACCACATGTTTCACATCGCGACCTCTTTCGAGCACTAAAGTTTTTAGTCCTTTTTCGCACAATTCTTTTGCAGCCCAACCTCCACTAATGCCTGAACCGACGACAATCGCATCATAGGTATTTTCTTTTTTAGATTTTAAATTTAAATTCATTCGAGTCTATAGTTTTGTTTTAACAATGATGGATAAAAATAGCAAAAAAAGAAATGACTTAGTGTAATATCGACAACATTAGAAAAGAAAAAATTTATGCAAAAAAAAGTAGGTAGAATCGAAATTTAATTTTTCAAAATTCAATAAAAATTATTTACTTTTCCACTATTAAATACTTAGCATGAAAAAACTACTCACTCAATATCCTTCCGTTTACTATCAAGTTTTATTGTTATTTGTACTAAGTGAAATAGTTATTACTTGTTGCTCATTTGATTTATCACCTCTTTACGAATTATTAGATATATCAGCCCCTAACAATTATAAACCTCTAGCTACCATCACTTTATTCATTGTAGCTGGAATTATAGTGGATAAAATAAGAGATTTCCGAAAGGGAATTTTTCTAGCCACTATTCTTTATATAATAGGATTTCTATTTACTTCTATTGGATTTGAATCATTTCAAATTCTATTTGTTATTGGAGGAATTGTATGTAAGCTCGCTCATTGTATTTTTGTCATTCTTTGCATCTTTCATATTGGATTATTATTTCCTGTAGCAAATGATTGGAAAGATATGGGCTTTATGTTTTTGCTAATTTTTCCTTTTTTATTTAAAATATCTTATAATATTCTTATCAACTTAAATCCTAATTTTATTATTAATTACTATTCAATAACGTTCTTCTTATTTTTTCTAATCATAGGTTTGATATTTTATTTTTTAAATAAATTTAAAGATCTAGGTTTTAAAATTGAGATTATAGAGGAAGAAGATACTGAGGATGAATTACGGGAAGAAAAGCATGTTAGAAATATCATGATTGGATCTATTCTCATCGCGTTGATTTTTTCATTTATTACAAAAAACTTACCTGCCCTAGAGAACCTTCAACCATATGTAAATGATTTTATTTACTTCAGCAACAGGATGTCGCTGATTAAATTTTTTGTATTTACTTTTAGTCTTTTCATTTTTTGGTTTGCCTACTTTAGATCTTCAAAATATCAAAGTACACACTCCAAAAAATTGATAGCAATTACTCTATTATTACTGGCTATTGGTGGATTGGAATATTTTGTTGCGGCAAGAGAAAGCGGCTTATTTGAATTAACATGCCACTTAATATATTATTTAATATTGACTCCTTTGATCCTTTCAGTTATGACGCATATTAATTTAGATAGGAATATTGGACTTTGGTTAGGACTATTTTTTTCAATGCCCTTTGTAGTAGATCAATTTAAAACGTTTCTATTTTTCCAGAAAACGATTACTGATGCACTACCATATATTGCTATTTTACTTCTAATTTTATTTCTTTTATGGTTTAGAGAAAATCGACATTTTTTAGAAAAAGAACTCACCTTAAATGAGCCCAACCGTGATGAAGATGATGGAGAGGAAGGTGTTGATATTTTAGAGCATTTTATTGATAAATAAATTCGAAAATATTATTTCACCACTATTATTTTTTTTGTCTTAAAACCAAAATCAGTATGGACGGTCACAAAATATTCTCCAACAGCTAACTCATCTACGGTTACTTTTATCGTATGCCTTCCTTTGTCAAAATTCTGTTTCGGAATTGACTTAATTTCTCTTCCCAATACATCGTATAACAATACATTTACATTCGAAGGTTCTTTTAAAATCAATTCAAAAACCCCTGTATTATTTACCGGGTTTACCCTTGGCCCTTCGAACGAAAACTGCGTATTAATTGACATTATTTCTTCTTCTTCAAATACATTTAGGAAAGCTGCGTAAACCATAATTTGACCATTATTAGTTCGACCATCTCCCCAAAATGGAATTGTATATTTCCCCACAGTAATAATTTGATTGTATTCACCCGGTCCAATTCCTACATTGGATTCTGAAATTTGACTAAAATCACTTGAAAGAGAAGTCACATTTTTTTGTTCAAAAGTCGCTCCTTCATCTTCAGAATATCCCATGTAATAATTCGTATTATTGGTTCCTTCATTGTCTCTCTGATCATACCAACTTACAAAAATAACTCCCTCTTGATTAACTGCAATACTAGAATAAAACTGATGAACTTCACTATCAGAATCATTATTGACTATGACTGGCGTTGTCCATGAATCTCCTCCATCTTCCGACTTTGATAAATAAATATCTAAACCTTCCGACACTTTTGCTTCAACTCCAAAAGCTGTCCAAGTGGCATAAACTTTTGAGGCATCAGATGGATCAACTACAATATGCGGACATGGATAAATTCGATTATCATCGATCCCTTCTATAGAAATATTTCCCGAAAATAATTTTGGGAAAGAAATGTTAGAAATTTTTCGTTCTGGTAAAAAAGTTGCTCCACCATCAATTGATTTTGCCAAATAAATTCCATAATTATCGCCTCCTATATCTGCAAAAAAAGAAACATAAACTGCACCATCCGTTCCGACATCAACACTCGCGAATTGGGCTAAAGCAAAATTTTGAGTAGTAATAACTACCGCATTATTTTCAAAGGAATCGTTTCCTGCCAATCGTCTTTTTACTTTCATATTATAGGTACCAGTCATCGTTTCAATATCAACATATGCAAGGTAAATATTCCCAGCATAATCACTTGAAGCGGAATGATCTGTTGCCATCCATTGCTTGTCCACCGCACTCTCTAAATCTCCCAAATTGATAAAATTTGTAAAAGTATTTACCTCTATCGGATTTTCAGACATTTCCCAGTTTGCACCATTATTACTAGATTTAGCAAGATACATTCCCCACCTTCCTAACTGATCAGAAGCATTTATAGTCAATAATATCCACGTAAAGAAAACAATCCCATTTTCGTCAAAAGCAAGCATTGGATCTCCTCCTCCAATTACTGACTCATCAGATATCATTCCTTCGAAGGGACTTTTCTCCCAAGTCGTTCCGAAATCGTTAGTATAATAAATCGAAAATTTCAAAGCAGGAGAGCCTCCTGAAGTGGAAATATTCATCGCTCCAACCACTATATTTGAAGAATCTAATGGATTAACTGCAGCATGAATTTCAAATTCTGATTGGCCAGCATCGCCAACTCGAATATCTTCATCTGTTCGATTTTCAGCTAAAACCTGAGGAAAATTAGAATTTGTAATTACGTTGTTATAATTAGTATTCTGGTCAAGAACAAACGGAAGTGTTTTTTCTAACAAATCAAATTTCTCACAAAATATAGGACTCCCATCAGGATGGGTTGGTAACTTAATTTCTTGTTTTTGGGAAAAAACACTTTGGGAAAAAACGAAAAATGAAATGGAAAAAAGGAGGAGTTTAAGTTTCATTTTGGGTGTATATTTTTTTAAAATACAATAGGTAAACCGGTCAACTTTAAGGAATAGATCATTAATTATTTGACCCATTCCTTAAACTGATTAAATTGATTTTAATTGTCAGCTAAAAGTTCATTAACTACTTTTCGAACACCAGTTGTAGCTACCTCAGAAATTGTAATTAGATTCTCTGCCATCTTCATTTCATAATTCAAAGAGGGTTTTGGGTCTACATAAATTATTGGTGCAAGTCGCGGAGCTAATCCTACCAATCCAGCGGCAGGGTAGACTTGCATCGAAGTACCAACCACCAAAACAATATCTGACAGACTCACCACTTCTGCAGCTTTTTGCAACATAGGAACCTCTTCTCCAAACCAAACTATATGAGGCCGTAACTGATGTCCTTCTTCACAAAGATCTCCTTCCAACAAATCTTTCCGCCAATCGTAAATCAATCTTTCATTCCCTAAACTTCGCACCTTTGTCAACTCGCCATGCAAATGAATGATCTGTGAACTTCCTGCTCGTTCGTGCAAATCATCAACATTTTGAGTAACAATATGCACGTCATATTTCTTTTCTAATTCAACCAATGCTTCATGACCTGCATTTGGACTTACTTCCAAAAGTTGGGCTCTACGTTGATTATAAAAATCAATTACAAGTGCTCGATTTTTATTCCATCCTTGTGGTGAGGCAACTTCCATTACATCATGACCTTCCCATAATCCACCAGCATCTCGAAACGTTTTAATTCCACTTTCTGCTGACATTCCTGCTCCTGTGAGGACTGTAATTCTCTTTTTTGACATAGTTTAATTTTATTCTTTCCTAATTAATTTTATTAAACGCTTTTCCAATATTCTCAATTAAATCCGAAGCAATTAATGACTCCTGACTTATCGTTTTACTCAATGCGACATCCCCTGATAATCCATGCAAAAACACACCTAAAATACTGGTTTCCAACGAATTGTAGCCTTGAGACAATAATGCGGTTAAAATTCCAGTCAAGACATCTCCACTTCCTCCTGTCGCCATTCCTGGGTTACCTGTAGAATTGAAATAGCATTTTCCTTCAGGTGTACTGATACAAGTATGCGCTCCTTTCAGCACAATATAAATATTATATTTTTTAGAAAAGTTCCTTTGTAAGTCATTTCGTTCAAAGTTGTTTTTGGTTTTCCCAAACAAGCGTCCAAATTCTTTTGGATGCGGCGTAAGTATACTGTTATGTGGAATTAAATCTAACCAATTTTTATTTTCACCAATCAGATTTAAAGCATCAGCATCAATTACAATTGGCGTTTTTATTTTTTCCAAAAAAGCTTTTAGAGCCTTAGCCGTAACTGAATCAGTTCCTAATCCTGGCCCAATTCCAACCGATTTATATTTTTCTAGTTCGCTGATTTTTGAAAAATATAAATCTTGGTCATCAATACTAACCATCGCTTCGGGTGCAGAAATTTGTAAAATTTCGTAGGCACATTTTGGGGCATGGATAGAAACTAATCCTGCACCAGTTCGAAGAGCAGCTTTGGTAGCTAAAATTGCTGCCCCGACTTTTCCATAACTTCCTGCGATAATTAAAGCATGACCAAATGTTCCTTTGTGGGAATATTTATTTCTCTTTTTTAAAATTCCTTGAACCATCTTTTTTTCTAAATAAAAAAAGTCTGTTTCTGTTTTTTCTAAATAATCATCATGTAAACCAATGGAATCAAATGACCACTCTCCTACTCGATTTTCATTCTCTGGAAAAAGGAAACTTAACTTTGGAGTTTGGAAACTAAAGGCATAATCTGCCAAAATCGAAATCCCTTCAGTTGATTGATCGGCAAAAACTCCTGAGGGTATATCTACTGAAATGATGGTTTGATTTTGTTGATTAAGGTGTTCCAATAGTTCTCCCCAATATCCTTCCACAGGTCGATTTAATCCTGAACCAAAAATGGCATCAATTAAGATTCCTTTGTTTTCTATTTTTGGAAAATCATCATTTTTCTCAATCTGATGAACCTTAATATTTTGGAATTTAGGAAGCCGCTTTAGGTTTTTGGAAAAATCTTCGGAAGGGGAATTTCCAATTTTGCAAATAAAGATTTCTACTTCGTAAAAGTGCTCTTGCAAAATTCTTCCGATGGCTAATCCATCGCCACCATTATTTCCTTGTCCACAAAAAATGGAGATTTTTTTTGAGGTGTTAGAGAATTTTTCTACGAACCACTTGACAAATGTTCGACTTGCTCGCTCCATTAGGTCGATGGAAGGGATTGGTTCATTTTGAATGGTGTAATTGTCCCATTCTTTGATTTGGTTGGCTGAGAAGATTTTCATTTAAATAATTATTAACTAAAAATGGCTTAGTTAGTTGTTATGTTGCTTACGCCCTTTCAGGGCTTGGCGACATTTTTTTCCCCTTCCTAGGGCGTTGCCTTAGGTTGATGGCAGAAGCCTTTCAGGCTTTTAACTTGCAAAAATATTTAGAACAAGATATGATTTAAAATGGTCATAAAAATGTCTACAAAGCCTAAAAGGCTTTATGCTTCAGCACTAGGCTACTCCCTCTATAAACCAATCATATTCTTATAGCCTGAAAGGGCGTAAGCACACTTATTTGCATTGTTCAACTAACAATAAATTTACTAGAAAATTTCCAATTGTTTTTCATTTCGTAAATTGCGTTTTTAATTTTTCCAAAAAAGAAAAGAGATGCAAAATCAATTTTTTAAAGGACTAAAAGTTATTGAATTAGCAAGCGTTTTAGCTGGCCCAGCTGTCGGAATGTTCTTTTCAGAATTAGGCGCAGATGTCATTAAAATTGAAAATAAAAGTACTGGCGGAGATGTCACTCGAAAGTGGAAATTGCCAACTGAAGACAAAACTGCACTTCATTCTGCTTACTATTGCAGCGTAAATTGGCAAAAGCGTATCTTATTTAAAAATCTAAGAGATAAATCAGATCGAATTGAAGTGTTGGACTTGATTCGAACTGCAGATATCGTAGTTAGTAATTTTAAACCTTCTTCCGCTCGCAAAATGGGAATGGATTACGAGTCACTTAGCGCTATCAATAATCAACTCATTTATGCTGAATTGACTTCGTACGGAAAACAAGATGCAACACCAGCATTTGATATTGTGATGCAGGCGGAAGCAGGGTTTTTATACATGTGTGGCGAACCTGATCGAAATCCTGTGAGGATGCCTGTAGCCTTGATTGACCTCTTGGCTGCGCATCAATTGAAAGAAGGTATTTTATTAGCGTTGTTGAAAAAAATGAGAACAGGTGAAGGGAGTTTTGTAACTACTTCTTTGCTTGAATCAGCGGTGGCTTCTTTGGCAAATCAAGCGACCAATTGGTTGATGGGAGATACCATTCCGCAACGAATGGGAAGTCAACATCCTAATATTGCACCTTATGGAGATGTTTTTTTTACCAAAGATAATTTACCTATCGTGCTTGCCGTAGGAACAGAAAAACAGTTTCAATTGCTTTGTGAAGTATTAAAAGTGGAATTTTTGAAAAATGATAACCGATTCAATGTCAATACTTTACGTGTAAAAAACCGAATAAAACTAGCAGAAGAGTTAGCAAAAGCGATTATTCTTTTTGATAGAAAACCACTTTTAGATTTATTAAAAAAAGAAGGGGTGCCTGCTGGAAGTATTCGAAATATGAAAGAAGTTTTTGAAATGGAGCAAGCAAAAGAAATGATTTTGGAAGAGACTTTAGAGGATGGTTCTGAAACCAAAAGAGTAAAGACGGTTGCATTTACCATTTCATAAAAGCCCTTTTTGAGTTCTTATAATTAGACATTATTTTTTAATTTTAGAGATATGAAAAACAAACACTACTCCTTATTTATTGGAATATTTTTGATGGTTCTTCCTCAGTTGAGTTGGGCGACACATATTGTAGGTGGCGAAATGAATTACCGATGTTTAGGGAATGATCAATATGAAATCCAATTAACTATTTTTAGAGATTGCGATACTGGAATTCCAGATTTTGATGATCCAGCTTCGATTGGAGTTTTTGCATTTGATGCAGTAACCAATACTTATTTCCTAGATACAGGAGTTGGGCAAATGGGACAATTATTAATTCCAAAAATGAATGATGATACCCTTAATCCAGTATTAAGTGATCCTTGTAAAGTTGTCCCTCCAAATGTTTGTGTCAATACTTCTACTTATACTGATACCATTTCTTTGCCTTTTCGGGTAGGTGGATATACTTTAGCTTACCAACGATGCTGTCGAAATCAATCAATTTTAAACATTATTGATCCTTTGGATACAGGTGCAACTTATCCTATTGAAATTTCTGAAACAGCACTTCTTGAATGTAATAGCAATGCTGTTTTTAATGAGTGGCCACCAATCTATATTTGTGTCAATGATCCGATTGACTTTGATCACTCGGCTACAGATATTGATGGAGATTCCTTGGTCTATAAATTATGTACACCTTTTGAGGGAGCTACTCCTGATCTCCCCATGCCTCAACCTCCTAATGCACCTCCGTTTACGGAAGTAACTTGGATTGATCCTCCATATAATTTAAGTAATGTGATGGGTGGAGTACCATTGGCAATTGATTCTCAAACTGGATTTTTGACAGGAATACCAAATACGATTGGACAATTTGTAGTTGGAATTTGTGTGGAAGAGTATAGAGATGGAAATTTAATTTCAACTACTCGTCGAGACTTTCAATATAATGTAGGAGTTTGTGGTGAGTTTGTGTCTTCATTCTTTGTTCCAGAAGTGAGCTGCGAAGGTTTAGAAGTTACATTTGATGATCAGAGTATCAATGCTCTTAGCAATAGTCCTTTAGAATATAATTGGTCGTTTAATGATCCTGGAAATCCTGGAGCAGGATCCACTCTTTCTGATCCAGTATTTATTTACTCAGACACAGGAACTTATACCGTGCAATTAGCCATCGAAACTCAAATTACAGCACCTAATGGTACTTTCCTTTGTACTGATACTTCATTCTCTACTTTTTCAGTTTATGAGCCTTCCTTATTTCCTGAGTTTACGGCTTCCGTTGTAGATTGTAATGAACCTATTAATATTGATTTTATTAATAACTCAACTGATACTGTTTTTAATTTAACTGGTTGGCAATGGACGATCAACAACACAGTTTTTTCTAATAGTGAAAACCCACCTACTTTTATTTCAAATAATAATGAGCAAGAATTTGAAATAGAACTTGTTATTACTAATGAAAAAGGTTGCGAAGACACGATCACCCAAACTATTGATATTGGAATTGATTTAGAATTTTCCAATAGTGTTTTGTCTTGCGAACCTCTTACGACTTTTGATTTGGAAGTTAATGTCCTTGGAAATCCAGATATCACTTCTTGGGCATGGGAGCCAGCTGCTGGAATTATTTCGGGTGGAAATACGAATACTCCTACTGTTGATTTGACGATAGCTGATACTTATTATTTTTCAGTTGTGTATGATGACGGATGTGTTTTTGAAGATTCAATTGACATAGATAATAGTGGTGCGGATTTAGGTTTAAATATTTCTGCCACACCTGATACACTTAATGATGGTCAATCATCCCAACTGGAAGTGACTGGAAATGATTTAGATACTTATAATTGGGAACCTACGGGAAGCTTAGATGATCCAACTATTTTTAATCCTGTTGCATCACCAGTTGTTTCTACTGAATATACTACTATTGTTACCGACATCAATGGTTGTGTCGATACCATTTCGATTTTGGTAGTAGTGTTGAGTACTATTTGTGAAGAACCATATTTGTTTATGCCAAATGCTTTTACCCCAAATGGCGATAGTGAAAATGATGTACTTTTTGTCGAAGGAAATGTAATTGATGAAATGTACTTAGCCATCTACAATCGTTGGGGAGAAAAGGTTTTTGAATCAAAAGATAAATCAATTGGCTGGAATGGAATGTATAAAGATGAACTACTCGAACCTGATGTCTATGGTTATTATCTGAGGATAAAATGTGTGAATGGAGAAGAGTTTTTTAAGAAGGGAAATATTAATTTGATTCGTTGATAAATTGAATTCAATATCGAACACTACGCAAAGGATTTATGATTTGAAAAGTTGGCTCCCGTTGGGTGTTACTTTTTAAATCATAAATCCTTTGCGTAGCGTTCTTAAATCGATATTCCCATCCTTCCATTTTACTTAACCTCAAACACTTCAAATGCAGCTCTCTCAGGCGAAAACATTGCCGCATCTTTATTTAAGGCCATCAAATAATATTCAAAATTGGAAGTCTTAGGAATAATAACACTATAAACTCCATCACCTATATCAGTATCTCCATTTGATCCCTTATCTTCAATTGCAACACGTGTAAATGTTCCAAATCCTTTATCTCGATAATAGACAAATGCTTTTCGAGTACCTTCAATTTTAGCAGTAATAACTGTATCATCTGACCCTACCATATGGTTTACTTCCGAAATATTCGGTGGAGTTTTTAGAATAAGTGGATGAGCTTCGAGGTAAGCTGTTCGAGCGGTCATAAGCTCGGTGATACCAACAATAGGTGTTTTCCCCGCTTTAGTAGTGGAAGATAAGTTCTTTTTAAAATCCTCGTATGCATATAATTTGTTAGTATCATTTTTGACATAAAAATCAATCGAAGCTTGAATAGCCTTTGCTCTTTTTTCATATTCACCATTACTCAAATTTTCTTTCAAAATAGTCCGAACGTGCGCGATGTACATTTTTCGATACATACTATTTTCCAATAACTTACTAATGAGTGGGCGGGTAGCATTTTTAAAATTTGTCAATACACTCATTCTCTGCATCTTCTCAACGGTCAAAATAGACTTGTTATCCAAAAATCGGAAACCGCCAAAATTCATATTCATATCCCATGGAATGGTATTGAATCGTCCGGTGTTATCTTTGTAAATATAAAAGTTGTGACAAAGTCTACCTGTGTAACTATCCAAATTAACTAAAACATTATTGTAAGCTAGCATCCACAATGCTCGATCTACGTTCAAAACTTTTTCAATATCTTTTGTTTTGGTCTCTAAAGTTTGCACTAATTTGATCAAATCACCCCAACCATGTTTTGACTTCATTTCATAAAACTCATAATAGCAAATAGAATCTTGACCAAGGTAATTCAATGAACCATTATGACCTCGCATACAGCCTTTTTGTGTCTTCCCATGCCAATTAGGATCACATTTAATGAGTGTACCTTTTTTCGTTCCAAAATTTTCTTCAAGAAATTTTTCATCCACAGATTCTGTGCTGTTGTATAATCCTAACAACTCATCATTGACATATAATCGAACAAAATTGGCTCGAGGTGCAGGCATATATTTACCCGCAATTTCGTAAGCTAAAACTTCTCTGACAAAACTTGGATCACGAAATATATTTGACAATTTTAAAGAAGTATATCCACCTGGGAGGCGTTGTTTTTTCTTTACATGATTCACTTTTATATTGAAGGGCAATTTGGAAGAACCCGTTTTCCGAACATTAAAATAAGAGCTATTTCCCTTATGTCTAACCCCGACTGAATCATATTTAACTCCATCAATCACTACCGTAGCCTTCAACCTTTTATCTTTTCCTTCCTCCTTATAATGATCTAAAATGTTGGCCCAATTGTCTTGTTTAAAAGTCAATTTTACATCTTTAATTGTTTCTAAATTATATAAATCCTGAGCATAAAAGATAGTCGCAATTGACAATAAAAATAAAGTGAATAAAATTTTTCTCATGTTAATTAGTTTGATAAAAATACTTAAAGCGTTGATATTCAAGGTAATAAGTTTGGTCATACTTTAAAGAAAAGAATAAATTTAATCATTTCCTAAAATAACAAAAGCTGCAAACTCAATAAAATAGGTTTGCAGCTTTCGTGATAGGGAAATCAAAAATAATATATTTTTTTGGAAAAAGTAAATATGTAACTTTTCGGCATTCTTTTGATAGTTGATCTATGGTAAATGTTTTACATTTTATAAAACTATTCTTTCCTTCTAAATATTATTTTTTCTATAAAAAAAGCCACCCCGAAAATCGAAATGGCTTTTAATTTATTTTAGTTAGTCTCCATATCTACATTAAAAAATCTAACTTTCTCTGGAATATATGGAGGTTGTGCATCATCGGTTATAAATGTTGCTTTAAACCTTGCTTTAAGTTGTAATGTGGTACTATCAAATTCAATAATCTCGATTTTATTCTCAGCAGTTTGATCTAGGGTATAGGTAGCAATTCTAACATCTCCATCATCTAAGGAACACCTAGCCCTAATTGAATCTTGGCTATTTTTTATTGATGAAAGATTATAACAACCTGGAGTAATTGATTTTGAGACACCAATAAAACCAATAGTTTCTGCTTGAGCACCAGCACTTGTAATGTTTTTGGTCCAAATGTAAAAAGTGAATCAAAGCCATAAACCAACAGAGAAGCTTCCCATTCTCTGTTTATCTTAATTCCTTTGGCTATTCCTATTTCTTGGTCTCCTATTTCATATTCAAGAAATCCAGTAGCTGTTGAAGTAATAGCCTCTTCAGTTACACACTCTAAAAAAAATTCTGAATCTTCACATTCATAAACTATGTCATCCTTAATACAA
The DNA here is from genome assembly GCA_964564545.1 of uncultured Saprospiraceae bacterium. Lineage (GTDB taxonomy): Bacteria > Bacteroidota > Bacteroidia > Chitinophagales > Saprospiraceae > CAJQQY01. Next base: position 19,930 of record CAZMBP010000136.1, read on the forward strand.
CCTTGAAACATAACTATGATTACAAATAGTTTAGTTAGATTTCTCATTACAATTTATTTAAGGTATTGGTGAAATAATAATTTTTGAACCTCTCGCTTAGCGTAATTCGTGAAATTTTGTGGCGAGGTAAAAACCATTGAGTAGAGTTGTAAAATGATTTTTTCCATAAAAGAGCCATCTCGAAAATCGAAATGGCTCTTCATTTATTTTGAACAAAAACGTAAAACGTCCATCGTCTAACGTCCAACTTTTATTTAATTATTCAATTCTTTAAGCGATGCTTTTCGTAATTCAAACATATAATTAGCTGGTTCGTAACCAACCGAAAGTGGATTTTCAGCCATCACATAATACTCAATAGTTTCATTTCCATTACTTGCAATCAAACCTCCAAAAGTATCATCACCTGCTGCTTCATCATGACTATTTCCATCATCTTTTAAATAGATCATTTTAAAATCTGAAGCTGATTGGAAACGATAATATACTTTTACATTTTTCGCTTGGTTAGCTGTTTTTACTTGGATCTTAAAATCGTTTACTCGCTCGTGAGAATATTTTTCTCTACCCAAAACATTCACTTCCGCTATGGTTGGAGGAATCGGTCTAAGGTTTTTATGTTTTTTCAAAAATTTCGCTCGCTTGTTCATTAAAGAATAAATTCCAGGAATTTTACTTCGACGTCCAATGGTTGAATACAAACTCCTTTCAAAATCTCCTTTTGTATAAGTTTTGTTAGGATCATTGACAAATGCTTGTTCTATCAGTTTTTGTAATTCCTTCGCCCTTTGCTCATAACCATTATCCATGAAGTTATCATACAAAATAGTTCGCATGTGAGACAAGTATGTTTTTTTGTAATCAGGATTTCTCATCAACTGACTAATTAATGGTTTGTATGGATTTTTAACATGCAAAAGTGGATCTAACTTGATCAATTCTTTATTACTCAAATCAGAACCTTCGCCAGTATTTTTAAAACTTCCAAAAGCCAAATTCAAATCCCAAAGCATAGGAACAAATTTCCCATGATTGTTTTTATACAAGTAATAATTTTGACTGTACTGTCCGCTGTAGCTACTTAAGTTAACCACAACATTATTGAAAGCCAACATCCACAAAGTTGCATCTATATCAAGCATCTTACTTAGCTCACCATTATTTTTATATAATGCATTGGTCAAACTCGCCAAATCATTCCAACCTTCCTCTGATTTTAATTCATAATTGCTTTTGTAGCATTCCATATTTTCCTCGTATTCCAAAGAAGAGAATATATTTTGCTTACAACCTTCAGGAGATTTGTTATTCAAATCAGGCGTACATTTAACTAAGGTATTTTCATTTGACTGGAAGTTCTTTTCCAAAAACTTATCATCAATCGCTTCCACATTTACAAACAAACCATAATATTCATTATTGATATAAACACGAGTATAAGATGCTCTTGGTGCAATCATATATTTCCTAGCAATTTCATATCCCAATACTTCTCGAACCATACTTGGGTCACGAAGTGCATTTGATAATTTTAACGTTTGATATCCTTGGTGGCTTTGTTCTGGATTTTGGTGATCCAATTTGATGTGCAAAGCATTTCGTTTGTTCCCAATTCGGAAAGACCGATTTCCACGGTATCGAACACCTACATCCTCATATTCTTCCCCATCAATTTTGGCAGTTCCTTTTAATAATCCCTTGCCATACAATCGAAGTGAATCCATGACTCCAGCCCAGTTAACTCGCTGAAACTCTAGTCGAATTTCATGAACTCGATTAAGATCGTACAAATCATTTTTGTCTTGTCCAAAAGAAGTGGAAAGGGATAAAAAAAGTATAAAAGATAAAAAAGTAAATTTTTTCATATTCAGTAGTGTAAAGTAAATTTAAAATATAAGACTTTAACCCTGCAATATTAATAAAATAAAACCAATAGCTATAGTTATTTTTTATAATCTGTTGAGAGAGAAATAGCATTTTGAATAACTAATATTTAAATAATTTTAATCATCCAATCTCCTAAATTCTTCACCAAATTCTTCAAATATAAATCGTCCTCAATTGGATTCAAATACAAATGCAACACCTCTCTCATTTCTTTTTCTTTTTCAGGAAAATACTTAGAAAAAACTTGATAACATAAATATAAATCTGTTGTGAACTTCTGTTCTTTTTCCATCACTAATTCGAATCCACTTCGAATCAATATTTTCGTAATTGCCTGGCAGTCCTTTTGGGTGACTTTTTTCTTTTGTAAAAAATCATGGACATCTTCTTCAAGCCAAGTTAGGTTCAGAATCATTTTTTCATTAGGTAAAAATGATGGAATCTCCTCGTTCAAGTCTTTCCCATAAATACGTAGCGATTGTGTTTTTATAATCACCGCCAAACGCGGATTTTTTTGATAAAAATCTTTGAAGTATTGAGTTAACATAACTTCGACTTCTTTGACAAATGGAAATTTGGTTTGTAATTCTTTTTGCAAATCAGGTTGCCAATCTGCTACAGTCCAACGTTCTTCCAAATCATGAACTATTGCAAAAACATCAATATCTGAAAATCCATCTACACTATTTCCACGAGCTACACTTCCTCGCAAATAAATGCTATGTATTTTTTTCCCTAAATGTTCTATGTATGATTTTTTTATTTTTTCAATGACAGGAAGCCATTGTTTGGGGATTTTTTCAAAGGAAGAATCGTTAAGGATAAAACCGTTTTTGTCCTGAGGGAAAAATGTGCCGATGGGTTTAATTTTTCTGATTGGAGATGATTTTTAGGATTATGTGTTGGGCGGGATAGAACGCGGATGCCGCAGATGACGCGGCATCCGTGTCCCAACATTTCAAAAAAGAGATTTGACATTCAAAATTATTTCGAAAGTCATAATTGCAATTAATAACAAAGACAACCACTTCATCCATGTCGAATTCTCTGCTCTGAACTCCTCTGCTTTTTCATTCAATTTAGCATCTTTCACTTTTAACTTCCCTGTAGAAAAAAGATAAATATAAACACCAAAGGAGAGTATGATAATTTCAAAAAACAATGCTAAGAATTTCATTTTTTACATTTTAAAAACACTAAAACATCTTATTAATTTAATTCCTCAAAATTCCCTGTCTGCCGATTCTTCCTCACATTTTTCCAATCAAAATATCTTCCATTCATCACTACATAGACTCCTGAAGGTAATGCCTGTGCAAATGCCATCGCACTCCCCAAATTAAAAAATCCATCAGAAGATGTACCAAAGGCATAAGGAATCATTGCTCCTGTCAATACGATAGTTTTTCCTTCCAAATTTGCGGCAGCTATTTTCTCTGCAGTCTCCACCATTGTATCTGTTCCATGAGTAATAATGATTTCATTATGAGGTGATTTTTTACAGTTATGAATTATAATATCTCGATCTTCGGCAGTCATTTCAAGACTATCAATCATCATCAAAGTTTTGACATCAATATCAATCGTGCATCTACCACGTTGAAACATTTCCTTTAAATGTGAGTCTTTGAAGTATAGTTTACCTGTGATAAAATTGTATTCTTTATCAAAGGTTCCTCCTGTTACAAAAATTTGAACCATAGTTTTGTTTGTTGATTTTTCTATAAAAGTTGATTCGAATTATTGTTAAATTATTTTCCAATAATTCCGCTTTCGCGAAGATACCAAACTCCAAAAATAAACAAAGCAAAAACTAAAATAAGACCTGCAATTTTCCACCAAGAAATCGGTTTTTTACCATAAACTTTCCCTGTTTGACCATTAATAGTAAAATGGTATAATTTGTTATTGTAGTGATAAGAACATAACCAAATAGGTAGGATAATATGTTTAAAAGTCTGAGCTGACTTTTGACTTTGCACATGCAAATTACGTTGAGTATCTCCTCCAAGTTGAGCGGAGCACATGTTTCGTAATTTATAATTCATAATTTGTTCAGCTTGATGGTAACCATCATCTACTTCGACATTGTAAATTTCAGCTTCCCAACCAACCATTAATCGAGGATCAAAATTCACTACTTCGCTCAATCGAAAAGGGAGAATTCGTTCCACATCTTTTTGCGCTAATCCATCTGCAGCAACGACCAAAATGTCATCGAAAAAATGACTAAGTCTTCCACTTCGATGAGTCCAACGGGTTTTTCGAACTTGTTGAGTAGTCATTTTCCCATTCACTCTCACTCGTCTGGTCTCATAATAATAATACCCTGCTTCCCCACTCCATTGAGCATCTGCTTTGGCATCATAAGTCCAAAAAGGTAAATAGACCCCATGCAACTGTTCGACCTCATCTAGTCGTTTTAATTTATTAGGATGAAACCAACCTGAACGAATCCATTTTTTAAAAATCTTATCTCCTTCAAATCGGCTGATATAAAATGGAATAATTCCCGATGGTTCAATATACTGATGATCATATGCCTGAACATTGACTTTCGTAGAACCACAAAATCCGCAATTGATTTTCACCTGATCGCTGTCCACCATGAAGTTCGCTCCACAATTATCACAATCGTAGACCTTTTTCCCCTTTTCCTCTGGTCTGTAATCGGCTACCTGATCAACTGCATCATGTAATGATTTTTCCACCACTTTATCATTAGCCTTATTGATTTCTTCAATGTAACCACAATATTCACAAGAGATTTTTTGATTTTCAGCCGCATAATGTAATCGGCTTCCACAGGATGGGCAAGGTAATTCGACAGAGGATTCTACGTACTGCTGATCTTCGTTATTGAGCATTTCTTTTAGTTGACAATTTTTTTAGTTGGGAGTTCTTCAGTTGACTGGTTGTCAGTTGGCAGTAAGCAGTTGCCAACTGACAACTGCTTACTGAGAAACTGATTTAAAGTCGGGCAAGCAATTCCTTTTTCTTTGCATCAAATTCTTCAGCTGTCAAAATCCCCGCTTCTTTCAGTTCACCCAATTGACTGAGTGTAGCCATAATTTCTTCACGAGTAATTGCTTTGCCTGAATCATTTGAGGAAGCTCCAGGAGTTGGCTGAGCACTTTGTTGATTTTGTTGATTCATCATCATGTTTGCCATTCCAAATCCCATTCCCATTCCAATACCTTCGCTGCCTCCGCCTGACGGATTTTCAGCAGCTTTCTCCATTGCTTGAGCAGTTTGAAATTGTTGAAATCGATTCATGTCATTGACCATATTCATATTGGTCATTTTATCATAAAACTCTTCTACATCTTTTGGAAGGGAAACACTTGACACTTGAAATTTTACTAATTCAATTCCAAATGGATCCAAATCTTTTTGCAAAATTGGTGCAACTTGATCGCCCAATTCAGTATAACTTTTCACCATATCCAAAACAGAAACTTCTGCCTCTGCCAATGCTTCTGCAAATTTTGGAGAAATAATATCTCTCAAACTTGCTTCCACTTCTTGGATTTTCACAACTCCTTTTGTTCCAGCATAATTAATGAAAAATGCTTCTGGATCTTTTATTTTGATAAAATAAGTACCGTAAGCTTTTACTCTTACTTGTTTAAATTCAGGATCTCGTAAAATGATCGGGTTAACAGTTCCCCATTTTAAATCTGTAAAAGTTTTAGTACTTGCGAAATAAATATCGCAAAGGAAAGGTGATTTAAATCCCTTGTCCCAATTTTTCAAACTGGTCAACAAAGGCATATTTTCGGTCAACAATTCAAACCGCCCTGGCTCAAAAACATCTGCAAATATTCCTTCATTAAGAAACATCGCAGTTTGAGATTCTCGAACAGTCAGACTTGCGCCGTATTTAATATTTGCATCTCGGTCGGGAAATTTCCAAAGAATGGTATCTCGATCAGTTTCTCTCCATTCAATAACTTCAACAAATTCTTCGATAAAAAAACGCCTTAAACTCATAGTAGGGTGATTTTTAATTTTGTAAAAAATGGTTTCAAATTATTTTGTTAGACGTTAAACATTAGACGGTTTACAGTCATCCAAACAACTATTAATTTAACGTATGAATTTACCCAAAAGATACTATAAAATGGAGTGGACTCCCTGTTTTTTTTCGAGGAAATTATAGAAGATGTCGATGAATCTGTTTTTTTGGATAAAATTCTTTTTATTGCATAAAATTTTAAAAATCAAAATCATGATATCACCTAATTTATTTGATCAATTAGAAGCTTATTGCAAAGACTTCGAAAATGAATTTCACCTCATTCCTGATGAAAGAAAAACACTTCTCAAAGAACTATCTCAATATATTTCCCAAAAACAAAAGAATAACCAACCAACTCGATTAAATGTCATCTGCACCCACAACTCTCGCAGAAGTCATATCGGTCAATTATGGTTAGCCGCTGCAGGTCTTTTTTATAAGAAAAACGAAATACACACCTACTCTGGAGGAACGGAAGCTACCGCTTTTAATCATCGTTCGGTTGCAGCACTTCGTAGAGCAGGATTTGAGATTGTCACCGCTGATTCAATCGTGGAGAACCCAATCTATTTTGCGACATTTGGATTTTCACATACTCCACTAAAAATGTTTTCCAAAAAATATGATCATCCAGAGAATCCACAAAGTGAGTTCGCTGCGATTATGGTATGTTCGGATGCTGATGAAGGTTGTCCAGTTATTTTGGGGGCAGAGAATCGATTTGCTTTGACTTTTGATGATCCAAAACATTTTGATAATACTAATTTGGAAAGTGAAAAGTATGATGAACGAGTTCGCCAAATTGGCAGGGAAATGTTTTATGTGATGAGCTTGGCTTAGGCTTTTTTAATAACCTGTGGAATTCTCAAATTTTGTTTTTTTTATCAGTTATAGATTTTTCAAAATAAAATCAGAAAATAGTTTTGAAAAAATAGAAATTCGATCTCTAAATGGTCAACTTCTAAAATCGCTCCCCTATTCTTCCTCCAAAGAATACAATTTGGCTGACTTACACGCAGGTATTTACAAATTGTCAAGTTTATCAAAAAAAAAAGCAACTTCAATAATTAAAGTTGTTTAAAGTCAACAATTAAATACAATTCATAAGTAAAGATAACTTTGATGAAATTTTAGATTATGGATTATTTAAGGAAGATGAAACTGCTCCTTTAGAAATTCCGACTGATGTTAATTGGGATAATTTTAAATACTATACCAAATTAAAATCCAAAGAAGGAGAAACGCTCATTTTCCGTTCCAAACATTCTTCATTACGTCCAAATATTGGAGACATTGGTTTTCTAAATGGCGTTAGATTAATGAATGATAAATTTCATTTGACACAAGGTGGTTGGGTTATTTTAATTGAAAATGGTTTTGTTTCCAAATGGTTGCGAAGAGAAAAGTATACCGATAAAAGAAAAAACATTGACTTCGAGGTAGAGACTATTTTTCCTTATGGAATTCAATTAGGTTGCCCTGTATTCATTGATGAAAAACCTGCTCCTGATGGAAAATATTTTAAGGGTCGTTTCAGTTCTATTGTGGTTATGGATAGTCAGGTTTATAAACTTTGATAGGAATATCGATTTAAGAATAAGGATTTATATCAATATTCCCTTTTACCTCCTTTTTCCGTAACTTTGCACTTTATTTAAAACTTATTTTTCAAATCTCACATGAACATGAAACACATTTTCTTTGCAAGTATATTCCTGTGCCTAGCCACGTTTTCTTTTGCTCAAAATCCTTCCAAAGCATCTGTTAAAGCACTCAATAATTATGTTCAATTTACCAATGAAAGTATTCATGGGATGATGATTGCGCATCGGATATTTGAAAATATTAATCAAGAGGTGAATCGATCGGTAGACTTTCCAAGCGAGCAAATTAATTTTTATGGAAACAAAGATCTACCAAAAAATTTATTCCTAGATCCTGAACAATGGTTCTACCAAATCTCTCCATATCAATGGTATAAAATTGCCAAAACAGAAAGTCGTTTTCTAAAATCCAATGAAGCTCAAATACTAAATGCACATGCCGATAAGATCAAAAAGATAATTGACCGAACCAATAAATTACGTTTCCAATTAGATGATTTCATCAAAAATAGCGACTTGCAAATTCCTAAAAATCAAACTGAGATTTTTCGTCAAATGGAGATTGTCGTAGACTTATATGAAAATTTTTATTTGGAAAAAGAACAACTTAGAAAAGACCTCAATAAAATTTATCAAAAAAATTATTACAAAGAATCACCTCAACGGAGCTTAGGCGTTCCTGTTTTGACTGACATTCATAACAATATACTTCCAATTTTAAAATCCTTGCGATATGAGGTTTCTGGCAACCTTCCAGAATACACTCAGAAACTCGAAGCAAACATCAAAAAACTTAACGAAATTGTCAATATTAATTCCCGATATAAAACGGCAAAAGCAGCTGCCAAGAAGTTTTTGACGGAGCTAAAAAAATATCAAAGTTCTAATCAATTTGATTCAAAATATGAGCTTTATGGCAAAGCATATTATTATCATAATGTGGAGTTAGTGGCAACATTTAACAACTACTCAGGTCGTATGATTAAGTCTTTAAATGACTTGATAAAACTAGAGTCTGATTATAGTTTATTCTTATTTGAAGAACCTCATATCCTAAAGGTTATCTACCCTGAAAAAGAAATACAGAAACCTGATAATCAACCTATTGTAGAAGATGTACCAATGGTGGTAAATGATCGAAATGTAGTCGTTCGCCAGCAGAACATTGTAGTTGACAAAACAGAATTCACCCTCCAGATTTTTGACCATAAAGAACAAGATGGAGACATCATTTCTATCAACCTAAATGGCAAATGGATTATCGAACATCAGGAGTTAAAAAATCGACCGCTAAAAGTAAAAATCAAGATAAATCCAGAAGTCGAAAACTACATAATTTTACATGCTGAAAATCTTGGAAAGACACCACCAAATACTTGCGCAATTACCTACTATTTAAATGGAAGAAAAAAACAAGTTATCTTGAATTCCAACTTGAATGAAAGTGAAATGATTCGCCTAGAATATGTGAAACCAAAGAAAAAATAACTCAATTACCAAATTCTAATTTTGAAATAAAAAACTCCCTCATGCCGGTAATCACTACTATAATAATTTTCGGATTGGTCTCTTATTATTTGTACCAAAAACGTCCAACTTTTGCAGGTAAAAAAGTGGACTATTCTTTTGGCGATCCAAACTTGCAAAAAATAAAATCCAAATTAGAAGACCACGAATACACTTCTGCAGAATTTTTGATTCATCAACTAGATCCTGATGAGCTGCGTCAAGCCATCGACCATGTTACTTTGAATGGAACTGGAAAAACCATTTTGGATTGGAAAGATGCTTTACCAGATTCTCAATTAGCAAGCTTATTTTTAGGTGTTTACTATATTCATCAAGCTTCTCTAAATCGTGGAAATTTACCATTGGATGCTTTGTCTCCGAAACAAGAAGAATTGTTTTTTGAATACTCAGACAATGCAAAAGATTTGCTAGAAGAAATTGATGGTGACGATGAATTCAAAGCAGAAGCTTATGCTCAACTACTTCGAGTCGCAGGAACAACTGGGGACTTCGAAAGTGCAGATTATTATTTTGATAAATGTCTGGAACTTAGCCCAAATCATCTTTGGGCACATATCGAATATGCTGAAAACATTCAACCAAAATGGGGTGGCAATTTAGAAATTATCGAAAAATTCATTGATGATTTAACGGAAGAGCCATTGGTAAACCAAACCGTTTATTTAAAAATGGTTTGGGATTCTGTTTTGGCTAATGAAAATTTGTTTGGTGGAACCATGCAAGATTTAAAAGAACAAGCCAAAGCATTACTTTTTGAAATAGATGCGGAAGTCAACAATCACCCTCCTACTTCTATTCAAAAATATGTTTTGTACAATTACATGACCGTCGTCTCAGAGGAGTTTGGTATTCGTGCATTGAACCAAAAATACAATAAAATGATGGATGGTTATTTTACTTTGTATCCTTTTGGGATTATGCATTAAGCCCCGCATCTACCTTTGAAAAGGGAATTGATGCAAACAGAGAAAAAGTAAATTATGGAAAAACTCCTTTTCTAACACAACATTTACAATATGATTCAACAAACGATCGACTACGTAAAATCAGAATTAGAAAATGCCGAAGGCGGTCACGATTGGTGGCATATTTATCGAGTCTGGAAAACTGCCCAACAAATTGCTGCCT
>CAZMBP010000137.1:0-36957 GCA_964564545.1 uncultured Saprospiraceae bacterium
CAAGCGAATTGAGTTTATTTTTCTCTCTGACTTCGTTAAAAATACTCGTCGTAACTAAGGCTATGACTGCGTTTTTTGCCTAGTCAGAGAAAAATATAATTCTAAATTTCACTTAAACATAATTATGGTTCGGTACTTAAATTAAATTAAAAAAATTATTCTATACGCTCAAATTTTATACTTATACTTGGAGTTCCAATTTTTCTAAATCCAACAATGCCGACTTCCTTATTATAAAATAATTCGAAATCATCAGAAGGGCTTTGTTCCTCTTTATAAACGTCTTGATAATTGTTGCCATCCATTTCAAAATTTTCAATTATTTCAGCATAGCTTTCAATAGGCATAGGATGTGTTCTTTGATTGACAACAACAGTCATTTGAGCAGTTGGCATAGTGGAATTGATTGGACTAAAGAGGATGAAATTAAAAAAATCAGAGTACAATTTTTGTTCGACTGGAGTTGCCAATCGATTGCTTACAATTAATCTAAGTTGAATATCTAGTTCTTCTATTTCAACATATAAATTGATGTTTTCTGTTTGCCAATTATAGGTTATCTCTATAGTTGAATCAAGGGGACAAGGACTAGGTTGGGATAAAAAAGAGGGTAATGAATTATTTTTATAGTACGTTACAATCCCGTCATATTCTTGCCCAGATTCATCGCTAAATATTATTTTGGAAATACTATCAGGATAAGGGATGAAAAATTTGGACGAATCTAAAAGAAAGAATTCGCCAAGATTAGATAATTCATCACATTCACTCTGATTTAAATTTTGTTGTAGGTCATTGTCATCATTTCCACAATATGAAAAACTAGAGATAATAAATATTGCGAGAAGAATTTTTAGAAAATATACTTTTTTCATTTTATGGTTGCTTTATTTTTTGTGGTGAATAATGAAATTATAATTCAATTTTATGAATACCAACGACATCTATCCCATGTTTTTTTAACGTATCAATTTTTTTAGTATTATTGGTTAACATGCGAATAGATTTAACTCCAATATTTTTTAAAATTTTAGCCGCACTCGAAAAATCTCTAGCGTCCTTTTTAAAACCAACTGCTTCGTAAGCATCAGCTTGTTGCACACCAAGTCGTTTGTGTTTGACACTATTGAGTAGTGCAAAATGACCATTTCCTTTTCCTTCTTGATCTAGCAAAATGATGATCCCTTTACCTTGCCTTTGAATGAGTTCTTGAGAAATATTCATTTGCTCTTGGCAGTCGCATTCGATACTATTAAAGTAATGTCCAAAGATGCAGGAGGAGTGAACTCTGCATAAAATATCTTCAGCATCTTGGAGGTCACCCATCATCAATGCCATGGATTCTTTTTGACCATCGTAGTATAGAATTTCTTGGAATAAACCGAATTTAGTTTTTAGATTTCCTTCGGTGAGTTTAACGATCATGTAATTTTTTTTAGTGGTAAAAGAATAAGGTTAAAAACCTTGTACTTCCAGAACGATGAATTTATTTGACGCTAACTTTTTATGACATGTTATGATTTTTTATGTTGCCCCATCGATATATTTTTCTGAAAGAAAAAACAAAATTGAGAAATGAGAATAAACATAATAAGTCAAACCATGTCATAAAAAGTCAGCGTCAAAATTTATCTTCTAATATCGTTAATAACAACTTAAGTCGTTTATATTCAACCTACCAACTTTTCAGTAGGCAGTTAGTTAGTTGAAAAAAGAAAAATTATTTTCTACTGCTCATCACTTTGCATCATCTTCAATGAAAACCAACCTAGCAGCAAAATTATCACTCCCATAATTCCATACAGCCAAAGTTTATTTTTGAACAAAGGTTCTCGTTTCGGCAGAGGAGTTTTATCAATTTTTTCAATGGGACCTAATTTTACTTCATCCAATAGACTTGGAATATTATTGGTGAAATTATCAATATCATAATTTGGTTTTTTAGCTTTTGGATTTCCAAAGGCTAAAAAATAATTGGCTGGTTCAGAGAATCTAGCAATCAAGTGGTGTTTGTATCCTTTGACCAAAACTTGATTAATAGTAAGCGGTTGATTGTCTTGATTTTCAATAATCAATTTTAATCTATGAGCTATTGTATTATTAAAATTGATCACATTAGGTTCAATAGAATTTAGAATACTTGAGGTTAAATTTCGATAATTATATTTCCATCCTTTTTCTGTTTTTAAACTATCGGAAAGATATTGAACCCTGATATTTCGGTAGTAATCATAATCATTTTGAACATTTATTTCTAAGAAAGAAACAGGAACAGGTTGTTCTAAATTGAGTTCTATGATTGTGGTTTTATTTTTTTTATTCTCTATGGAGGTTAAATTTTTCACTCGAAAATCATTGAAGATTCCTTCCGTTATTTTTTTCAACTGTAGAAAAGAGGATTTAAGAATAGGCTTAGTTTTGCTATCCCTTATTTGCAATCTATAAAATTTAAATCGTGTAGCAGGAAAACTAATATCAGTAAATTTATAATCAGTCAGGTTATTTTTTATCGCTACCAAACGATAATCTTCGACGATGGAAAACCATTCATTTTGGTCATTGCTACCTTCAAGATTGACGCGCCAATTGAAATTTTTTTGTCCAAAATCCAACTTAATATGATTGACATCATTTGGTTGTTTTACCTCAAAAGTGTAAAAATACCCACGAGCATTTTTAACCTGATTAATCATTTTAAAAAGCACCCATTGATCAATAACTTCTTTTTTTTGACGATACAAAATATAAGGTGCTTCAATGGTATCCTGTTTTTTTGTAATCCCGAAAATCCGAATATCATTTAAGCTGGGTTCGACATTTTTAAAGATTTCATCAGGTAAAATTATTTTATTCCATCCATCATTAATTTCTAGTAGTTCCGATTTGTAATTATAATCTCGCTCCATTTCTTGAGGCTGGTTTGGTTGCCCAAAAGAATGAAAGTAGATTATGGATAAAAGGAAAATTAAAATTTTATACTTCATCACCATCGTTAATTTTAAAAGTGAATTTGTTATATAAAAATGAAATTATTAAAAGTAAAAGACCTAATGAAACCAATACTATAGTTTTAGAAATAGTGTTAAGGTGCGCCAAATCGTAAAGGAATAATTTTACCAAAGTTCCTCCAAACAAAATCATCGCTCCAATTCGCAAATGTTTTTTTCGCTTCCAAATCCCAAGAATTATTAAGAGTAAAGCATAGATTCCCCAAAAAATACTTAATCCTAATTTATAAGATTTTTCTGAAGTTCCGCTCAGGTCGATCCAATGAATTAGCTCGCTACTTGCTATCCATAAGATGGATCCAAATAATAAAATGTCGAAACCAATTTTAAATATTTTTTCCGAAAACATATTTTTTCGATATTGATAGAAAGTAAATAACAATACTCCTACAAAAATATATGAAATGTACCTGATGGTTAGATTGAAGCGTCCGATTTCGAAGTATTCGCCTTGAGTTTGCTCCAAATAACTTTCCCTTAGTTCACTCAAATTGTAAAGTCCTAGTGCTAGAAAAGCAAAAAGGGCTAGACCATTTAAGGTAAGATTGATGTACCCAAACTGTTTGTGTTTGATTTTTAAAATATTGAAAAAAGAAACAATCACAAGAAATAGGATCGAATAATTAACAACCCAAATATCTCTAAATAAGATCAAGTCATAATTCCGGATGGTTCTTCTAAAATTATTTTCTTCTCCATTTAATTCTATTGCTGAAGTAAAGTAAAGTTGATTCCAATAATGTGCTAGCTCATTTCGAAAAGCGGAATACATGACGAAAATCAAAATTGCAGGAATCGCATAGGAAACGATTTTTTGTAACCCTTCATCTTTTTCAAATGGGGAAATGTATTTCTTATTTTGATTAATAAATTGAATAAATGCAAATGCTCCAATAAATAATAATGAAGTTAAAAAATGGATATTGAGCAGAGGAGAAATTATTTCTGAATTGTTCTGCACATAGTTTGGATATGCCAAAGACCAATCCTCTACCAAACTTCCAAATGCCAAAGCCATAACGGGATAGGAGATTTTTTCATAAATTGGAATCCCTTTTGAACGACCAATCCAAAACAAAATAGCAGCTTCGAGTGCCCATAAAATAGTTACATAATTACCGTCCAACTGAACAGGGATAGCAGCGGTGATAAACACTAAAACCAATCCTGAAACGAGGTATAATAATTTTTGATCTCCTAATTTTTTTTGATAAATAAATACGCTGACAATAAAATGTATCAATCCATTTCCTAAAGTAAATAGACCTAAAAGTTGTTTGCCTGTTACGTGATTTTCCAAAATAGAATATCCTAAACCATAAAATATAAATGCATTAAATAGAATGAGAATCGTTTCTGCGATTTCTATTTTTCCATTTTGAGAAACTTTGTAGGCTAAAAATGTAGCATAAAAAATAGCGAAGAAGATACTTAAGAATATCAATGCCATCTTAAAGTGTTCTGTGATTTCATAGTCCATAAAAAACCACGTCGCATAAATTAACCAGGTTAATCCTGTGGCGGAATAGTAAAGTGATTTCCAATATTTTTTAAAAGCAATTAGAAGTATTCCAATATTAATTATGGCAATATAAGTGAAAAGTGTAGTGACATTTCCAGACCCTGTGCTCAATAAAAAAGGCACCGCATATGCACCTACCAAACCAATATGCGCAATGATAGGTTTGTCGTAATGGATCGCTGCAATTACTGTAAATATGGTCAAAACTGTCATTAATCCAAATGCAAATAACTGTGGAAATAATCCATAAAAACTATATCCTGCAAAAGTTATAAAGTATAAAATTGCAATCGATCCACTTACCAATACTGCACTAAAGTTTTTATAATCTGCTTTTAATTTGATTCCAAACCCTAATAAACCAATGCCCATTAAGTAACCTAGAATGATACGAGTCAATGGACTAATTAAATTATTTTCGATAGAGTATTTAGCGCCAATAGCAACACCAATGATGGTGATGAGAATCCCAATTTTGCTAATCAGATTTTCTCCAATAAATTTTTCTAGGTCTATATCAGACATATTGGAAAACCAATTACTTCTAGCTTTTATTTTAATTTTTTTGGGAGTTTCTTTTAAGACTTTTTCATTCGAAAGGTCAGATTTTCGTTCCACCAATTCAATGTATTCTTCTTTTTCTTTAGGTGGGAGTGGAGTGGGAATATCAATTTTGGATTCAGAAATAGGTTTGGGTTTTGAACTTGTTTGGGCATAACGTAATCGATGTATTTCAACTCTTAATTCATCAATTTCTTTACTAAATCCTTGTTGTTTTTCAAGAAGTAGGTCGAGTTTTTGATTGAGAATTTCTATTTCATTTTTATTTTCCATGATCTTGATTTTCAAGGATTAAACCTAAGAATAATATTTTGAATAAAGAGAATTGATTTCTATTTAAGTAAATCGTCAATTACATTTTTTCTCAATTTTACCCATTCGATTTCACGATTGATTACTTGAATTTTATTTTTAGAAAATTCCCTTTTTTCTAAATCCATTTCATTTTTGGCTCGCTCTATTCGGAATTCTAGAATTCTATTTTGTTGTTTGAGAATTGCATCAATAAGGTTTTGAGGATTACCTAATTGATATTCTTTTGTAATCAGAATTAGTTTTTGAATTTGGATTTCCTCTTCAATCTTATCATTCCCTAATTCTAAGAATGTCCAAATAAAATAAGCAAGGTCATCAATTCGAGCTCCCGGTGCTGCTTCATCAAAATCGATTACACCTACTGGATTTCCATTTTCGAAAATAACATTCCATGGTGCAAAATCATTATGACAAATAGTTTCTTCATTTTTACATAAATCACTCTTGGCTGCTACATCATGAAATTGACGAAGTATTTTTACAGCTGCAATAATTTGTAGATCATTTAAAATTCCATCTTTTGAAACGTCACCTTTAATGTATGAAAGTACTTCACGTCCTTTTTTATCAATACTTAGAAGTTTGGGAGCAAAAGAGAAATTATTCTTTTCTAGATGTTTTAATAATTTATGTACAAATGGAGCATTTGCTCCCATGGATCGATGAACTTGATTTCCAATTTTAACGACACTTTCTGTACTTCTACCTCCAGCTAATTTTATTTCTTCTTGATCCATTTATCATTTCATAAAAAAGTTAACAATAGTTGATTTTTTTTGTTAGACGTTGCATGTTATGCATTCTAGGGGGCTAACAAAAATATTTGGAATGAACATTAGTACTATTCAAAAATAACCTTAATACTTGGTTTGAAAAAATTATGATTTTTGAAATAATAAATCAATTAAAATTAGGTCAGTAAATTAGCTAATTCTATTTTCGCGCATGGTTGAAAAAAATGACCAACTTTATACGACTACCTTTCTCTTACTATGCCTAAGTCATGTACTTTTTGCAGGTAGTTTTAATATGTTAGTTCCAGAGTTACCTTCTTATTTGACAAGCTTAGGTGGCGAAGATTATAAGGGATTAATCATAGCATTATTCACTTTGTCTGCAGGATTGTCTAGGCCATTTAGTGGAAAATTATCAGATACAATTGGAAGAATTCCGGTGATGATTATTGGAACTTTGGTATGTGTTTTTTGCAGCTTGTTATATCCAATCTTGACAACTGTAGGAGGATTTTTATTGCTTCGTTTTTTTCATGGATTTAGTACTGGATTTAAACCAACTGCTTCTACGGCATATGCAGCTGATATTATTCCTGTTTTAAGAAGAGGTGAGGGGATGGGAATTTTGGGAATTAGTATGAATGTAGGTGCATCAATGTTTCCGCCAATAGGTAGTTATATTTCTATGAAATATTCGATGGATATTGCTTTTTATATTTCATCATTTATTGCGTTAGTTTCTATTGGGATTTTGTTAGGCTTGAAAGAGACTTTGGAAAAACCACAAAAGTTTAAACCTTCTCTATTGAAAATTTCGAAGGATGAAATTATTGAACCAACTGCGATACCACCAGCAATAGTTGCGTTGTTTATTTATATGTGTTTTGGTGTGATGTTAACGATTACACCTGACCAATCAGAACATTTAGGACTTGCGAATAAAGGATTGTTATTTACAGGTTTTACAGTTTTTTCGGTTTTGTCAAGAGCAGTTGCTGGTAGGATTTCTGATAATTATGGAAGAGTGGTCGTGATCAAAGTTGCAGTTGTTTTAGTAGCGGCATCATTAGTTTTACTAGGGTTAGCAAATAGTTCGACCACATTATTAATGGCAGCAGGATGTTTAGGGTTTTCTACGGGAGTTGCTTCACCTGCCGTTTTTGCTTGGGTGATAGATATTAGTCCAGATGAAAGAAGGGGACGAGCCATGGCAACAGTTTATATTGCATTGGAAGTAGGAATTGGATTTGGGGCATTGTTTTCTGCGTGGATGTATGGAAATGATAATGCTAATTTTCCGATGGCATTTTTTGCTTCGGCAGCGATAACTTTGATGGCTGGGGTTTATTTGCAGTTTATTTATAAGGAGCCAAAGGTTGCGTAATAATTAATCCTGAAAAAATAAGGTAGAGTCAAAGGATGCTTTGTCTCTACCTTATTTATCGAATAGATAGAACAATAATATTAAGATTGAAGTTTCTCCTTACAAGTAATTTCCAAATCCGCCAAAGCATTCATATAATGAATATAACCAGAGTAAGGCGAATCATACGGACTCAAATAATCTCTAGTTGCACCATCTTCAGCAGTCTTTGTATTCAAATAATAGAAGTGATCTGAAGTTTGTAATTTACTCCAAACGTGAATCAAATCCTCATCCTTTGAATTAATTACCGTCTCTTCTAGGCTATATAATTTTTGTAAAGCTTCCTTTTGCATATTATTTCCACTCCAAGCAGAAAGGTCTTTTTCCGAGTCTCTCCAAGAGACTGGGATATGCACATCAAAGATACCTTTAACCTCTAATTGTTCTACTTGATCTGAAGCCGTCATGAAATTAACTCCTTGGTTTTTTAACTCATGAGGTAATTGTTTGATAAATTCAAAAGCCCCTGTTTCAGGAGATAAATGCTGACCAAAGGTTTCGTAAGGCATATAAATATTGACACAATCACCATCGTCGTTAGCAATCCATTTTGCATATTTTTCAGGAGTCAAAGGATATTCATTCCAACTCTGATCAGCAAAACGATGAGTGAAGTCTGCAGATAATTTATAATTTTTGACAATCGTTTTTATCTTCTTGGTGTGTGGTGCGGTATATAAATAATTAGGTGACCGTTCTCCTAAGTATTGAGGTAATCCTTCCGCCATCACACCAGTAAATCCTAATTCCTCTAATCGCCCAGCTAAGTCATTACTATAAATCATTCCAGTATTTCTAAAGACCTTTGGCGTTTGGCCGAAGTGTTCTTCAATTTTGGAAATATGTTTTTTGACTTGTCGTTCGAATTCAGGTAAAGAGTTCAAATAGGCGAGTGAATGATAAAATGTTTGACCAATAAATTCTACTTGACCAGTTTTTGACAATTCAATAAATGACTGCAAAACATCAGGACGATGATTTTCCATTTGTTCAATCAAAGTACCTGAAAGAGATAAACAGAATTTGAAATCCTGACCTAACTGTTTGATGTTTTCCATCATGATTGCATTCATTGGCAAATAACAATCATTAGAAATTTTATCTAAAAAATTCTTATTCATGTTATCATCTTCATAGAAATGATCATGTCCAATTTTGAAAAAATCATAAGGCTTTAACCGATTAGGTTGGTGTAGATTAAAATATAAACAAATGTTTTTCATTGAATGAGATTAATAGTTTTCTGAAACTAGTTGATTATTTTTTTCCTCCTTGTAATTCATCTTGTAACTTCTCTAAGGTTTTCCATTTTCCTTCTGCTGCTAATTCTGCTTGTTCAGACCAAGTACTCGGATCGTGTGAATTGAATTGACTTCCAGCATTATTCAAAATAGATTTCAATTTACTAAATTTTGCATGAGATAAATCTGAGTAAGAATAAATTCCTCCTTCATTTAATAAGGATTCAATCTTAGGACCAATTCCTTCTATTTTTTTCAAATCATCTTTTTGAATATCAGAAGGTGGAGTAGGAGTTGACGGAGCAGTGGGTACCACAGGTTGATGAATTGGCATTTCAGTAGGAGGTGTTTCACTTGTAACATCATAACCTAACACATAAGAATATGCACCTAAAATTCCCTCCACGGCATGTTCCCAAGTTACTGTTTTTATATCTTCAAAAGTTTTGGCAACCACCTCATTTCTTAAGTTTTCATCCTCGATTAAATCTGTAATATGTTTTGCCATCAAATCGACATCCCAAAAATCAGCGGTCAAGGCATGTTGCATTACTTCCGCAGCACCTGATTGTTTTGAAATTACACATGGAATTCCAAATTGAGCAGCTTCTGCTGCTGACAATCCAAATGGTTCAGAAACTGATGGCATACAATAAACATCAGCCATCGCTAATAATTTGTTAACCTTTTCTCTATTTAAAAAACCGGTAAAATGGAATTTGTTTCCTACTTTTCGGTAGGCACCACTTTCGATTGTTCGTTTTAGTCGATCTCCACTTCCTGCCATTACAAATCGAACATTGTCGTTTTTTGCAATTACTTTTGAAGCAACTTCAAGGAAAAACTCTGGTCCTTTTTGTCCAGTAATTCTACCTAGAAACAAAACTAATTTTTCAGGAAAAGTTTTTTCTTCTCTAAAGGTTTCTACAGGTTCAACTCCGTTGTGAACCGGGAATATTTTTTCAGGATTAATTCCATAATGTCTTTCAACTATAGTTCCTGTATATTTACTAACAGGGATGACAGCATCTGCTATCTCCATTCCATATTTTTCCAAGTCATAATTCCATCCACGAGCCTCTGGGCCAGCACGATCATAACTAAGTGCATGTGCATGAATCACTAAAGGTTTTCCACTTTGATGTTTAACTTTAATTCCTGCTAACATCGTCATCCAATCGTGTACATGGATCACATCAAAGTCTAAATCAGCAGCTAGTGCTGCTACATATTCAGCATATTCAACCACTTTTTGTTGTACGTCGTCTCCATACATTTCATCTAATTCAAAACGACTAAAAAAAGTCGTATCAGTTGTTGATTCAGAAAATTGATTAGCAGAAGTGGAAGTCTTTAAATGAGTAGACTGAGAAGTAGTACCATCCGTTTTGGTTTTGTCTAAAGAAGGGTAGGGAGAAACGTTTTCCATTCCTTCAGCAAAAAGGGTTTTTGCAAAAGCACTATATTTTTTTGAAATTTCTTCATGCGATTGAAGAGAGGACTTACTTATTTTTACATCAATATTATTCAATCCGACCACATTAGCATTATCCAAAATAGATACTTGGCTTGCTTTAGGAAGAATAACAGTAAGATCAGTTTGTTTTGCTAATGCTTTCGCGATTCCATAGCAAGCGATTGCTAATCCACCACTAATTAAAGGTGGAAATTCCCATCCTAGCATGAGGACTTTTACTTTTTTCATCACAGTATAGATTGTTTAACGGATTTAAGGTGTATTGGAAAAAGAAGAAAATTCTTTTCAAGTACAAAAGTAAAAAATATTTTTTACTTAGTGTATTTTTAACAAAAAGTATACTAATTTTTTTACTTTTGAATAAATGTACAAAAACATTAGGTTTTTTAATGTTTTTAGGAAAAATAATGAGATAATTTAATTGCTATTTTTGATTTTTATACTAAATACTTATTCAGTTTAAGTACTCATAAATATTAAATAATAATTTAATTTTGGAACGATTTTTCGTATTAAATTTATTACTAATTTTATTAGAAAATAACCTTCACAACTTAAATCATAATGAACGAATTTATAAAAGAACATATAATGACAAGGGCAGAAAATGAAAAATATCCTAAGACGATTGTTTCTTTTCGTCAGGAAGGTAACCATTTTTATTTTACATGTGAAAATGATGTGGCACTTCGATTAACTGTAATTACAGATCGATTAATTCGATTCCGATATGCAGCTAATGGAATTTTTGAAAATGATTTTTCTTATGCTATAGATAAGAAATTTCAACCTATTCCTCCTAAATTGGAATTCAAAGAAAAAGAAGACCATTATAGAATAACTACTCAGCGTGTCATTTGTAGAATTAACAAAGAAGATTTGACTGTTAAAATGATGGACAAATCTGGATCAATAATTTGTGAAGATGAAAAAGGATTCCATTGGGAAGATGATGATACCAACGGTGGAGCTATTGTTCAGATGAGTAAAAAATTAAAAAGTCAAGAGAACTTTTATGGCTTAGGTGATAAAACAGGAAAGGCCAATATGCGAAAAAATCGCTATTCGATTTGGGGAACTGATTCTTATGGGTATGGAGTAGGGACTGATCCTTTGTATAAAAATATTCCATTCTATTACGGGATTCATGATGATATTAGTTATGGTATTTTCTTTGACAATTCTTTTCGAAGTTACTTCGATTTTGGTCATGAACGAGCGAATGTTACCAGTTTTTGGGCAGATGGAGGAGAAATGAATTATTACTTCTTTTATGGACCAGAGTTAATGGAAGTGGCAGAGCAATTTGTTGAGTTGACTGGAAAACCTGAATTACCTCCTATGTGGGCTTTAGGGTACCATCAATGTAAATGGAGTTATTATCCTGAATCAAAGGTTAAAGAAATTACTTCTGAGTTTAGGAAAAGAAGAATTCCATGTGATGCGATTTATTTAGATATAGATTATATGGATGGCTTCCGATGTTTTACTTGGGATAAAGAAAAATTTCCAGAGCCTAAGCGAATGATTGATGAGTTAGAAGAAGATGGTTTTAAAACTGTGGTGATGATTGATCCAGGGATAAAAGTGGACAAAGACTATTGGGTTTGTCAAGAAGGTTTAGAGAAGGATATGTTTTGCAAAAGGGCAGATGGTCCATTATTAGTTGCTCCTGTTTGGCCAGGGGATTGTTTTTTTCCTGATTATACAAAACCTGAAGTTAGAGAGTGGTGGGCTGGGTTATACAAAGAAATGATTGCAGATTTGGGAGTGCATGGAGTTTGGAATGATATGAATGAACCTGCTATTTTCCTTGCGGATAATTTTACTCAATCTGAGAAAACATTCTACAATGATGTAAGACATGATTACGATGGAAATCCTTGTAGTCACCGAAAAGCTCATAATGTGTATGGCATGCAAATGACTCGTGGAACTTATCACGGACTCAAACAAAATGCCCCGGAGAAACGACCTTTCGTAATTACACGATCAACCTATGCTGGAGGCCAAAGGTATTCTTCTGGTTGGACTGGCGATAATGTGGCGAGCTGGGAACATTTAAAAATAGCAAATAAACAATGTCAAAGAGTAGCTATTTCAGGAATGTCTTTTATCGGTTCTGATATCGGTGGATTTATTGATCAGCCTGATGGAGAATTATATTTACGTTGGTTGCAGATGGCTGTTTTTCATCCATTTTTTAGAACACATTCTTCTGGTGATCATGGAGATCAAGAGCCTTGGGAGTTTGGTGAAGAGATTGCAGAATTGTGTCGTCGAGCTATAGAATTTAGATATAGATTATTGCCTTACATGTATACTACTTTTTGGCAGTATACCACAAAAGGAACTCCAATGTTGAGACCATTGGCATTTTTAGAGCAGAAAGAAAAAGATACTTTGCATCGGATGGAAGAATTTGCTTTGGGAGATCATATTTTGGTTTGTCCAATTTCTCAGCCACAGGTGGAAGGCCGGTGGATGTTTTTGCCAAAAGGTGATTGGTTGAATTTCTGGACTGATGAAAAAACAGAATCGAATCTTGAATTTTGGGCGCCGACAGAGTTAGATGAAATTCCAGTTTTTGTTCGAGGTGGTGCGGTGATTCCTAGTTTTGAGTCCATGCAATATGTTGGAGAAAAAGAAAGACCACAAATTTATTTACACGTATATTATATCAATGGAGAAAATAAAAGTCAATTTTATTTAGATGAAGGAGAAGGATATGGTTACGAAAATGGAGAATTTACCTTACGTAATTATATTGTTACTGGCGATGAAAATAAATTGACCATTGTGCAAAAAAGAGAAGGTAAATTTGAGGATATGTGTAGAGATTTTAAAGTCATCTTCCATGCGTTACCTCAGGATTTAAAAAGCGTCAAAGTAGGAGAGGAGACGATTAAATTTTCAAAAGAGCAAGATCGGAAAAAAGAAGTGTTTGAAATAAAAGTAGATCGAGATTTCGAGGAGATTGTATTGGAGTGGTAAATCTTTAATCGATTTATACGTTTTTTACCACAGGTTATTCAGATTTATTAAAATACTTTAAGTAATAATCTGTGGTGAAAAACAACTCAAATACTTTTTTTGTTAATAATTTATTAAAGGTGCATTTTTCATAACCACTTTCATAATAAAGATATGAAATTTGTGCTTTCAATAGATGGAAATCATTTACTACTTTTCAATAAATAATACCAAATAAAATATGAGAAGAATTTTGCTAACACTTTCTGCATTATTTTTTATTTCATTTTCCATTTTTGCTCAAGATGGACACGAAATCAAAATTAAATTGAATGATTTTGATCAAAAACAATTGTACCTCGGTTACCACTACGGCGATAAGCAATACATAAAAGATACTGTTGATATTGATGCTTCAGGTGATTTTACTTTCAATGGAGAAGAGCCACTTGATGGCGGTGTTTACTTGGTTATCATGCCTCCTGACAATCAATATTTTCAAATTTTGATAGATGAGGATCAACAAAAATTTTCAGTTGAAACAAGTACCAAAGATCCTGTTGCTAATATGAAAATTAGAGGATCATCAGATAATAAGTTGTTTTATGATTACCTAAATTTTTTGAGTGGAAAAATAGTGGAACAAAAAGAACTTACCAAAGAAAAGGAATCTTCTGATGAATCAAAGAAAGCAGCTGCTAATAAAAAGTTAGAAAATCTTGATACTGAGGTCAAAAAATATCAGACTGATCTAGTTAAAGATAACCCGAAAAGAATGTCGACGGTTATGATTAAACCGAACTTGGCAAACCCAATGCCTACTTTTGAAGGGACGGAAGAAGAGAAGTCTATGAAGAGATACGTGTATTTTAAAAAGCACTATTTCGATAATATTGATTTAGGAGATCAACGATTACTAAGAACTCCTTTTTTGTTTCAGCGAGTGAGTTATTATATGGAAAAATTGACTCCTCAGCATCCTGATTCAATGATCATTTCTATTGATTATTTGTTGGGAAAAATGCAACCAGCTGAAGAGACTTTTAAATATTACCTAATCCATTTTTTAAATAAATATGCTAGTTCGAAAGTGGTTGGACAAGATAAAGTATACGTTCACATCGCGGAAAATTATTATTGCAAAGGATTAGCTCCTTGGACTGATGAAGAACAGTTAGCTAAGATTTGTGATAATGCTCGAAGATTAAAACCAATTCTGATTGGGAAAAAAGCAAGAGATATTAAGACTAGAGATAAAGAAGGGAATAGCCATAATTTACATGACTTCGATACCGAATATACTATCCTTTATTTTTGGGCATCAGACTGTGGGCATTGTAAAAAAATGACTCCATTTTTGATTGATTTCAATGAAAAATATAAATCAAAAGGAGTTTCGATTATGACGATTTGTAAACCTAAAAGTGGTGACTACAAGGAATGTTGGGATTACATTGATGAGCGTGAGAATATGGAAAATATGTTGAATACCTATGATCCATCAAATCGAGCTCAAATTTATTATAACGTTCGATCGACACCTTCTATGTTTATTTTAAATAAAGATAAGGAGATCATCATGAAAGGAATTGGTGCAGATCAATTAGATGAGGTGATGGATGAAATTATCAAACGAGAGCAAAAGAAGAACGAACCAAAAAAATAAAATTTATTATTTTTGAATAATCAAAAAGCCATCATCAATCTTAGCTGAATTGATGATGGCTTTTTTACTTAAATTCTAGATTATAATTATTTGACTTTTTTAACTTTCTCAGAGTATGAAAATTATAACGCTTGATGGAATTCCTCTGTCAGAAATAACCGTTTGTTTTAACGAAGCATTCTCAGACTATTTTATAAAATTTATTGTAACCGAACAATATCTTCAGCAACGCTGGAAAGGAGCTGGAGTGGATTTTTCTTTATCTGCTGGTGTTTTAAATAATGGAAAATTAGTTGGTTTTATTGTAAATGGAGTTAGAGATTGTAATGGATTGAAAACGGCATATAATACCGGAACTGGCGTAATACCTAGTCATCGAGGGAATGGATTAACTGAAAAGATGTATCAGTTTTTAGCGCCCAAATTTAGTACAAATGGGATTGAGTCATTGAGTCTAGAAGTAATACAAGAAAATAAAAAAGCAATACATCTTTATGAAAAAGTAGGATTGAAAATCACAAGAGGATTGAATAGTTATGGTGGAGAGATAAGTGTTGAAACCCCAACCTTAACTCAAGATATAGTTTTTAAAAAAATAGAAACACCTGAATGGGATACATTTAAATCCTTTTATGATTTTGAACCAGCTTGGGATAATAAAAACATTGCTATCAAAACTTGTAAAGAACTTTTCTCTTTTTATGGAGTTGAAAAAAATAATAAACTCATAGCCTTTGGGATTGTAAAGGATAAAAATTTAATCCTAGCTCAATTTGGAGTGCATCCTGATTTTAGAAATCAGAGTATTGGTAAGTTTTTATTTTATCACCTTTCTAAATTCTATGCTTCCTTAAGAATCATTAATGTAGATGCTTCCGCAGATGGTGTAAATAACTTTATAAAACGTGTCGGATTAAAGAATTCAGTTAACCAATACGAAATGGTATCATATTTGTAATAGTTTTATATGTAAACGGTTTAGTAATATTTTATTACGTATTCCATATTTATTTTATAATTAAATTATTTCACACTATGAAGTTTGAAGTTTTTCAAAGTAAAAAAGACAAAAAACACTATTTCCGGTTAAGAAATAACAAAGGTGATATCGTAATGAAAAGCCAAGGTTATTCAACCAAAAGAACCTGTATCAATGGTATCGAGTCTGTTCGAAAGAATAGCCAAGTGCCTGAGCGTTTTGACGCTAAAGTTGCTCGTAATGGTAAGCACCATTTCAACATTGTTGCTCGTAACGGACAAGTTGTTGCAACTAGCTCAAGATGGGACGTTCAAAAAGAATGCAAAACGACAATGACTTCTGTTAAAAGATCAGCAGTTAAAGCCACAGTAGAAATGGTAGCGAAATAAATTTTGCCTCTCATTCATACAGAAATAAAAATACCTTTCCTTCTCAATTGAGTCGGAAAGGTTTTTTCGTATGGTTAAGAACAAAAAACTTCATTATTCGAAATTCTTTGTTCGAAATTGGATATTCCCAATTACATCATCCCAGGCATTCCACCTCCAGGCATTCCGTGAGAATGTCCTCCAGCGTCAGCAGGTTCTGGTTTGTCATTGATTACACATTCAGTAGTCAATACCATGCCTGCGATAGAAGCTGCATTTTCTAAAGCAATTCTAGTTACTTTAGTTGGGTCGATTACACCTGCTTTTTTCAAATCTTCGTATTTGTCCATTCGTGCATTGTATCCGTAAGCATTTTTCTTTTTCAATACTTCCATCAATACTACTGAACCTTCAACACCTGCATTACTTGCAATAGTTCGAAGAGGAGCTTCCAATGCTTTTCTTACGATTGAGATACCAATGTTCTCATCTTCATTTTCACCTTCTACTTTTTCCAAAGCTTTAATTGCTCTAATCAATGCAACACCTCCACCAGGAACGATTCCTTCTTCGATAGCTGCACGAGTAGCGTGTAAAGCATCATCTACACGATCTTTCTTTTCTTTCATTTCGATCTCCGTAGGAGCTCCAATGTAAAGAACAGCAACACCACCTGATAACTTAGCTAATCGCTCTTGCAATTTTTCTTTATCGTAATCAGAAGTAGTTGTTTCAATTTGTTGTTTGATTTGGCTGATTCTAGCTTGGATCGCTTTTTTCTGACCGTTTCCATTTACAACAGTAGTGTTGTCTTTGTCCACAGTAATTTTTTCACAAGATCCTAAGTGAGATAATTCAACTTGATCCAATTTGTATCCTTGCTCTTCAGAGATAACTGTTCCTCCAGTCAAGATCGCAATATCTTGCAACATCGCTTTTCTTCTATCTCCAAATCCAGGAGCTTTAACTGCAACAACTTTTAAGTTTCCTCTTAATCTATTTACTACTAATACTCCCAAAGCTTGAGAATCAATATCTTCAGCAATAATCAAAAGAGGACGACCAGCACCTACTGCTTTTTCTAAAATAGGCACGATGTCTTGCATGTTAGAAATCTTCTTGTCGTGAATCAAAATCAATGGTTGCTCATATTCAGCTACCATAGTTTCTGCATTCGTTACGAAGTATGGAGACAAATAACCTCGGTCAAATTGCATACCCATTACTTCCTCAACGTAAGTTTCGATTCCTCTTGCTTCTTCTACAGTAATTACTCCGTCTTTCCCCACTTTACGCATTGCTTCAGCAATCAATTCACCAATTTCTGGATCGTTGTTAGCAGAGATAGAACCTACTTGAGTAATTTTCTTCAAATCGTTTCCGATTACTTCAGTTTGTTTTTTAAGGTTAGCGATAATTGCTTTTGAAGCTTTATCGATTCCTCTTTTCAAATCCATTGGGTTAGCACCTGCAGTTACATTTTTCATTCCTGCATTTACCATTGCTTGAGCTAAAACAGTTGCAGTTGTAGTTCCGTCACCTGCTAAGTCAGCAGTTCGAGAAGCCACTTCTTTTACCATTTGAGCACCCATATTTTCTACTGCATCTTCCAATTCGATTTCTTTGGCAACAGTAACACCATCTTTAGTGATGTTTGGTGCACCAAAACTTTTTTGGATAACTACATTTCTTCCTTTTGGTCCTAGAGTTACTTTTACAGCATTCGCTAGAGCGTCAATTCCATTTTTTAGTTTTTCTCTAGCATCAGAGTTAAAGCTAATTTGCTTAGACATATCTAATTTCTTTTTTTGATTTTTTAAAATAAAAATTTGAGAGTGAACACAAAAAATCAATCACCAACCGTGATTTAAAATTCAGTATTCAAAATTCATAATTAAAGAATAACTAAAATGTCATCTTCTCTCATGATCAAATAATCTTTCCCTTCGTGGCTGATTTCTTGACCTGAATATTTTCCATAAAGGACAACATCACCTTTTTTTACAGTCATTGCGTTGCCATCTTTTCCTGGGCCAACAGAAATAACTTTACCACGTTGTGGTTTTTCTTTTGCGGTGTCAGGAACGATAATTCCTCCAGCAGTAACTTCTTCAGCAGGTGCCGGAAGGACAACTACTCTGTCGTTAATTGGTTTCATACTACAGTAATATGTTTAGTTTGTAAAAAATAATTTAATGATATGAAACATAAAGTTTCATGGTTATGTGTACCCTTTATCAGATAGCGTACCATTTGGATTTTACTGCCAAAATTGCTGATTTGAAAAGCCAATTTTTCGGATTGAATTTTTCAAAAAATATTACCTGACGAAAAGGCACGCAAAAGTAGTTTTTTTTTAGGAGAAACAAGGAACGTGAGGTTATTTTTACGAGCGGGTGGGAATAAATAATTTTGGGAAAAAGAGAGGAGGTTGGGTTATGTTTTTATTCTTTTGTATTACGTGATCGATTGAAGGCAGAAGCCTTCTTAAATGCTCAGAATCTTATTTTAATAGAGGTGATGAAAACTGAGCTGTCCTATGTATGAATCCTCAACACAGGACAGCTCTTTTGCTATGGAATATTAGTTAGATTGAGATTGTTTTAAAAACTCTTTTAATTTTGGTAGATATACACCATAATCCTCTTCATATTTTTTTCTAACTTTTTCTTTCATTGTTCTATACAATTCATCTTTTTCTGGCAAACCACCTAAGTGTGCTTTAGCTTTACTTTGCCCATCTATGGCTTTGTCAATGCTAGATTTAGCATAAGGAGTAAGAGATTGACCATCAACATAAGTTTGCAACTTATCAATTAACAAGTAATTTAATTTAGTGTATCCACTTTTGAGTTGACTTAATTCTTCTAAGTATTCTTGTAGAATAACATAGTTTTCAGAATTGATGTTTTCTAACATAGGGGTTTCCAAAATTTGAAAACTCAATAAACTAGAAATGTACTTTCTCCAACTTTTATGATCATGATTTTTTAGTGTAGCTTCTTTGTAATTTTCATAGAAACTTTCCCATGTAATATCTTCATCCCCACTATGATACTTTAGTTTTAACGTATTAAGTCCTGACTCTTTTAATAGGTCAAAAGTACTATCTTTTTCTACTATGTTAGTTTGAGGATCAGTAGAAATTTCGGAGTTATAATTTGTACAAGATGAAATAATTAGAAGTAGACCTATTATTGTTAAATTATATTTTTTCATTTTTTGAATTTTTATTTTATATAAAGAAATGATTAAAATTGGGCTTCTAACAACCGTATACATCATCGCATTGACCTGATACATCCATTGAAGTTACAGAAGAACTAGTAAGTTCTCCTTCATCATTATAAGTCTCTGCTAGGGCAAAGCCTACTTGATCACAACAATCACCACCAGCTGAGTTGTAACCCCATGATGCTGATCCTGCTGGAGTTAGTTCAGAACATCCACAGTCGAAGTCAGCCGCATCTGCAATAGTGAAAGATACTAAGGAGAAAAGTAAAGCTAAAATTGAAATTTTAAATGTTTTCATAATTTTAATTGTTTTAATTGTTTTAATTGTGAAGAAATAAGAAATGGTATGTCGAAGGTTCTAAGTTGAATTTAAGAACCGACATATTGTAATATACTCTAAACTAAAAGTGAGAACAAATCAAAAAAATACCATTTATGAAGCCTTTAAACAATAAGGATTATTCATAATGAACTGATAATGAGTCTTTTATCAATCTTTAAAATTAAATATCAAACACATTTTTAAATATTGAAAAAATAGATAATAAACGTAATATAGATGATCAATCAGACTCAAACTTAGATTTAAAAAGAAAGTATTCTTTCATCTAGTATAAGCCTCTAAGGTTACAGGAAAATTTCAAAAACTCTTTGAAGTATATGGTAAGGGTGTATTACATGCTAAAAGAAAGGACATTAGTGAACATTTAAATGTTATTGACAAAAAGTTTGATCTTCAAAACGAAATAGACCATTTAAATGAAACTAGAGAGAGAAATGAAGAGGTGAATCTTGAAATAGGATTTCTATCATAGGAAAATTAAAATCCCTTCCAAAAACCTTTCGAATTATCGTCCTTCTAAAAAAGACAAGCAAATTTGATTAAACTGATTAGCTTGTTCAATGCTTACCACATGTCCACAATCTGGAATAACCGCAATGGAAGCATTGTCATGAAGCTGAGAATAATTTTTAGCTGGTGGTAAAAATAAATGGTCTTGGCTACCCATGATTAACAAATGAGGAATAGCAGTAGGAGTATGGAAAAAGTGATTGAGTGTTTTATTTAGATTAAAATATAAATTGGTCCATTTCTTGAATTCCTCAACTGTAAGTGCCTTCGATTCTTTGATGAAAACATCTCTTGATTTTTTATGATTCCCTCTAGGCATCATGATATAGGCACTTAGTTTATAAAAGTTTCGAAAGCCAATAATCTTAGCAAAAGTAAGACTTACCCGTGCTAGAATTTTTAACTTCAAATTCAACTTCACGATGGCTCCAGGCATGACAACAGATAAGACACGCTCGGGATAGAGTAGCCTCATTTGTAAACAAAGGATCGTACCCAACGATATTCCAACAAGATGGAGTTTCTCGATTTGTAGATGATCAGTAACTTCCCATATTTTTTTAGCAATACTCTCAAAAGAATAAGTGGTTGTATTAAATATTCTTCCAGCATTACCCCCATGTCCTGGTAAGTCCACTACTAGTAAATTATATTTGGCACCTAATTGGGTAATTTGCCGCTTCCAAGTTCGAGTACTTCCTCCTGCTCCATGTACCAAAAGAATCCACTCGGTATGAGAAGGTTGATGATAGGTTTCGTAGTTGAGCAATTGTTCCATTGGAGATGAGTTATGATGAGATAAAAGAAACTAGAACAAAAGATGCAGAGTTATGTTTGAAAGTATTCTTTAATTCTCCTCCTATGGGTGGGGATTACTATTGTAAGTCGCGCAACAATATTGGTAAAACAAAAAAACGGATGCATCACTTGACACATCCGTTTTTTATAAAAAAAAGAAACTAAACTAGTTCCCTCCTGATTCCAAACCAGAAGAAACTTCTGCACCACCGCCTGCGATCAAAGCAGCAACGATACAAAGTACGAACAAAGCGATTGCTAAGCCCCAAGTTAATTTCTCAACAAAGTCTGTTGATTTAGCTGCGCCAAAAATTTGGTTAGAAGCATTTCCACCAAAAGTCGCATCAACTCCTCCACCTTTTGGGTTTTGGATTAAAACTACTCCCATCAACATAATGCAAACTAGAGCGGTTAATACTGTAATTCCTGATAACATATTGAATTATTTTTTAAGTTTCGCAATTTTTTTCGCAAAGAAACTGCTTTTTTTAGGAAAAATCAAACTTAATCGTTTATACATCTGAATTGCTTTCTTTCGACTACCTTGTTTACCCAACAATTCTGCCAATGTTTCTGATAAAATATCATCACTTTGTTGGACACTTTTGTTGGCTTCGGCAATCACTTTAGCTTTTTTTTTCTTCTTTTTATTTCCTTTTTTATCCTTCTTCATTTTTTTCTCCTCCTTAGCTTTTTTTTTCATTTTTATTTTTGACATTAGTTGCTTCTTTTTCTTTTTTGATTTCTTCTTTTTGATAAACATTAATCCTATCTCTTCTTTTTCTTCTTCCAAAGTTTCCTCAATAACATTTGTTATTTCATCCTCTTTCTCTAAATCTTCAATAACTCCGGTAGGAGGTTGGAATTGATCTAGGTAACTTTTGAAGGAAGTTTTTGGAACAGGAGCAGAAGCGGCTATAGGTTTTACGGATTCTTCAGTTATTGTTTCCTCATTTGAACCTAAATACCCTAAGTTTTCATCAATAGTCTCTTCCTCCTCTAATTGATTCGACTTTTGCATCAAAGCATCTAATTCTATGTCCGTCTTATTGGTAATTTCAAAAAGTACTTCTTTACCAAATCTTGGGGTTTCTTTTACAGGTGATAAATCTTTAAAATCATTTTCTACTTGAGCAGGAGGGGATTCAAGTTCATCTTCTAGGTTAATTTCCTTTTCAGAAGAAAGGGAGATTATTTTTTCATCTTTCTTTTTATCCTTTTTTCTTTTTTTCTTTTTTTCTTTTCCCAAAAGTTGCTCAATGACCGATTTACTTTTTTTAGGTTTTTCTATGTAAGATAACATCTCAGGCTCATCTGAAATGTTTTCAGCTGCTTCTACATCAATTGGTTCATCGGGAGAGGTTAGGATATCCAAATCAGAGGAATCGGTTAATTCCATATCATCACCTTCATCTATATTTTGTAACTCCTCCTTCTCATCATCAGCTGAAACTTCATTGATAGTTTCCTGTGTAATGATTGAGTCAGTTGAGTTTGTGCTGGGTACATCAAGATGGGGTAATTCCAAAGCTTCCTCTTGAACTAAAGCTTCTTCCTGATCCTCTAATATGAAGGATGCTTGAGGTACATCAGTTTGTTCTAATTGATTAGCTGAAAGGTCTTTTAATTCTAAATAATCCTCTTCTAAAACAAAGTTTTCTGCATTCTCTGCTTTTTCTTCTTGATGAATTAATTGATACAAGTAAGCTCTATCAATATGATAAGTTGCTGCTAATTCCAAATCCTTTTGATATTCATCAGAATTTTCGATTTGGCTTTTGGTCAGCAATAGATATCTTAAATTTTGGCAGTACGGGTATTGAACTACCAAGCTTTTCAATTCTTGATAAGACACTTGGTATAAATGTCCTGGATTTTTTAAATAATATGAAAAATTCTCCGCTGTCATTGAATGTTTTTTTCTAATAATCTGCTAATCAAATGCGCTTCAATGTATGGTTGTTTATACTCAAAGATAAATAAAAAGTTGCTAAGATTCTATGAGTCTTGAAGATCAGAGCAGTAGATCTACCAATCATTAAACGCCTTATTAAATATCTTTTCAATCATCTCCTCTTGAATAGCATCAATGAGATCATCTTGCACATCAATTAAATTGACATTACTTCCAAAATCAGAAAACGATCTAAAGCTCTCTTTCCAATTTTTTTCTTCATCCAAATGGTAAATATATTCTACTGAAAGAGTTATGGTCAATCGGTTAAATGCAGTTGTTTCCCCAGCCTGAGGTGCTTCCGAACTAATATAATAATCAGTTACGGCTCCCTTAAATTCAATGTGAGGATCAGTCTCCGTTTGCTTTAAATTCGATTCATTACGAATTTTATCTTTTAGAGCCTCTGACAAAGTTTGACCTAATGTTGGAATTGCGCTACTTGCTCTTACGTCGAATCTTTCAACAAAATAAGTATCGACCTCGGCAGGAATACTAGTTCCTTTAAATGAGTAAAAAAAGCAACTCGAAAATGTTATTGAGATTCCGAGAAACAATAAAATTAAATATTTAAGTTTCATATTATTATTTAAATGCGAACCACAGATTGCACAGGTTTTTACTAATTAATTTTCTCAAAAAGAATCTGTGAAAACCTATGTAATCTGTGGTGAAAAAAAATCAACAATAAGATTTGATTGTAAAAACGAAAAAAATGATCTTCCCGTTGTTAAAACATAAGTTAAAATACGGCAAAAAAAAACTGATAGCATGTTAAATACTACCAGTTTTTTTCTGAAAAGTTAAAATTCTCAATTAAGCATGTAAAGTAGCTTGTCGAGCCAAAAGAACTTCTTCTGATTCTTCTCGATCAGGATCAGGAACACAACAATCTACAGGACAAACTGCAGCACATTGTGGTTCTTCATGAAATCCCATGCATTCAGTACACTTATCAGGAGTGATAAAATAATAATCTTCCTCAACCGGAGCATTAGATGCATCAACATCAACTTCTTTTCCAGTTTCAAGTGTATATTTTCCAGCAAGGGTAGTTCCTTCTGACATTGACCATTCTACCCCTCCTTCATAAATTGCATTATTAGGGCATTCAGGTTCACATGCTCCACAATTAATACATTCGTCAGTAATTATAATTGCCATTATTTATTTTATTATTGTAAAAAATTAGGGATGTTTTCATTAAATAATCATCCTTTTACTAAAACGGCAAAAATATCAGAAAGTTTAATCAAATACAAATCGTTTATAATAATTTCTATCGTCAATTATGAATAAAAAATTTTCTATCTCAACTCCAATAGATTTTAATTTCTCTGAATGTTTGAGGTTTCTTCAACGGTCAGATTTGGAATGTTTGTTTCGAGTAGGAAATGAGGTGGTTCAATTTGCTTTGGATGTGGAAACTGAGGTTTTTTTGATTCAAGTTTTTTGGGAAAAAGAAAAACTGGGAGTAGAGATTTTGAAAGGGGAACTTTCTTCAGTTCCCAAAAAAATAATAGCTAATTATATTTTAGAATGGTTTGATGTAGAACGAGATTTAAAGGGTTTTTATAAAATGTGTAAAAACGACAAGTTGCTAAAGTCAATATGTAAGAAAAATAAAGGTCTTCGATTGATTGGAGTACCCAGTTTTTTAGAAGCGATTAGTTGGGCAATAATTGGACAGCAAATTAATCTGACTTTTGCTTATTCTTTAAAGAAAAGATTGGTCGAGAATTTTGGGCGAAAAATCCATTTCGATGGCAATGATTTTTATCTATTTCCAACTGCCCAGGTGATTTCAAAATTGACGGAGGAAGACCTTCGCCCTTTCCAATTTAGTCGAAGTAAAATAAAATATTTGACTGGTGTTGCTAAAGCAATTGCTGGAGGTAAAATTTCAAAAAATATGCTTTCTCAACTTTCATATGATGAAGCGAAAGCTAAATTAATTGAACATAAAGGTGTTGGAAATTGGACAGCTGATTATGTATTGATGAAATGTTTGAGATATCCTGATGCTTTGCCTATTAAAGATGTTGGCATTCATAATGCGATTAAAAAGGAATTAAATTTAGAGAAAAAGCCATCAATTGAGGGTATTGAGCAGATGGCTGAAAATTGGGATGGCTGGAAAGCTTATGCTACTTTTTATTTGTGGCACTCCTTACTTCCTGATTAAAAATACAATTCGTAATTCTCATTTATTTTTTTTAATTAATTTTTCGAAAGAGTTAACTTTTTTGAGTTAGAATTGTATTAAAAGAAGTATTATTTAAAATAGGAAGACCATCGATTTTTTTATTTAAAGAAATTAAGAAATTCGCTTGTTTTTCCTACTTTTGCGGTTCACTAAAAAATCACATCAATGTCTAGAGTTTTAGCTTTAAGAGATGCCATTCGAGAAGGAATGAGCGAAGAAATGAGAAGAGATGATAGTGTCTTCCTTATGGGAGAAGAAGTAGCAGAATATAATGGAGCATACAAAGTAAGTAAAGGTATGCTTGACGAATTTGGAGCAAGAAGGGTAGTGGATACTCCGATTGCGGAATTAGGTTTTGCAGGAATTGGAGTGGGAGCAGCAATGAATGGATTGCGTCCAGTTGTAGAATTTATGACTTGGAATTTTGCTGTTTTAGCATTTGACCAAATTGTTAATAATGCTGCAAAAACACTTTCTCAATCAGCAGGTGAATTTAATTGCCCAATTGTATTTCGAGGGCCTTCAGGAGCTGCTGGTCAATTAGCACAGCAACACTCTCAAACTTTTGAGGCTTGGTTAGCAAATTGCCCTGGTTTGAAAGTTATTTCTTGTATCGATCCAGCTGATGCAAAAGGATTAATCAAATCTGCGATTCGAGATAATGATCCAATTTGTATGATGGAGTCGGAGCAATTTTATGCATTAGAAGGAGAAGTTCCTGATGGTGAATATTTAACTCCTATTGGAAAAGCTGCTGTTCGAAGAGAAGGAACAGATGTAACTATTGTTTCTTTTAATAAAATGATGTTGGTAGCTAATGCTGCTGCTGATCAATTAGCAAAAGAAGGTATCTCAGCAGAGGTAATTGACTTGCGAACGATTCGACCATTAGATCATGAAACGATTGTTAATTCTGTGAAAAAGACTAATCGAATTGTAGTGGTTGATGAGTCATGGCCATATGCAGGAATTAGTTCAGAAATCACTTATCAGATTCAAAAGCATGCTTTTGATTATTTGGATGCACCGGTGGTACGGGTGAATGCTCCTGATGTTTCCTTACCATATGCAGCGGCTTATGTAGAGGCTTACATGCCGAATCCTAAAAAGGTAATTGATGCAGTTAAAACTGTAATGTATAGATAAGACCAAGAGGTCAAACTCTTGTTATTTAATATATTAAGCCTGTTTTGTTTAAATACAAAACAGGCTTAATTATTTGATAATCAGACACTTAATAGATGTCATTTGTTTTAGGGAAAAAACGGATGAAAAACTGGGCATTTAAAATTTAGTATTTTTTTGTTTATGTAATTGTACTGTTATAAAAGATATAATTTATAGTGATTTTTTGAACAAGTACTTAAGGATTTAAATAATTATCAATGAGTAGAGTACAATGAGTATCAGGGCGGGTTGGGAATGGCGAAAAATGTGGGTGCGGGTGCTAGCCTTGTGCTAAGCTATTTTTTCGTCAAGAATTTTTTGGTTCTTTTTTTTTCGAATGAAAAAAAGAACAGGCACCTAAGTTGACACCCGGATTCAAATTTTTCGCCGTTCCCAATTCGCCCCAAGACTCTTTCTTGAATATATTTTAGAAATGATCCTGAAATTATTATAATTTTATTTTAAATAAGTTTCACTCCATCCTCAATTTTTACTTCATGAATTTTACATTCCAACCCTGTTAATTCAAAATATTGCTTTTTAATATTTGCAAGTGCAGTTGTTTTAAATTCATTTGAAACTAGATTTATTGTTGCTCCACCAAAACCTCCACCCATCAATCTACCGCCTAAAACACCCTTTTCTTTTTTTGCTAAATCAACTAAAATATCCAACTCAGGAAGACTCACTTCATATTCTTTACTCAATCCATGATGACCTTGTAACAATATATTTCCAACTATCTCAAAATCGTTTTCTTTCAAAGAATCGATCACCTCATCAACTCTTTTGTTTTCTTTTAAAACGTAATTAACTCGTTTAAAATCAATTGGTTGAATATTGTCTTTGTATTTTTTTAATAAATCATTATCAATATCTCTGAGTGACTGTATTTTTGGAAAATCCTTAGCAATAAGTTCAACCACATTTTCACAAGAAGCTCTTCTAACGTTATATTCAGAGTCTGCAGATGCCAGTTTATGTTCGATATTTGAATTGAATAAAACTAAAGTGTGATTCTCTAATTTGAAAGGAATGTATTTCAATTCTAAGCTTTTGCAATCCAAACGAAATACATGGTCTTTTTTCCCAAATAAAACAGCATATTGATCCATCAAACCACAATTGAGTCCAATTCTATGTTCAGCTGCTTGTCCGATTTTTGCAATTTCTTCTCTTGAAATATTTAAATTAAATAGCTCTGATAATCCAAAAATAAATCCACAACAAAGAGCTGCTGAGGAAGATAAACCAGCGCCAATCGGAATATCTCCTCCGAAGACACATTGAACACCATTAATAGTAAAACCTTTTTCTTTTAAAATTTGAAGAATTGCTTTGAAATAACTAGCCCAACTAGGAAGACCTTCTTTTTCCAAATTTTCAAAAACAAGAGACTCATCATAATTATAAGAATGTATCTCTAATGCAGCATTTCCATTTTTTCCAATCGCAAAATACATAGCATTGTCAATAGCTGCAGGCATCACAAATCCATTATTATAATCAGTATGTTCACCAATCAAATTAATCCGACCTGGAGATTTTACCATGATTGGTTTTCCTGAAAATTGAATCGAAAATGAATGTTGGATTTCGTTTTTCATGAATGAAATTTTTGACAAAAATAACTAGAGTTATGAACTTTCAATGATGGAATGAACAAAATAATCGGCCCTCAAAAAAAAGCAGAATTAATTACATTTTATACCTTCCAAAATCAAGAATTGAAATTGATTGAATTTGGATTAAATTTGTGTTTTTAAAATTTCACAAAACGACAAAATGAAAAATCTAATTATCTTTTTTACTTGTTTTATTTTTTTATTTGGATGTGGTTCAAATGATAAACAAGTTGATAATTCCAACGTTGAAGAATGGAAACAACTATTCAATGGTAAAAATATGGATGGTTGGACACCCAAATTAGCAGGTTACAAAATGGGAGATAATTTCAATAATACCTTTCGAGTAACTGATGGACTTTTGCAGGCGAACTATTCTGAATATGATACATTTCGAAATGAATATGGACATCTTTTCCATGAAGATAAATTTTCCCATTATAGACTTCGAGCGGAATATCGAGCAGTTGGAAAGCAGGCGAATGGAGGTGCTGGATGGGCAGTTGCTAATAATGGTTTGATGTTGCATTGTCAGCCGGTGGAATCTGTGACTCTAAATCAAGAATTTCCTTTGTCAGTAGAATTCCAACTTTTAGGAGGAAATGGAAAAGACGAAAGATCAACTGGTAACCTTTGTACACCAGGGTCACATGTGACGTTGAATGGAGAATTTTTTAAACCACATTGTGTGAATTCTTCGAGTAAAACTTATCATGGAGAGCAATGGGTTACTGCTGAAGCAATCGTTTATGGTGACTCCTTAATTCATCAACTAATTGAAGGTGATACTGTTTTGACTTATACGAATGCGGTTGTTGGTGGAGGATTAACAGGGTTGGATACGTTGAAATTTCCTGAGGGAAAAAGAATGACGGAAGGATATATTTCTATTCAGGCAGAGAGTCAAGGTTTTGATTTTCGGAAAATCGAAGTATTGGATTTATGTGGTTGTATGGATAAGAAGGCAAAGAATTATAAATCGTATTTTACTTGTTCGAAACCTGAGAACTGCTTGTTTGAATAATAGATAAAGTCAATAAAATCAATTAGTGTAAAACATTTACATTTCTAGAGAACCTATTTAGAAAAGATAAAATTACATCAAAAACACAAAAATGAGTTCACAAGAATTCCCCTTTTCGGTCATAGATCGGAAAGAACATATCGAAAAATTAAAAACTGAAACCTTTGATCTTTTAGTGATTGGCGGTGGAGCGACTGGAGCTGGAATTGCCTTAGATGCTTCAGCTAGAGGTTTGAAAACAGCATTGGTAGAAATGCGAGATTTTGCCTCTGGAACGAGCAGCAAATCTACGAAATTGATTCATGGTGGTTTAAGGTATTTGAAACAATTAGATATCGGATTAGTTCGAGAGACAGGAACAGAAAGAGCAATTGTTCATCGACTAGCACCACATTTAGTTTTACCTGAAAAAATGTTGATGCCATTAATTAAAGGTGGAACTTATGGAAAATGGGCTACTTCATTTGGGTTAATGGTTTATGATATTTTGGCAGGTGTAAAAGGTGATGATCGACGAAAAATGTTGAATAAAAAACAAACCTTAGAACTCGAACCTTTGTTGGATGAAAATGGATTAAAAGGAGGAGGTTATTATGCAGAGTATCGAACAGATGATGCAAGGCTGACTATCGAGTTATTGAAAACGGCGGCCACATATGGAGCAATTGCTTTGAATTATTGTAAGGTAAAAGATTTCACCTATTCCAACGAAACTGTAAATGGCGCAGTTTGTCGAGATGAAAATGATGGAAATGAATTTGAAATAAAAGCCAAAATAGTTGTCTCTGCAGGAGGACCTTGGGTTGATCGGATTAGAAAAAAAGACGGTAAAGTAAGCGGTAAACGGTTGCATTTGACCAAAGGAATTCACATAGTTTTTCCTCATGAAAAATTTCCATTAAAACATACCACCTATTTTGATGGTCCTGATGGCCGAATGATTTTTGCTGTTCCGAGAGGTCGAGCAACTTATATTGGAACGACCGATACTACTTACCAAGGAAATCTCAACCGAGTAGTTTGTACAAAGGAAGATGCCGCATATTGTCTAGCAGCAATTCATCATGCTTTTCCAACCATTAAAGTTTCAGAGGAAGACATTATTTCTAATTGGGCAGGACTTCGCCCATTGATTCATGAGGAAGGAAAATCACCTTCAGAGTTATCAAGAAAAGATGAAATTTTTGTTTCCGAGAAAGGATTGATTTCTATTGCAGGTGGAAAATTGACGGGCTACCGAAAGATGGCACAACGAATTGTGGATTTAGTTTTGAAAAAGATGGATGGGGTAACGAAAAATAGTTTTAAAAAATGTAATACTAAGAAAATCCCATTGACACGAAAGCCATTGACTGATTATAATGCTGTAAAAAAGTATATTAAAAAGCTGGAGAAGATAGTCGAATTTAAAGGTTTGGATAAATATTATGCTTGGTATTTGGCAACTAATTATGGAACATCATCAGATTTGATCCTATTAAAAATGATCGAATTTTCAGATGTACCTGAAGTTTCATTAGCAAGAGCAGAAGCTTGGTTTGGAATTAAATATGAAATGGTTTCAAGTGCAGAAGATTTTTTTGTAAGACGAACAGGACGGTTATATTTTGATATAAAAAGTATTGCGGTTATTCGAGAAAAAGTAATGGAAGATCTTAAAAATACGCTTCAATGGAATGAGGAAAGAACCATTTTGGAAAATAACAAAATGGATGAATTAATTTACGACGCAACACATTACTATGACAAAGAATTAGAAAATGGATCAAAAGTGATGTCACCCCAAGCTTAAGTTTTTTGAGAAAATGATTAGCTTTAAGCGGAAATCAAGGCAATGCCTAGATTGATTTAAACAAAACAAAACGAAAAAACTACTGTATGAATCCAATTTCAAATATTGATATAGGGATTATCATTGCCTATTTTGCATTCGTGATGGGGATCGGATTTTATGTTTCCAGAAGAACCAAAACGAGTGAAGACCTATTTTTAGGAGGTCGATCATTTACTTTTGGGCTTATTGGTTTATCGCTTTTTGCTTCCAACATTTCAAGTGCAACTTTAGTTGGTTTATCAGGAGCGGCTTATTCTACAGGAGTCGTTCAATCAGTTTATGAATGGCTTTCTGGTATACCTTTAATTATCGCTGCGGTCATTTTTGTACCGCTTTATTTACGTTCAAAAATTACAACTATTCCAGAGTTTTTGGAAAAGAGATTTGACAGAAGATCACAAATTTTCTTTTCAGTTATCACTATCTCAAGTAGTGTCTTGATTGAGATGGCTGGTGGTTTGTACGCCGGAAGTATAGTGTTACAAGCTTTTTTTCCAGGACTAGTATTATGGCAAACTGCACTTGGATTGGCAATCGTTGCAGGAATTTATACAGCCTTTGGAGGACTAAAAGCTGTAGTTATTACTGATGTAATTCAATCGCTTATTTTAATTATTGGATGTACAGTATTGACTTGGATCCTTTTTGGAAAATTAGATTACTCTTGGGCAAATGTTGTAGCGAGTGCTCCTGAAGGTCATTTCTCCATGATACGGCCATTGGATGATGAAAGTATGCCATGGTCAGGATTGTTCTTAGGTGTGCCTATTTTAGGTTTTTGGTATTGGACTACCAATCAATATATCGTACAAAGAGTATTGGGAGCAAAAGATATTAAACATGCTCGTTGGGGGATGACTTTCGCAGGTTTTTTAAAAGTGATTCCATTATTTGTTATGGTAATTCCTGGAGCTATGGCGATTAGTTTATTTCCTTTGGATCAATTTCCAGAATTAGCAAACTCAGATAAGGTTTTCCCAACGATAGTTACACAAGCATTGCCAGTTGGAATGGTCGGAATTGTTTTAGCAGGATTGGTTTCGGCAATTATGTCGAGTGTAGATTCAACTTTAAACTCAGCATCAACTTTAGTAGTAGTAGATTTTGTGAAACCAAATAATCCAAACTTGACCGATCAAGATATCGTAAGATATGGGCGAATTACTACGGTTGTGTTAATGTTGATTGCAGCTTTTTGGGCTCCAAATATCCAGCATTTTCAAGGTTTGTGGAGTTATTTACAAAAAATGTTCTCCATCCTCGTTCCTCCAATTGCAGTCATTTTCTTAGTAGGAGTTTTTTACAAAAGAGGAAATGGAGATGGTTCATTTTGGACTTTGGTAATTGGAACCTTATTAGGTGCGTTTCTTTTTTTAATTACAGATACAGCGCCTTGGGAGGCAATGATGGGAGAGGGGACTGAAAAAATATTGAACTTACACTATACCACGAATGTAGGAATCATGACTGCCTTGAGTGCCATTATTTTTGTGGTAATAAGTAACATAACAGCAGCTCCTGATCCAGAAAAAATTGAGTTGTTGACATTCCGAAGAGAACTGTTGGCTGATGGAATGGATGGATTACCTTGGTACAAAGATTACCGATTCCACATGGTGATTTTAGTATTGTTGATGACGGTGATTATGATATATTTTTGGTAAGCATTTAAATAAAGAGAGATAAATAAAAAGATCATTTAAAATAGCTTTAGATGACCTTTTTATTATTTTTATATTTTCAATATAAAAATGGAAAATAATATTTTAGATGAGATCGAAAAAGAAATCGAACTACCTAAGTTCGCATTAAAATCCTATGATCAGTTTTTAACATCAGTTCTTCTGTATTTAAGTATTGTTGTTCTTGTCATTTTTTTAAATGAAAAGGAATTAAATCAATCCTTCAATTTTGCTTTGTTTTTTAGTTTTGCGGTTGGAACCATAGCATTTATATTTAATTTTTTTGGAATTCTAAATTATTTAAAAAGCAGAAAAAACAAGGAAGGTTTCATTTGGAAACTTCTAGTTGGAGGTGTAGGGAAGTTATTATTATTTCTTTTTTGGATTTTTATATTAATTTTAATTCCAATATTTAATCGTCAAGCATTTTATTTTTGAATAATTACTTCCGATATTTCTTCTGCATCCCATAAAGAAAATTCCTCAAGAACTGATCCTTACAAAATCGAAACTGACTCTGTGTTGGTTTTCGAAAAAAAGCATTTATTTCATGCTTACTAATTCTCATATCTACTAAATCAAAAATCTCCACCATTTCATCATCACGAAGATTCAACGCAATTTTCAATTTTCTCAAAATCAGATTATTATTCAACGTTTTCTCAGGTTTTGGTTGTGGACCTTCTCTTTTTCCTCTTCGAAGGTTGATAAATCCATTCAAAAAAATGGCTAAATCTTTATCATAAATTCCTTTAAAATCAGGATCGTCATCTTTTTTTAACCACTCGCTTATTTGAGCCCGAGTCACTTCTACATCAGCCAAGGCAAATATTTCAATCATTTTATCATCGCTAAAATCAAAAGTATAGCGAACCCGTCTGATGACATCATTATTATTCATATTATTTCTAAGTTTCTTTTTACAAAAGTAACATTTGGAAATTGATTTTAGGTAGTTATGAAACTTAATTATAAATTTGCCAAAAATAAAACCTAACCAATGTTTAACTACGGAAAAGAAATCTTAACTACAAGCAAAGCCTTGCAAATTCTTCGTGGAGAATTGCAAGCAAAAATTAATTCCTCCACTCGAAAGAAAATCCAAAAATGTTATGATGAAGTAATTGCAATTGCTCAAAATGAAGCAGCGGTTTATGGCATAAATACTGGATTTGGCCCCTTGTGCAATACTAAAATTTCAAAAGACGAAACAAGACTATTACAACGAAATATTTTACTCAGTCATAGTGTAGGGGTAGGAGAGCCAATTGCTAAAGATATTTCAAAATTAATGTTGATTTTGAAGGTTCATGCTTTGTCGCAAGGTTTTTCAGGAATCGCTCCTGAAGTCTTAGATCGTATCATTTTTTTGATTGAAAATGATATTGTTCCAGTTGTGCCTGAGCAAGGTTCAGTTGGTGCATCAGGAGATTTAGCGCCTTTGTCGCATTTGTTTTTGCCTTTGATAGGAGAAGGAAAAGTATTTTATAACAATAAAATTACAAACACGTCAAATGTTTATAAGAAACTGAAAATCAAAGCGTTAGATCTTGGGCCAAAAGCAGG
Source organism: uncultured Saprospiraceae bacterium (assembly GCA_964564545.1). Lineage (GTDB taxonomy): Bacteria > Bacteroidota > Bacteroidia > Chitinophagales > Saprospiraceae > CAJQQY01. The sequence goes on from CAZMBP010000137.1 coordinate 34,214, forward strand.
CTTAGCATTAATCAATGGTACTCAGTTTATCGCAGCTCATGCGGTAATGGTTGTTGAAAAATTACATACTTGTTTGGCACATGCAGATATAATTGCTGCTTTAATGATTGAAGGATTGAAAGGATCGACTTCTCCATTTTTGCAAGAATTACATGCAATCCGACCTTACAAAGGAAATATTCATGTGGCGAAACGAGTACACTATTTTTTAAAAGGATCTCAGGTTTTAAAGTCACACGAAGATTGTGACCGGGTGCAAGATCCGTATTCACTTCGTTGTGTTCCTCAGGTACATGGAGCTTCAAGAAATGCTTGGGCGCATCTTAAAGAATGTGTTGAAACAGAAATAAATTCAGTTACTGATAATCCAATTGTTTTCTCAAAAGACTTTACCATAAGCGGTGGAAACTTTCATGGTCAACCTTTGGCGTTGCCTTTAGATTATGCTTGTTTGGCGGCAGCCGAGTTGGGCAACATTTCAGATCGTCGTTCTTATCTTTCTTTGGAAGGAAAATATGGTGGAGTGCCAAAACTATTGATGAAAGATACTGGGGTAAATTCTGGTTTTATGATTTTGCAATATACAGGTGCTGCATTGGCGAGTGAAAATAAAGGACTTTGTTTTCCTGCAAGTGCTGATAGTATACCGACATCTTTAGGGCAAGAGGATCATGTTAGTATGGGATCAATTGGAGGAAGGAAAGCATTAAAGGTTTGTAATAATTTAGTTAATATTTTGGCTATTGAAATGTTGTGTGCTGCTCAGGCTATTGATTTTCAGAGACCATTAAAGTCGAGTAAAATTTTGGAACAAGTACATAGCGAGATTCGTAAAAATATAACTCATGCAAAAGAGGATCGAATTTTTTCTAAGGACATAGAGAAGGCTGCAAAATTAATTGAAAGCAAGGAATTGATATCAATTACACACAAGGCAAGCCGATCCATAAAAAGTGAATTTGAAAATATTTTTGAGAAATATTAGAACTTATTTTTTGATGAAATTTGAATTCCCAAAAAACTATTTAAAATGAATTAGTAAGAGGGAGTATCATTCTAAATTTACCATTCAAAATTCAAAATTATAACAATGACAGATACAATTATAGATTTCCAAAATCAAATCAAACAAGGAATTTCTTCTGAATTACCTCCCGCAAAACCATATCCTCGAAATGCAAATAGCGCTCCCAAGCGAAAAGATATTTTGTCAAAAGAGGAAAAAAAGTTAGCTATAAAAAATGCCTTACGATATTTTCCAAGAGAATGGCATTCAACTTTAGCACCCGAATTTGCAGGCGAGTTAAATGATTATGGACGAATTTATATGTATCGTTTTCAACCTGAGTATGATATGTATGCTCGACCAATCTCTGAGTATCCAGCTAAGTCGCAACAGGCTGCTTCGATCATGTTAATGATTCAAAATAACCTAGATCCAAATGTAGCTCAGCATCCAAATGAGTTGATTACCTATGGAGGTAATGGTGCTGTTTTTCAAAATTGGGGACAGTATCTTTTGACGATGCAGTACCTTGCTGAAATGACAGATGAGCAAACTTTACATATGTATTCTGGCCATCCGATGGGACTTTTTCCTTCTTCTAAAGATGCCCCAAGAGTCGTTGTTACTAACGGAATGATGATTCCAAATTATTCAAAACCTGATGATTGGGAAAAATATAACGCACTTGGTGTCACTCAGTATGGACAAATGACAGCGGGTTCATACATGTATATAGGTTCACAAGGAATCGTTCATGGAACTGCAATTACAGTCATGAATGCTTTTAGGAAAAAACTTCAAAAAGGAGAATCCACTAAAGGTAAAGTATTCTTGACAGCAGGACTTGGTGGAATGTCAGGTGCTCAACCAAAGGCAGGAAATATTGCAGGTTGTGTAACTGTTTGTGCTGAGGTAAATGAAAAAGCTGCTGCTAAAAGACATACTCAAGGTTGGGTTGATATTTTGATTTATGATATGGATGAGTTAGTAGATCGTGTTCGACTTGCTCAAGAGAAAGAGGAAATTGTTTCAATTGCATATGTTGGAAATATAGTAGATGTATGGGAGCAATTTTATGAAAATGAAATTTTTATCCATCTAGGATCGGATCAAACTTCATTGCATAATCCATGGTCAGGAGGCTATTATCCAGTTGGTCAGACTTTCGAAGAATCTAATCAAATGCTTCGAACAGATCCTGAAAAATTTAAAACGAAAGTTCAAGAATCATTACGCAGACATGCCGCAGCAGTTAATAAACATACTGCTAAGGGAACTTACTTTTTCGATTATGGAAATGCATTTTTGTTAGAATCTTCTCGAGCTGGAGCTGATGTGATGGCAGAAAATGGAATTGATTTTAAATACCCATCGTATGTTCAAGATATTTTAGGACCAATGTGTTTTGATTATGGATTTGGGCCATTCCGTTGGGTTTGTACTTCTTGCAAAGAATCTGATTTGGACAAAACAGATAAGATCGCTGAGGAAGTCATGATGACAATCAAAGCAAACTCTCCAGAAGAAATCCAACAGCAAATGCAAGACAATATTAAGTGGATTCAAGATGCAAAGAAGAATAAATTAGTGGTAGGTTCGCAAGCAAGAATTCTTTATGCTGATGCTGAAGGACGAGCGAAAATTGCTAAAGCATTTAATGATGCGATTGCAAGTGGAGATATTTCTGCCCCAATTGTTTTAGGTAGAGATCATCATGATGTAAGTGGAACGGACTCTC
>CAZMBP010000138.1:0-14019 GCA_964564545.1 uncultured Saprospiraceae bacterium
AACGTTAGACGTTTTACGGCTCATCATACAATTCTATTTCGAATAAACTATATTAGATAAAAGATTTGTACGTTAATCAAAGTTGTTTTCAATAATGACTTTCACTTCCCTGCAAGCCCCATCTAGTTTTGCCAAGATCCCATTAATTAAAATTTTCAAATCATCAAAAGGGATGGTTTGATACTCAAACTCTAATCGTCGAATTGGTTCTACTACATTTTGAATCCCAAAAAATTGAAGTTGAGGACTCATCTGATGCAAGGTTTGACGTATCCTTTTTCGGTCATTATCATTTATATATTTCTTTAAGTCTTCTACCCTAGTTGGAATTAGCTCCTGAAACTGACGGAGATATCTTTCCATTCTACTTTTATCTCCCCTAGAAATATTGATGAGATTTTGAGGATCTATATAATTAGTATTCCATTCTATTTCCATGATTTAGACATTTAATTGTTTTATTCAAATTAGAACCTGTCTTGAATAATGCTACATTTTTTTCGTGCAACTTTTTCAATACAGTTTCTTAAAACCAAAGGGATAATTATTGAATAATAACAAGGTAGTTATAAATCTTTTGGTTTGAAAAATTATTGATCTAACGGCTAAGCCAATGGTCAATTACCGTTGGATCAACCGTTTGCTCAATAGTCAATCCATTAGATAAGAATGCCTTGCTTTAGAGTTAGTGTTACCTCTATATTGTGGTCATAATAAATAACTAACCTTTTAAAAATCAAGAAAATGAAAACATTAATTATTGCTTTATTGACTTTGACTTCAACGATCACAGCAGCACAAAATACAGTAACATGGGTAGGTGGAACACCTGGAAATGAAACATCTTGGGAAGAACCTAAAAACTGGAGTAACCACCATGTTCCTAATGAATTTTCAAATGTATATATTCCTGATGTGTCAACTTCTACATTTTCAAATCCAGTTATTGAGAAGGGAATCATAGAATTAAATTCATTACAAATAGTATCAACAGCTAAACTAACCATTGACGAAATGGCAAAACTTATTGTACATGGAAATGCCGATGGTGTCTATGCTGACAATGTTGATATAAAAGGTTCTTTCATTGTATGGGATGAGGTAAGTGATAAAGAAGTAGACTTGAAAGTTGCCTCATCAAATAGTTACACCTCTCCTTATTCTAAACATTAGCCTCAAAAAACCAAAACTGGGTGTCATTTAATTATGGCACCCAGTTACATTTTATGATTGTTGTTTTTCATTTAAATGATTCCCACCAATTTTTGAAATCCTCTTTTTTTCGGCGAGCAATAGGAATACTCGATCCATCGGAAAGCATCACTAAACTACTATTGGGATAATTTTGAATGTGGGTAGAATTAATTAGATGAGATTTGTGGCTGCGAAAAAATCCTTTTGAGCTCAATAAATATTCAAGGTCACCAAGCGTCTTGGTAGAAAGTATCTTCTTTTGATTTTTCAAATAAATAAAACTATAATTTCTCTCACCCTCTATGCGTATAATATTTCTGAGGATCAATTGTAAGTCTCCATCCTGAGTATGCAAAATTAATTTTGGTTCTATAGTACTATTTTCCTCTAAATTATTATTCCTTTTCACAAATGCTCGATAACGATTAATCGCTTGCTTGAGCTCATTCAGATCGATAGGTTTGACTAAAAAATCAAAGGCGTTAAATCGAATGGCTTTAATCGCATATTGAGAATAAGACGAAATAATGATCGTTTGGAAATTGATCTCACTCAATTGATCCAGCATTTCAAAGCCAGTCATATCATCCAATTCTACCTTTAAAAAAATTAAATCGGGTTGGATCATTTTAATTTTTTTTAACGCTTCTGATCCGTTACTTGCAATAGAAGATGTCTTTAACTCTGGGAGATATTCATTTAATTTTTTTTGAAGTAAACTACGAATAAGGGTATCATCATCAATGATTAATGATTTGATTTTAAGGGTTTCCATTGGTTATTTATTTGAAAAATTGGGTTTTCAGAAATTTTTAATTTCTTTTATTTTTTAAAATAAATATTTGATATTTAATTAATTTAAGATTTATATAAATAAAATAACGCAATTTATACATTTTTTATTTGTATCGCTAATTTTAAAAAAGCAACTAAAATTATTATTTACAAACATCATCAACCGTTAGATCAAAATCACTACCGTAGGATAAATAAGACTTGCTTTAAGGGGCTATATTCCCTTAAATTACAATCATATCCAGTTTAATTCCTTAAATCCAAAAATCATGAAAACACTACTAATCCTTTTACTTACCCTTTCTTGCTCTATTCTGATTGCACAAAAATCAGTTACTTGGATAGGTGGGACTCCTGGAAATGAAACTTCATGGGATGAAGCTAGAAATTGGAGTGATCATCATGTGCCTAATGAATTTTCTAATGTATTCATTCCTGATGTATCTACCTCTTCTTTTTCAAATCCAATTATCGAGGATGGAGTTATAGAGTTGAATTCATTAACAATACAATCTACTGCCAAGCTTACTATTCAAAAAATGGCTAAGCTTATTATATATGGAGATGCTGATAGTTTTTATGCTAAAAACTTTGAAATAAATGGCTCTTTCATCGTACTGGATGACATAAATGAAATGGAGACAGACGTAAAAATGGCCTCACTAAAAAATTGAAAACTTGCTATAAACAAAAACTAGCTTTGGAACTAAAACTAGTTATTAAACTAAAACTATTTACATTAATTTTTAATTTGAACACCTTAAAAAAAAACGGGGGATCACAAAGGTGATTCCCCGTTTTACTTTTGTTTAAGCGTTTATCAATGTCAGCTTTTTTTCTAATTTTTGAATTTTAGATTTCAATCGAAAATAAATTCTTACCGTAAAAGCTAAAAGAATTAATTCAGAGAAAAGTCCTATCCAAAATAAATATTTCGCCCACGTAAAATTCCAAAAGGAATAATAAAATATCGCTCCGATAATCCATCGTCCGATCATTTTCTTTTTGCGACGCGTAATAATATTATAGTATAAGTCTTTAGACTTTGCCAGTTCATTTTTTAAATGTGTGCTATCTTTCATTTGATTTTTTAGTTGAAAAATTATTACAACTTTATCAAACGAATAGTTCCATTTTAGACTTGCTGCTCACTTATCGTTTTAGTAATTTCAGAAATTACATCACCTGTATGAGCTGTCGTTTTATTTTCTATTAGCATTATCTTACATTCTTCGGTCGATGAAACTCGATGCCTAATTCCTTTTTTCACAATAAAAAAATCTCCTTTGGTCATCGTAAAATCATTTCCATTTTCTATTTCAAAAAATAGACTCCCTTCCAAAATGTAGAACATTTCATCTTCATTGAGGTGTGCATGCCATGGGACTTTGTCTCCTTTGATTTTTGCAATTTTGATATAGGTATCATTCACCTCGCCTATTATTTTTGGAGAAAAATAATTTTGGACTTCATTAAATTTTTCTAAAACATTCATAATTCAATTTTTATAAATTTAAGAATAGCAGGTTTAAAATAAGGAAGTTATGATAAAGGTTAAAAACTTCCCACCAAGGATTAAAAGCAACAACGTGCAATATTTATTCAACAACTTAATATTTAATTTAATTGGATTTCCGATAATATTTGCCACTAACTCTAGCAGGGAAAGCGCCTTGCTAGCAACTTCAAGTAAAATATAAAACAACAAATACCAGACTTCTTCAATTAAAAACACTTTAAAGTTAAGTTCAGAAATTTTATTCCAATAATAATTAGAATTCTCAGAAATTACGGTTGTAACTTCTCCTATTAAATTAATTTCTTTTAAAACTTCGGTGGATATAAAAGCGGAATTAACAAAATATATTAAGCACAACAAAATTGAAATATCTACATAAAAATATCTCGAGGGATTGGGATACTTTTTCATATTCAAGATTTTAAAGTGATGACTACATTTCCTTTTTTATGTCCTTTGTCAATATATCGATGGGCATCAGCCACTTCCTCCAATCTATATTTTTTGTCAATAATTGACTTCAGTTTCCCCGTTGCATAAAGTGCTTTTATTTCTTTAAGAAAACTTTTAATCTTATTCTTAGAAAGTGTTCCCGTTGCAGAAAATTTGGCTTTCTTTTTTCCAAAAATTGAAGTAACTATTACTTGTAAAAGAAGTCGCATTCCTAATACTGGAGAAAGGTATTCTCCATTTTCAGTCAAGGATTTTTTACATTTCGAAAAAGAACTTTTGCCAACAGTATCATAAATAAGATCATAAGTTTTTCCATTTTGAGTGAAGTCTTCCTTTTTATAATCAATCACATAATCTGCTCCAAGAGATTTCACTAGTTCAATATTTTGAGTACTACAAACTCCTGTTACAGTTGCGCCAAGATGTTTCGCAATTTGAACAGCAGCAGTTCCTAGACTTCCTGAAGCACCATTAATTAAAATACTTTGCCCTGCTTCAAGTTGAGTTAGCTCCTGTAGAAAATTCCATGAAGTAATTGCTCCATCACCACTCACAGCTGCCTCTTCAAAAGATATATTCTCAGGTTTTGTTGTAATGATTCCTTCTTCATTTATACAAACGTATTCTGCATAGGTTCCAAAGGTATCGAGTGACTCTCCAAAGACCTTATCACCTACTTTAAATTGGCTAACATTAGTTCCAATTGCTTCTATTTCGCCAGCAAAACCAGTTCCTGATATTGCGTTTTTTGGCTTTGTAAGTCCTGTGAAAAGTCTTCCAATAATTGGGTAACCAGTTCGCATCATGGTCTCGGCTGTTGTAATCGCAGCTGCATGAATTTTCACTAGAACTTCATCTTCTTTTGGTTGAGGTTTATCAACTTTTTTGAGTTGGAGTACTTCTGGGCCACCATAACCTGTTGAAATTATTGCTTTCATTTGGTTCGAATCTACTTTTTTAGATTCCGTATTATTAGATTTGATTTTTGCTGAGTTCATCTTTAATTTTTTTTTAGGTTAATAAAAATGAAAAGATGTTTCGCTTTTCATACCTCAAAATTAAAGCAGGCAGGCAGGACAATCGTTCTTATTTATAAATCGGAACTTATTAGGGTGCAGATAGTTACGTAGTGGTCTGCTTTAGCAGACCTCTACGTAACTATCTGAGCACCCATCTTTTGATAGAAGATACTTTTAAACTAGTGTTGTTTTGGAAACACTCTTTATTAGGAAACCGACTTCAAATATTGCTTAGGAGTCATTCCTGTTTCTTTTTTAAAAAAAGTATTAAATGCCGTTTTGGAATTAAAACCACTTTCATAAGCTAAACCTAATAAGGAAAGGTGAGCATTTTTCGGTTCTTTCGCTAACTTTTTGAAAGCCTCCACTCGAAAATGATTGATGTATCCTGAGAAGTTTTTTCCTATTTTTTCATTTAATAACTCTGATAAATAATTGGGATGAAGGTCAATCTTTTCGGCCAATTGACGAAGCGTTAAATTACTTTGAAGGTAAGGTTTTTCCTCCTTCAGATAATTATCTAATTTCGAATAATACAATTCCGTTTCTTCTTTTTTCAAAGAAGATTTTTTGTATTTCTTTTTTGGCAAATGCGCTCCTTTTGCTTCTCCAAGCATTTTCTCCATCAACTTCTGAAAATCAGGAATAACTCGAAGTGGCTTGAGAAGTGGTTCGGTGTAAGTCAGTAATGCTAAGGGTAATCTATATCCTATGGCTTGTTCAATCAATTGAATCGCCTCCTCATTTTTCCCCATCATAGTTTTGACTTGGATTAAAAACTTCATGGCACTTCCCATCGAATCAGATTGTAAAGCAGCTTCCAACTTCTCGATTCCCTCTTCTGCTTTTAAGTTATTTTTCATGGCAACATAAGCCAAAGTGGTTCCACCTAGTTTAGTTAAATCTCCTCCTTCATGATCAGGAAGGTTTTGGAAATATTTCAATCCTTCTTCTGGTCGTCCCTCCAATAATGGAATTACTCCTAAACAAATATGAGGAAATGGCAAATCATTTTTTAACTGTAGTCCTTTTTTTAAATAAGGAATTGCTTCAACATATTTTTCCTGGAGATAATATAAAAATCCTTTATAATGATGATTCATTGCAGATAATGGATCCAACTGGAGCGCTTGGTCAATATAATTATGGGCAGTATCTAACTTACCTTCAATCGTCAACAGATTCGACATAGTCAAATATATTTCATCAGTAGGACGAATTTCCAAAGCCTTGCCTATATGCTCATAAGCCTTTGCCAAATCCCAATTTTGCCAACAAGCAATCCAAGCTAAATTCAATTGAGATTCTGACAAATTTGAATTTAGTTCAAGTGCTTTATCTAAAAATGGTTTTGCTTTGGCAAATGACGCTGGAGCTGGAAGCATACCCATTGAACCGAGATATGTATACCCTTGATTTATGGCTAAGTAAGGAAGGGGAAAGTCAGGTTGTTCTGCAATAACCTCTTGGAAAATTGAAATGGCCTTTTCAGTCCCAGACAAATTCAATTTCATTAAATGGTATCTACCTTTTAAATATTTTTGATAAACTTCAATTGGAATTTGTAAGTCATCCACTAAATGTCCTTCCATTTCAAAATGCCCAATATGCTCCCGCAAGCGATCAGCAATTAATACACTAATTTCGTCTTGAACAGCAAAAATATTTTCAATTGATCGATCAAAAGTTTCTGACCAAAAATGGAAATCTTCTTTAACATTAATTAGCTGTGCAGTAATCCGCATCATTTTTCCAGACAACCGAATACTACCTTCTAGAATGGTAGAAACATTTAATTCTTTCCCTATTTGGGCAATCGGAATATTTTTATTTTTAAAAAAGAAAGAAGAAGTTCGAGAGGTAACTTTTAGACCTTTGATTTTTGCTAAAGCATTAATGATTTCTTCAGTCATCCCATCACTAAAATATTCATTATCAACATCTGAACTCATATTGACAAAGGGAAGAACTGCGATTGTTTTAGTTTGTTCTTTTTGTTTTCCTTTAAGTTTTGAACGCTCTGGAATGATTATTCCTTCATTAGTTACCGAAAAAACTTCCACAGGATTTTCAATATTTTTTAGTTCAAAAAATCCAAGTGATTGAGTTGAGATTTGTTGATGATTTTTCAATTCGTTATTCAATGTTCCTGAGATTAGAATTCCTCCCGCGACTCCCATACTTTCAATTCTGGAGGCCAAATTAACTCCATCACCATAGACATCAGTTCCATCAAAAACAATATCTCCCATGTGTAATCCAACTCGTAAAGGGACACCTTCTTTTTTTAATGCCTTTTGAATTGCTATTGCACATTCTACCGCTTCTACCCCACTTTGAAAAACACTTAATGTTCCATCTCCAAAGTATTGTAAAATTTCTCCATTATGCTTTTCATGGTATTGATCAAATTCTTGTCGATGATGTGCTCTAACTTCTGCTGCTGCATTTTCATCTTTTTGCATGAGAGCAGTATATCCAACAATATCGGTAAACATGATGGCAGCGAGTCTACGAGTACTTTCCTTCTTCATTGCTATTCTTTAAATGATGTTTTTTGATAGAGAAATTTGTGTTTGATGAGTATTTTATTAAAAGTAAATTTAAGATATTTTTTGGAAGTTAAATGATTATGGTTTTATCAGGTGTATTTTATTTTGTAAGTGAAATACAAATAACTAATATGTGACGATATTTCCTATGGAAAAAACAAAATTTTGGTTGAGGTTATAAAAGTCAAAGTATGGCAAATAAAAGAATAGTGGTAAAAGTAATCTCTACTTTTACCACTATTCTTTATGTTTCATTTCATATACTAAGAAATGGTTTTAAAACTAATTCTTAATTTTTTACTTTTTCCAAAGAAAATAGCCAAGGTTCTAATTAAAAATAGACCCTATACATTAAGTTCGGAAATAGACCAAACTGAGTGAGGTTTCCGATTGAGTTAGGTTCGCTCTCATCATAATATTCGGATACCTTTCCTTTAGTATTCGTGACGTTATCCAAATTGATGAAAATCTCATGGGTCGCTTTAGGTCTATTAAATTTATAACTAGCTGATATTGTTATTTGGTAAATATCTTCCAACTTATTTTCATAAGCTTTTTCATAATCCCAATAATTATTGTTCTCCGTATCAACTGCTACATTTCCTTGTTCATCTCTTAGCAACGGAATGATTCGCTTACCTCCGCCGTAAAATATTTTACCATTTAAAGATAGAGTTTGGTTTTTCTTTTTTCCAAGATTTTGAAATTCCTTGCCCATCAAAACATTGACTAAATAGTTTCCATTGTATTGTGTATTTCTCTCCACACCTTCCAACGACTTGTAGGTTGAATTGTATAAAGAACCATTGACTAAAAAGTAGTAATTATTAGCAAGGAAACGTTCCAAGGTAAGTTCTATACCATAATTTTTTCCAGTCCCTTCATTGACTAAATCAACATATCTAAAATCAAGACCTTCATTTATTGTTGCGTAAAAACTAGTGTCATTATTTTCTACAGGCAAGTCATAAAGAGATTGATAATACACTTCTACTTTTGCCATTAAATTTTTAGTAAAACGTTTTTCGTAACCCAAAACATAATGATGTGCTTTCAATAAATCAAGATCTCTATTTGGTTCGATTACACTACCATCTTCCAATTCAACCTGAGTAAAATAATTATGAATACTCTCCATGGTGCTATGTTTGCCATATCCAGCATTTAGAGAACTGGTATTATTTAGTTTCCATTTTACAGCAAGTCTTGGTTCAAGCGTACTTTTATCATTGAGTAAAACATTCATGTTTTGAACACCAGATACAATAGTGATATCTTCCGTTAATCGATGTTTCCAACTCACAAAATTTCTGATCGTACTTATATTTTCTTGAAAATCTACCATAGAGAATCTAGTCGTTCCGTCTTCTTGAAATCTACTCTGATTATTTTCATAATCCAAAAGAGCATACTTCGAACCTATTTGAATTTTATTTTTAGCATTCAACTTATTGTTATAGGTTATCGCGGCACGATAAGCTGAATTTGTTAATCTACCTTGATAATTTACTTGCCTACTGAGAATAGAATCTCTTAAAAAATCACCTTGTTCATCCAATACTTTTGTGGTCTTTGACTCGAATACATCATCATCAATACCATTACTTGAATAGGAAAGAGACGTTTTAAGATAACTTTTATCATTGATCGGTAAAGTGTGTGTTATTCCAAAATTTGCAAGATGAGATCCTTTATCAAAATCTTCAATTATATTAGGACTCAAACTTCCATCACCAGGTGTATCCCAAAAATCAGGTTTTACATCTTCAAGTAAGAAACTACTTAAACCTCCCATTCCAAACAATGAAAATGTCCCCATTCTTTTGGTAGGTAATACTACTTTGAAAGAGGCATCTTGAAATTTTAGTAATCCATCAATATCAGCCAATCCAATATCATTGACTAATGAAATAGTAGAATATCTATAGTTTATCAAATAAGAACCACCATACCCTTTTTTGAAAGGCCCTTCCAAAGTAAGGTCAGTACCTAATAATCCAAAGCCAAAAATTGCTTCAAATTTTTCATTATTTCCCGCTCTCAATTTCACATCATAAACACCCGACAATACATCTCCATACTCTGGTGAAAATGCACCAGTATAAAAATCAGAAGTGGCTAATAGATTTGTATTGAGTGCACTAATACCTCCACCTACTGAATTTTGATCAGCAAAATGATTAGGATTCGTAATCTCCATACCTTCTAAACGCCATTGAATATATTTGGGAGAATTTCCTCTCACAATGATATCATTGCTTCCATCTTGGGTATTCGTTACTCCTGCAAAATTGGATAGTATCCGCGACGGGTCGTTAAAAGAACCTGCAAAGCGTTCGGTCTGCTCAATTGAAATAGAGCGGGAACTAACTAGCGACATGTCATTTAATGCGGCTCCTTTATTTTTGTTTGCTACCACGACTACTTCATCTAAAGTTTCGAAAGATTCCTGCAAATTTAAATTTAAGACCACCTCCTTACCAGAGTTCACTACAATGTTTGGAAGGGTTTTATTGTCATAACCAATGTAAGATAATTGTAGGGTAATTCTTCCCAACGAGATATTGTCGAATCTAAACTTTCCATTCGAATCTGTAGTCGTACCTATTATTGGTTCTGTGTCAGCTATAATAATTTGTGCACCAATGAGTGGTAATTTACTATCCGTATCTATAATAGTACCTCTTACTGTTTGTGTTAGATTTTGGGTAAAAGCCAATGTTGTGAATAGGGCAATGATTAATGTTAATAAACTTCGTTTTTTCATTCTTGTCTTTTTATAAATGATTTGAAAATAGGTATTAGGATCTACCCCCACCGAAGGTCAAAACCTCGGGTGGTTATTTTAGATTAAAGAAATTGGAAAATAAAATGGGTAGGTTTTATCCCCTTTTAACACCTCAAAGATAAGGCAAGGAATAGGTCAAGACGTTCGAGTTTATAAATTGGAACTAATTCGATGATGATTACTTTACTACTTCTTTCCAATAAGCCTTAGGCGTTTTCCCCATCATTTTTTTAAAGAAAGTATTAAAAACAGTTTTGGAATTAAATCCACTTTCGTAGGCGAGGGCGAGAAGAGTCTATCTAGAGATGACAATTTCCATACAGTTAGGATTATTATTTCTTCTATAAAACTCTTTTAACCAATTAATAGAGATCTGTAAAAACTATATAGATCAGTACAAATACCCATAAGATTGACCGAAGAGTTTGATGTTTAATTTTATTTTTTCATCATCATATAGATTTTAAAATTTTACTTAGAGGTCGTTTCTCTGAGGTCTTCTATTCCTTTGATTAAAAATTTTGTCACCATTGGGGTAACTAACCATCGAGGCATTTTCTTAGGATTAAATTGTACACTATTTACTGCTTTACAATGATTACTAGAAATTGGTGAGAATTGCCAAAACCCTCTAAAAGTTTGAACTCGAGAAAGTTTTTTTGATGGAGGCGGAACTGAATCTTCCTCCCAAGCTTCTATCCATTTAATTTCTTCAGCTGCACTTTCGGTATCTTTATAAAAAAAGTAACGGATGCTCATTTCAGTATTCTTTAATGGAAAAGGTTCATTATGAATGACATAGGTTAAAAGACTATCTTCAGACTCTTCTACGATTTCATAGGTAGGGTATTTTTTGTTTTTTAAATCATCAGCTTGATTATGAATCTCCTGCCTAAATGAATTAACACAAGCTGCTGGAGATGATTTTATCTCTCCTTCAATTTTATACTCTAAGAATTTTGTGCCGACAAGTTTCCGCGAATAAATTATCCAAGTAGGTTCGTCGTTTTTATCCACTTTGACTATTTTCCACCCTTGATTTTTTTCATCCAAGGAAATCATATTTTGATACGAATTGCAGCTTATTGTTGAACATAATATTGCACATAAAATGAAAAATCTGGTTGTTTTTTTCAGGTGGACTTTTAAATTGATAATTTTGAACTTAGTCATATTGAATTTATTTTATTGTTATAGCCTTATTCATTTATAATCAATGAACTGATTTGACTCTTTGCAACTTTAGCTTCTTTCATGTTTTTTAGAATGAACCAGCCATGAAACATCTTAGGATATTCAAAATAATTTATTGAGATATTTGATGTTTGGGTTAGTCTTTTTAGTTTTCTACAGTCTGCAACAAACAAATCATGAGTTCCAATAAAAACCGAAATCTTACCCAATGCTGAAAGGTCTCCATAGATTGGACTTACTCGATAGTCTTTCAAATCAAGTTTACCCGCATATACTTTTCCAGCTATTTGAAGTGGTTCTTTACCAAGTGCTTTATCCTTTTTCTCTATTTCTAAAATATCCTCATTGCTCATTGATACATCCAGCCATGGAGAGAGTAAAATTATTTGACTTGGTTGAGGTTTGTTTTCGTTTCTCAAAGTCATGGCAAACCCCAGCGAAAGACCTCCACCAGATGAGTCTCCCATTAAGACAATATTTTCTGGTGCGTATTTTAGAAGTAATTCCTGATACACCTGATCAATAAAATCAATAGCATCTTCACAATTTGAACTAGGAGCCAATGGATAATCTGGTATAACTATGGTTGCATTTGTTCTTTGGATTAGTTCATGGGCAAACTTCCAATGATACTTTTTAATAGTGAAAAGATAAACTCCTCCATGTAAGTACAGAACAACCTTTTCAGAGGTGTTTTCCTTAGGTTCGATGGTCCAAATTTTTTGATTATTTATAATTGATTCATGAACATCATATTTTTTGAGCATCGATTTTGGAACTGGAGTAGGGACTTCAGTTGAGGTAAATTGATTTGTTTTTTTTATTATTTTCCTTCCCTTTTTTACCCCAAAAAGAGAGAACATACTTTGCAATATCTTTGATTTAAAACTTGCTTTTTCTGAGTGAATATAACTTGTCGATGAATCCATTTTCGTTTGTCCTTTTATCATAGTTGAAGAAAATATTAATATGATTGTAAAGAATACGGTTCTAATATGATTTTTCATATCGCTTATTTAAAAATTAAAATCAAAATTGATTAATTCGATATAGAGGTAAGTAGTCACCTATATAGTTTCCATAATTAGCTTCTAGTACCCTGCCCTTTTTCAATATAAATTCGGCGGGTATTCTAGTTCGAGCACCATCCTTTTTATACTTTTTATTGCCGAATAATTTCTCTCCTTTTTTTATAGCTTCTTTCGTTTTTTTCTTGAAGATGGTTTTTAGCGTTTTACCTAAGGATTTTTCTACACCAAATTTTTTATAGAGCTTTAATTCAGGATCAGCAATTACGATAAATGGAATGTCAGCGTCGACTGTATATTCTTTTAAAGTCTCTCCCGTAGATTCAAAAACAATTATTACTTCAAAATTGTCTGATATGAATTGACTGTATTCTTCCCTTAATTCATGTATTCTAAAATTACAGATTGCGCTGCCAGCATATCGAAAAAAAGCTAACACAACTTTTTTATTTTGAAAATCCTTGTATTCATATTGAATACCAGACACATCTATAAAAGAGAAATTTGCTATAGCATCCCCTCCTTTTAGTTTTTGGCCAAACAACGAACTGGTTGAACATAGCAGTTGAATTCCTGCCATAATCATGAATACTATAATGTTTACAGTACGCTTGTATTTTCTTTTTGAATTGATTTTTTCCATGAATTTTATTTTTGTTTAAATATTAAAACAAATATCCATGAATGTAGGTGGGCTTACAATTTTGATATGCAAAGCAGGTCAAGGTGTCTGCGAGTTGGTGTTTTTGATCTGCGAAATGTTTAGGAGCTTGGAGATTTTTTTTCGCAGGAAAGTATTTACATTGGTCTATTAGAAATTAATATTTCCCCCTATTTATTTTTTGAAAAAAATCCGCTTTGTAGGTTTCCGAAATTGGAATTACTTTATCTGAAATTTTTATCCTACTGCGTTCTATAGATTCTATTTTACTAAGAGCCACCATGTATGACTTATGCACTCTACACGCTAAATTGGAAGGGATGATTTGTTCCAACTCTTTGAAAGTTTGCAATGTCATAATCCTTTTGTTTAGGGTATGAATTCTTCGGTAATCTCGCATCCCTTCAATATACACGATGTCGAGGAGGTTGATTTTTTCTAGTCGATTTTCTGTTTTTACAAAAATAAATTCAACTGGTGTATCCGAGGCACTTTGTTTCAAGTTTTCTTGGGCTTTGTTGACTGCTTGTAAAAATCGATTGAAGTTAAACGGTTTTAAAAGATAGTCTGTCACATTGAGTTCATAGCCTTTTAGTGCATATTCCTGATAGGCAGTAGTAATAATTACTTGGCTATCTATTTTTGAACTTTCCAATAATTCGACTCCCGTTAACTCATCCATATTAATATCCAAAAAAAGTAGGTCTACTTTATGGGTTTTCAAAAAGCTAAGTCCGTCTAGTGCATTATCGAAAGTAGCACATAAATCTAGAAAAGGGATTTTTTCAGCGAAATCCTTGGTTCTTTCAAGCGCTA
>CAZMBP010000139.1:0-20238 GCA_964564545.1 uncultured Saprospiraceae bacterium
GCAACTGGAAAGAATTTTACTTATAAAATTTTTGATGCAGATCATGCTTTTGCCAATCCGAGTGGAGAGAGATACAAAGAAGCGGCAGCTCAAGAAGCAAATGCCATGGCGCTTGATTTTTTAAAAGAAAAATTAAACTAAGAAAGATTTTAGTTTTGATTTTGTTATTCTGAAAAAGAGAACATGAAATACCTTTTTTGTATAATTACTTTTCTAAATCTAAATATTGGATGGGCACAAGAGATGCGGATCCCTTTTCGAGTGGGCGATAAATTTGGTTTGTCAGATAGAAATGGTCAACTCAAAGTTCCTGCTGATTATGAAAAAGTAACTGCTCTTGGAAATGGTTTTTTCCAAACAGAAAATCCAAGAGTAGATAGTATAGAAAATTACTTTGGAGAGAAAAAAGCGAAATTAGTCACAGCCACCGGACTTTTATATCAAGACAAAGCTATCATTGAGGGTCAAACTTATCGGGAGTACCGATTTTATGAAGACAATGAATTGATCGTTGGTTTTGAAAATGTATATCATCCTAACCATATGCTTTTTAATACTCGAGGAGAACAACTACTCGAAACTCGAGCCGTAAAAATAGACTTCAATAATAGTCGATATACTGATGAGTTAGGTTTGGTCGATGAAAATCTCATCTTGATTACAGCTGACTATTTGAAAAACATATCCTGCCTTGGCGTTTATGATAGAAGGCAAAAGAAGGTGACAAAATGGTTACTAGAATTTGTTCATCATTATACTCCCAAACGCACTATCAAGGGAACCAATGTGCTTCCTTTTTCATATGTGAATAAAGAAAGTGCTTATGTAGAAAAATGCCTTGCGTATAATAATGTTGCCAACACTTATGAACTCATAGACCTTTCACAAAGCGATCAATCTCAATATAAAAGAACTTCCAATAGTAAACCTATTCATTCTTATCCCGATGAAGAAGTAGATAATGTAGATGTGGATTATGCAACAGGAGGCAGTAGTTCGCCTGAGTACAAAAAGAGAAGAACTGAATTCATTATAAAAAATGACTCGACAATTTCTTTTGGAAAAAATAAGATCGAACATATCCCAGGAATAACTTACCAAAACCTTCGGAAGTACCAAAAGAATCCTTTGATATATCGATTGAATGGGAAGCGAGGAATTATTTTCTCTGATAAAAAAAGAACAGAACCAGTTTATGATTCTTTATTTTATATTTCAAGTGCTGGAGGATTCGGAGCACATGATGACCAGTATTTTTATATCTCTGGAAAAAAAGAACCAAGTTCTGAACAGATGAGTTTTACTATTCTTGATGAATTTGGAGAAACTTATATTTCAGAAAAATTTGATCGAATCCATAATTTTACTCCTCAAATAGGAATGAAATATGACTACGATAAAGATGGAAATACAACATCGAAAATTGTAATCAAAAAGGAGGAAGAATATTTTACGCCACATCGAAAAACCTTTGTACTCTTCAAAGATTTTATTTATGGCTTTAAAGATGGAAAACGATTCTTAATCAACTTAAAAACCAAAGAAATTACACCTTTAAATTATGATGAGATTTATCTGAATGGTTTTGGAAACCTTTTTCCTATGCCTATGAAAAACGAAAGTTATATCATTAAAAAAAATGGAAAGTATGGTTTTTCAAAAACCAAAAATCCAGATCAGGATTTCCTAGATCATAAAATTGTTTTCTCAAAAGTGCCTGCTTTTTATTTTCCAAATTACCATAAAGAGAAAGGTTTTAATTTAGTGGCGTTGGTCGAAGATGGAGGATTCTTTTGTTTTGCAAGGGAGAATGGCTTTTTGTATTATCAAGAGTAGATAATTTGTTTGAAATAGTTTAACAATCTACTTCCCTTCTTTGATTTGGGAAAAAACAACCCGAGTTTTCTAATTGAAAATTCGGGTTGTCTCATATTTTCTTAAAACTTATTCTTTCGTCTCTCTTTTAGTATTCCCTTAATCATCTTTCCAAAGTCTCTGTCTTTCTTTCTTCGCTCCGCAACACTAGATTCAAAATGTGATCTTTCCCTTTCTATTTTTTGAAAATTATTTAAAGCATCAGGATCAATTTCTCCATTATTAACCGCTTCTAAAACCGCACATCCTTTTTCATGAATATGGGTACAATCTTTAAATTTGCAATTTTGAGAATATTCAACAATTATTTCAAATGTAGTTTCCAAACCTTGAGACAAATCCGAAATTCCAACTTCTCTCATTCCTGGATTATCAATTAGGATTCCTCCATTTTCTAATACAACTAATTCCCGATGGCTAGTAATATGTCTCCCTTTATTTACGCTATCACTTATGTGACCTGTTTCCATCAATATTTTTCCTGATAGATTATTTACCAAAGTTGATTTACCTACACCAGATGAACCAAGCAGGCAATAAGTTTTTCCTTTTTGAATGATTTGATTTAAGTCTTGATATCCATTTTCGATTTGATTGCTAACTGTAATAATTTGAAGTTCTTTGATTCGAGATTTAATTTGATCTATAATATTTTCCAATTCAGATTCATTGAGCAAATCAATTTTACTTAAAACTACAATCGGTTCAATTTTGGAAGAATTACAAATGGTTAAATATCTTTCTAATCGGTTTAAATTAAAATCTCGATCAACCGCCTGTACGATTAATCCAAAATCAATATTAGTTGCGATGATTTGTACCTGGCCTTTTCTCCCTACAGCTTGCCTCTCTATAATTGACGTTCGAGGATAGACAGCATGTATTAAAGCCTTATTTTCATCATATTCAGAAAAAGCAACCCAATCTCCAACCGCCGGAAAATCGTATCTACTTTCTGCTGTAAACCGTAAATTTCCAATAAGCTCTGAATCTAATTCATTCGAAGGTGTTTTAACCGTATACCTTTCTTTATGCTCTGAAATAACTCTACCGATTTCAAATGAATCTAGTTTTTCTTCGATTCTATGCTTCTCTAAATTTTCATTATAACCTAAATCTTGGTTCGTCATCATTTTATCTTTAACGATTTTTTCTTTTTGAAAAATGAGTTCTATAAGTATTCATCTCAACTGGTCTCAAATAAATCAAACATACGTTGAAAGAAATAGGTTCCATAAAATTTAGCTTTGCTGATGATCTCAATTTCGGCTCAAAATGATAAACTTTTTCTAGTACTATTTTTCTAAAAAATTATGCCGCGAAATAAAATAATAATTCCCTATCTTTAGATAACAACATTTGCAACAAGAATAGGAAGCCTAAAAAAACCAATTATGCGAATACAAGTAAAAGATTTCATGTCATCTCCTGTGACAACTGCAGTAGGGAAAACTAGCATTAAAGAAATACGAACTTTAATGAAACGCCATAATATTCATGCTATTCCAATCATTCGTTATTCTAAGCAATTACCAGAAGTTGAAGTGGTTATTCGAGGCATCATTTCCACTACGGATTTATGTACACAGATTGACGATAAAACTTACGTCGAGGAAATTATGACGAATAAGGTTCATATAATTCACAAAGATTCTAATGCACATTCTGCTGCCAATATGATGTTAAAGCACAACGTGCATCACTTAGTTCTTATGGATGAGGGAAAAATAATTGGAATGATTAGTTCATTGGATTTTGTAAAACTTGTAGCTGATCATTCTTTGGTTTAGAATCAAAAAAAAACGGTGACACAGTTCCAACTGTGCCACCGAGGGGATTAATTATCTTTTGTTTACTTCATCATTTTCTCCACGTCCTTCCTTGGATTCTTCCAACGAAACTCTATTTACTACTTTTCCCTATCTGGTGAAACACATCATAAATATGCGCATTCAAAATTGCTTTACTATCTCTTTTATCAAAGTAATCCATTTTGATAATACTTCTTTTACCTGTTTTTATATCAAATAAAATCGCATAATAAAGCATATCATATTCTGGCTGAACCACATTAGGAATTAGCAACGGTAAAACATAAGGTGCAAAAATTCCAATGAATAATGGTTTATAATTATTTTTTTCTCTTAGAGAAATGATGCCTGTCCATAAGAAATAATCAGTTCCATATTTTTCAGCGATGTCATTAATTTGGTTTTGGTTATAACTAGGAGTTAGGTATAAATCATCATGATCTATCTGCTGAGAAAAGAAATGATTAACTTCTGAAATATCATTAAATTTATCAACCTCATAGGGTGAAAGTTGCGTTACGTCCAATAGTTCAGTTTCGACTTTTGATTTCCTTCCATACTTCTTGAGTGCTTTCGAAAAATAGGCTTGCTTTTCTTCCGAGCGAACATATTGCACTCCTTTGTTTCGTCTGTCATCAAGAGATAAATAAAATGGATTAACCACCACTACCTTGTCTATACCTAAACTTTTCCCTTTCTTCTTTTCTTTTTTTCTTCTGTCATTTAGTTCTATTACTCCCTCTACACTTTCGTAAAACTCATTACTTTTTTCTCGACTTTTTAAATGTTCGAGACCTTCTTCATAAAACTTTTTAAAATCTTCATTTTTTAATTCATTCACAAAAGCATCTTTCCAAAAGTATTCTCTTTTTGTATCTGTAGAATCAGCTAAAGATTCTTCTTGAATTTCCACAGGTTGCCCTGAGTTTGAAACTTTAGAAAAGGTACTATCTAGATTTTCAAAGTGTCCTGAAAATTCAACAAACATATCCTTCATGAACATCTTCATTTCTTTATCTTCAGGGTTGGCTTGATAAATTTTCCAATTATACTTCAAAGCCAGAAGTGTCAAATCTTTTCTATTCATCAGCGTAAGTAAACTATATACTTGTTGAGATTCTCCTTCTATGCTACTGGTTATTTTCTCTCTAGAAGTTGCATCTCCTGCAAGATTAAAAGTGTATTTTTTACTCGATACATTATTCCGATACTTAGATTCCATGTAGAGAGCCTTTGCAATCACTTTTTTTAATTCTATGTCATCAGGATACTTTTGCAATAATAAATGACTGGTATAAATAGCTTCAGGAAAGTTTTCAGCATAGAGATTTAAAAAAGGAATTTGATATCTCGCTTTTTCTTGAATGTCAAAGAATTCTTGTTTAGGCAAAATGAAAGCTTTTTTATCAACCTGATTTAATCCTTCAACTTTACTTTTCAATTTAGCTAACCGTTTGCTACTTGATGGATGAGAAGATTTTTTTTCATCTTCAGCATTCTCTCTCATTGGAGAAATTTGATTGATTGTATCCAACCAATACCTCTTAGGCAAAACAAAATGTTCGTCTTCAAAAAATGTTTTTTCAAAAGTAACTTCCTCAAAAGGTAAATAGGAATAGTGCAGAATATTAAATGTGTTTAAAATAACTCTTGGATCATAATCACTTTTTAAAAACAACTCTAACCCATCAGCATCAGCTTCCTCCTCAAGTGAACGAGAATACATACTTTTTTGAAAGAGATTTCTATCGACACCTACTTCATCCATATTGTCATCTCGATCACTTTCTTTGTCAATATTTTTTGACTTTATAAATTTATCAATAGAATGTTGGTGCCTGATGTGCATCAACTCATGAGATAAAATAAAGGCGAGTTGCGCTTCATTTTCTAATTTTGCTAGTAATCCTAATGTAACGAAAATAACACCTTGATCTACTGCAAAGGCATTAACAGCACTAGAGTTTAAAATATAAGCTCTTGGCTTTTTCTTTAATAAAGTACTATTTTCATAGGGAAGGTTTCCTAATACTTTATTTACATATTTGCTAGCTGGATCATTAAATAAAACAAACCCACTTTGCAAAATATCATCAATAGCAAAATTAGATTCTAGCAAAAATTGCTTTTTATCTTTTCGATCCCTTCTTGAATTTTTCTTCCTAGATATCTCTTGAATTTGCTCTTTATATTTATCCGTACTTAAAGTGATAAAATCTTCAGGGATTTCACCTTCTGACTTTAGTAAATCTGGATATTGAGCAAAAATATTTATTTGAAAAAAAAGAAAACACGTAACGATCTGAACACTTAAAAATTTCATAGAAAAATATTTGTTGTCGTATTAAAAATCAATTGAAGTAATCTTTGCACTAGTTGGAATCGACACACCTGTTGATGAACTTGGCAAATAAATATCATCTCCTCCTCCAACCGCAGGGGAAACTAGATACCCAACGGTAATCTCTGTAGGTACTCCAAAACTTGCATTAGAATAATGAGAAGTAAGAATTGTTTCTGCAAAATTATGTACGTAGACTTTGTTTTGATTAGTTGCTCCCCAAAAGGTATCTCCAGCTTTATTCAATCGAAGATGCTTTCTATATGGGCCTAATGCTAAATCGGAATTTAGTTCAGTAACCCCATCCGTTTCATTAATATAATTGTAAAGAGATCCTTGAATTGAAAAAAGGATATTTCCATTTTCTATAACAACTGCACCTCTGATGGAGCCGCCTTTGGTATTTATTGGTTCCAGATCAATTGGTTTTGAAACTAATACAATAGGTCCGTAGGTATCCATTATCCATCCTGTCAAAAAATAAACAGTTTCATTATTTGCATGGAAGTCAAACCAAGTAGCATTATTCGAGGATGGTACCTCGTCTATGATTGTACCGGTTACGATATCGTAGATTTGAATATTACTGCTCCCTCTTTTAAAAAGAATTTTCGTGTGTGCATTGTTAATTGAGGCAATTTCAACATTTCCAATACTATCTATTTTTTCAATTTTCGATATGGCTGGATCGGAAAGATATACATCTCCTCCCGCTGCAAAAACTAAACCTTTAGATGATTCGATTTGTACTCCGTCCTCATCATTATATGGCCCTTCAAACTGTGTCTCATAATCGAAACAACTTCCTAGAAATAAAATTAGGCCTAGTGAAAAAATATATCTGAATGTAATTTTCATATTAAGTAATTTATCAAAGCTGAATGGTGTAAATGTTAACTGATTTTTTTAAAATAGAAGATACCCTACGGCAAAATCAATTCTTATGATTTCATGTTTCCAATTACGGAGGTATGCATCTAATTCAAACTCTTCCTGATTGGTATCTTTATTATCAACTAGGTTATTCCATGATACAATGTTCATAGGGATTCCAAACCTAAAACCAGTTTTTATAATTAATTTATCCCAATAGATTTTATGGCTACTCCATCCTAAAATTATAGAAGAATATGCAGCCTTAGGATCTATCTCTAAACTTCGATGTCCAAATGCTTCTCCTACGTGATAGTTTGTTTTTTTGTCAATAATTTCTCCAGTAATAAAAGACCTTTTTAATCCCCAAAAAAAATAATTTCCTAAAGGAGATAATGCGCCTTTTTTAGCCTTATAGCGACTATTGGTAATACTTATTGTTCGCACATTTAACCGATAAAATAATTCATGATAATCTATTGGTTCAAAAGAAGAGATAGGATTACTAACTAAGGATTCTGTTTCAACTTCGGTAACCATTCCTGTATAAAACTGACCTACCGTTAGTCCTATGCTTGATTGCCTTCCTATGGTATAGGAGAAGTTGCCTTCAAATTCGTAATCAATCCCCCAAGCTCTATCATTAGTATCTCCAAAAAAGTCTCCCCCATTATTATTTTGGGTGGGTCCATCAAAGGTTGGAAAACTTGAAATACCTAAAGTAATGAATGCTCGTTTTCCAAGGTAGCCTGGAGGTTGTGCAGCTAAAAAGAATGGAAAAATACTTAAAAATAAAAAGAGTGTAAAGGAATTAATTTTCATAGATTATTGCTTTCGTTTTGTTTGATCTCTAAAAAAATATAATAGGTAACAAATATAGAAAATGATTTTTCAAAAAAATTAATTCATAATGAAAAGAAAAATAATGGATTTGATTTTTAACATTTTCCCTATAAATATAGAAATCCCGAATCTTCAGGTTGAAGATTCGGGATGATTATTTTACTACTTATAAAAAAATTACATAGTCATTGGTACTTCCATCAAAAGCACTTTGGCATCATTGTCAGCTTCTATATTAAGGTTATTCGTATCCCAAATGCCAAATCCATCTCGCTTATTTAATGGTTGTCCTTCCACCGTAACATCACCGTCTAAAACGAAAACATAAACGCCATTTTTATTTGACTTGATTTCATAGTTTGCTTTTTTCCCTTTCTCCAAATCTCCTATGTGAAACCAAGCATTTTGATTGATCCAAACACCTTCATCCTCTGCACTTGGTGATAAAACTTGGTGCAACTGGTTTTTGGTTTTCTTCTCGTCAATCTTAATTTGATCATATCGAGGCGTGACATTTCGCTTGTTTGGGAAAACCCAAATTTGCAAAAACTTCACTTCTTTATCTCTATTCTTATTGTACTCGCTATGGAAAACTCCCGTTCCCGCACTCATCACTTGAATATCTCCCTGCTTGATTACTGTGGTATTTCCCATACTATCTTTATGCTCCAAATCTCCTTCCAACGGAATAGAAATGATCTCCATATTATCATGTGGATGTCTCCCAAATCCTTTCGCAGGAGCAACTACATCATCATTTAAAACTCGCAATACGCCAAAGTTCATTCTCTCTGGATTGTGATAATTTGCAAAACTAAAAGTGTGGTTACTATTCAACCACCCGTGATTCGCATTCCCTCTTGTGAATGCTTTATGCAATACTGATTTCATTGTTTTAACTTCTTTATTTGGTAAATGATTGAACCCAACTTGATCCATTAATTTATCATAAGTGGAAGTGGAAGGTTCAGCTTTCTCGGCCTGTAAAGAATTAGATCCGGCAGCTAAACCTGCAGCTCCAAGTAGTGACTTTTTTAAAAAATTTTTACGATCCATTGTATCAAACTTTACTGGTTAATTAATAACACAAAGTTAAATTCAAATATCCTCTCTAGGAATATGAAAACTGGAGCAAAACTTATGAAAATCAGATATTGAGAAAAGGAAGAGTTATTTTTTAATATAATTTCTTAAATGCGGAAGGGGAAGAGTTTGTATGCTTTTTGAAAAACTGACTAAAATTTGCTGGCTCACTAAACCCTAATTCATAAGCAATTTCTTTATTCGACAATTCAGAAAATAAAAGCATTCGCTTGGCCGCAAGTAAAATTCTATTTTGAATATGCACTTTGACATTTTTCCCAGTCAGGTTTTTAACTGAGCTATTGAGGTAATCGGAAGTGATATTTAGGGCTGCTGCATAATCTGCGACTTTATGCCATTTGCTATAATTTTGATCAAGTAGTTCTTTAAAATCTTTGAGTAATATTTTTCCAGCTTGAATAATTTGAGTGTGATTGTCTGGAAATAAATCGCAAGACTCTTGAGCGAGGATCAACAACAATTTAAGCCATGCGCCCAATGCTTGATATTGAAATTTGCCATCTCCATTTTTTCTTTCCAACATTTGCTTGGCATAAAAAACCGCTTGCTCCAAAACTTCGTCATCAACATTGAGAGGAGGAGAAAAACCATTTTCTTGAAAAAGATAAAGGTTATTCACAAAGGATTCTTGAATGTAATTATGCATTAAAAATTGTTCGGAAAAAGTGATCGCATAACCGTAGGATTTTTCTTCTTCCAAAATTTGATGTACTTGCCCTGGGCTGACAAAATAAATTTGATTACCTGACAATTCAAATTCATTGAAGTCAATGATGTGTTTTCCTTTTGCTTTTTGAACAATTAAAACAATGTAGTAGTCATGTCGATGTGGTTCATCGGGTTCTCCTTTGGTTTTCTCATAAATTGATTCCATTCTTTTTATTTCAAAAGAAATAGCTTCATTAGAGGGGACAACTTTTTGATAGGTTTTTATTTTTTTCACGATTATTTATTGTCTTATTTCTAGAAGCAATTTAAATCATTAATATTCTAAAACAAAAAGCTGCTAACCATTTTATTGACTAGCAGCTTCCCATAGTTATTTTGGAAAATATTAATTATCCTTCGCTTTCAAATCAGCATCTTCATTTTAAAAATGTTGTTTTAGTTTTTTTAAAGACTTATTGCCTTAGCACTCTGACAGCCCGATTTCGGTTAATCAAAACTCTTGGACAAGGGCATTGACTAGTATTCGTTGCATCAATAACATCCGCTGTCGTTCCTTGACCTCCTACCGCAACGATTGGAACACCATCACTATCTATTGCTCCAGTTAAGACTCCCGTTCCATCAATATGCGATAAGTTAAAGTTCATTCCTCCTTCTATTGCGTCGTAACAACCATCGTCATCTGAATCTAAATCTCGTGAATTTGGATTTCCATCATTATCACAATCATCCATTTCCATATGATACCCATCAATTCTAAAATCATCAAAAATAATAGAACCACTATTGATTGCTGCTCCTCCAATCCCAACTGTAGGCTCATATAAATAAACTCTAAAAACTAATGAATCAGCAATATCTTTTACAAAAACATTATTTAGAGGATTCTCTACAGCAATATAACTACTTACATCTTCTGGCCTTGAAACATCTTGAATTATCGGTGTTGTAAAATTATCTTTATTGACATAAATACTTACTTTAAAATCATGCTTAGGCGTATTAACAAAATCATTAAATCCCCATCTTATATTATCTATTTCAAAAACTTTCCCGCTTCCTGGTAAAATTGTATAATCTACATAAAAATCTCCATCAATTGCTTCAGTTAAAGTTTGAGGTAGAGAAGTTGAATTTAAAGTTAAAGAGGAAATCGGAATAGACCAACTATCCCAACCTGATCCAGGTGCTTGATCTCGTGCAGTTGCATCAGTATCAATATAAGAAGCTACAGATGTACCACTACTCATTGTCCAACTTGCTATTTGAATATCAATACCACTACATGCACGCCTTTCATCATCATCTAATATTCCATCATTGTCATCATCTAAGTCCACAAGAGGATTAATATTATCTCCATCGGTATCACAAAGGTCACTTACTAAAGTGAGGTCTTGCCAAAATCCATTGGGAGCAGGAACATATGTAATAGAAGTTACTAACCCATTACCATCAACAGTTGGTGTTCCCATTCCTGCTACACCATCTCCATCTGGATCGAATATACCTTCCTCATCTGTATCATAACATCCATCATTATCTGCATCCAAATCAATATTATCTGGAATACCATCTCCATCTGTATCTTTGCAAGATTGAGTGATTTCAATTTGAATATCATCTAAAAAATTCCCTATACTTCCTCCTGCTACTGATTCAAATGCTATTATAAGAGATGTCTGACCAACAGGGATATTATAAGTTCCAGAATAAAAACCCCATGCAGAAGTTCCATCAGTCATAGATTCTATTACTGAAGAAGAAGCTAGATCTGCTCCCATACGAACATTAGCTGTTTCAGTCCCTGATCGGCCTCTATGATACAATGACCAATTAATTGTTCCTCCTGCTCCATTCAAACAAAAAACTTGATATAAAGTAGAAACTTGATTAGCATTCAACTCGACAAATTGATTTCCTTCTTGTGAAGGCACACCTAAAAAACCAGTACTCCAAACCTCAATTCTATTGTCAGTCGCAGTTGTTTCCCAACCATTTACGGCCGAGGCATTCATTATTGAGTAAGTTGATGCACCAATAACTGGTGATTCGAATCCTCCATTGACAAAAGGATCTGCTGAACATCCACATTCATCTTCTCCTGATAGTCCATCATTATCTGCATCCAAATCAACATTATCTGGAATACCATCTCCATCTGTATCTAAAGCACCTCCAGCTACTCCTTCAATTTTAACATTATCAACAGCCCAATACCATGACCAATTTCCAGTCCATCTAAATCGAACTTGTGCATTTGTAGCTCCAGCTGCTGGTACTGTTATATCAATACTTTCTGAAGCTGAATTGGCTGTTGAACTAGCACCCCCTGATAAAACAGAAACCCACGAAGATCCATTGTAGACTTCTACACTATATGCTCCACCATAACCTGCTAGAAAATAATGATCAAATGTAAGAGTAAGACTTGCGGAATAGATATTAGCATTAAAAACTGGAGTAACTAAAGTTGCTTCTTCAGCGGTGGAATTATCCCCCAAGTTATCACTATCAAAAATGGCAAATTGTCCTGAAAAAGGAGCATTGATAGTTCTTCCACCTGGATTATTAAACATCCATAATTCAGAAGTATTTCCCAAGATCAGATTATTTGCCCAACCAGAAGGAGGTGTTGTTCCACTTGCTGAAGAAAAATTTTCATTAATTATTGTGGTTTGCGCATAAGATAAAATACCAAAACTAAAAAAGCATGAAAGGAGAAAAAGTAACTTAAACCTACATTTGTTAAAGAAAATTTTCATAGATATAAAAGATTAAAACTTTTACGGAATTAGGAAATGGCTTTTATTCTCAGAGAAAAAGAGGCTCTAATTCAATTTTTCCTTTAAAGAATAATTTTATATCCTCTATAGAAATTTACAAGGTTGACAAATTAAAATTAATTATGATTGGCTGAAGTAATTTAGATGTGAAAACAGCATCAAACTAATTATGTAGGTATCCCAAAAAGAATGCCAATAAATTAAATATTATTTTAATGTATTTTTATTCTTTTACCTAAACATTAGTTGCTCAAAGAATGGTTTTTGCTATAAAAAACTTGATAATCATATTACAAAATAATGGCAATAAAAAAACGGAATAGCTTTCTCTTTTCAAAGCTACTCCGTTTTTCATTTGATAGAAAAGTAATGCCACGATTACAAACGTGGTATCAAAAAAAATTAATTATCCTTCGCCTTCGAATCAGCATCTCCATTTTCCTCTTTCGCTTTCTTCACCGCATCTTCCACATCCTTAGTTGCTTTTTTCAAATCTTCTAACTGCTTCGCTTTAGCGTCTTTCTTCGCAGCAGGTTTTGCGGCACCATTCGATTTTGGTTTCTCAGAAGTAGTCGAAGGTTTATTTCCAAAAGTCAAACCTTTCGCATCTGTATCAACATAAATCGTATCACCTCCATCAAACTCACCTGATAAGACATATTTAGATAATTCGTTCAAAACTTCTTTTTGCAAAACTCTTTTTAATGGCCGAGCTCCAAATTGAGGATCGTACCCCAAGTCTGCCAAGAGATCTTTTGCGCTTTCGCTCAACTCTAATTCCATGCCTTGCTTCGCCAACATCTTTCGAGTTTTTTTCAACAACAATTCTAAGATTTGTTTGATCTCATCTTTTGTCAATGGCAAGAACATGATCTTATCATCAATACGATTCAAGAACTCAGGACGCAAGTTTTCTTTCAATGCTTCGAATACTTCCAACTTCGTCGTCTCCAAAATATCTGCTCGATGATCTTCTCCAACAGCAGCTAAGTCTTCGAAATTTTCCAAAATAACTTCTGCTCCCATATTCGAAGTCATAATGATAATTGTGTTGGTAAAATTCGCCACTCGACCTCGGCTATCTGTCAATCGACCATCATCTAATACTTGCAATAAAATATTAAAAGTATCAGGATGAGCTTTTTCGATTTCATCCAAGAGAATAATCGAATAAGGTTTTCTTCGAACTGCTTCGGTCAATTGTCCACCTTCATCATAACCAACATATCCCGGAGGCGCCCCCACCAATCGACTTACCGAATGACGCTCTTGGTATTCACTCATATCAATTCGGGTGATCGCTTTGTCATCGTCAAATAAAACTTCTGCCAATGATTTTGCTAACTCCGTTTTACCCACACCTGTTGGTCCAAGGAAAATAAATGAACCAATCGGACGATTCGCATCTTGCAACCCTGAACGACTTCTTCGCACCGCATCACTCACCGCAACAACAGCTTCATGCTGACCAATCAATCGTTGACCGATCTCTGCTTCCAATCCAAGTAGTTTATCTTTTTCACTTTGCAACATTTTAGAAACTGGAATTCCAGTCCATCTTGCTACCACTTCTGCGATGTCATTTGCATTCACTTCTTCATTAGTGAATCGGTTTTCCTCAGGCAATTTATCCAACTTCTCTTCAGCTACTTTTAGCATGACCTCTTTCTCTTTGATTTGTCCGTATCGGATTTTTGCAACCAATTCGAAATCACTTTCACGTTCTGCCTTAGCAGCTTGTTGTTCTAACTCTTCAATTGTTTTTTTAATACTTTGAATCGTATCAACGATCTCTTTTTCATTTTTCCAAGCAGCGGTGATATCTTCTAATTTCTCTTTTGCATCAGCAATTTTCTTGTTGATCTTATCGAGTTTCTTTTTGTTACCTTCTCGTTTGATCGCTTCTCGTTCGATCTTTAATTGTCGAACTTTTCGATCTTGCTCATCAACTTCATCAGGCTTAGAGTCTAACTCCAACCGTAATTTCGCAGCCGCTTCATCAATCAAATCAATCGCTTTATCTGGCAAACTTCTATCAGCAATATATCTTGATGACAATTCCGCAGCAGCAATTAATGCTTCATCTAGAATATCAATTTTGTGATATACTTCATATCGCTCTTGCAATCCTCTCAAAATAGAAATCGTATCTGCTATACTTGGCTCGTCAATCAAAACTGTCTGGAAACGACGAACTAATGCTTTATCTTTTTCAAAATACTTTTGGTATTCATCCAAAGTCGTTGCACCAATCGTACGCAAGTCACCACGCGCCAAAGCTGGCTTTAAAATATTGGCAGCATCCATTGCTCCACCTCCTCCACCTGCTCCAATCAGAGTGTGAATCTCATCAATAAATAAAATTATTTCTCCTTCCGAATCTGTCACTTCTTTAATTACACCTTTCAATCTTTCTTCAAATTCTCCTTTGAATTTTGCACCAGCAATCAAGGCTGCGATATCCAAAACGAACAATTTTTTAGATTGTAAATTTTCAGGAACATCTTGATTTACAATTCGCCAAGCAATTCCTTCGACGATGGCAGTTTTACCCACTCCTGCTTCTCCAATCAAAATTGGATTGTTCTTTTTTCTTCGAGAAAGAATGTGCAACACTCTTCTGATTTCTTCATCACGCCCAACGATTGGATCTAGTTTTCCACTCTCTGCTCGCTCGTTCAAGTTGATGGCAAATTTTGCCAAAGCATTATATTGAGTATCTGTACTTTGATCAGTAACTGTTCTTCCTTTTCTCAATTCCCCGATGGCAACTTTCATTTCTTTGGCTGTTGCTCCCATTTCTTTTAACAGCATTCCACCTTTGTCTTTGCCTTGAAGTAAAGCCAACAAAATCAATTCTATCGAAATAAATTCGTCACCAAATTCTTTCAACATTTTTTTTGCTCGACTCAATGCTTTGTTGGCATCGTTGGTCAGATATTGTTTTTCTCCTCCTTCTACTTTTGGGTAAGATTTGATCATTTCATCCAATCGCATTTGAAGCGTCGGAATGTTCACACCCATTTTTTGTAATAAAAATTGTGGAACGTTTTCATCGGTCACCAAAATACCTTTGATCAAGTGTGGAGTATCAACCATCTGTTGATCATGTCCTCCAGCTATTTGTTGTGCTTTAAGGATGCACTCTTGGGATTTTATTGTGAAATTATCGTACGTCATTTTATTATATTTTTTTACTGTCTTATATTTTTCTAAAATCGACTTAGAGAGTCGAAAATAAGTTCTCGCAATTTAAACATCAAATCCATGACCAAAGCAAAATTTTCTACATAATTCTGAAATAATGTCCTAAACGTAAAAAAACAAAGACTTTTTGTCATTGTGAAATAAAAATAACTGACATTTTTTAGGAGATTCTGAACAACAAAAGGTCATTCAGTTTTTTTTGATTCTTGTGGTGAGCATTAATTTTAATCAACTATAAAACAACGAACCCGCTCCTTTTCCGATGAAAAAGAGCGGGTTTATTATTCTAAAAATAGAAGAATCTATCTAGTACAATTAGATCTTAGTTTGGGAATGGGAACTCAAGTTGGAAGTTCGCATAATATACAGTAGCCCATAGAGCGATAAAAAGGAAGAAACCAATGAAAAAATACATCATACAGTATCCTTTTTTTCCAGCATTTTCGATATGACCTGACATTGTCTTATTATTTTTAAGTTTGGAAAATTATCTTTGAAAGTGCAAAGAAAAACATTTTTTATTTAACATCAAAGATTTTCATCCATGCCTTCTTTTTTAGATAAATTACAAACAAGCCATACTTTCGAGGCTCCAGAGCATTGGCTCAAAATAAAGACGATTGATATGCACACAGGTGGCGAACCTTTGCGGGTTATTGTGGATGGTTTTCCGAAGTTGGAAGGCAGTTCTGTGTTGGAATATCGAAGTTTCATTAAAAATAATTATGACCATTTACGACTTGCTTTGATGCACGAACCGCGTGGTCATGCCGACATGTATGGTTGCATTTTGCTCCCTCCTAATGATGACGATGGTGATTTTGGAATTCTATTTTTGCATAATGAAGGCTACAGTACGATGTGTGGTCATGCGATTATTGCCATTTCAACTTTGGCAATAGAAATGAATTGGGTAGAAATTACTTCTCCCGAAACGCATATTAAAATTGATGCCCCTTGTGGTCGAATTAATTCTTTTGTAAAAATAAAGGATGGAAAAGTCGAAAGCGTCTATTTTCATTGCGTTCCTTCATTTGTTGTCGCACTCGATCAAGAAGTTGAAGTGGAAGGTTTGGGCAACGTCGAATATGATTTAGCTTATGGAGGTGCATTTTATGCTTATGTTAATTCTGATAAATTAGGTATTTCGCTCATTCCTGAAAACTACAGTTTACTCATTCAAAAAGGAATGGACATCAAGCGAGCAGTAATGACAACCAATTCTCAGATTAAACATCCTTTCGAAATCGATTTGAGTTTTTTGTATGGAACTATTTTTATTGGAGGTCCAGTTTCGGAAGGTTTGGATAGTCGGAATGTTTGCATTTTTGCTGAAGGTGAAGTTGATCGTTGTCCGACTGGTTCGGGTGTTTCGGGAAGGATGGCAATTCATTTTATGCGTAATGAAATTGAAATTGGAGAAACGATGACCATCGAAAGTATTACTGGAAGTGTTTTTAAAGGTTCAGTTGTGCGAGAGGAAAAGTATGGAAATTTTGATGCGGTAATTCCGCAAGTGGAAGGGACAGCTCACATTACAGGTCAACATGAGTTTTTGGTTGATCCTGATGATCCTTTTAAGTTTGGATTTTTTCTACGGTAGGTTCGTAAGTCGACTTTCCAAGTCCTACAAAACTATTTTATGTGAACGACTTGGAAAGTCGTCCTACAGTCCAATAATTATCGGTGCATTATTTTCTTCAAAAAGAAACAGCGAAGTGATATATAGGGATACAGATAACCCCAACAGCAAAAGCCAAAACAACTTACTTTTATGAACTTCTTTTTTTCTTTCAAAAATTAAATAAACAACGTAGGAAAAAAAGACAACGTTGGTAAATCCTAATGCAATCATCTTGATTAAGGTTATATGTTTTTTGGGGGTATAAAATCTTTCTTAATATTAAGTTAGACGGCAATGAAACTTAATTAGTTGCGTCTCTTTTTTACTTTATCAAAAAAGGATAACAACTTTTTTTCATTTAAGTTTCCATTTACTCGGACTCCGCTACACAAATCTACTCCATAAGGTTGAACTATTTCTATCGCCTCTTGAACGTTTTCAAAATTTAAACCTCCTGCTAGCCAAACTGGTACATTGGATTTTGTAACAATACTTTTACTAATCTCCCAGTTGTGTATTTTGCCTGTTCCTCCTAAAGTTTTTATTTTCAAATTAGGGTTACCGGAATCCAAAAGTAGTGCATCAACTTCATACATTAGTCTTTCGGCTTCGTCAATAGTTTTTTCATCTAAGACGTGCAACACTTGAATTAATTTCACTTCGGGTAAAAGTTTTTTCAGTTGAGCATGTCCATTTTTTTCGATTTCATCAACGAGCTGAATAGTCGTTGTTTTAGCTTTTTGATAATGATGATAAATTCCCTCGACTGTCGTCTCACTAGTGAGTAAAAATGTTTCTACTGATTGACCAGCAACAGCTTTATTAATTTTCGCAATCATTTCATTAGAAATAATTCCTGGCCCACTTGGCATCGGCCCAACCAAACCCAAAGCTGACGCTCCTACATTTATCGCTAAATGAGCTTCTTCGATACTGCTGATACAGCAAATTTTCACATGAGTTTTTTTCAAAATATAAATTTTTAGGTTCGAGTAAAAATAATTATTATTTTTAGATCTAGTTTTCATAAAATCTAACAACATGTTTGAAGAATACGATATAGAGCAAAGAAAATCAATTATTGCATTACTTTTTAAATTAGCAAAATCTGATCAATCAGTTTCCAATATTGAAAAATTATACTTGAGAGATATTGCTAGCAGTATAGGTCTAGATAATTTTTCAATTGATGAAGTTCTTGAAAATCCAGAAGCATATCCTTTAGAATCTCCTCTTGATGAAAGAGAGCGAATGACTATTTTATATTATCTTCTGTTTATGATGCGAGTGGATGGACGAATTGAAAAAGGAGAGGAAAAGTTAATTTATGAAGCGAGTTTTCGATTAGGTTTTAATGAAAAATTGACGGAAGATTTGATTGGCGTGATGAAAACTTATTTAAATAAAGAAGTACCACCAGAAGTGATGCTGACACAAATTAAAAAGCATTTGAATTAGGATCTATTAAAAATATTTGGAGTTTGTTTAAAGCCGCTAAAGTTGTACTTTTGCGGCTTTAATTTTTTATCTAAAAAGAACAGAAATCCGATAGATGAGTTTTGTAGAAGAAATAAATAAAAGACGAACCTTTGCCATCATCAGTCACCCAGATGCCGGGAAGACTACTTTGACTGAAAAGCTTTTGCTTTTTGGTGGAGCGATTCAAGTGGCAGGTGCCGTCAAATCCAATAAAATTAAGAAGACTGCTACTTCGGATTTTATGGAAATCGAAAAACAGAGAGGGATTTCTGTTGCGACTTCTGTAATGGCTTTTAATTATCGAGGACTAAAAATTAATATTCTTGATACGCCTGGTCACCAAGATTTCCAAGAAGATACTTTCAGAACTTTGACCGCTGCCGATAGTGTGATTGTGGTGATCGATGTGGCAAAAGGGGTGGAAACTCAGACTGAGAAATTGGTCAAAGTTTGTCGAATGCGAAATACTCCAATTATTGTTTTCATCAACAAATTGGATAGAGAAGGAAAAGATGCTTTTGACTTACTCGATGAAGTGGAGCAAAAATTAGGATTGAAAGTTCGCCCTTTATCTTGGCCAATCGGAATGGGTCAGCGTTTCAAAGGGGTTTATAATATGTACGAAGAGAAATTGAATCTTTTTTCTCCTCATTCAAAACAGACGGTGGAAGAGACGATTGAATTTACCGACTTGTCTAA
This sequence comes from uncultured Saprospiraceae bacterium, assembly GCA_964564545.1. Classification (GTDB taxonomy): domain Bacteria; phylum Bacteroidota; class Bacteroidia; order Chitinophagales; family Saprospiraceae; genus CAJQQY01. The sequence continues at coordinate 19,312 of CAZMBP010000139.1, forward strand.
TCCAGATTTGGAAAAATACGTGGATGAAAAACCTGCGGAAGAATTGCGAGAAGAAGTCGAAATGGTTGAAGAAGTTTATCCGGAGTTTGTTCGACAAGATTATTTGGATGGAAAAATTTCACCGGTATTTTTCGGAAGTGCGATTAATAACTTTGGGGTAAAAGAATTGTTGGATTGCTTCGTAGAAATTGCACCAACACCTTTGCCACGAGTAACAGAAGAACGACAAGTGAATCCTGATGAAGATAAATTTTCAGGTTTTGTTTTTAAAATTCATGCGAATATTGACCCTCGTCACCGAGATAGAATTGCCTTCTTAAGAATCTGTTCAGGAGTTTTTAAAAGAAATACGAACTACCTACACATTCGTCAAAATAAAAAAATGAAGTTCTCTAATCCAACTTCATTTATGGCTGAGAAAAAATCAGTTGTTGATGAAGCTTATCCTGGAGACATTGTAGGATTATACGATTCTGGGAACTTTAAAATTGGAGATACAGTTACGGAAGGAGAAATTTTGCACTTCAAAGGAATTCCAAGCTTTTCCCCAGAGCAATTTCGGTATGTTAATAATACAGATCCGTTGAAGTCGAAACAATTGGCAAAAGGTCTGGCACAATTGATGGATGAAGGAGTTGCACAACTTTTTATCAAAGACATAAATGGTAGAAAAATAATTGGTACAGTTGGTGCACTTCAATTCGAAGTTATTCAATATCGATTAAAACATGAGTATGGCGCAAGTTGTGAATACGAACCAGTTAACTTAGCCAAAGCTTGTTGGATTGAATGTGACGACCCTGTTAAATTAAAAGAATTTACTACTCGTCGAAAACGAGACATGGCAGTCGACAAAGATGGAAATATGGTTTTCTTAGCGGAATCCAAGTGGGTTTTAAAAACTGTTCAAGAGAGTTTCCCAGAAAT
>CAZMBP010000140.1:0-18532 GCA_964564545.1 uncultured Saprospiraceae bacterium
CAAGCGAATTGAGTTTATTTTTCTCTCTGACTTCGTTAAAAATACTCGTCGTAACTAAGGCTATGACTGCGTTTTTTGCCTAGTCAGAGAAAAATATAATTCTAAATTTCACTTAAACATAATTATGGTTCGGTACTTAAAGAAAAATACTATGGAATGGAATTTACTTCAAATCATCATCTGATAAATAACCATTTTGCGAAGCATAAAGAGTAAGTGCCACAGCGTTGTGCAAATCCAATTTTACCATCATATTTCTGCGATGAGTATCAACAGTACGATGGCTGATAAACAACATTTTACCAATTTCTTGATTAGTAAATCCTTTTGCTACCAGTTTTAATATTTCGATTTCTCTTTTAGTGAGAGGACTATTCGCATTCTTTTCTTTCTTTTCAATATATTTAAAAATTTTATTGGAGAGTTTTGAATCAAGATATGCATCACCTTTATGAACTGTTTCTATAGCTAAAATCAATTCATCCTTTTTACAACTTTTCAGAATATATCCTTTAGCTCCATTTGTAATCATGTGATGAATGTAATTCTCATTATCATGTGATGAAAAAACCAATACCGAAAGCTTAGGATATTTTTCAGAAATAATTTTCATCAAATCCAGCCCATTTATATCTGGCATATCTATATCTAAAAGTAGTACTTCTGCCTCTCGTCCTTTTAGCTGAGAGAGTAATTCTTTTCCTGTTGCAGCTTCTCCTACTATAGTAATAGGAATATGACTTTCTAGGATTACGCGTATCCCTTCCCTAAAAACATGATGATCATCAGCTAAAAATATTTTTATTTTTTCCATTACCTACTCATTGTTAATCTTATTTTGGTAAAAAGAACAAAAATAAAGGAACTATTAAAAAAGGGTTATTTCAAAAGCAAATCACGTATTTCACCTAAGTTATTAAACGTATTTTTATCAAAAAATTAAACTGGTAATTCGATAACCACGGTGGTTCCTTTTCCTTTTGAAGAATCAATCCTTATATCTCCATTCAGAGAACGAACTCTGTAATTTATGTTTTTCAAACCAAATCCATTTGTTTTTAATTCTGTTAACGAAGCATCAAACCCTTTCCCATTATCACTTACCATCATTACTAAAGATTCATCATGGCGAACGAGCTGTATAGTTGCATTAGTAGCATCCGCATGCTTAAGAATATTATTCAAGAGTTCTAGCCCAATTCGGTAGAAAGCCAATTCTACCTTAAGTTCTGGTCTTTCCTTCAAACCAAAACTATTAAAATCTACTTGAAGTTGTCCTGTTTCATTTACAGTATTACAAACTTGTTCCAATGCCTTTTCTAAACCAAAGTTTTTTAAAATAGTAGGACTGATATTTCGAGAAATTTCTTTGATTCCACTAATTACATTTCCAATAATAGTGATTGTTTTTTCCATTTTTTCTTTTGTTATTAGATCACCTTCAGTATAATCTAATAATGATTCCAAATTTAGACTAGCGATAGACAATAATGGATTGATACTATCATGAAGATCTGCCGCTATTCGTTCCCTTTCCATTTCCTGAACTTGCAATAATGCTTCTGCTTGAGATTTTAAGTTTTCCGTTTTTTTCAGATATGTAAGATCTTGAACGGTGCCCACCATTTTGAAGATATTACCTGACTCATCCATTATTTGTTCACCTATCCCGTGCATAAACCTGACCTCTCCTTTAGGTGTAATGATTCGGTATTTTACAGACTGATGAGAAGTTCCTTCATTACGAGATTCAGCAATTTTTTGGTTAATATTCTCGAAGTCATCTGGGTGTAAATATTTAAAAAAATCATCCATAGTTACCGTAGAATCTTTTTCCAATCCAAAGTTTTCATACATTTGACTAGACCATTTCATCTCGTCAGTTCTTAGATCCCATTCCCATATTCCTATTTTGGTAATTTGTTGAGCTTGCAATAATTTGGTTTCACTTGCTCTTAATTTCTGTGTTCGAGATTTTATTTTTTCTTCCAAATCAAGAGAATAATTACTTATTATTTTTTTCTGTTTTTGAAGTAATTCTTCCTTCTTCTTAATTTCAGTTACATCTTGTACTGTTCCAATCATTCGACTTAAGTTTCCTTCTTCATCTAAGAAACACATGCCTCTAGAAGTTACTGAAATAACAGAACCATCTTTTTTAACTATTCTATTTTCTAAAAACAAAGGTTCTTTCTTAGCTGTAGCTTCCCCCAAAATTCGTTCGTAATTTTCTTTGTCATCCTTATGGACATGCTGAAGAGCAAGCTCGTAAGTTGGTGGAAGTTCATTTGGAGTATATCCTAATAATTTAAACATCATGTCAGACCATTCTGTCTTATTTGTTTTTATATTCCAATTCCAACTTCCTATTAAAGATAGAATTTGAGTATCATTTAAGTTCTGAATAATCTGAGCATTTTTTTCTTCTAACTCTTGATCTGTTAATTTTGGTTTTCCCATTATATAGATAATTAGTTATAAAAATAGAGAATGCACTTTTGGTTCCTCCTAAATATACTTTATTATATTGAGTTTTAGGTTAATAAAAATCATTACTTTTTGTCTTGTCCTGAAATACTGAAAAAATTGTTTCGAGAAAAAATAAAAGGAAGTCTATATTCTGAATATCAAAAGTATTAGTAGGGTTATATAGAAAATTTGAGGAAGGAGTTGGTTTTGATAGATGTATCAAAACTAGATAAATGAAGATGATGCTTTTGTTGGAAAATAGTTAACAAGGATTATAACAGAAATTTTAGTTGGGAGGAGAATTTGAAACTCATTCCAATCCTTTTGGAAAAAATATATTACGGCAAGGAATACAATCAGAAAAAGTGCTAGGGTAAGTTTTATTTTTATAGCCTCAAAGCAAATGACAGGTCGCGCTGGTAAAGAAATTACGCAACCTGTTATTTCGCTTTGGATTTTTTATCCGAATTCGTGTTATTCATTTCTGTACATCCAACGTTCTCGCTTTCGTGGACCATTAGATTTCTTTGGTTTAAAAATCGTTTTTAATAACTTAAGTAGGCTAAATGAATTGGTTTCTTTTTTCATGTTTTGATTTTTTTTTACAATAGTGATGAAAATAAAATTGATAGTGATACTATCATACCTGAATGCAACGCACCCAGGCCTATTTTGTTCAAAACTTGAGAAAAAAAATTAGTTTTTACAATTTTGATTATAATCAAATACAGCCTTTTCGAATTTAGACCATGAAGACCTTTTCTTATATTTCTTTTCTACTGATTCACAATCAGTAAAGATATTAGAGAACATTTTTTTATATTTTCTTTGTGTAAGTTTGAATGCTACACCATTGTCAATTCTAATATAATAAGATGTATCCTTACCTCCTCCTCCAATACGAGTACCAGAAGGTTGACGTCTTTGCATAGGATTATAAATGATTATTCATCTGCAAAAAAAATTCAATTTCCTGAATCGATTCATTAGTTTTCTCTTCTTGTATAAAATGGCCACACTCAAAATTCTTAATAGTAGCATTCGATAATTTCTTTTTCCAAATCTCTAAATACGCTGTAGTTAAAAATTCATCTTTTACTCCCCAAAGTATGAGCCAAGGCTTTTGTTGCAATTTATCTAAATTCTCCCATTGTTTTTGATACCAATCAGATGAACCAACTAATGACTTCCCAATATTCAATAATGAGGTTCGAGAAGATTTATTTGGAAATGGATAGATGTATTGTTTATGAATCTTTTTGGAGAGATTTTTCTTTTTGTAAAATCCCTTTTTTAGCAAAAACTTAGGTGAAAAATTCATTCTTAAATAGAGAAATTTGCCAATTCCACTATTGATTATTTTATCCACTTTTTGGGCAGCTGGATTATTTTTAGTTTCCCAAAGCCAAGTATTAAATAAAATCACTTGCTTAATTCTATGGTGATTTTGAATAGCTGAAGAAAGACCAATAGGGCCGCCAAAATCATGAACGACAATTGTTATATTTTCAAGATTTAGCTTCTCTATAAATTCAGATAAATTCTTTGAATGAGATTGAGGCTTCCCATCAAAATTTTCAGGTTTCTCAGATAATCCAAAACCTATATGATCAATTGCTATACATCTAAATTTCCTTGACAATGAAGAAATAAAATTTCTGTAAAGAAATGACCAAGCAGGTGTTCCATGTATAAATAAAATAACATTCCCCTCACCCTCATCTACATAGTGCATTTCTCCAGCCTCTAATTGAATATATTTATTGTCGAAAGGATATAGTTGGGTATCTAACCATTTTTGTGATTGCCTTGATGTACTCATAATTGACCTATTTTTTTGTTACAAAATATTTTTAAACAAAGGTCAATAAATACTCATGATGAAATCTTGGTGTATACCAAGATTTTTAATTTTTAGAAACTGTTTTGAAAAATAAAATTCAAACTACCTCATAAATAACAATAGGTTCTTTTTTATTTTTCACTTGCACCGTTCCTACTTTTCGACTTTGGAAGTCAGTTCCAAGTTGGTGAGATAATTTTTCAGTAATTAAAATTTGATTGGCCTTGGCAACAGATTGAAGGCGTTGTGCCAAGTTCACAGTATCACCAATTACAGTATAATCTAATCGCCTTAAACTTGCAGATCCAATATTTCCAGAAATCATTTCACCGCTGTTTATTCCGATAGAAACTCCCACTTTAAAATCAGTTACGACTTCTTTAAAACTTTTATCCAACTGTATTTGGTTGATTATTGCTAGTCCAGTTTTGATCGCTCGTTGTCGATGATCTTCTCCTTTGAAAACTGCCATGACCGCATCACCCATAAATTTATCCACTTGTCCATCTTGCTCAATAATCGCTTTGACCATTTTATCGAAATAGTGATTTAATAATCTTACGACGACATCAGGTGTTTCTTTTTCGCTGATGGCTGTGAAGTGACAAATGTCTACAAAGATGACAGATGCTTCGATGGTTTCGTTAGCAGTCAACGACTTTTCGAATTCTTGACTTGCCATAAAATTGAGGACATTTTCATCAACATACATTTTTAGAATGTCATTTTCTTGAATGGCTTGTACTGTTGATCTCATTTGCTGAACGTGCTGTAATGTTTTCTCCATCGTTAATTCTAGATCTACAAAATTTACGGGCTTGACCACAAAATCATAAGCCCCTCGATTCATTGCTGTTCGAATATTCTCCATGTCTCCATATGCGGAAACCATTACAGTCTTGGTTAGTGGTGCAATTTCATTGAGTTTGCCTAGCAAAGTTAACCCATCCATCTCCGGCATATTAATATCACTTAATACTATATCTACATCTGGATGTTCTTCCATTTTTTCCAAGGCATTATTGCCATTAACTGCAAAGACAAATTCATATTCTTGCGCCTTGATTTTCTTTCTAAACTTTTGACGGATCAATAATTCTAGATCCGTTTCGTCGTCCACTACCAAAATTTTGCTTGCTTTCATGATTATGAGAGTTGTGAGTTATGAATTGCGGGTTTTCTTGGACTCGCAAATTCACAAAAATTAAAATTCACTTCCAATGACTTTTAATTTTTCTTTTAATAATTTAAAATCTACAGGCTTGGTCAAAAAATCATTTGCTCCTAGTTTCATCGCTTCGTCATAATTTTCTTCATCTCCATAAGCCGTTATCATCATAACAGGCGGCGGTGGGTTAAGAAATTTTGTTTTTATTTCTTTTAATAATTCCAATCCACTCATACCCGGCATATTAATGTCTGAAAGAATAAGAATAGCTTCCTGTGGATGATCCTTCAAAATGGTTAAGGCAGCTTCGCCTGAAAAGGCAAAGTAAAATTCAATTTCTTTTCGCTTGATCTCCTTTCGGAATCTTTGTTGGAAAAGTAATTTAATATCTTGCTCATCATCTACTACTAATATTTTCATTTTGTATAAGCTTTTGTTGAATGAGTTTTTTTAATTGTTTCGAATTGATTAATCTTGACAATTAATGCGAAGTAATTAAGGGCAACTCAATGATAAAATTCGTTCCTTTGCCTTCTTCAGTTTCTACTTTTAATTGTCCGCCGTGTCCTTTTGTGATAATATCATAACTTAATGATAAACCTAAACCCGTCCCATGCCCTGTCGGTTTAGTTGTAAAAAAAGGTTGAAATATTTTTTTCAAAACATCGGGAGGAATGCCTTTTCCATTATCACTTATTTCGATAATAGTCTGAGTCGCTTCTTTTTTGGTAGTGACCGAAACAGTAGGTTTATAACCTGCATCAACTTCCATCCTCTTTTCATTCACCGCATGAAATGCATTCGTAATTAAATTCAATATCACTCGACCGATGTCTTGTGGAATGACATTTATTTTTTCTAAATTTTCATCAAAAGAGGTATTCAACGTTGCGTTAAAAGTTTTGTCTTTTGCTCGAATACCATGATAGGCTAATCTTAAATATTCATCGGCTAAGACATTAATGTCGATTGGCTCTTTTTTTCCGCTACTACTTCTGGAATGTTGTAGCATTCCTTTTACAATTCCATCAGCACGTTTGCCATGATGATTAATTTTTTCCAAATTCAAAATTAAATCATCAGCAATGGATTTGGCTTCTTCTATATCTGCGTTGTCGAGTTCCTCTTTCATTTCTTCTAATAACTCTACACTTACTTCTGAAAAATTATTAACGAAATTTAAAGGGTTTTGAATTTCGTGGGCGATTCCAGCGGTGAGTTCTCCTAGGGAAGCCATTTTTTCGGATTGGATAAGTTGGTCTTGGGCGGATTTGAGTTCTGCCAACGTCTGTTCAAGCTTTTCCTTTTGTAAGGTCAGTTCGCTAGTGCGATCAGTTACTAGTTGTTCCAATTCTAATTTACGGGCTTCGGCAAGGCGCTTTTCTTCCTCTTCTTTTAGAGTTATTTTTCGTTCTTTATTATTACGGATTAAAGCGTAAATTCCGAAACCAATTAGCCATGCCTTGCTAATCCCTTCCGCATTATTGATAATTGATGAATTGGATTCATAGAAGGTCGGCAAAAACATTTTAAACACATAAGTTATAAAAGCCATTACTCCAAAAGGTAAAGCTGCAACAAACATCAGTCGAGTAGTCTGGTATGGTCTCAGCTTATAAAAAGCCCCCAAATGAAGAGAGAAAATGATGATCCAGTACCACCCAGATAGTAGCCCTAAACCCGGAATCAATGACAGGAGAAAATAAATAATAGAACCAATCCAGATTCTTGACAGAACTAATTTATCCCACACAGGAATTCTGTTGGCGGTGTCTAATGCCTTTCGAATCCATGCAGTTATACCAATTGCAATTAAAACTTGAACAATTAAATCCATACTTAAGTATTTCTATGTTTTTTTTTGTAAAGTTAGAATAAAGCTTGTTTTTATCTCACCTTGAGCTTCATCTTTTTCTACAATATTTTTGCTTTGTAAATTTTTCATAACAATATATTGTAGATATCTTTTCCTTTTGCATGAGGGAAGTGTTACCGGCAATGTTAGTGAAGAGTATGGCAGCTAGTTTTCTATTTTGGTTCTCCGACGTTGATTTTTTTATTAGATAGTTCAACCTTTGGTTTTTACTAATTTCTCAAAAGTCGGATTCCCAAACAAGGATTTTAAAAAACTATCTTCTTTGAATTTGTAGGACCAAAATTCGGCATTTGCTAGAAGTGCTTTTTTTAAAGACTCCGCCGCTTTTTCTTTTTCACCTAAAGCTATTTCAATTCTTGCTTGATTATAAGGTTTTGCTCCAAAGGCATCATGTCGAGGTGAAGGTTTTTCTATCGAAATAATTTTATCAATTTGAATTGCTGCTTTTTCATATTGACCAAGTCGGGCAAATGAAACTCCGAGTAGCATATTTAATTCTATCAGATGCCGTGGCGAACTTTCTTGTGCGATGGCTTTTTCCAAAAAGACAATTGCTCCGTCGTAGTTGTTATGATAAAAAGCAGCATAGGCTTGATTCCTAAAATCTTCTATTCGCTTTTCGGATTGCCCGAGCCACAATTTATATTTTTCAACATAACGTTCTAATTGAATTTCATCATTGATCAAAACCAATTCATTGCAAATGGCTCGAAATAAAAAATCTGTACCGGTAGTTTCTCCATTTTCTCTAAAAATTCCGGATTGTTGATAGACTTCCATTTGCTGATTTAGTTCCTCAAATTTTCTCAACTGAATCAAAGCTTTCAAATGCTCTCTTGCCAATCCACGATACATTTTCGAATAAGAATAATTTTTAACGACTTCTAAAACTTTGGAATATTGACCATTCATATAATACGCTTTTGCCAAACGAGCTTCTCGTTTGCCAACTACTGCATTCAATTTTTCACCTGAGTTTTTAAAGTTATTTAAAATTGTAATTGCTTTGTTAGGAAAATTGAGCCGCAAGTAATTTGTAGCTGCTTGATAATTCGCTTCTGCATTATTGGGGTTTAGGTTGTACCATTGTTCGCTGAGTTCGGCAGCTTTTTTCCAATCACCTTTTTCTGTAGCAAACAAAGTTTCATGTTCGAGGTTGGTTTCATTAGGTGATGAAGTGCAACCAAATAATAGGTACACTAATAATAAAATAAAGACGCTATTTTTTATTATATTTTTAGATACGTGATTTTTCATTTTTTTGTTTTACAGGCTTAGATAAGCGGTCAATAAATACTCATTATGAAATCTTGCATTCCAACATTTTTAATTCTTAGGCTTTAAATATACCTCCACAGTTCGAGCATTCATACTGACCCAAGCAGTTTTTAACACATCTCAAGTTATTACTTTTAGTCATATTTGAATACATCTCCTTTATTAGTATATTGTAATTAGGTACGAGGCGTAAATTCGTGACTCATACTGATTACAAAAAATCATAGCAAACTACATAATGTCTAATTTAGAATCTATTAGAATTGACCTAAAATCAAAGATAATTGAAGATGATCTTGAAGGAGTCTTTCAACTATTATTATCAATTGTTAACGACCAAAGTGAAGTGTATAATGATCTTGAAACATCATATAGGAACTTTCTTGAGTTGCCAAGTACAAATGAGACCAATGATAGGATTTCACAAATTAGATATCAACTACTTGATCTTATCCATGTGCTAAAACCAGAGGATATAAACTTTGAAAAAGCAGAGGAGTACCTAAAATCCAATATTAAAGAAATCAAAGTTGGCAATGCCCCTATTAAAGATTCAGAACCAATAGACGTTGACGATTTTGCTCCTCCGATAATTACTCCTCCTATGAGTTCTGCTCCTTCATCATGGTTAAAAACCATAGTAGACAAAGTTTCGGGTTTGTTTAAATCAAAATCCGCTTTTGAAATTTCGCCAGAGGAACCAATAACAAGATCTATAAACAAAAGGGTTCCTATTCCTGCACCTGTTTCACAAGATGTACACTTCAATATTTACGCACCTGCTGAAACTTCGGTTGGTGAAGATATATTAATTCAATTATGGATGTACTTGATGGAGTATGAAAATGCGGTTAAAGAAAAAGCAATGCAATTTGATGAAGATGCCGAACAAAGAGCTCAACAACAATTATTTGGACAAATAGAAGTAGGAGAAAAATTGATATTTATTTTTGAGCCTAAAAATATGCCCGACCAAAAACAAACCGTGACTGATATCTGGCGTGGAAAATTTCAAAGCATCAACTTCGATTTATCTATTCCTGAAAATTTTTCCAAAAAAAATTTAATCTGCTCTGTTTCAATTTATAGAGAAAGCAAAGAATGGCAATCTTCTACTCCTGTTGAAAAATCTATTTTTAAAATCGGTATAGAGAAGAAGGATAACATTAAAACTAATACTCCAAATTCTCATAAGGTTGAAAAATTTAAAAACGCATTTATTTCTTATTCCTCTAACGACCGAGCAGAAGTATTGAAACGAGTACAAATGCTCCCCCATTTTAATGTTGACTTTTTTCAAGATGTTATAAGTTTAACTCCAGGGGAAAGATGGGAAAAAGAGTTGTATAAAAATATTGATAATTGTGATGTGTTCTTTTTGTTTTGGTCTCAATCTGCAAAAGATTCTAAATGGGTCGCTAAGGAAATAGAGTATGCTATTAATTTAGCAAAAAATAACGAAGACGAAATTCCTGTTATTCATCCAATACCATTAGAAGGTCCACCAGTTATTTCACCTCCGCCTGAATTAGGGCATTTACATTTCAATGATGGCATTTTATATTTTATTGCTGCAAGTTAGCTATTAGCAATATTGCTAATATTGATTCTCTGAACCGTCTTTTTAGTTTTACAGACTTGGGACGAAACGGTAACATTTAATACTAAAAAAATCAACTCAGAAAATCACCATTCTCATTTAACTCTAAAAAGAAACCTTCGATATAATCCATCATTTCTTCTTTTTCCTTCTTCTCTAGTAAACTAAAACTTTCGATTTTTTCTAGCAGGGCTGGTTTCTTATCTACAAACATTTTAATAATTTCCTCAAAACCATCGAAATTTTTCCCTCGCCACATAAAGTGCCGTTCACGCACATTCTCAATAGGCAACTGTGGATGCGGTATGGCGTAAGGTGCATCTACTAAGCCTGCATAATCAAAATCGTATGGTACAGGAATTGGCCCATTCGAGTCGTGTTTTCGAATCAGCTTGATGTTGTGCCTTTTACTCAAGTTCCAATCTGTATTGCCTATAAAATATTGGAACATTGCAAACAAGCGATAACAATCTGGATTAAGATATTTTACTTTTTCGTGTCGTTGGAGCAATTTAGCAGTCATTCTTTCGGCAGCCTCGTTGACTTCTTCGATAAGAAAACCAGTTGCCTCAATTGAAGGCTTGTTACAATCTTTATCGCGATACGTGATATTTACCAACTGGGTTTTGAAACTATAAGGAGTTAGCTCGCTATACATTTGGTAAGCCAAGTATTCTTTATAAACGAGTTGTTGGGCGTTTTTATCTGCCTGACAAGGAGTGACTAATTTGATTCTAAATGCTTTTTCTTTTTTACCAAATTTTATCATCACGGGAGGTATGTCGCATATTTTTTTTCGAGTGACACCCCGTTTCTTTACCTTTATTTTTCCCTTAAACAGTTTTTCTCCATCGATTAGAATCTTACATTTTGCCTTTTGGAAAACCTCTTTTTCATTTTCCGCAGGATCATCCTTTTTTTCAAATAAAGATTCCAAGTCAGTCGTGATCGTAATTTCGAGAGGAGCTTCACTAATAAATTGGCTAAACTGAAGAATGGGCTCATTAGATGATTCCTCAGCATCTTGGCAAGAAAAAAAACAAAGAAATAATAATAACGTAGGTACAATAAATACAGATAGATTCAATCTACATTGTAGGATTGGGAGGTGTATTTTTTTCATGAAGTGGTTTTTTGACGTATAGAAACCTTTGTGAGAAAAGGTTCTATTCTATAGATGTAGCTAAAGATATGATTTTTTTGAGATATATGTTACATCTTTAATAGAAGACTGTCAAAAGGAAATATTAAAAAAAGGAAAGTGAGAGCGATGGAGAATCAGCGCTGGAGGTAGTAGCAACGAAATTGAACTAAGGGAAATTAATTAAAGATTTCTTTTTCCTCAGGAAATTTAACCTTTAGTTTCCCATCAACGATAGGATTTAGATAGGCTTTTTTAACTGTATAGGTTTTCCCACATTGAGGAATGCTGATAATACCATTATCCTTTTTTGGAACAGCATACCATACATCTTTTGTAAACATTCCTTTATCCCCACAGGAATACTTTACATCATTTTTATCTATCCAACAATCACCATAAATTTGGATCATCTGATATTCTCCTTTGGGTAAATATCTTAACTTATAATTTGTTCCAGCGTTAATATATTCATTTCTAATTATTTTGCCTGACTTAACATCTTTAAGCAAAAAGACCATATCACTTTCATATTGATTATGAATAATTAATCGAGAATTATTATTTTTATCAATACCTTCTTCGAAACACTTTGAAAAAGGAGAATCTCCATTATTTAATTTAACTGGAGCTAAAACTTTATAGGGATCATAAATGGAACTTATATCTAATTTTTTTGAACCCTCTTTTTTCTCTAAGTCACTATATTTATAATTCAACTGTTCTATTGCAACTCTCTCAATTTCAGATTCATAAAAACTGAGACTAATACTCGAGTCAATTTCTATTAGTTTTGAAAAAATAGATAATCTCCATTTCTTATTAAACTGCAAATAAACGGCTACTCGGTTAAATCCTTTTTTCTGAACATCCTTATCTTTTGCAATTTCGGAACCGACTAATTTTAAAAAATCAGGTTTTAACTCTAAACTTTTTTTAATCTTTTCTTCTATTCCTTTTTCAATTAAAATTTCAGATCCTTCCTCATCATTGCATCCTCTTAAGTCCATAAAACTATACGATTTGGAATCGTAGTCAATACTATCTAGCAACTGCTCAAAACTGGAAATTTCATCTTCATACTTTTTTAAAGATGTCCAATCTCCTAACTTAAAATAGGAAATAATGGTAACAGCTTCATATTGATATTTTTCCCTGGTACAATAAAATAATTCGGGATTTATTTTTTCAACATATTCAGATACTTGCTTATAATCTCCTTTTTCAAATTGATCTTTTATTATTCCAAAATACTTATAATTTTCTTCTACATTTTTATTTGTAATTCCTTTTAATACTTCTGAGTTAAGTTTAGTGAATCTAGAGAAAGCAAATACACTACAAATTATAACTACTAAAAAAGTTAATCTTTTTACTATAACAAAAGTTCTATTTTCTTTCAACGACTCAGAAGAATTTTCCGAAGCCGCTCCCTTTTTAAATGTAAACCAATCAGCTATTATGGCTTCAATATTTTCTTTGTAGGTTTGAAAAAATGTAATACTTCCATTTTGTCTTCCTAAACCTTCTTCCTCTTTATTCCAATATGGTTGACTACTATAACTATTTGTTGAATGAGAATTGGAATACAATAACTTCAAATTGTATTCATACCTTTTATTTTCATCAGATAGTACTTCGTAGGCTTCAAGAATATCCTTAAACCTTTGCTCAAAAAATTCATCTCCATCATTAGTATCAGGATGGAATTTCCTTGATAATTTCCTATAAGCTAGTTTCACTTCCTCCTTAGAAGCATTTCTTGCAGTCCCCAATATTGAATAGTAGTCTTTCAATTCTAAATTTTTATTCAAAAAAAACTGTTCCTCCCATCTCCACCATGTTTTCTATAGAAATAGTTTTTTGAACTTTTATTGTAAAATGATATTTATTTTAATTTTTCTCTCTTCTTTCTTGCTAACTATTTATGCATAGCTTCAGTTATAAATTCTGGTATTTTTGAATATCAGAATAAGAAGCTGCCTTTTTAGGTGGCGTGAAAGTATCTAGGAAAATTTGGTGATTTTGAGATTGGTAAGACGACAATACAAACAATAAAATCAAAAAGATAATAAGGTTTAATACCCAAACATATTGGAAAACCTCATGTATTGTTTTGTCGAAAGAAACAAATATAATACATTATTATAAAATTTTATTCAAACTTTAAAATATATGAGTTTTCAAAATTCCAATTTTCCTGAAACTTTTTTTAAGACACATTTAGCATCTACTTAATCTATAAAAGATTCTCTATCATTCTTTTAACAAAAATCTATCCTAATTTTATAAAGGTTGTGTCCAACCATATAGAATAAAATGGTAAGGAAGCTATTACATTTTATTCTGGTTAATATTTCCTCTTAGGATGTTTAAATAACCCGGATAAGTTGAACAATACTTTCTAATCTATAAATCACTTTTCTGAGCCTCTATTTTAAAATAAGCAACAATTGAAACGAAAAAACCAACTCAACCATAACCTACTTATCACAATCTTCGCTAGAAGGGAAGTTTAGTTTGTTTTACTTTGATTGATAAAAAAACTAGCATGGTTAGCGCTGATTCTCTGGACTTCTTTACAGACGTTTTCTAACGTTCGCAATTAATTGATCTTTTAACATTTTAGGACAAAACTTACCTACCAATGTTGAATATGTCCTAACATTTACCTCCTCCATGTTACCCTATTACTACTATTTGTATTTCTCTCCTAGTACCTTAATTACTTTGCCTCTATCTTTATCTAATAGGAAAGGTGAATCCATTCCTCTCTATTTTTTACTCTTTAAATTTTACCAAATGAAAAAAATCATCCCCCTAGTGATACTTTTTGTACTCACATTATCCCAATTTCTCAATGCCCAGACCTATGTGAACTCTGCTGCCACAGGTAACAACAACGGTACTTCGTGGGCTGATGCCTACCCCACCCTTCATGACGCTTTGGAAAATTATTCTGCTGGTGACGAAATCTGGGTAGCAGCGGGGATCTATCTACCACAGAATCCTAGTACATGGACGGATACGGTGAAACGCACCTTTTATATTTATCAAGACGTGAAACTCTACGGCGGCTTCAACGGTATGGAAACTACCCTCGATGAGCGTGACCCTTCAACTAATTTAACCATCCTCTCTGGTGACATGAACGGAGATGATGTTGACGATGATTTCGGAACCAACCGGAACGACAATGCTATCAATGTCGTCTATATCACCGACAACGCGACGACAGCGACTATCATTGATGGTTTTAGCATACGGAATGGTCATGCAGATGTAACCGATGCCGTTTTCACCAATGAACATGGAGGGGGCGTCTTTAGCTACGGGGCAGCTCAATTCCGAGACTGTTATTTCACCCAAAACTTTTCGAGTAGCTATGGCAGTAGTATTTGTCTATTCAATCCAGCTGCTTCGGGCTGCAAAATAATAGACTGTGTATTCGAAAAGAACAAGAGCAATAAGGAAGGTGCGGGGGTAGTCATTTTTTATGTGCCAGACGCAGAGGTAACCAATTGCCAGTTTTTAGAAAATGTCTCAAGAGCTGGTAGTGGCCTGACTGTCAAAAGTATTTCCGGAACAATTTCCAATTGCCTCTTCTCAGAGAATATTGGGATAAATAGTAGTGGCGGACTGTTTGTCCTTTCTCAAAACAACATCAACAATAAATTAAATATCTCAGATTGTGTCTTTGAAAACAATATGGCACCGTTTGCAGGAGCCTTTGGATTGGGAATGAATGGTGGCACAAACAATGACGTCAATATCACCTCCTGCGAATTTACTGGCAATCAGGCACTCAATACCAATGGAGGTGCCATATATATAGATTTTTATGGTAACAACCCCAATAAAGACACTTTGGTTTTTGAGGACTGCCTATTTGAAAACAACGTTGCCAATCAATATGGCGGTAGCATTTTATACGACAGTTGGGAGGGAACTAACAACCATTTGGAAGTCAATAGCTGTCAATTTATTGGAAACTCAGCAGTTGAAGGTACTGGCGGTGTGGCCATCTTGGAAGGAGGTATCACCACTTCTGCCCTCATCAAAAATAGCATCTTCCGTGCAAATGATGGTGGTGGTAATTTGGGGCAAGCATTTTCCTCATCTAATTGGGTAGGTAATCCTATAGTCAATACACAGCATGTCGAAGCAATTAATTGCCTGTTCACAGAACATGTCTCCAACGATAACATTACTCCTGTGATCAACGCATCGAAAGGGCTTCTGCTAACCAATTGCACAATAGAAAACAATGACGCTCCATCCATCAATCTCAGTTTAGAAGCAAAACTAACTCTTCAGAATACTATAGTGAACAACGACGGAGTACATCCAAATTTTATTGTGGCGGATGGCTCGACTGATAATGTCGAAATTCAATCCCTTGGTGGCAACCTCATCAGCGACGAAAGCTTCGATGATTGGTTGAACCTTAATGATCAGTCCAACACCGACCCACTATTTGAGGTTGGGACTTCTCAGCTATCGCAAAACAGCCCAGCCTTAGATGCAGGCGTGATGCCCGATAACCCGACAACTACCGACCTCGCGGGCAATGACCGACACCAAGGCGGCTGCATCGATATTGGGGCTTATGAAAGTTCATTCGATTCTGGAAATGACTGCTTCACAACCGTTCGGAAGGAATTGGCCGACCTGTCCATAGTTTTCGTTTATCCTAATCCTGTTTCCGTTACTGCAAGTATTTCCATCGAAAATGATTGGACTGGCGAATTAAATCTCTGTATTGTGAATGCGTTGGGACAGGTGGTTTCCAAAAATGACTTTGGAAAATACAGTCGACAGATATTGTTGGAATTCGATGCCTCGGATTTGCAACAGGGTATGTACCGAGCATTGATCTCGAATGGGGAGAAAGTGGCAATTTCTTCATTTGTAAAAAATTAAGCCTTTCAGCGTTAGCAATTTTTTGAAAATTGCTAACGCTGAAACATTTGTTTTCCCTAGAAAATTCATTCCCCTCAATTTAATATCACCTTTATAAGCAATAGTCTTACTGGCTATCAAGGTAATGCCAACACAGCGGGATTGAATGATTATTAATTACACAAATCGTATTTGATCTTAAAATCTATTCACAGAGAAATAAAAACAATCTTTAAATCCTGATTTTTCTAGTTGTGAACCAACTTTATAAAATTGATTTTTTTGATCATCATTATAAATAAAGTAAACTGGATATTTCTCATCATTCATTTCCAAAAGAACTGGAATTCTCGCTTTTTGGGTATTATGTAACTTCACTTCTTCCATCACTTTATAAGCCAAAGGAATTCCTTTTTCCTGACACGCCTTAACCAATGACGCTATCAACATCATCACATCTATTTTCACATCGCCTGACACTTTTAGCTCTTCTTGTCCCAAACCTAATTTATTGATATTGGTAAAAAATGTATCTCCTTCATTTGGTGTAACTTTCACCTTGCTGTAATCAAACCATAATCCATTCTCCACTTGCGTTTTTACTTTTTTATTAAAAAGAAATTTTCGAATCAATACGATAGGTAGGATGATAAAAAAAACCATAACCGCTAATATAAATCCAATAATAGAACTGAAAATTGCTCTTCCATTTACGCTACTTTTAAACCAGGCACTCCAATATTGATTTAAGGTATTAGTTTGAATACAATACATGGAAATTTTGGAAATATTTCCAAGATTAATCATAAAATTAATGAGAATGATTGCGATCGCTACGATGAACAAAATGATACTTAATCCTTGCATGATTTATCTATTTAAAGTTGAAGAAAAAGTCTGAGTCGACTCGTTTTTTATTACATATGCAGCTGTATTGAAAAAAGTAAATAGGGTTTTATATTTTTTTGTAAAAAATCCTGCGTGAATTAGAATTATCTGTCTTTTCCAATTTCCATTTCAATTCCCTATCTTCCTTATTTTTTAAATCAGAACAAAATTGAAACGAAATAACCAACTCAACCACAACCTATTCATTGCAATCTTCGCCATCTTCGCTCTAGCAAGTTGCACCTCTGAAAAAAAATTAGATTCTCTCAACCTACCTATTTCCAAAAATCAACATATCGCTCTGATTGGAAATAACCTCTGTTCTCGCATGCTCAACTTTGGGTATTTCGAAACAGAACTCCACCTCCGATATCCCGATCATGAACTTTTTATACGCAATATGTGTGATGGAGGAAACACGCCAGGATTTCGTCCCCACTCAGGTCGATTTTCTCCTTGGGCATTTTTAGGTGCTGAAAAATTTCAAGATGAGTTAACTAACTTTTCATACAGTCAAGGACACTTCGAAACTCCTGACCAATGGTTAACTCGATTGGAGACAGATATAATTTTTGCTTTTTTTGGCTACAATGAATCGTTCGAAGGGGCGGAAGGTTTGCCAAATTTCGAAGGCGAATTGGAGGCATTTATTCAACATACATTGGCGCAAGAATACAATGGAAAATATACACCGCAGTTGATTTTAGTTTCGCCTATCGCTTTTCAAGATTTGACTGACAAATATGATTTGCCTGATGGAAAAAAAGAAAATGCGAACTTAAAAATGTACGCAGACGCCATCCAAAAAATTGCAACAAAAAATAAAATCCCTTTCCTCGATGTTTTTTCTCCTACTCAAAAATGGTTTGCGAGTGGAGAACAATTAACCATTGACGGTTTTCAACTCAACGATTTAGGCTATCAAAAATTTGCCAAATTATTAATCGATCAAACTTTTGGAAATGCGGAAACCAAAGCAGAATCACATCGAGAATTAGTCTTAGAATCTGTTTTGGAAAAAAACTGGTTTTGGCATGATGACTTTAAAAGTCCAAATGGTGTTCATGTTTTTGGTCGTCGATATAACCCTTTCGGCCCTGATAATTATCCAGATGAAATAAAGAAAAAAAGAGAGATGACTGCCTTGCGAGACCAAGCTATTTGGAAAGCTGCTCATGGCGAAAAAATGGACCTCGTTGCTGCAGATGCGAAAACTCATCAGCTCCAAGATGTTCCAACCAATTACAAACCGGGCGATTATGGTCGTGGAAAAAATGAATATTTATATGGCGAAAATGCCTTGAATACTATCAAAACTCCCGAAGGTTATCAGGTAGAATTATTCGCTTCGGAAAAAGAATTTCCAG
>CAZMBP010000141.1:0-39448 GCA_964564545.1 uncultured Saprospiraceae bacterium
ATTACTACGTGCTATTTTTTTTCGATCCAATTAATTGCTGCTTGAACCATTTTATCTTGATCTAAATTATCCAAATCTTCGCCTCCTCGAACATGTATATCGGGTAAAATTGAGGTTCCTTTATACATATTTTTCTTGCGATCAGCGTAGTAATTTTGTGCTATTTGCATGACCACTTTATCCGAAAGTGTATTCCATGAAACACCAGTTGTATATCCAGCTGTATTTTCTCCAATCAAAATAGTATTGTCTCGATTGCGAAAAGCCAAGGTCGTTACCTCACCTGAACTTGATGTCGATGCACTTACCAAAACTGCTACTTTAGTTTTTTCTAAATCGATATTTTCGCAACCATCTATTTTCATTTCGTAGTTAGTGTATTGATAGTCGCTAAAATTGAAATTCCCATTTTTAAGATGCCAAGAATCTTGATAGCCAGTTGCAGGATTCAAAAAATAACCAATGGTATCCTCACCCAAAAATGGGGAAAGTCCAGACAACATTGGAAACATAGTTCCTCCTCCATTCAATCTTAAATCTAAAATCCATGCTTCAGGATGATGCTCTTTTTGCAAATTACAAACGAGTGCTTTTATTTTTTGAGCATTGGATTCATCTTGGTCGCTCATCATAATTCCAGGAATCATTAGATATCCATATTTTTTTTGAACCATTTTTCCAGAAAAAGGAATTTTCCCGTACTGATATTCTCTGAGTAAATCAGGAGGTAATTCGAAATTACTTTCCACAAAATCTTTCACTACACCATTGTGTGGAACTTGATCGACCCAAATTCTTCCATGAAAATCACCCAACGATTTGAGTAAAAACTTTACGGCAGGGATGATGTCCTTTTCTGTTTTTGCATTAATTGAAAGGCGATCATATTCCTTTTTGATGGCAGTCCAATTAACTTCATTTCTTACGACTGAAGTTTCTTTTGCCAAATGAAAAATGGAATCTAAATAAAATTGAGGAGAAAGGTCTTGTTGCGCATTTCCCCAAAAAGAAGAACTCAAGAAGAATAAAAACAGAAGTACCCGAAGGGAGAGATTTGAATTCATAGCATTAAATTTTTAATTAAAAAAACAAATATCCCCTTGGGTACTTTGAGAAATCGGATTGGTTACAAAGGTTATTTAACTTTTTAAGTTAAGCTCTTTTTTTCGTGTTCGAATTAATTTAGCCACATCCAATGATTTCTCGTCATAATTTTTTGTGACTTCAAGTAATAATCTTTTTCTCATTTTATGTCTAAAATATATTTTTTGTCCCACTTTTAATCTTACACCACTTGTAGAAAATGGAGATAGATTTGGATTCATGACAGAAGGAATCCACAGCGGGATCGATTTTGCGGTTGGGTTTTTCAATGTAAATCCTACAGATTGTTGAGCAGTTGTATTTGACAATATTCCGATACTGAATAAAATAGATAGCAATAAAATTCTCATGTTAAAAATGTTTTAGTTATTAATAAAAAGTCAACATGCTTACGATAAGCTATGGTGTTCGGATTTTGTAATCAAAAAAATATTCAAAATCTAATTTCTCTAAGAGGTGAAAAATAGAAAGAAGTTTAGAGAGAATTTGAGCTGGTTTTTATATTTATTTGGTTTTTATTTTTTTTAATAAAAGTTGAAAAAAGATAAAAATAGGCGAATGTCATTTTTATAAAATACTTCAAAACAAATCTCCTATCAAACCCAGAAATTTTAAGATATTTGCAGAAAGAAAACAATCACATAATATGCAAGAAAATGAAATTAGCCTCGATCTCTTCACAGATGAGGAAGTGCAACAAGGCATCAAAGAAGTTTCTCAACATGGAAAATTTATGGAGGGCATGAAGGCGTTTTTGCCTGAACCATTATACAACCAAATCATGGAGGTCAAAGATAGTGTCAAGACCATTGATGATTTTCAAGCCAATATTACTCGACCTTTTTTAAAAACCATTCAGCAAGTTAGTATTTCAGAGTTGACGGCTAGTGGTTTGGAAAATTTAAATAAGGAGGATAAATATTTATTTATCTCCAACCATCGAGATATTGTTTTAGATTCAGCGTATTTGAATTTAATGTTGTATGAAAATCAGATTGAAACCAGTCAAATTGCCATTGGAGATAATTTGATGAAAAATAGAACCTCTGAAATCCTTTTTAGAATTAACAAAAGTTTTGTGGTCAAACGAGAAGGAGCACCTCGAGAATTGTATGCTTATTCTATCGCACTTTCAAAGTATATTCAAAGGTTGATTTTGGAAAAAGAAGATTCGGTCTGGATTGCTCAACGAGCAGGCAGGGCAAAAGATGGAAATGATCAAACTCAACCAGGGCTTTTGAAAATGATAAGTTTGAGTGGAGGAAAAATGTTGAAAGAACATTTTCAAAGTTTGAAAGTGGTGCCCGTTGCAATTTCCTATGAGTTTGATCCGACAGCTTTGCTCAAAACTCAAGAATTTTTGAACAAAAAAAGAGATCCTAATTTTAAAAAATCTTTTAGAGAAGATCTCAATAATATGCTTTTAGGTATTCGTGGAAAAAAGGGGAAAGTGCATTTTAATTTTGGGAAACCATTAGGTGAAGAATTGGAAGTGCTCGATACTGCAAAAAATGGAAAACAGCAATTGGATTTTTTGGCGAAAATAATTGATCGTTCGATTCATACTAATTATCAATTGAATCCAGTCAATTACGTCGCACATGATTTGCTTCATTCTTCTTCTGATTTTTCTGATAAATATTCGACTGAAGAGAAAGAGAAGTATACTCAATTTTTTCAATCTCAAATAGATCAGTTAGTTAATGATGAGGAGGGAGAAGGAGCAAAATATTTATTAGGAATGTATGCGAATCCTGTGGTGAATGCGAATAAATATTAAGAAGAGATAATTAAATGTATACACCTTCAAAGTTCGTATGTATTAAATCTAACTTATAAATCTTGTTCTTAGACAAACCTTGTAGATGTTCTAAATAATTCTATTTCACGCAAAGTGCGCTAAGAACACAAAGCACTTATATACAACCTTTGCGCTCTTAGCGCACTTTGGGTGAAACTATTTCGAAAATCCTTTCCACATAATTTGTCAAAGAACCATAAATCTTAACCAATGGAAAATAAAAATCAAAAAGATAAAAGAATGTTCTTCCTTGCAGGAGCATTATTAGCTGCGCCTTCAGTTTATTTTTTTATGTTAGAAGGTTGGACACCAGAGACAAGTAAGTTAAAAGTACTGATGATGGGCGCACAAGCAATTTTTGGTATTTACTTATTTTTTTACGGAATCAAAACTACCAAAAAGACTAATTAATGGTATCAAAAATAATTGTAGCATCTAAAAACCCCATCAAAATTAATTCGGTAAAATTGGGTTTTAATAAAGTTTATTCCGATTTAGATTTTGAATGTGAAGGAGTTTCTGTTCCCTCGGATGTAAGTGATCAACCTATGTCAAATCAAGAAACATTAGATGGAGCAACTAATCGAGCCACTCATGCTAAAAATGATTTTCCCCATGCAAATTTTTGGGTAGGGATCGAAGGTGGAATTGAAAAAATGGGAGAGGAGATGATGGCGTTTGCATGGATTGTTATTTTGTCAAAAGACAAAAAAGGAAAAGCTAGAACAGGTACTTTTTTTCTCCCACCAAAAGTTGTGGAATTGATCAATCAAGGAAAAGAATTAGGAGAAGCAGATGATATTGTTTTTGGACATTCTAATTCAAAACAAAAAAATGGAGCAGTAGGAATTTTAACAGACAATATAATTGATCGAACTCAATTTTATGTCGAAGCAATGGTCTTAGCATTGATTCCATTTTTAAATAAAGATATTTATTAAACGTTAAACGTTTTTTCTCACCGTACACACAGCTTCATTTTGAATAAGCTTTCTTACTTTTAAATAAAACAGCCGCACAACGAAAAATCATTGCACGGCTTAAACAACACCCTTAAATATTTTTATTCCTGAAATTATTTAAGTGATAATGATTGGGTTAAAAACTCACTATGAAGTTGTTTATGTAAAATTAAGAAAACTCCTTTCGATTTTTTCTACAAAACATATTTTTTTAAAAAAAAGAAGTCACGCCACATTATTTTATGTGGCATGACCTAAAACAACACCCTTAAAAATATTTTTTTAAATGTTTTTAAAAGTTTAATTATACTTTAAAATGAGGGTTTTACTTTCACTTTTTCATTTGCTTATTAAGCATTAAGAAGACTTAATTATCAAACTAATATGAAAGTGAAAACCTTCAAATTCTCAGTTGAATAGAGAGTAATTTTTATCAAAAATTACTCAAAGTATTTTTATAAATTTAATTTGGCGGTGGGAAAAATAAACCTTAGATGTTCATGTTTCTCTCATAATCCTATATAAAAGTACATTTAATTGGGTGAGAAAATGAAAAAAAGAAGGGGAAGAATACGGACATTGTAGGGGTAATGAAAGGACATTTATGAAAATTAAGTAGTAAAAGTGCTAGTAAAATCAAGAGATTTAAGATGTTTTTCTCTTGTCTAGATAATAAGAAGGTTTTTCTCCAAATCTTTCTTTGAATATTTTAGAAAAGTGTTTTGGCGTCGAAAATCCTACGGCAAAACAGACCTCTGCAACAGTAGGGTAAGTATTGTTTTTTAAAAAATCTTTGGCCTTTAATAATTTAATTTCACGCATGTAATCAGCAGGACGTAATCCTGTTTTTTGCTTTAATTTTCTTCTAAATTGTCGCTCACTTAAATTCATTGCCTGCGCTAATTCTATGATAGAAAATTTTCCATCATCAATTAATGAATTAGCATTTTTATGAACCAATTCTTCCCATTCATCAATGATTTTTTCCTTTTGTGTATCCTCTGTTTTTGGAGGAGTATCGATCAAAGGAAGTTGCCCAATAATTTTTTTCGGAGGAGATAAAAGAGTTTCCTCGAGAGTAGGGGAACCTTTAATGTTAGAATCAGGCTTAATCTTTTGCTTCTTAGTCCATAGTCTAAAAAATATAATTAGGGTAAGGATCACTAGCAATACGCCGATCAAAAATGAATATCGAAAATAGAATGGTTGTTGACGATAGATCGGAATTTCAATTTGACTAGATGACCAAGTACCGTTTGATTTCTTTTTTCTAATCTGTAAAGTGGATTTGCCATGTAGGATATTTTGGATTTCTATAACATTATTTTCTAATTGAATCCAAGGGTTAGAAGAACCTAATCGATAGGAATAATGAACCTGATTAGAATAAATGGCATCTATTTCTTCAAGTGTTATTTTTAAATTCGAGCTTGACTCATTGAGTATTAAAGATTTTTTTTCCTGAAATGAAGTAGTTTGATTTGCCCAAATTCCATCGGAGGAATCGAAGATTTCGATTTTAATTATTTTAGGAGTAATTGAATATTGGGCAAAAGTAACCTGGGTTGAACTTACCAAGAGCAAGTACAAAAATGGAAAGAGGTTCAGGAGATATTTAATTACCTTAGGCATTAAAAAAACATTTTCTATTGAAGAAGTTGTTACGTATCTTTTTGGAGTTTATAGAAAAAACAGAGAGACATCATTAACAACGTCATAGTATGTAGTTATAAGATAGGTCTATTTGATGGGTAAGATATTTAAGCTAATATAAGAAGTGCAAGTCAAAAAAAAGCCAAAGAGTAGATTTTACTTTAATAATAAGGTGAAATAATTAGTTTTTCTACGTTTAGGGTAGGTGTATTTACTTATTTTTTTGAGAAGACTGATGATATTTTAAATGAAGGTTGCCATTTACGGAGTTCGTATGTGTTCTTTTGAAATTCCAAAAATCTCGATACCAATGATTTGCTCCTTCCAAGATTTCATATTCATGAGGAATATTTTGGGAGATTAAAAACTGATGTATTAATTCACTTCCGTTTCGATCATATTTTTTTAGAAATAAATCTTTACTGCCGATTTCCAACTTGAGTTTCAAGTTAACTTTTTCAATTTGTGGCTTATTATTTTTGACTGCTTCTTTTAAATCTTCCAAAGTGTAATCACTTACATAGGCATTTGCGATGAAAGAAGCAAAACGATTGGGGTGATTAAAGGCATAAAATAAGGCTCCTGTTGCACCTCTTGAATGACCTTCTAACGAGATTAAATTATCATTCATTCCAGCTCGAAAAGTGTTTTGACAAAAATCACGTAATTCGCCTGAAGCATTTGAAGTTAGTAATATTTCATTTTTGGTTGAGAACCATTGAATATCTTTTTTGATTGGATTACCTAAAAAACTAAGAAGGACGAAAGGTGCTATCTCATTGTTGTGAATCCATTTATCTATTTGTTGAGCAGCTACATTATTAGAGAAAGCATATTCATTTCCATTTTGACCATACAAATAAATCAATAATGGATATGTGATGGTGTCCTCTGATTTCCAACTAGGAGGAAGATAAACGCAGAATGGAATTTCTCCTTGAGATGGACTTGAGAAAGTAGAATGAAAAAAATGTCCACTTTTCACAGTTAAGTTTTCAAAGCTATCAACATGGATTATTTTGTTTTTTTGAACAATCGATTGATAAGTAAAATAAAAACCAAAAACGATTAATATTTTTATGAAAAAAACAAATACCTTTTTCATGGTTAAATTTTATACTTCAAAAAAGACTGGAGGATACTCCACTAATCCACTTTTATTTTCTAAACTTCCTTCCTCTAATTCTATTGCCATAAAATGATCATCTGGCACTTCAAATGGACATCGGATATTCCACTTTGATGCTTTTTGAAATCCGAATTTTGGATAATAGTCTTTGTGGCCTAAAACTATTACATGCTCAAAATTTAGATTTTTAGCAATTTGTAAACCTGTAGTTATCAACTGACTTCCAATTCCTTTATTTTGGAAATCAGGATGAACTGACATTGGTGCAAGAGCTAGGGAAGGGGAGGGCTGTTCTCCAATAATTTTTATTTTGGAAAAAAGAATGTGGCCGATGATTTTCTCATTTTGTTCAGCAACTAGAGAAAGCTCAGGAACGAAAGTTTCCCCTTTTCTAATTTTTTCAATTAATTGACTTTCTCCTTCTTGTTCAAAGGCGAGATGATTTATTTCGTAAACTGCTTGAAAATCATGTGAAGTTTCTTGGCGAATGATCATTTTTGATTTTTTATATAAAACTGTTTTTTCAAAAAGCACTCCACCGCAAATTCGCTGGCATCAAAATGAGGCTGAGGTAATCTCTGAGGATTTACCCAAAACCATTCTTCACATTTTTCAGGTTCCATTGCTTTGGGAATTCCTTTAAAATTATCGGTAAACATATTAACTGAAACATGATGAATTCCACTTGCTTCAAAAGTTCGTAAATTATTTGTTATACCAATAACAATGGGATTTTTTATTTCTAATCCAGTTTCTTCCAAAACTTCTTTTTTGATCCCTTCTTCAAAAGTTTCCCCCATTTCTAGATGTCCACCTGGGATGGAATAAAAAGGAGAATGACTTCCCTTTCTTTTGCCCACTAAAATTTCACCATGTTCATTTTGGATAATAATTCCAAGGCCAACATTAGGACGATTCATGATTTTGAATTTTTTGTAACAATGCAATTCCGGATTCCCAATTGTTCGATCCGATACTTTTTTCGAGGTGTCCACCATCTTTAATGGTTACTAATTCACTACCCCAAATGTCAGCAAAATATTCTGCCCGTTCGTAATCGACAACAGGATCGTCCGAACTTGCTACCACTACAGTTGGAAACGGTAATCGATCCAAGTGTAAAGGAATAAAACCTGTAATATAAGTAGGGTAGTCACCTCGCTCAACATCGCTGGGTGCGACTAAAAGAGCTCCTTTAATTTTATGTTGAAATTTTCGATACCAATTGACGATAGTAGCACATCCAACTGAATGACCAATCAAAATGGCATTTTCCAAATCATAATTACTTAAAACTTCTTCTATTCGATTGACCCAATCATCACAATTTGGTTGTTCCCAATTGTCTTGGTTAATTCGAATAAAATCGTTGGGATATTGTTTTTCCCAAAGAGTTTGCCAATGGTCGTCTCCTGAATTTCGAAGACCTGGAATATTAAAGTACATGTCTTTTTTTCGCAAAAATAGTTTATTTAAAGCAAAAAAACGTGGCATGGTTTGAATCCGTGCCACGAGGGATTACTATTAAATTACTCTAGCACTTCCAACCCATTTTGACAAAAAACAAAAATCGCATCTCTTAAAAATATCGCTAAACCATCTCGATATTTATCATAATGTGCTTTGAATCTTTCATCATCGACATACATTTTCCCCAAACCTTCATATCGTTCTTTCGATACTTTGTAGTAAAAGTTGAGGTGTTTAAAATGCAAAGCAACCGCTTGTTGAACTTGTTTTTCCGAAGGATGAAAATCCATCAATTCTGCCAATAGATTATTGATTTCTTCTCCTTTAGTTTTATGATCATCCCATCCTTCCTTACCTAATTTTTGAATGCGGTCTTCCACATCTAAAAGTTCTTTTGCACCCCAACGTTTTTTTACTTCTTTACGCATGGAGTCGATTTCTTCCTGTGAGAAACCTTCGTATAATTCTTTATCTGTCATCATATTTTTTTTGCTTTTTAATGAATGAATAGTTTTGCCCACCGTTACCAAAAGTTGCTGCATGCGATCTGCTCTGCGTAGTAATTCCACTTGATGAAATTCTAAGGCCTTGAGAAAATCAAAATCTGGATCATTTAAAATTTTAGCAATTTCTTTTAAAGAAAAATCTAATTCCTTGTAAAATAAAATCTGTTGCAATTTCAATAATTCTGTTTTGCCATAGAAGCGATAATTCTTTTCAGAACGCTCTGCAGGTTTTAGCAAGCCAATGCGATCATAGTGGTGTAAGGTTCGAACACTTACTCCTGCAATTTTTGATAATTGTTGGACGGAATATTTATGCATAATATTTCTTCGATTTTTTCACCGTAGATTACTCAGATTTTCACAGATGAAAAGGCATAAAATAAATTTGTGAGAATTTGTGTAATCTGTAGTGCTATTGCCTTTAGATGCAAAGATAGGGTATGACGTTGGGGGAGAGTCAAATTATTTTTGAAGTTTTTTTCAAATAATTTTTCCAACTAAAGTGAGATCAATTATTGATGCTAAAATTATGGAACATAAATAGTAAGAGATAATAATCTACAATTGTCAAATTAAAAAAGATCAAAAGTGTTTTTATGAAAATATAAATATCAGCAATCAAATGATTTTTAGTCCAAATGTTTAAATCAATTTTTCTCCTTTTGGGGCAGGGGTTTTTCTTCCTCTCGTAATTCTTCCAAAGTAGCTTGAATCACTTTTAAATGATTAATATTTCGTTGATGTACATTTTTCAAATAATGAATAATTCGGTTGGTTTTAATTCCCCAAAAGATAAATGTAAGCAATAATAATTTTCCAAAGAGCGCACAAAATACAAGTAGGATAGAAAATGCATTTCCAACATTTTTATCTGGAAATAATGAACTAATAGTGCTTTCGGATTCTGGAAAAATAAAAGGTAAAAGTGGTTGAATCCCTGCATAAAAAAGTAGCAAAGTTATAGTCGAATCTTCCAAGCTGAAATCTTTGCTTCCTAATCTTCGAACTAAGTTTGTCGTAAATGCCATCCCGGCCAAACCTGATCCCAAACCAAACAATAATTGAAAACTTTGACCAATAGGAGTTGCACTCGAATAGCTTTGTAATAATATAATTTCAATACCTAGAACAACTGCGACAGCTAACCATCCTCGCATTTCAATTTTACGTATCGGCTCCTTCGTGATTTTCCTTAAATCATTTTCATAGGTCAAATTCAAAGAGTTGGAGTTGAGTGAAAAGTAGCAGAGGTATATATAAATGATGGTGATATTATTGAAAAAATTCAATAATGGAACTCCCAAATCTTTACTCAAATTAGTCAAAGAAAAAACAAATAAAGCTAAGTAAAGTACACTCCAAGCTGCCACTAATTTTTCTAAAATTTCCCATAGTTGACGACGACCTAAAAAGGCTCGAAAGTAGCTACTATTGAATGGAACTTTAGGAGCATTCGATTTTAAATAAAATGCCCAAACTGAAACTAAAAGAAAAACTTGAAATAAATAACTGATGGATTTTATAGGATTTTCAATTTCAATTTGCAATGGCTTAGAAAGGAAAAATGTAATAAATACCGCACTTAACAATGTAATTACAATTGCTAAAGGAACTTTTGAAAAAAGATTATTTTCTGCCAACCAATGTTTAAATGATTTTTCACTAGGTGCTAAGGTTTCGGTTTGATCGACGCTCCAAATTAAATAAGAAGATAAATCTTCGTTTAATTGAGCATTAGAATTTTTGATAAAATCTTCAAGAGGGAGAGAAGTTTCCGTTTCCAAATATTGCTCTATTCCTTCCACAATCATTTGTAAATTTGGATCAGATTGCATGGCAATTCCAATCTCAAAATCTTCCTCAGCCGTAAGTTGATTTTCGACGTATTTTTTCAAATATGTGATGTCAAAATTATTTTTCATTGGATCTTTTTCTTTAAGTTTTTCATTCGCTTTTTCGCTCGATCAATTCTTCCTCTAACTTGATTGACTGAAATGTTAAGTTGAATGGCAATTTCTTCCATGCTCAATTCTTCCAAAACATAAAGAGTAAAACACTCTTTTTGTAGAGGAGGTAATCCGAAAATAAACTGCTTAGAAAGTTGTACTTTTTCTTTTTGATCAATTTGCTTTTCCAAACTAAAAGATCTGTCATCGGGTAATTCATTTGGAGGAGCAGAAGACTCTTTTGAATTTTTATTTTTCCTAAAATGATCTAAAAACTTGTTGCGACAAACGACAAAAATGAATGATTTGAAAGACCTGATTTCATGATTGAATTTTGCTTTTTTACAGATTTCAATCCAGACATTTTGAGTGATGTCTTTGGCGACTTCTGAATTTTTGCAATAATGAAATGCCATCATTAAAACCTGCGATTGATATTTCTGTAACAATACATTTGCGGCATCGAGATTCCCTTCACACCAAGCGATATATAATGCTTCGTCTGATTCCGAATCTTGATTTGGAAAATGTTTTTTTGACTTCATAATTTTAAAAAAATCAATGCAGATACAATATAGACGATTGAGGAAAGGGAAATGCACGGGAAGGGTAGTTTTTTTTTAATAATTTTGAAGGGTCGTATGTTAGGTATCGAATCCCTTCAAGGGATCCGATACCTAAGGATCATCAGCGACTGCTACTAATTAATAGAATCGAGTTTTAAATGAACTCCTAGCATTGGTTCTTTCATCATGTAAAAAGTAGGAAAAGAAGCATCCAGGTTATAAGTTTTATTTGAAATTAAAAATCCAAACCGAAAGTCTTTTCTAACGGTATAGTATAGTTCGATAGCATAAAAATAATTAGTATAAAACTCTTCTTCCCGATGAATAGAAAGTGTTTCTACATTTGTTTTAATATGAAACCTTTCCCAAAGTTTTATATCAAAATCAGTTTTTAATCCTAGGCTATAAATATTTTCATCTTGGTATTCTGTGTGAACTGCCCATCGATCGAAGTCATAATAATAGTTTCTTAATGGATATAGAAAACGACCAGCAGTATTAGCGTAAAGATTTTTATTTGGATCTCGATAAGTGAAGTTAGGGTCATAATGTCCTTCGTTGTAGTTAGTAGAATAATATCGAAGAGATGGATTTAATTTCCACTTAATCTTATCATTAGAAATAATCGAATATTTTGCGCCTAGGACAAAGGCACCATTTTCTACAAGATCAAAATTGCTAAAGTATCTATGGCCATATTGAAAATACATTTCATCTATTTCATTGAAGAAATAATTGATAGAAATATCTGAATCCCAATAACTTTCAAATGCGAAGCGGTTTCCTGTCAAGTTTCTGTTTTGTGATAATATTAGTCGGATATTTTCATTTTCAAACCCGATGGAGAGGTGAATATATTCTTCTAAGTTTAAACCAATTGAATTGGCTAGGTCACCTACTTGATGATATTCAAAGAAGAAGTCGTGATGAGATATTCTAAAGTTAATTCCTTGATAATCTTGATTATATATTTTTAATCCATTATTAATTTGAGCCTGAACAAAATTACCAGCTTTCCCTTCTACCACAATTTTCTTTTTCAAAATAATGAATGTGTCTATCGCTGAAAATTGAAAATTTGGAAACCAAACGATGTTGTCTCTATCATTAGGACCATAAGATGCACCTCGATGTTCGAAAAAAAGATTGCTTTGAAACTTGTATTTATCTTTAAAAGAAGTACCGAGTTTTATTCCAATATAACTAGCGGTATGAAAATTTGGATTGTCTGACACAAACTCTCTACGAGGTCTAAAAATATTGTTGGATCTTCTTTTTTTATAGATGATTGGATCCATCAGAATTTCCTTTGACGAAAAAACTGGACTAATATGTAATCCACTTGCTTCAAAATCATAATTGATTTTCCATTTTGTGGAATCTTGGGCGGATATGAACTGTGCAAAAAGAAGTAAGGCTAAGGGAAGAATTTTCGTTTTCATAACTATTAATTTTTTTCAAATGTAGAAAATGGTATTAATAGTTTACAAGAAGGATTATTGATTAACAGAATTTTAATAACTTAATCTTTTCATAGACTGTCTTCCAGCCAGCCTCTGGAACCAAAACTCTTAAGGTGAAAGAGAAATGAACCCCTAACCCAAAATATTTCTTTTTGTTTCTCCTGGCAAAACTCTAAAAACAGGAATGGTTAATTCAAATTTTTTGCAATAGAAATCAATCGCCTCATCAATTTCCTCAGCAGAATATCTTGATGAAAAATGACCAAGGATTAATTTTTCTACTTTGGTTTTTGAAACCATTTCTATTACTTCTTCGAGATAGCTATGTTTTCCTTTTCGATGATCATCTAGATTGACATCCCCTTTTCTCAAAAAGGTCGCTTCATGAATCAATACTTTTGTCTCATTCCAACGACCATCATGCTCAACAGGAGTATCGCCTGAATAACTTAAAATATTTTCACGTAATTCTATTGTTATATTTTCTTTGCCAAGTTCATTTCTGAGCGCAGCTATTTCTTTTCCAGAAAGGTGTAGGTATTCATCTTTTAATTTTCGTTTAGTTTCAAAAACATGAAAACTTAAACTTTTGACCAGCTCCTTTCCAACAGGAACATGTTCATTTCGAAAAGGCTGAACAAAAATATTTTTTTTAATTTCAAAAGTATTTCCTTCTTCCATTTTGATCCATTCCGTTCCGTTGACATGAGGATCAAAGTGAGTT
Source organism: uncultured Saprospiraceae bacterium (assembly GCA_964564545.1). GTDB lineage: Bacteria > Bacteroidota > Bacteroidia > Chitinophagales > Saprospiraceae > CAJQQY01. Next base: position 13,325 of record CAZMBP010000141.1, read on the forward strand.
GCAAATTCTTTTAAAAAAGGAAATGAGCCTGAGTCTCGAGGATAATAAACTTTAGGAATTCCTGGACGAGCATTTAATTGATTGAATTGTAAAAGCCCAGTAAGGTGATCTCTATCTGCATGAGACACAAATATATGTTTGACTTTGTGAGATTTTTGCAAAAGACCTGAGGATACACCATCGCCACAATCTAAAAGCAAACCGAGCTCTTTGATAAAATACCAAGTGGAAAAAAGTGCGGTTGAGAAACCTGTAATTGTTAAATTCATAATGAGGTTAAACTAATAAAAGAAGGAGTAAGTTCCGAGAATCTCTGATAAAAACTATTTCAAATTTGGTGAAAAAATAATATTACTTTAACTCTACATTTCAATATTTCTATTATTTTTGATTTGCTTTTATAGAATAAAACCAACTTTGATAACCAAACTGAGGGACAAATGATTCTTTCTGTTTTAATTTTTATTGGAAAAATAATTATCGGATTTCTCATATATGTCTTACTGTATTTTTCCATGGCATTCCTATTGTCTTGGCTTCCCAAACATCGTCATTATACCAATAGTGAAGAGGGGTATGAAGTTTATGTTATTTCAAATGGAGTGCATACCGATTTTGTTTTACCAGTAGATAAATTACCTGCCGAGTGGTTGGAGGAAATTAATATTGGTGATTTTGAATACTCCGAAGATGAATTAAAGTATATGGGATTTGGATGGGGAGATCGAGGATTTTATTTAGATACACCAACATGGGCAGAGCTAAAATTTTCTACTGCAGTTAATGCTTTGTTTATTCCGAGTCCGACCTTGATGCATATTAAAGCATTTGATCAAATACCTGTAGAGAATAAGAACTTTGAGAAATTAACGTTGACTTACAATCAGTTTTCAAATCTTTGTAATCACATTTGGGGTTCCTTTTCCCGAAGTCATAGCGTTAGGGATAACACAATTACATTGTTGCCAAACAAGGGGTATACTTCTAATGATAATTTTTATTATGCTCGTGGTTCCTATCACATGTTTAATACTTGTAACTTTTGGGTAAATAATGGTTTGCGAAAAGCGGGTGTTAGGACTTCCATTTGGACACCAGTTGATCGAGGTGTTTTTTATCAATTGAAAAAAATTCCAGTTTGGAATCAAAATCAAATTTTTGATGAAAATCAAAAATGATAAGTAAGTGAGCATTTTTTAAATTCGATTTTAAATTGTAAAAGGTGTGACATCTACATATATTTACGTCTGTATTTATAGAGGAGAAAATTTGAAATCCTACTCAATCCTTTTTTTTATTATTTAAACAAATACCACAATGGCAAAGAAGAATATCTTCGACATGATTTTGAATACTATTAATGATGTTCAAACAAGAAATCAAAAGAACCCAAATGTTGAAACTGCAGATCCAACTGTTTTCGATTTGATTAAAAATAAGTTGCAAAATTTGGATGAAAAAAATAGAGCAAAAAGAACACAAAGAGGAAAATCTCCAGTTAGTATTTTAGATCGAATTAGAAAAGAGATCGAAGGTGCGAGACGAGAAAATAAAAGAGATAAAAATGTACCAACTGCTGATAAATCTATTTTTGATAATATCTTAAAAAAGATTGATTCAGGTAAAAAGATTCAAGCAAGTTCTGGAATTCGAAAAATCATCGAAGACTATAACTTGAATGCTTCAAAGTTGCCACAAGATGTAATCAATCAAGTACAGCAAAAATATATGGCTGATCGTAAAAACTTCGATCAACAATATGCTCAGGCTTTACACGATTTGATCAAAAAATACTAAGATTTCGGTAAATGGTTAACTATTAATGGTGAATACCATGAAGTGTTAACTGTTTGTAATGAAAAAAGAGAGCTTTAGTGAAAACTAAAGCTCTCTTTTTTTTGTAAATTTGAGGATGAAAAAATTTACACATTTAGATGCAAAAGGTAATCCATCAATGGTGGATGTTGGAGAGAAAAAAGTGACTCGCAGAGTAGCTAAAGCAAGAAGTATTGTGGTTTTGGATGAAACGATTTTAGCTCAACTTCAGGATGGAGATATTCAAACGAAGAAAGGTTCTGTTTTCCAAACTGCGATTATTGCAGGTGTGATGGGAGCAAAAAAGACGAGTGAATTAATTCCACTTTGTCATCCGTTAGGTTTGGATAATTGTCAAATCAAAATTGGGATTAATAACAATCGAGAAGTTGAAATTATTTGTACTGCGAGTTTGACTGCAAAAACTGGAGTTGAGATGGAGGCGCTGACGGGAGCGAGTGTTGCAGCATTGACAATCTATGATATGTGTAAGGCTTTTTCGCATAACATTATTATTAAGGAAACGAGGTTGATTGAAAAAACGGGAGGGAAGCGAGATTTTAAATTATAGTTTTTTTTGCCACAGATTGGGCTGATTATTATGATTGTTATGATCTCTCCCAAAGTGTATTATTTAATTTAACACCTAAAAAGAGAAATCATAAGGATCATAATAATCAGCCCAATCTGCGGCAGAAAACAAAATCACATTTATGAAAAAACATCAAAAACATGCAAAATTAACTCGACCTAATTTAGGTGAGTTTGGAAGAAATGAATGGGCAATCATCGGGACGCCTTGTGGAAATATTCAGCAATTGTCTTATCGGTTAATAGATATTTTGCAAAAAAAATTAAAAGTGAGTTATGTCGATGCTGATCACAAAAATGAAGATGAGCCAGATGGGTTGGAAGTAGAAAATCCAGCGTTAGCTTTGGGAGCGACTTTGGAATATACAGACAAAATTTCTCATCATAGATTTGATTTTAAATCAGAAATGAATGCATGGCAATATCGTCCTTTGTTCAATGAACAAGATTTGATAATTGTAAATGGAAATCATTTTAAAGCTAAAAATCAAATCGTTGTGATTGATCCAAAGAAGGAAAAATCTTTGGAGAAAAAATTAGATCGATTGACAAATGTTGATTTGATTTTGATGACAGGGGAGGAGAAATCAATTTATCCTTTTCTAAAGAATCACCTGAAAGATTGGGCGCATATTCCAGTTTTACATTTTTCTCAAACTGAAAAAATAGCTGAATTTATTCTTGGAAATGTATTGTTACAAATTCCAAAATTAAATGGACTAGTACTCGCTGGAGGGAAAAGCCTACGAATGGGAAAAGACAAAGGTGAGCTTGATTATCATGGAAAACCGCAACGTGAATTTATGGCTGACATGTTGAGTCAGTTTTGTGAAGAAACATATATGTCTGTTCGAGGAAATCAAGGGGTAGAATCTGAGTATGAATTATTGGAAGATTCTTTTGTTGGACTTGGACCATTTGGAGCGATTGCTTCTGCGATGCGAAAGAATCCCAATTCTGCTTGGTTAGTGGTGGCTTGTGATTTGCCGTTGTTGGATGAAAAGACTTTGCAGTTTTTAACTGAAAATAGAAATTCTTCGAAGATAGCAACTGCGATTTATAATCCTGAAACTGGTTTTCCTGAGCCTTTGATAACTATTTGGGAGCCAAGGAGTTATCAAGTGCTTTTACACTTTTTGACCCAAGGGAATTCTTGCCCGAGGAAGGTTTTAATTAATTCAGAAATTGAATTGTTGAAGGTGGAAGATGAGAAGGTTTTGTTGAATGTGAATGATGAGGAAGGGTATGAGCAGGTGAAAGGTATGTGATTTTTTTGCCGCAGATTAGGCTGATAATTATGATTTCTTTGATTCCTCTTTTTTGGTGCTAACTTAGATTACACACTTTGGGAAAGATCATAATTATCAGCCTAATCTGCGGCAAAAAAAATTACCCTCTTTTACGTTTACGTTTCTTTTTCTTCTTAGAGTTAGTATCCATCTTGATGACTTTTGCATCTTTCTTTGGATGAACTAATTTCATTTCTTTGACCAAGTGAGTAGCCCCTGCAAATTTATCCACGATGAATAAAATGTAACGAGCATCTACCATGATATTTCGACAAATCGAAGCATCATAATTGATATCACTCATCGTTCCTTCCCACACTCTATCGAAATTTAATCCAATCAAATTTCCATGTGCATCGATTACTGGACTTCCAGAGTTACCACCAGTTGTGTGATTAGTTCCAAGGAAACAAATTGGCACTTTTCCATTCGAGTCAGCATATTGACCAAAGTCTTTTGACTCATATAATTCCAATAATTTTTTAGGAATATCGAATTCATAATCACCAGGAACATATTTTTCAATCGCTCCATCTAGATATGAAACAGGATTGTAAGTCACAGCATCTCTAGGTGAGTAACCTGCTACTTTTCCATAAGTCACCCGCATTGTACTATTTGCATCTGGGAAGAATTTTTTCTCTGTAAATACTTTCATTTGACCTTCCATGTAAATTCGCATCAGGTCATTGATTTGGGTATTTAGGTTATTGTATTCTTTAGATACGTTGGAGTTGTAAGCATCTGAAAGTTGTTTCGCTAATTGCACTAGCGGATCTTTTTGCATCGATTCAATTGCCATTTTTGGATCAGCACTTAGCAACTTAAACATGGCAGTTTTATTCGGAACAAAAGAAGATTCATAAAGTGATTTTGCATATTTATCAAAACCTCCGTGCTTCTTTGCCATATCAGCAAGGTTCCCTTTTACGCCTTCGATGATTTCAGCATTTACATACATTTCCATTAGTGATGCAAACACTTTTTGGTCAATTTCCGGCCGATAGTTTTTATAAAAATTATCTAAGTAAGGTTCCAATCTTGCCTTAAAACCATTGTAACCTGGTGCTCCATTATTTGCAAATAAATTTTCCAAACGATTCATGTAACTTGCAATCGTCATGATTTCAATATTCCGACGAACGATTTCATTATAGTAATCTCGCGTCAATGCATAAGGCTCAATTTCTTTGTACAATTTTTCAAAATCATCCAACAACGAACCATATCTTCCATGCATTTTTCGATCAGCTTTAAGTCGTGTCATAAAGTCTTGTTCATATTTATGCTTCCGACCCATGGCATCAGATTTTTTCAAACCTTGATTTTCACCAATCCATTTTTTCCAATAATTAGCAATTCGAGCATACTTAGAGGCATACTGAATTCTGATTGCTTCGTCAGAACGCATCGCTGCATCAACGATTTTTAATGCTTTATCTCTGATGGCGATTTTGGCAGGATTTAATACATTCATTGTTTGAGCCACAGCTGAAGAAGGAAGGTATTGATTTGTTCTTCCAGGGTAACCAAAAACTAAAGTGAAGTCACCTTCTTCCACACCGTCCAAAGAAACAGGAAGGAAATGTTTAGGCTTAAAAGGTTTATTATCTATTGAATATTCAGCAGGCATATTGTCTGGTCCAGCGTAGATTCGAAACAAACTAAAATCACCGGTGTGTCTTGGGAAAACCCAGTTGTCAGTATCCGAACCAAATTTCCCGATACTCTCAGGTGGTGTTCCAACCAATCGAACATCAGTATAAGTCATCGTCACAAACATGAAATATTGATTGCCTTTGAAAAAAGGTTTGATTTCAATTTCTTCATGCTTAAGTGGTCGCATACTTTGTTTGTAACTTGCGATATTTTTATCGATTTGTGATTGTCTTTCTTTGGTACTCATTCTTTCAGTTACACCTTCCAATACCATTTTACTTACATCTTCGATTCGTACGATGAAAGTAACTTCCAACCCTTCGTTTGGCAATTCGTCTTTTTTAGATTTTGCCCAAAAACCATTTTTCAATAAATTATTTTCTACTGAAGAATGTGATTGGATTTGACTATAGCCGCAATGATGATTAGTCAATAATAATCCTTCTCCAGAGATAATTTCGGAAGTACAACCTCCATTGAAATGAACGATGGCATCTTTGAGACTTCCTTGGTTGACGCTGTAAATATCTTCAGCAGTCATTTTCATCCCCATAGATTGCATGTCGCCTTCGACAAGAGCTTTGAGTAATTGTGGCAACCACATGCCTTCTCCTGCATAACTTATTTTTAGGATAAAAATAAAACACAGCGTGAGTAAAAATTTTGAATGTTTCAACATAATTATTTTAATGGTTAAGTTTTTTAATGGTTAACAGTTAATGGTTAATACCGCTTGGTTTTAACTATTTGTTTTAGCCATTAGTGTTAAATTCTTTTTTTGTAAAAATAGGAAAATAGGAGTTGGGGGAGGAATTTTTTTTGGAAATTTATTTTTAGTATTAAACCAGAGGCTGGCAGAAAGTCAGTATCTGGTTTAAAAAACATTAAGTTGCTTTGGGGGTAAAATGACGAATGGTTAACACCAAGCGGTATTAACCATTCATCATTAACAGTTCACCGTTAACATTACTCCATTTCTTCGTTAAAGAAAACTTTGTAAAAATACATTCCCTTGTCTTCATCAAAACCTCTTTCCACTAAATCTTTTGATTCTTCAGGGTTGGTGAAATTCATTTTTATTGAAACTCCGTTGTCGAGTTTGATATTATTTTTGATTTTTCGTTTTGCGTTGTTGATCGCAGCAGGTGCAATAGAAAATGCTTCTACATCATTGAGTGCAAAATCATTTCGATAGTTACGAAGCTCAGCAACTACTTCTGGTTCGGGAGCAATTTCTGTAGCAAACTCATCGAAGTTAAACGTTTCATGCTTCGCAAAATAGTCAACAGAATCATTCATGAATTGAATTTGTTCTGCTTTATCCATTTTTGGAGCCAAAACTTCTTTGGTGAAATTATCCACCATGTCGAGGTAATTACTTGTATGGAAAAAATCATCTTGCACATGAACTACATCCAAGAAATCCAATAACCAATATGATGTATCGTAATAATTATTGTCGATGCTCAATACTCGAAATCCATCTTCTTGCTCAACATTTAACAATAAAACTCCTTTGTCCATTTTTGCGATATTGATTCCGTTTTGGAAATTCAACAACAATTCACTATCAATATCATTCACTTGCATGAATTCGCTTTTTCGCTCACACTTGAAAATACCAATCGCTTCAACCATTTCTTCCCCGTATAATAATTCCGTAAAATGAACGACGAAGACTTCTCCTGATTTGATATTTTGATGCTTTGATTGATCGTAAAGATGACGTGAAATACGTTGTGAAGTTTCTAAAAAATTCTCCTTGGTAGCAAAGAATGCTTTTGACAAATTATACAATGTGTTCGTATCATTCTCTGGAGCATTGAATTGGTAAGTTTCTTCCAATTTTTTGAAAGGAGATAAAAAGTATTTTAACAATTTATCCTCAATAGATGCACTTGGTTTATAAAGTACTTCAGAGAAGAAATTCTTTTCAGCTTTTGACTTATTTCCCACTTTGTGGATAGCCATTTTTTCTAGAACAATATTGGAAAAATTTATCATGGTTGGTGGTATTTTAAAATGAACACAATTTTAAGGAAAATTTAGCCATTCAAAAAATTTGAATATTTATTTATTTAGATATTTCAAATTAAAATAAAAAATATTTGAATTTTTTAATATTTAAACTGCTTTTGCTTTGCAACTGTTGAACTGTTTTGACGAAAAAGGAGTAAACAGTCAAAACAGTCAAAACAGTCAAAACACACCAAAACCCTAAATCCCTGCATCTCCATAAATGGAGCCTTTCTTATTTAGAACCAACGAGTTCAAGCACTAAAGTTCGAGAACAAGATTAATTGTATTTTATAAATGCATCTTTTTCCGCTATTTTTTAAGAAAAACCATCAAAAAAATCTCGCACTTAAAAATCTACAATTAATATTATCCTCGAACTTAGCACGTTTTTTTAAATAACCGAACAAAAAAAATGTTGTTATGAAATGGAGTGCTTTTAGTTTTATTTTCATGACTTTTATGTTTTTGTCTTGTGATAAAAGACCAAAACGCCTAATGGTTCGGCCACTTGAGAAAGGTGGTTCGGACTCGATGTATTCTACAATTTTTCCTTTTGATACCCAACCTACTCTTCGACTCGGAAAGCGAATTTTTTCAACTAAAATTGATCGAGGAATTCCAGATACTTTATTTACCAACCGGATTAGAATCAATCGAATTGCCAAAAAAGATCTTGATGCGAATACAACTTTCCCAGCTGTTCCTTTAGAAGTTTTGATGCCTGATTCGGTAGAGTTAGGGAATGGATTTTATTATTTGATGGTTTTGAAAGCTAGGGAAGGAGCTCAATTTGCGAGGATGCATATGGATAAAGTGGCGAGTAATCATTATCAAATTAGAACTTATCAGCAGGAATTGGAAGGAGTAGGGAAACCAAAAAGTGAGTATGAGGAAATGTTGCGGTCATTTTATCCTGATGAAAAGGGGGTGTTGCGATTTGAGTATTTTTATTATGATTCTTTGTTGTTGGAGAGGGAAGTAGTTGTATTTTAATGTAGTGGTCTGCTTTAGCTGACCTAAATTTTTTTATTTCAACATACTAGAAAAAATCGCTTTGCTCTTTTTTAGGTCAGCTAAAGCAGACCGCCACGTAGGAATTATATTGAAAATCTTTTTTGGGAAAAATAGGTGGAGAAAATTATAATTAGTGATCCCCAAGGAAAAGGAGAGATTAATAATAAAATAATGAAGATGACTTTATTTTTTTTCCAAAAAAGGTGGAAGTTTTCTTTTAGATTGTTTTCCTTTTCTACTTCTAAAAAATCGTTGGTCAATTCATTTTTTGATAGATTTCTTCTCGTAATTTCTGCATTTATTTTTGATAAAATATAGTTTGGATATTTCACTTTTGATTGAATTAGACCTGCTAATTGTCGATTAGTGAGTTCTTTTATTTTCCAAAAATTATCTTCATCCAAAATTGATTCATCCTCCTTTTTCATGTTTTAAAAATAGCATTTCATTTTCGAAATGTCAGATCTTTTTCATTTCTTGTTTTTTCTCCTAAAATTTTTAAAATCAGACAGCATAAATCGAGGTTTGAAGTATCATTATTTCGATTATTTTAACTGATTAAAAATAAAAAAATCCCCGGTTTTAGGGGATTACATCAATTCAAGTTTCTTTTAAGTATTAGTTTATAGCTAGAAATTATGCATAATGTGGTGACTTCGTCTAATTTAGAGCATTTTTTTAGGATGAAAAAAAGGAAAAAGGGAGTTGATTCTTGTATTTTTATGAATTGTTTTTTACCAATTTTGACCAGCACAATGTTTCAAATTTTTAACATGAAAAAATTTAACTGTTATCGGAAATCATGCATTTCTGTTTTACAAATCTTTGTATTTCTATTTTTGACTAGTTCCCTACAAGCTCAAATAGAAGTGTCAGGAGGTAACCAAAATCCATGGACTCCTCAAAACTTAATTGAAAATGTTTTTCTTGGTGATGGAGTTGAAGTATCTAATATCACTTATAATGGGGATGATGCTTCAGTAGGATATTTCCAAAATGGGTTAGGAGATATAGGTTTAGAAAGAGGAATTATCATGGCTTCAGGTCATGCGATTGGAGCACTTGGGCCAAATGATGCTGGAAGTAATTCACAAGGTCCAGTTGTAAGTAATGCAACATGTCCAGAGCTGGCTCAGTTGACCACCTCTGGAATTAATGATGTGGCAACTTACTCCATCACATTTGTTCCAGTAAGTGATACATTGAGATTTAGATATGTTTTTGCTTCAGAAGAATATCCAGAATATGCTTGTTCTGGTTTTAATGATGTTTTTGGATTCTTTATTACTGGCCCAAATCCCAATGGAGGAAATTATACAACTGAGAATATTGCATTGATTCCAGATCCAGCAGATCCAACTGGTTTTACTTTTACGAATAATCCTGTAACGATTAATAATGTAAATGATCAAGGAGTGAATCCAGGTGCAGGCTGTAACTTTGATTATGGTCTTTATTATAATAGTAATGCTGGAGGTCAAAATTTACAATATGATGGATACCTAGATGTATTTACAGCACAAACAATTGTTGTTCCTTGTGAAACTTATACCATTAAATTAGCCGTGGCAGATGCTGGAGATAGTGCTTTTGATACAGCGGTATTTTTGGAAGCGAAAAGTTTTGGAACTGGAAAATTAGAGGTAACTGCCTCAACGGTAAGTTTGGATGGAACATTGGTTGAAGGATGTGCGGATGGAGAACTTTGTTTTGAAATTCCGAATGAAGCAGAATCTGATGTAATTTTAGATTACAATTTGATTGGTTCAGCTATTAATGGAGTTGATTATGAAGCGATTCCATTGGATTTGTTTATTCCAGCAGGAGATAGTGTTGTTTGTTTTCCAATTATTCCTATCGATGATGGAATTATGGAGAACTTAGATTCGCTTGGAGTAGATGTTCAGATTGACCCATGTAATCGAGATACTTTTTGGATTTATATAAAAGATGCGGAATTGCCTGAGTTGGTATTGCCTGCAGATACAATGATTTGTAAAGGTGATTCGGTTTATATAGATGGGACTTTAGATATAGTCTTGCCAACACCTCCTGCCTTTTCGAATACTACTACTTACCCCATTGCTCCTACTAATACTCCAGTTTACTCAGATATATTTGTGTCAGGAGTTTTTCCAATACAATTACAAGAAGGTGTGATAAAACAGGTTTGTATAGATAGTATTACTCATAAATGGGATGATGATTTGGATCTGTTCTTATTTGCTCCTGGTGGGCAGTTTATAGAATTATCTACAGATAATGGAGCCAATGGAGACAATTATTTAGGAACATGTTTCACTCCAACTTCAACCAATCAGATTAATGTTGGACCTAATAATCAAGCTCCTGCATCGGCTGCACCATTTACTGGAACATATACTCCAGAAGGGCTTTTCCCTGATTTATGGGATGGAGAAAGTCCTACTAATGGAATTTGGCGGTTATTTGCATTGGATGATTCCAATGGGTTTGCTGGAGAGTTGAATGGGTGGTCGATTTGTTTTGAACCGCTTTATCAATTGACTTATAGTTGGTCGCCAGCAGCTGGTTTAAGTTGTACCGATTGTCCTGATCCTTGGGCAACACCAGACACAACCACGACTTATACTTTGACTGTAACAGATACCTATGGTTGTTCGACACAAGATTCGATTACGATCTTTGTTGAAGATATTTTACCAGCTCCAATGGTAGATTGTGGAACTATCTCTGCCAACTCAATCACTTTCACTTGGAATGATGTCGGAGGAGCAACAGGTGGTTACCAAGTAAATGTAAATGGGGCAGGTTGGGTTCCTGCTAATGGAACTTTATCGCATACTGTTTCTGGTTTGGCATTGAATCAAACGGTAGTTATTGAAGTGCAAGGAATAGCAGATTGTAACGGAGAAATTGGTACTCAAACTTGTATGACACCAGATTGTCCTGCTCCATCTGGATTAATTACAAATGTGATTGATAATGATTGTTTTGGACAAAGTCTTGGTTCGGCAACCATAACTGGAACAGGAGCAAATCCACCATTTACTTATTCATTGAATGGGACAATTGATGCAGATGGAATTTTGACAGATTTACCTGCAGGGAATTATACCGTATTGGTGATTGATAATGTAAATTGTTCGGTTGGAATTGATTTTACTATTGAAGAACCAGATTCATTAACCTCTGTAGATGCTGTGATTGATAATATTAGTTGTAATGGATTGTCGGATGGAGAAGGTACGATTACTGTTGCAGGGGGAACCTATCCGTATAATTATTTATGGAGTAACGGATCAACAGATTCGATTTCTTTAGGATTAGTTTTAGGAGAAAATTATGTGACGATTACTGATGCGAATGGTTGTTCAACTTTTGATACTTTAGAAATTACAGAACCAGATGTATTAACTGTATCAATAGCAGCAGATTCAATTGATTGTTTTGGAGGTACAGATGGAAATGCGATTGCAACTCCAGTAGGAGGAACACCAGATTTAAATGGAGATTACACTTATTTATGGAGTGATATGCAAAATGATGCAGTTGCAAATAATTTAAGTGCTCAAACCTATACGGTAGTAGTGACCGATGCCAATGGATGTACTGCTTCAGCTTCTGTAACAATGGAAGAGCATGATGAATTAGATGTATCCATAACTTCTTCTACTCTTGCTTCATGTAATGGAGTACAAGATGGAACAGCAACAGTCGAACCATCAGGAGGAGCAGGAGGATATACTTATGCTTGGCAAGTTCTTGGAAATCAAACTACTCAAACAGCGGTTGGTTTGACAGTTGGAACTTATACTGTTGTTGTAACTGACCAATTAGGATGTACAGCTTCAACGACTGTTGATGTTGATTCTCCCAATGAAATAGTAGCAGGTTTTAATAGTACACCTGCATTGTGTTTTGATTCGGCAGACGGACAAGTAACAGTAAATGCTTCGGGCGGAACACCTGATCCGAATTTGGCAGAAGGATATACATTTGATTGGAGTGTCGCAGGAGGAAATGGAAGTATGCATTCTAATTTACCTGCAGGGACACATTTCGTAACAATTACAGATTTGAATAATTGTTTTGAAGTGTTAGAAGTGGAGGTTTTTGCTCCGGAAGAAATTGTTTTATCCATGGCTTCGACAGATGTGAACTGTGGAAATGGAAGTGATGGAAATGCAACTGTGACTGTTACCTCAGGTGGTGCTGGAGGATTTATGTATCAATGGAGTAATGGAACTAATCCTACTAATTCAACAGTAACAGATTTAGCTGTTGGTTGGATTTATGTTACTGTAGAAGATGCAAATGGATGTACTGCAAATGATAGTATTTTATTGACTTCACCTGATGCAATAGTTTTAACTACTGATTTCTCGGCAGTTGATTGTAATGGAAATAATACCGGAACCGCTACTGTTAATCCTTCAAATGGAGCAGGTGGTTTTACCTATTTATGGGATGCTAATGCTAATAACCAAACAACTGCAACTGCAATTGATTTAGAGGCTGGAACTTACATGGTAACTGTTACTGATGCAAATATGTGTACTGAAACGATTGAAGTAGAGGTAACAGAACCAACTGTATTGACTACTTCTATTTCAGGAAATGATGCTTCTTGTTTTGGAGATGCTAATGGAAATAGTACAGTTGTTCCAGATGGTGGAACTTTAGATTACACCTATTTATGGAGTGATGGAAGTAACCAAACTACCGCAACTGCTAATGGGTTAACTGCTCAAGCAACTCCTTATACTGTAACGGTGACTGATGGAAATGGATGTACAGCCGTTGATCAAATATTAATCGGTTCACCGACTGAGTTGACGCTTTCTGTTGGTGGAGTTGATGTACTTTGTTCTAGTGGAAATAGTGGAAGTGCAACTGCTACTGCAGGCGGCGGTGCAGGAAACTTTACCTATTTATGGAATGATGCAAATGCACAAACTTCACAATTTGCTAACGGTTTAACGGCCAATAATTATACAGTTACAGTAACTGATGCAAATGGTTGTACGATAGTTGAATCTGTAGAAATCACCCAACCTGACGAATTGATTATTACTGAAAATGAGATTATAAATGTTGGATGTAATGGAAATAATTCAGGAGCAATTGATGTCAATGTAACTGGTGGAACTGGAAACTACACTTATTCATGGAGTAATAGTGGTGCTTCGCAAGACATTTCAAACTTGACAGTTGGAACCTATACATTGACCGTAACTGATGATAATTTATGTCAAGCTTTTGCTACCTATTCCATTAATGAACCAGCTCTTTTAGAAATTTCATTTACCAATAATGAAATAGCTTGTTTCAATGGAACAGAGGGCGAAATTGATTTAACTATTATTGGAGGAGCTGTAGGAACTTATGATGTAAGTTGGACTGGCCCAAATGGATTTACTTCTGAAGATGAAGATCTATCTGGTTTAGAAGCTGGTGAATATACAATCAATATTATTGATCCAAATGGATGTTCTGTTTCACAATCAATTACCATAGACCAACCTGATGGCCCACTTTTAGCAACTGCCGATTCTGATGATGTTCTTTGTTATGGAGGTTTTGATGGGCAAATTCACCTTTTCCCAATTGGAGGTACTCCACCATATACTTATAGTGTAGATGGGGTAAACTTTAATGGATCACCCACTCAAATTGGGTTGACCGCTGGACAATATACTAACGTAACTGTAATGGATGGGAATGGATGTACTACACTAGTTCCTCCTGTATGGATTGACGAACCTGCTGAAGTGGAAGTCAACTTAGGTAATGATACTACTATTCTATATGGTCAAGGTCTTTGGTTAATTCCAGAAATATTCAACGCATCAGGAGATTTAACATATAGATGGACACCAGAGAATAATGAGAACATCAGTTGTATAGATTGTCGAGAACCTTATATTGATAGTTTGAGTACACAAACATCATTTCAAATAGCGGTGACCGATGAAAACGGATGTACCTCTTATGATGTGATAACCATTTTTGTGAAAAAATTCAGAGAGGTTTTAGTACCAACTGGATTTTCTCCAACTGCAACTATTGGAGCGAATGATCTATTATTAGTTCATGGACGAGAAGGTACCATAATCAAAACCTTTAGAATTTATGATCGCTGGGGAGAATTAGTTTATGAAGGAAACGACTTTCCAATCAATAGCCCAGATATCGGTTGGGATGGAACCTTTGATGGAAAAGAAATGAATCCTGGCGTTTTTGTTTGGTTGGTCGAAGCTGAATTTGAAGATGGAGCAACCCAAGTTTTCAAAGGTCAAACTACTCTGATAAAATAGAATTTATTTTATGGACGTTGGACGTTGGACGATTGACGTTTTACTAAAAAACTATAAAAAAACCTACCATCGAAACTCGATGGTAGGTTTTTTTATACAAAAAAGAAATCTAAAGTGGATCGTAAAACGTCAAACGTTCAGCGTCCATCGAATTAATCCTAATTACATTTCCCCTTCTTCCAAGTTTTTACTCCTGCCTTTTCAGCCTCACATTCATTGCCATAAGTTTTCCCATCACAACCACAAATTGGGTCCCAATTTTCAGGACATCCACGGTCTGGGTTAACCTTATTTAAATCAATACAAGTATCACATTCTCCTTTTCTCCAAGTTTTTACTCCTGCTTTTTCTGCCTCACATTCATTGCCATAAGTTTTTCCATTACAGCCACAAATAGGATCCCAATTTTCAGGACAAGGCTGATCAGGGTTGATCTTTGATTGATCAATACAATCTTCACATTTTCCAGGAACAAATTTTAAAACACCGGCCATTTCGGCCATGCATTCATTAGCATACGTTTTTCCATTACAAGCACAAACTGGAGCGTAAACTTGCACGCAAGCAAATTCCTTATTGATCTTGGTTTGATCGATACAACCATCATTACATTTGCCAGCGGTATATCGAGTAACCCCTTGTTTTTCAGCTTCGCAAGCATTAGAATAAGTTTTTCCATTGCAACCACAAACAGGTCGGTATTCCCGTGTACAAGCTTGATTAGGATTAATTTTGGATCGATCAATACAATCTTTTTCAGATCCATTATTATTGGGATGAACAACCGTTGTTGTCTTCTTAGGTGGAGTAGAAGTGGTGTCTGGTGTTTTTTTAGTCGCACAACTATAAATGAGCACGCAACTAAAAAATAAAAAAAATAGAGGTAATGTTATAGAACGTGATTGGAATTTCATGATGTCGTTTTTTTAGAAAAAAGTTTTAAAAAATTCAATTTAGAAGACTACACTTAATAAAGTTGTAGGAAGAACGTAAAACGTCTATCGTTCAACGTACAACGAATAATAAATAGTGATGACCAATTACTTAACTATTTTTTTAATTATAAAATTATTGTCAGTTTTTATTTTTAAAAAATAGATTCCTTGAGGAAATTGTTTCAAATCAGAAATTTCTAAAGAATGTTTACCAATATTTTTTTCCAAATTATTTTTGAATAACACTTGGCCATCAACTGAAATTAACTTAAAATCAATTTCTGATTTTTCATTCAAGCTGAAATTAACAAAAATATTTTCAGAAAATGGATTTGGAAAAATTGCTACATCTGAAATATCATTTTGAAGTTCTTCAATCCTTACATCACATTTTGTATTAAAAATAAATATCTCAGAAAAATTACTCAAAGTATTAGCCTCACAAATCGTTTGAATTCTAAACTCATAAGAACTACATTTTTCCAAATCAGTAATCAGTTCTTCTAATCCTTCGGTTGCATTGGAATCCCAATCCATAGTTCCTTCCCTTCGATATTCTATTAAAAATGACTCATAAATGGTGGAAGGTGCTTCCCATGAAATGCCTAAACTATTTAAATTAACCAACGTTGTATCAATCATATTGGTAGGAGAACAAGCTATACCGCTTCCTCCAATTATATTGACACAATAATCTTCTATTTCTCCAAAATCAATATCCTCACATGGAGGTGGATTAGAAATATTAGTGCCTCCCCAACGCATCAAAACTCGCATCCGAGTCGAACCTGAAATAGCATTAGATGGGATCGTAACATTTTCAGTTACTGTTGTATTTACATCGTCAACTGGTGCTAAAATAGTTTCACCATCATCATCAAAATCACCATCTTGATTATAGTCAATCCAAGCTCGAAAATATTCTAAAAAATTACTTCCTGAATATCCTGGCGAAACTGAAATTTCATAAGTCTCTCCTGCATTAATTTCCGTATCTGCCAAACTGGTGAAATCACCATAGCCACCATCCGAAGCAGTCGAATTATTCAAGGTGTTAAAAGTGACATTGGCAATCCATTCTAGGTCTGCACCACCACTTTCAATTTCACAATATTGCAAATCTCTGCAAGCACCGCAACCGTTGGTTTGGAAAGTTAAGGACTCACTAAAATTACTTATGCTCGTATCACAATCACTTCTGACATTCACCAGATACTCGGTGCAATTTTCTAATCCAAAAAATGAAAATTCACTAAGGTTGGTACTTATATTTACAGGCGGAATATTTGGATCAAAGGAAATCAAAGATAAATGATAGCCATTACTTGCGGCAAATATATCAGACCAATCTATCTGAGCAGAATTGTTGTTGACAGAAATTAAAACCAAATCGTCAGGGGCGACACAACAACCTTCTGTGGAGAAAAAATGACTATAAATAAATCCACTTTGTTCCATTGAACAAACTGATTCTACTTGAACTTCATAGTCTGAACAGCCAGTTAAATTATCTAGCAAAAATGGACTTTCTACATTGGTTAAGTTTATCCAATTTCCATTAGGTAATTCTCGATAACGAATATTAGAAGATAAAGTAGAATCATTTTCAACCCAAGTCAATGTTGTCGAATTATCAATGGTATTTAAAGAGGAAAGGGAAGAAGGAGCAGGGCAAGCACCACAACTATCCATCAGCATTTGGATACTATTGTTGACATTCAACCTGCCGCCCGTAAATGTAATACCATCGAGAGAAGCATTAGGGTCTACGCCATTTAGAATGTAATCCCTTACCTGTAAAGCTGCAGCTGGAGGATCATTCAAAGCCAAGGCTGGTAGGTTACTACAAGGCGCTGAATAAAGTAATCCAATAGCCCCGGTGACATGTGGGGTCGAAGCAGAAGTCCCTGCAAATAATCCATAATTATTATCAGGCTCAATGGCCCAAGTCAATGCTCCAGGAGCACCTAAGTCGATAGAAGTTGCTCCATATCCAGCATCAGAAAATTTGAGATCTGAACTATTCGTATTGGTGACACTTATAAGAAAATCACTAGTACAAGTAGTCGGCATGTCACCTTCAATTTCCACATTATAATTATCATTCGCAGTAGCTCCACAATTTAAAATTCCATGGTGACCAAGGGAATCGTAAAATGCACACCACAATGGATAATCACTTGCCATGGCTTGATCAACTCCCCACGAAGCATTTGTTGCAACAACGAAAGCTCCTTCTGTTCCATTTGTTTCATTATATTTTTTTCGATGACTAAGTGGATAGGAATAAGAAGTAAGGATCTCGTCTTCCATACCGCTGCCACCTATGACCACCATAGTTTTGATATTCCAATTCACTCCTGCTATTCCAATATTATTATTTCCTTTGGCTCCTATAATGCCTGCTACTGAAGTTCCATGATCGTCATTGTTAAAAACATTATCCGTCATAGAAAAGGAATTCCATCCTTGATAATCATCCGTAAAACCATTGTTATCATCATCAATTCCATTGTCTTGAATCTCATTATGATTCAACCAAATATTACCTATTAAATCTTCATGGTCATGATCAATTCCAGCATCAATGACACAAATCACAATGGTATCTCCATTGGCAGTAATACCTCCTGTCGCAATGTCCCAGGCTAGGTCTGCATCAATGTCCGCGTCTGATATTGCACCATTAGTTCCATTATTAAGATATTGCCATTGATTAGGGAAATCAGGATCGTTTGGAATGGTAGAACGAAGATCTGTGAAATGATTAAACTGTGCATTCAAGACGGAAGAATGTCTTTTTATTTTTTCCAAAAAAACTATTTCATCTACATTGATATAATCAATATGAAGTAACCATATGTTCATGTCGGGAACAACTGTTTTTTTGATTTCAATTTGAGAAGAATCTTCTTGGAATAATTGAAATTCATCAACAAGGGTGTGGATGTCCTTTTCATTTTTTAACTGAACTAAAATATCGCCAAGCTTGTGATCAAGTTGCTGGGAAAAAAGCGTAATGGGAAAAATAAAGATGAGAACCGTAATGATTTTCAGAAGCTTTAAGTTTGTCATGTTCATAGGTTTTATTTCAAATTCGGTTTTGTGAAAATACGGAAAGTAAATATATGTTTCTTTTTTTGACAAAAGAAATACGCAGAAATGTGTTTTTGAAGACTGTAAAAAACTTAAAAACTTTGCTTTTAAACGAAAACAAATCTACTATCTTTGCCGACTTATTTAACAAAGACCATGGTTACATGTTAACTGAAAATATCAATTAATACTCCCTTTGGTCGTTTTTAAATAACTTCAATTATGGTCTTTGTAAAAGAATGCTAAATTTCAAATAATTTAAAATGAGAAAAAATATCAAAGTATTTAAGTTTGGAGGAGCCTCTGTAAAAGATGCTGAAGCAATTCGAAATGTTGTCAATATTTTAAATGGATATAAAAAAGAGCAGTTATTGATTGTTATCTCAGCAATGGGAAAGTCAACTAATGCTTTAGAGAAAGTGGTGCATGCTTTTTTTGATAAAAAAGAAAATGCTAAAGACATTTTGAAAGAAATTCAAAATAAACATATTGAAGTTTCGAGAGAACTGCTTGGTGAAAATTCTGATATTGAAAAAGGAATTTCAAAAATTATTGCTCCCGTAAATAGATTGTTACAAAAAGATAATGATAAAGGTTATGATTTTGTTTATGACCAAATAGTATCATTGGGGGAGTTGCTTTCTACCAAAATAATTTCCGCTTTTTTAGCTAAAGAAAAATTACCAAATCATTGGCTGGATGCTCGAAAGATTATCAAAACGGATAACACTTATCGAGAGGGAAATATTAATTGGGAATCAACTCAGCGTAACATTTCTAGAAATGTAAATAAATTGTTACAAAAAAGTGGATTTGTTATTACTCAAGGATTTATTGGAAGCTCGGAAGAGAAATCAACGATTACTTTAGGAAGGGAAGGTTCAGATTTTACTGCTGCAATTTTTTCTTATTGTTTAGATGCAGAGAGCATGAGTATTTGGAAAGATGTTCCAGGAATTTTGACTGGCGATCCTCGCTTATTTAAGAAAGTAGAAAAAATCGACCGCCTTTCGTACAAGGAAGCTATAGAAATGACTTACTATGGAGCAAAAGTAATTCACCCAAAAACTATCAAACCTTTGCAAAATAAAAGTATTCCTATGTATGTGAAGTCGTTCGTGGATCCAGAAGGAGAGGGTACTTTTATCGGAGCAGATGTCGATGCATTTTATCCACCAGTTGTTGTGGTTGAAAAGGAACAGGTGATGCTTCAAATTTCTACGAAGGATTTTTCTTTTGTAGCGGAACATCATTTAAGTTTTATTTTTAAGTTATTCACGAAATATCGAACGAAGGTGAATATGATGCAAAATATGGCAATTAGTTTTTCGGTATGTGTTACGATTAAAGACTTGGAGCGATTGACTAAATTAATTAAAGAACTGAAAGATACATTTAATGTTGTTGTCGAAAAGGAATTGGAATTAATTACTATTAGACACTATCATAAATCAGTTATCGAACAAATGAAAAAGCATAAAATTGTCATGTTGGAAGAACGCATTCGACATACCATTCAGATGGTTGTGAAGGATGTTCCGAAGATGGAAAGAAAATAAAGTGAGGGAAAATAGTAATTTGTATTTATATGAAAAATACCAATTTGTAGGTAGAAAAATGAGGGCAGTTATTTGTATTTTTGAAAAGCACGTGAAATTTAATTTTACTTGCTATGAAATGAAATAATATTTTAATCGTCCTTTTAAATATTGTCTTGAGCAGCACAACTTTTGTGCTGCTTTTTTTTTTGCAAAAAATTGAACTTGCTTTTATAAGCCATAATCTCAAGAAGAGGAGTCATTCGATTAGGGTAGGTGAGCAGTTATTTTGACTGTTGGTATCCTTTTTTTATAACTCATCTTGTAAATAGATTAATTAACAGATGTTTACATATTAAATAAAATGGCAATATTTTTGTAGAGATTAGAGTAAACCTAGACGAAACTCTTGTCAAAGCAAAACCCAACAATCACCTATTAGAATAAGTAAAATATCATGAAAATTGGATTTGAAAAACAATCCGCATATCTAGTATTCACTCTTCTGTGGACCTTTCTAAGATAGAGTCCATCATTATTTCACCAAGTATTCTAAATACTTCTAAAAAAATAGTTGATATGGATAGTACTGATTTTAATAAGTTAATGGGATTACTCTCAAAATTAACTGCAGCTACAGAAAAAGCAAATCGAACAGATGGTACTTTTAAAAGATACCATCACTCATCTATCTTGCAATTACGAGAATTACCTGAACAACTTAGACGCATTGAACAAGGTCTTAGGACTGCAAAAATTATTAAGTGAATTTAATATTTTTTTGAAGACCAACTTTACTCCACTTTTCATAATCAAAATACATTTCTACTAACTCTGTCTCTTCTGTTCTTAATTTAACATTAAGAACAGATGCGATATTTTTTATCCTTTAGAGACTGTTTTGAAATATGTGCTAAAGATTTTTATAGTGATTATTTATGTGCTAGACGTAGCTCTTTTATAGGAGGAATAAACTGAACTGTTGCCCGATAAATAGCTGAAGATTGGTAGAACCAAATGCATAAAAAAATTAGCCACATAATTCAAAACAGTTTCTAAGTTCTAAATTAACTAAACTAGTTGTGTATGAATTTAAAATTTAACATTACCTCATCTCATATGAATTCTTTTTCTGTCGCTCAAGCTGCCAAGGTTGATGCGGGTGTAGAAATATTTAAAGAAGTTATTAGTAGCGAAGAGTTTTTTAACAAGGTCAATAATTTTCAATGGAGGACTTCTGATGGAGAAGCCTTTAACCGATTTTATTTGAGCAATGGGATGTCAAATCAACAAATTTGTGATGTTATTTGTAAGGAGGGAAATCCTACACATGATTTAATTAATATCGAGAAACCAAATTCGGTTCCTGTGATAAATATTATTCCATGTAGTAATCAACTTGAAATGGAAAATATTCATAACAATACAATTACATGTTGTATTGGAGTAGATACCAATATGCTAAATAATAGTTGGTATACACCAGTTCATGTGGCTAGTGCTATTATGCATGAGTGGTGTTGTTGGAATGGTTTTAATTGTAGTCCTCCTTCAACCAGAATGGAAAACTGGTCAGGAAATACTGTTCCTGTCGCTTGTGCTTGGATGACAAAAGATGTTGCTGCATCTATTTGTAATAGTACGGAGGTTTCGAATTGGTGTGGTATGATTAATAATCGAACTTTTAATTATTGTGCATGTAGTGTAACTTATTCAACTTTGTTCTCCAATCAAAATTGCATTTCCCCAATTGTGAAAATGGATGAATGTATTAATATGTTGGAAATAGAATTGAACTGGTTGACATCTTGCAAAAATATTACTCCAGATATTACTAATCGTATTAAAGTTTTGAATAACTGTTTGAGTATGATGACTCAAATGAAATTAAATATTTGCAATACTACAATGGATGGAAGTGACTGGGCTTGTGTACCTTTGAATTCTATGACTTGGATCAATTCTAATTGATGTGAGATTTTAATTTTTAGAAAAATATTAATAATTGATGTTAATAAAAGATGAGTCATCCCGAATTTTGAACTAAACAAAAAATCAGGCAAAGGGAAACAGCGGCTCTAAGACGGTAAATCGGTATCGAAGCATTTCGGTACCGATTTCCTGTTCTATGACACCAGTTTCTAAAAAAAGGTTGAATCCAAGACGACCAATTTTGAATCAGGCTAATTAAAAAATCATAAACTAGAGCCACAATTGCCATTAACTTTAATCGATTTTCAAAACTCCAAAGTCTTGGAGATTCCATGGCTAATTCAGATTTGAGGAAACGAAAAGTTTGTTCGATATTCCATCTATGGATGTAAGAAAAACAAATTTCCCATGCGTCTTTAGTAGTCTTAATCTCAAGTGATGTCAAAATATAAATTGGAGGATTGTGATTGTTTTTATCCCTAATTATAATCATAAATAACTGATTGTCAGGATATTCAGGATGGAAAACAGGAGCAAAAGCAATGGTAATTCTTTTCATTTTTTTTCGTTCCTTGTCTTCAACTAACTTTGAAGATATTCCTTTGTAAGAGCGAGCAACTAGATGAGTTTTTTTAATTTCACCTTTTTCATGAATCAAATTATGGTTTTTTTCCACCTTAAAATAAAGTGTTGTTCGAAGTCAAACATCCAACTAATAATCTTTTCACTAGCATATCCTCGATCCAAAACATGAATGGCTAGACTACCAAAATCAGCTTTACATTTTTTCAACAATCGATACATAATATTACTGCCCCAGTCTTTAAATTTACCTCGAGTTGTCCACCCACTCATCTGACAAAGGCTAGGTACTTCACCTATGGCGGAGACTATAATTCCTGTCTACTTAATCCCAGGAACGAAAATTTGACGAATTGGAGGAAAATAAAATCCTCGTTTAATTTTCGTTAACCTTTTTGCTTTACTAGACCACACACTACAAAGTCCTTCAACTAGCCAACTTTCTGGTTTTTCAATCCGACTATCATTCCAAATGAACAATACTTTTTTGCCTTTTGCCTCAATCTCCTTTACTCGTTTTTTAGTCCGATTGAATAAAAAATTATCAACTATTATTGATGTCCATTTTTTGATCGAAGCAAATTACTGATTCGTTTGGTGCCTGCTGGTGCATGGGATGAACCGCAAATATAGGCTCCTAACTCGCTGAGAACCAATCCCATAGGGCGATTGCGAAAGGTTTGTATGACCATGAATAAATTGAAAAATGTTCCTACTAATCGGCTGTCGATTTTAGCATCCAACGTAACTAATAAATCTTTTAAATATTAATCTGATTTTTTCAAAAGGAAAAGAGCTCCTTTTTGGTCGATCGGTGAGTTTTCGTTATTTTGCAATATTGTTTTAAACATAAAAACCTCCTGTGTTTTGAGTGTGTGAGAATACTCAAATTTACACAGGAGGTTCTTTTTTTTATAATCATCCTAAAATTCGGAATGACTCATGTTTTTTTGATTAATTAATCTTAATGAATTTCAGGACATGGCTTTGTCCCTGTCCAATAACTCTAAGGAAATATGTTCCTGGATTTTTGATGTTTACTGTTCCAGTTGATATCTGTAAGCGTCCCTGATTAATGGAAGTTTTATTAGAGAAAATTAATTTTCCATTTTGATTAAGTATATCAAGGTGAACATTCTTCAAGTTAGAATTCAATCCCTTCAACTGAATTGTTTTTTCAACTGGGTTAGGGAAAAGTTGAATGATAGGTTCAGCCTCAAAAAATACTACTTCGATATTTGAATATTCAAAAGTGTCATCATGATCAACAATTTTTAATCGGTAATAATTAACTCCATTTTTAGGAATGATATCTTTAAAGGTATATTGACGAGCTATCGTAGCATCACCATATCCTTGCACACTTCCGATTTCTTCAAAGTCAATCCCATTGGTTGATCTTTCGATTGAGAAGTGACTTGTGTTTCTTTCAGATGCAGTTTCCCAATGTAAGTAAGCATGTGAATCTTGTTGAATGGCTTGGAAAGAAGTTAACTCAACTGGTAATGCATTCAATGCAGTAGTTGATCCCAGAGTGAAGTAAATTACTCCAAATGGTGGCGGATCACTTGCTAAACTATTGATAATTGTTCCTGTTCCATTTGTGCCGGTAGTACCAGTAGTTCCTCCATTTCCATAAGACACCCAATCACCATCTGTATTAAGTCCAGCTACGACAAGGTCAGCTAGTTCATTAATACCTTGAGTTGCTGCATCGTACCACGATAAAGTTATATCTGCATCAGGAGTTCCAGTAGATTTAGTTACTTCCCAGTATTCCGATCCACTTATATTATTAAGATAAATAACTCCAAAAGGTGGTGGATCAGAATAATATTGAGCTTCATATTCAGCTGAGTTCAACGTACTTTCTGGAGTAATGGTTATTGGTGCATAATTTTTTTCATCTCCTATTGGAAATGTAAAAGGGACTCCGCTAGTAGCACCTTTTTTTATCATTGGTCCTTCTACATATGAATCGCTATCTCCACCTTTAATGAATGCACCATCTTCAATAATCAAAATAGAACTACTTGAAGTTTTTATTTTTCCAGAAGATAAAATTAAAGAATCCTTAATGATCATGTCTGAAATTAATTCAAACGGTGAACTTGATGTATTCTCTAGTGATACAATTCCGAAGAATAATGAATCATTTCCCGATCCACTAATCTTTCCTACAGGCATAATTTGAGGCTCGGTACCGTTAAAAACTAATTTTCCATCATTCTCCATTCTTAAAGCTCCAAAATTAGTAGGTCGTAAAATATTTCCCCCAAAATTTAATTTCCCTTCATTTCTAAGGTGTATCACATTACTGGCATCAGATGTGGAAGTCATGACAATATCTCCCCTGATATTCAATTCTGCATCAGTACCTTTTGCTTCTAATTTGATTGCCATATTATTGGCAGTAGATTCCAAAAATACATTTCCTGAAATAGTCATTTTACCACCAGTATCTCCTGACTTAAGTTTTGTATAATTTGAACCTCCAGCATTAAGTAGATATGCATTTGAAAGTAATTGGAAATGAGAATTTTGATCCGCGGTAATTGCAGTTTCTTCTCCCCCATACAACAATAAACTTAAACTATCTCTTAATATAACTTGGGAAGTACCTTGTAGCACAAAATCTAAATCTTTTCCATTTCTAGTGATTAAAGTCGTTTGGCCGGTTACATCTAGGATTGCATTTTCTGCAGTATAAATATCAAAAAATGATTCTGATGTGGAACCATTTTTATAATCATAAATCAAATCTCCAAGGATATATGTTCTGGAATTTCCATACATATAAAATTGGAGTCGATTAGATTTATTATTATCTGCGGTTCGACTAAAATTCATATTTCCATTTACCGTTAACACGCCATTTCCATTAACTATTACATCAACATCAAAAGCCTGGTTTTCAGAGGTAACTACAAAGTCATTAGTAACTGTTAATTTATCAATCACCGTTAAACTGGTTGAGTTTAGTCCAGAAAGATTAGAGATATAAAGTGATCGAACATTTAGTTCGACATCAATATTTATATTATATCCATCGATGTAAACAGTATCTGCAAGAGTTGGAACTGAACCTTTATCCCAAACATTAGAGTCACTCCAATTCCCGTCTCCCTTAGCAACAAACTTGGTAGCGAATGAGTCAAATGAAAAAAATAAAAGAATAGAACAAATGATTATAGGTAGGAATCCTCTATGCATGGGCTTTTGTTTTTCAAATGTTAGTTATCAGTTGAGAGGATTTGTCAATCTCCTAATTCAAGAATTTTGCCAAAAAGTAATTTTTCGAAAAAAATCCTAAGTATGTTTACATATATACTTGGGCTTTTTTTATTAAAAAAAG
>CAZMBP010000142.1:0-46516 GCA_964564545.1 uncultured Saprospiraceae bacterium
AAAAACTGCTTTTTTGTAGTTACACTACCTTCTCTCAATCGGGTCGCAAATGTATGCGTTTTCAAGTTTTTTACCAAATTTTAAAGTCGATATTTTTCTAATAAAATCAGCACTTTATGGTGGCATTCACTTAACTTCAAATCTTGCATTCCTTACGTTCTACAACGTCTCCCTCGTTAAGCGGGTGCAAATATACAACCTTATTTTAAAACTCCAAACTTTTAAAAAGAAAAATCACACTTTTTTCAAAAAAAATGAAACTTTTATTCCTTTTGTATCGTGATTGTCCATTTTCACTACTTATTCCAGCCTCCATAGCCTGCCTCTAAGTCATAAACCTCTTTAAAACCTAGTTCTTTCATTTTATTGAGTGCCTCTCCGCTTCGTCCTCCTTTTTGACAAAAAATAAAAATAGGCTTAGATTTATCTAGTTTTGAAATTTCATTTGCAAAGTTTGCGTCCTCCCAATTGATATTCCTTGCATTTCCAATTGTTCCGGCTTCATATTCTGAAGGTGTTCGAACATCAACCAAAATATAATCTGTTTTCTCTTTCATTTTTTTTCAAAATCAGCCTTAAGAATAGTTTCGAAAATTGAACTTGTCGTTTGATTTTGATTAGAGCTATTTTGACAAGCCGACATTGTTAGAATTGAAAACAGTACATAAATTATATTTTTCATCACTAATAATTTTTCATGAAGCAAATAAAAAAATCCCCAGCCAACGAAAACGTCAACTGAGGATTAAGAATTTTATATAAAAACCTGATTACTCAAGTTAATTACATTTTACCGCCTTTGTGCTCATCTTGCCACTTATCCAATTCTTCCCATTTTCCTTCAGCAGCCATTCCAGCTTGTAAAGGCCAAGAAGTTGGGTCATGCATTTGATATCGGCTTCCTGCTGCAACTAAGATTTCTTTAATTGCTTCTGGAGCTGCCGCAGCAACTTGTGCGAAAGTTTTCAAACCACCTTCTTTCATCAATGATTCAATCTTCGGTCCTACTCCTTCAATTTTTTTCAAATCATCTTCAGCAGTTTCTGTATCAGCAGCTGGAGTTTCTGCTACTTCTTCAACAACAGCTTCTGGTGCTGGTGCTGCTTCAACAGCTGGTTCTTCAGCAACTGGCTCTGCTGGAACTTCTTCCTTCTCTTTCTTCAATGGCGGAGGAGTGAAGGTTGCTTTATCACCAGCTAATTGCTGCTTTAAAGCATCAAATCCAGCCAACTCACCTAAAGTAGTTCTTTCTACTTTTGATTGTTGCTTTTGAATTGCTTGAGTAGTCTCTTTTCGAACTTTTTGCTTTTCTTGACGTACAGATGCATCAGCTTCTCTTCTGATATCTTCTAAATAACGTAAGTGTGAAACTAAAATTCGTTTATCGTCTCTGTTGAACTCAATTACCTTTACAGTTAATGCTTCTTCAACATTTGCTAATTTTCCATCGTCTTTTCTAACATGCTTGATTGGAGCAAATGCCTCCAAACCATATGGCAACTGAACGATTGCACCTCTGTCATCTCTTCTTACAACGGTAGCTTCATGGTAAGAACCAACTGGGAATACTTGTTCGAAAGTGTCCCAAGGATTCTCTTCGATTTGCTTGTGACCAAGAGAAAGTTTTCGGTGATCTTTATCGATCTCTAAAATTACAACTTCAATATCGTTTCCGATTTTTGTAAATTCAGATGGGTGAGAGAATCGTTTTGTCCAAGACAAATCAGAAATGTGAACCATTCCTCCAATACCTTCTTCCAATTCAACGAATACACCATAAGGAGTTAAGTTTTTCACTTTACCTGTATGACGACTTTCTTTCGGGAATTGTTTTTCGATTACACTCCAAGGATCATCAGTCAATTGCTTAATAGACAATGACATCTTTCGATCTTCACGGTCGATAGTCACTACTTTTGCTTCATACTCTTGACCTAATTTGAAGAAATCTCTAGCGTTAACTGGTTGATTACTCCAAGTCACCTCAGATACGTGGATTAAACCTTCAACTCCAGGTTGGATTTCAAGGAATGCACCATAGTCTTCGATATTAACGATTTTTCCTTTAACAGAAGAACCTTCAGCAACTGTAGCATCCAATACTTCCCACGGATGTGGTTGTAATTGTTTTAATCCTAATGAAATACGTTTTTTGTTTTCATCAAAATCTAATACTACAACATTGATTTTTTGGTTCAATGCTAAAATTTCACTTGGGTGCGAAATACGTCCCCATGAAATATCTGTGATATACAATAAACCATCTACACCACCTAAGTCTAAGAATGCTCCAAAGTCTGTGATATTTTTCACTAAACCTTCTAACACTTGTCCTTTTTCTAGGCTTCCGATGATTGCATCTCTTTGCTCCGCTAAATCACTTTCGATCAATGCTTTGTGAGATACTACTGCATTTTTAATTACTTCATTGATTTTTACTACTTTGAATTCCATTGTTTTACCAACGTATGCATCATAATCAATGATAGGTTTAATATCAATTTGAGATCCTGGAAGGAATGTTTCCAATCCACCTGCATCTACAATTAATCCACCTTTAGTTTTACTTACAACCTTACCTTTAATGATAGTGCCGTTTTTGTATGAATCAACAATACTTTCCCAAGCGCGTAATAATTTCGCTTTTCTTCGTGAAAGAATTAATTGACCTCTCATATCTTCCTGCTGCTCAACATACACCTCTACCATATCTCCAATAGCCAAATCTGGCATATCTCGGAATTCTGACAATGACAACAAACCATCTGATTTGTAGTTAATGTCTAATACTACATCTCCACTATTAATAGATGATACTTTTCCTTTTACGATTTCATTTTCTAAAACCGAAGTCAAGGTTGCCTCGTATTCTTCTAAATATTTTGCTTTTTCTTCTTCTGTGTAAGGAGACGCTAATCCGTTTCCTAATTCCCAATCGAAGTCATCGTGAGGAGTGGTGAATTGGTCTGCTTTCTTTTCTACCAATTCTTCTAAGGCGATTTTATCTACGCTAGTATCTTCTGTAGTTTCTACTACCGCATCTTCTTTAACTTCTTCTGAAGTTTCTTTTAGATTCTTGTCATCTGACATAATTGAACCTGAGATTTGTAATACCTATTGCTTTTCTGATTTTTATATAAATCGTTGAAAATCAACGGTATGTGGTTAAGTAATTATTTTAGCGGCGCAAAGGTAAGAAAATTATTGTAAAAGAAGAAAAAAATAGCTTTTTATATATTATAAAGCGAGTCGGGTTCCTAAGAATTATTCGCAAATTTCATCAATCCATTTTTGATCAATTTTCCCATATTCATTGATGTGGAAAACTGCACCAATCACACAACCTTTTTCTCCTACTGAATCAATTAAATATCGATAATCAAACCCCATATCAATGGGTTCACCTAAGATATTTTTAACCAATGAGGTGTCTGTATCCAACTCGATTAGTTCGACTACTTTCTCAAGGCTTTTATAATCTTTATGATTTTGATAATGCTTACCTAGGTTTTCTAGCTCATTGGTGTTTTGACAAGAGGAAATAGATAAGATAAGAAATAATACATTTAGGATTTTTTCCATCATTTAGTTTTTTAAAAGTGAGAAAATAGAAAAGGTAAGTTTTTTGATAAAACTAAAAACCTTTGCAATCTAATGATTACAAAGGTTTTTATGTTGTACTCTTAAAAGAGTATTTTTTTTAACGTTTATTTTACCCTTAAGTCTAGTTAATAAATGACAAGATTACCTTTACCTTTTTAGGATTAAATAAACATTTTCTACTCCAAAAGAAATTACCTACTTCCTAAATCTTGAGACGGAGAAACATTAAAGTATTGTTTATAAGCTTTTCCAAAATAACTTGGATCGGCAAATCCAACTAGAAATGTTACTTCTGAAACTGATTTCCCAGATTCTTGTAATAACGTACGAGCTTTTTTCAGTCTAAATTCATTAATCATTTTACTAGCACTACTTCCTGTTATACTTTTTATTTTTCGAAATAATTGGACTCGACTTAAAAATAGTGCCTCAGCCATTTTTTCAACTGAAAATTTTTCATCCATATAATTTTCTTCGATTACATCAAGTACTTTTTGCATAAATGGATCAATAGTCTCTACTTGCTCGATTTGTTTATCAGTAACATTTTCAGGAGCTGAAGTGTTTTTCCATAAATTCTGTGCTCTTTTTTGTTGCATCAAGATGGTTTTTAATTGTCTCTTGAGTGTATCTATTTGAAATGGTTTATTCATCCAAGCAACTGCTCCAGAATCAAAGGCTTGTTTTTGGTTGGTATCACTATTATGAGCTGTCAAAATCATAACTGGAATATGGGCAGTTAATTCATTTTTAGATACTTCTCGACATAACCACCCGCCATTATGATCAGGTAATGTCCAATCAGAAATAATAATCTCTGGAATTCGATTGATGGCAATATTCAAACCTGTTGAGGTAGAATTGGCAATTTCTACATCATAGTCGCTAGAAAGTGCCGATCTTAAAAATTCTAATAATTCAGGTTCATCTTCCACTACTAAAATTAATGTTTTATCAGAATCACTATTTGTACTGAGGTCTGTTGAACCTTCTTGGCTTGGTAATACTCCCACCTGCATTTCATCCATCATCTCGATAGGAATATTTACTTTGAAAGTAGCACCTTTCCCAATTTCAGATTTGAGTTTAATATCTCCACTCATCATTTCGACCAATTCTTTGACCAAGGCCAATCCGATTCCAGTTCCACCTTTTAGTTTACCTTGAGTCCCTTGCACATATCTATCAAAAAGTCCTTTTTGTTCATCGGCAGCAATACCTGGCCCTTGATCACTTACTTCTAAAGCTAAAGAATACTTACTATCCTTTTTTTCAAAATCAGCATTCAAAGTAACGCCTTGCCCTGGATCACAAAACTTGATCGCATTCCCTACAAGATTGGAAAGAATTTTATCCAACTTATCATAATCTAAAAGAAATTGCCCTTTTGGCATTTTAATTTTTTGAGTAAAAATGACACCTTTTTCGATCGCTTGTTGTTCATACCGCTCACATAGAGATTGAAAAGTAAAATCTAATTGCCCTACTTGAGGATTTAACTTCATTGCTTTTGCCTCGGCTTTATTCCAGTCTAAAATTTGATTAAAGAGTTCCATCAACCGTTTTCCACTTC
Source organism: uncultured Saprospiraceae bacterium (assembly GCA_964564545.1). GTDB lineage: Bacteria > Bacteroidota > Bacteroidia > Chitinophagales > Saprospiraceae > CAJQQY01. The sequence goes on from CAZMBP010000142.1 coordinate 5,177, forward strand.
TCCTTGCCAATTGAATGTCAGATTTTGTTGATGGATCTATAACGTTATTCTCAGCTCTTTCTAGTGGAGCCAACATCAAAGCCAAGGGAGTACGAATATCATGAGTAATGGATGAAAAAAGTCGATCTCTATTTTCCGCAAGCTGTCGATCTAGTTCTAATTGAAGTGCAAGTTGCTTTCGTTTATTCTTATTTCGATAAATTAAAAAAGAAAGAATCCCAATTCCAAAAAGTCCTATCAATGAAATAATGATCAAACGAGTTTGAGAAATGGTTTTTTCTTGCTCTAATGTTTGAATCTGACTTTCTTTCTTTTTGGTTTCATATTTAGTTTGCCATTCTTGAATTTCATCATTTCGCCGATCTTCTTGAATCTTCATATAATGAATTCGAGTTTTGACAATCCATTCTTTTGCCTCCTCGTATCTTCCTGCCAACACCAATGCTTCTGAATATTCCTCAGAAAAAGTCAACATTCTTCCTGTTATATTCTCTTTTTCAATAACAGGTCTTAACTTTTCAAAATGCCGAACACATTCATCTATTTTCCCCATACTACAAAGAGTGGTGCCATAGTCAATTTGAACTCTATTCTGCATTCCTATTGAATAAAGATGAAGACTATCCATCACTTTTTCAAAATAGTTCTCTGCTATCTCATAATCTCCCTTCACCATATGGAAATATCCTTTGGTGTAATAAAATCCATACTCAGCTAAAGGTGAAATATCGATTAGACTTAAAAGAGAATCAGCTTTATTATAAGCATACTTCGCCCCTTCTATTTCCCCCAAATAAGATTTCATCAGCCCGATACTTCTATAGATATTGAAATCTTTTTCTTTATTATTTAATTCACTATTTAATTCAAGCGCTTTATTATAGTACTCTTCAGCTTTTTCCATATCGGATTGCATATAAGTAAATTGACCTAATCCATGGTACCACTCTACTAAAGTAAAATGGGTGGAACCTTTTACTGCAGTCAAAGAATCCGCAACAATTTTCATTCTATCTAAAATCTGAGTACTAGTATTTCCTTTTCCAAATTTTTGAAACTTTCCTACCAAATCTGATTGTCGATAGAATTTCCAAATAATTGCAGAATCTCTTCCGACAATCTTTGTTGCATCATCAAAAGCATGATCTAATAAGATAAATAAATTTGGTAGGTCTTCTTTTCCTGAATTCTTATACCATTTTTTCCACGCATCCAATTTCTTCTCCGCAGGAACTTTACCCATCTCCAATAAAATACTATCCGTACGTGAGTTGCTTTGAGCCAAGCTAAGATTAGTAATAAATACTAATAGAAGAAGTGAAAATAAAGTTCTCATAAGTGCTTGTATGTGATTCTCTTACTTAAAGTGTTTCTTTACTAAGAGTACAAGATAATTTTTTTTTGAGAGAAATGACGGGTAAAAGGTTTTAAACCGGGGAAATACAAAGTATAGGGTATATAAAATCTAATAAAATAAAATATACTTAGCCTTTCAGGGTTCAGAAATTGTTGATTTAAAAAGATTTCGGCAATTTGATCCTATTTTATATTTAGATCTTTTGAATACTTTCCTGTCTTTGGATACTGCTTTTACTGCGACAAATTGATTTGTCGAAAACAGATTATGATATAAAAATTTCATTTGATACAATGGATAATTGGAAACGGGATTGAAGATCCTAAAATCAATCCTACATTTTACTCAAAAAAGAATTTCGGTAAGACCGGCTAATCGGGATAGTTTTTTCTTTAACTTCTAAATATTCTGAAGTGTAAGAAGTGATATGGGAAATGGAAACGATAAATGACCTATGAACTCTGATAAATAATTCCGAAGGTAATTTTGATTCAAGATTTGAAATGGTTTCTCTAGTTACAATCGTTTTGGATGTCGTATACAATTTTACATAGTCGCTAAGGCTTTCTACATACATTACATCTTCAAAATTAACCTTAACCATTTTCCTTTCAGAACGAACTGATATAAAGTCTTTTACAAATGTCTTTGGTGAGAGGAGAGAATTAACTTCTGATCGATATTTTACTACAGCTTGAACCAACCGATCGAATGAAATTGGTTTTAATAAATAATCTACCGCTTGCAAATCAAACCCATCAACAGCGTATTCTCGATAAGCTGTAGTAAAAATAATCTTCGTTGATTTAGGGACTGATTTTGCCAAAGAAATTCCTGAAACATCTGGCATATTTATGTCCAAAAAAATTAAATCAACTTGTTGATTTTTTAATTGACTAATTGTCTCCTTTCCATTTTTACAACAACCAACAACTTCAATATCCTTTATCTGTTGGAAATGAATTTGTAAAATATCTCTCGCAGTTGGTTCGTCATCAACTATCAAACATTTTATTTTATTCATGATTTTTGTTTGACCTGATTTAATTGAAGGGTTATCTCAAACCATTCTGATTTTGTTTCAACCTGTAAATCATAATTTCCAGGGTACAATAATTCTAATCGTTCTTTTATATTTTTCAAACCTAGACCTTCCTTTACATTTTGTTTTTGGAAGGTATTTTTTATAGAAAAAAACAATTCATTTTCTCTTGTTTCAATGTCAATGTTAATCCTCAAACAATCATCAATAATACTACCATGCTTAAATGCATTTTCAACAAAAGGAAGTAACAACATAGGAGCGATTTGAAATTTTTCATTTCCAATTTTCTTATTCACACAAATTTTCAATGTTTCGGGAAAACGAATTTTCTCCAAATCAATATATTGCTCTAGGTGATTTAATTCATCCACCAAAGGCACTTCGGTTTTATTCGTTTGATATAAAATATAATCTAGCAAATTGGAAAACTTTAAAATAACATCAGGCGTGTCTTTTGATTTTTTCAATGCAAAACCATAAATCGTGTTGAGTGTATTGAACAAAAAATGAGGATGAATTTGATTTTTCAAATAAGCTAATTCCTGCTCTTTCATTTTTAACTGAGCAGTTAATAATTGTTTTTGCAGTTCTACATTCTTCATTGAAGTTTGAGTGTTTTTTCTCCAGATACTCACAAAACTCACCAAAGAAACAATCAGGAAAACAAGTAAGGTTAGATAAATATAATTTTTTCCCATTGGAGGCAAATCTTCAAAACTGAAGTTATTGACATACCCCACACTTAACATCAACAAAAGTAGAATACAAAGAATGGTAAACAGAAGTGTGCTTAAAGTGTAAATCCCAAATAACACATATTTTTTGCTTGCCAAATATTTTGGTATAAGGAAAGCCACCATGAAATAAGTTGGAATCGCTGTAATGGGAATTAAGAGTGTAGAAAAAAATAAAACATAATTAATGTCCGCCGAATTATAACTGAAAACGAAAATATAAAATAGCCAAACTACACTCCAAAAAATGAAGTGAGGATAAATGCTACTCTTTTCTTTTATCGTAAAATTCATATTTAATCAAAGGTCGAAATTATTTTTCAATAATATTGAGATTGTAGACGAATAACCAATTTAGCGCTGGATTTAACCTCCAAGCTTTTAGCAGGACAAATACCCTAATCAATTCAGTTAAAACCCACCTTAATCACTCCATCCATCGCAAAAAAAATAAACCTAATTTTTTCCATCGCATTTTTGAAGCGTCAATTTCATTTTTTCATTTTAAAAATCTTTAAATATGCGTATGCCTTTTTTAGAATTTATCACTAGTGGTGATTTAAAATTCATTATTGCTTTTATCATTTTTTTTGGAGTAGCAATTTTTCATTTTGTCAAAAAAATTAAAATAAAAAAGAACGAAAAAAGTCTTCCTCTTATTCAACAACACAATAAAAAAATAAACAATGCCTCTACATGGATATTGTCATTAAGTGGGCTGTCATTATTACTCGGCTTAATGCATAGTTTCTATTTTATTGGCAAAGCAGGAGGTGCTTCTCCTAGTTTAATTTTTCAAGGAATTGCTAATGTTTTAGTTACTCCTGTATTGGGAATTTGCCTATTTATGATTTGTAAAATTTTTCAAGAAACATTTAACAAAGAAGCAAACCAAAAATAATATTATGAAGTATTTACAATTTTCAATATTCTTTATTTTTCTCAACCAGTTATGTTTTTCTCAAAACTCAAATGCAGATAAACTAAGGCAAGAAGGAAATCTAGAATCTGCAATTGAAAGCTATAAGTTAGAATATCTGAATTCTCCTCAAGACGGGAAAAACACCTATAATTTGGCTTGTGCTTATGCACTTACCTTTCAAAATGATAGTGCTTTTCATTATCTAAATATTGGTCTAAAAAAAGATAGTTCATTATGGCCATTAGCTGATACTGATTTATTTGCTTTGATAGATGACTCTCGTTGGTTAGAAATTGAAACGCAACAATTAAAAAAATATCAACAAACAAATGGACAATTAAAACATCCTGAATATGCGAAACAATTACTGCGGTTAATCATCAAAGACCAAGCTCTGGATTATTATATCGATCAAGCAAAATCACATTACATGACTGAAGGAAAAGTTCCACAATGGTATTATCCTTTAGGTGATTTTAAACAAAAAATAGGAAAAGACAATTTTAGAACCTGGCAACTCTTGTTAGAAAAATATGGTTGGGCAAATTATTCATCTGTTGGAAAATTAGCAGCCGATGCACCATTATTAATCATTAATCATCATGGGAATGAATCAATAAGACAAAAATATTTGGAGCAAATAAAACAGGCTTGTTTCGACCAAGAAGGAAGCTGCATGGAGTTTGCAAAAATACAGGATAGGATTCTTGTTAATACAAATCAGCCTCAAATTTATGGCATGCAATTTCGATATAATGCAGAACGCGACTTGGAACCATTTCCCATTATCGATCCTGAATATGTGGATGAGCGGAGGAAAGCAATTGGTCTTGAACCATTGAAAAATTATTTAAAAAGGAAAATAAATTTCGATTGGAAAGTTGAACAAAAAACAAAATTGAAGGATTAGACTTTTTCTATTCCTCTTCTATAATTCAGAAGCTCTATTTAAGATTCATCTTCCCTTTGGAAACATAAAGGAAGATGAATCTTGATTTAAAAAACATACTTCATTTCAATTAAAACCGAACCTTCTTCTCTTCTATAACTTCCTCTCCACTTATCAATCGAACATAGTATTCTCCCTGCGGCATATTGAATACTTTGAAGGTAAAACTGAATTTATGAAAGCCTCTTATTTTTTTCTTATTTTCAAAAAAAGCATGCTTTAATTCACCATCAAGCGTGTAAAGTCCAAAGGTCATCAACTTATCTTCTTCTGTCGTAAACTTCCATCTTCCTTTGAGCACAGAAGGCGCTTCTCGGTAGGCAGGTGCTCCTGGTTCGCTTGTCGTTTTGTGCAATACAACATATTCTGGACGAGCCACTCCAAGCAAATCCGCGACATGGTTCGCCAATTTTCCATTGTCAATATTTTCTACTCGCTTATCATCACTTACTGCCCAAACAGCATATTGTGCAGCATGGCTTTTATATAATTTTTCCTTCGCCAAAAATTGAGCGACCTCTAACAATTTTCCTGTTGCCAAAAGACTCATGTTGAAACCACTACCTAATGACGGAGAACCGTTTGGAGCTTGAATACATGCTGCATACATTTTTGCCACACGCTTTTTATTTCCTTCCACCGCCAACATTCTTTCTTCGGTAATCATTAAATCTTGTAGGTTTGGATCATTAGAATTAAAAATCAAACCAGCTGGAATTTGAAGATCAATTTTTTTCTTACGAAGATTTTTGATTTTTAACTTAAGGCATTTGCCGCTATGTCCTCCTTCGCCTTCAGCCAAAATTTCAACATAGCCTTTCTCGACTGCATCGGTCAATAATATTTTTTTTGCTTGAAGAAAAGAGGTGATAAAAAATAATAGGGAAAATAGAACGATTGATTTTTTCATGGAGATTATTTTTAGGGAGATTTGTGAATAGTTTTAAAAAAACGGAGAACGGCAAATTTTATTTTCTGAAAAGAATCAAATAGTATAAAACACTTACGAAATGCTATTTTGATACAAAAGTAATACTGACGAAAAATAATGCATCGAGAAGAATGATATAATTTATTGGACATCTTTTTAAAAAAAGCTATTTTACGCATCTATTTTTGAAACGAAATTAAAATCACAGATATGAGCGATGATCGTCCTTGGTTAAAAAACTACCCTAGCGGAGTTCCTGCCAATATCAACCCTAATGAATATCAAAATTTAGTGGAGATGTTTGAAGTAACTTTCGAGAAATATCGAAAGCTGCCTGCATTTCAATGTATGGGAAAAAGTATCACTTTTGACCAGTTAGATAAAATGTCGAAGCAATTTGGAGCTTATCTTTTATCAAGAGGGTTGCAACCAGGAGATAAAATTGCTTTGATGATGCCGAATCTCTTGCAATACCCAATTGCTTTATTTGGTGCGCTACGTGCAGGTCTTGTTATTGTCAATACTAATCCGCTTTATACTCCTCGTGAAATGAAACATCAGTTTTCAGATTCGGGTGCAAAGGCCATTGTTATTGCTGAAAATTTTGCAGCTAATTTGGAAAAAATCATTCACGATACTCCAATCAAAACTGTTATTGTAACTAGCATCGGAGAAATGCTTGGAGCGGTAAAAGGAACCTTGACTAACTTCGTCGTGAGAACGGTCAAAGGCATGGTTCCAAAATATAACATTGCCAATACGGTTACTTTTAAGGAAGCTTTGGCACAAGGAAAAAAATTCACCTTGCCTGATTTGGAAGGAAAACCAGAAGATGTTATTGTACTACAATACACAGGTGGAACAACGGGAGTTTCCAAAGGTGCAATGTTGACCAATCGAAATCTTATTTCCAACATGCTTCAGTTTCGAGCGATGATCAGACCATTCATAAAAGAAAAAGAAGAGGTCGCTTTATCACCATTACCGATGTATCATATTTTTGCTTTTGCAGTTAATGCATTGGCTTTAATGAGTCTTGGAAGTCGAACGATCCTGATTACAAATGCTCGAGATATAGGTTCAATTCTCAAAGAATTTAAAAATAATAAAATAACTATTCTGACAGGCGTCAATACGTTATTTAATGCTATGCTTAATCATAAAGATTTTGCATCACTTGATTTTAGTTCATTAAAAGCAACTGCCGGCGGAGGAATGGCCGTTCAAAGAGTAGTAGCTGAAAAATGGAAAGAAGTAACTGGTTGTAATTTATCTGAAGGCTATGGATTGACGGAATCATCACCAGTAGCTACCGTTAACCCTATTGATGACACAGGACAAATTGGAACCATCGGTATTCCTGTTCCTTCTACAGATATGAGAATTGCTAATGAAGAAGATCAACCTCTTGCAGTAGGTGAAGTTGGAGAAATTCAAATTAAAGGCCCACAAGTCATGAAAGGATATTATAATCGTCCTGAGGAAACTAGCAATACGATTTCTCCTGATGGCTGGCTACGAACTGGTGATATTGGCTTGATGCAACCTGATGGATTTTTTAGAATTGTTGATCGCAAAAAAGATATGATTTTGGTTTCTGGATTTAATGTTTACCCAAATGAAATTGAAGATGTATTAGCAATGCATCCAAAGGTTTTAGAAGTTGCTGCAATTGGTGTCCCAGATGAAAAATCGACAGAAGCAGTCAAAGTTTTTATTGTAAAAAAAGATAAATCATTGACTGAAAAAGAAATACGTGAATATTGTACAGAACAATTTACAGGGTACAAAAAACCTAAACATATTGTCTTTCGAGATGAACTTCCAAAGACGAATGTTGGAAAAATATTAAGACGTGCTTTACGAGATGATAAAACGTAAAAGTATTGTTATACAATTTGTTCTTTTGTTAAAAATCTCATTTGAATTATTTCAAATGAGATTTTTACTTTCGTACAAAATTCAAAAGCTATGTTTTTAAACTAAAAAGAAAATAATGAAAATTACTTTTCCCAAATTAACTATTCTCCTATTTTTACTTTTTTCATTTTCTCAAAATTCTTTTTCTCAAATTGAAATTGAGCAAAAAGAAATGCGATCTAACAAAGGTCGCTTTTATATTTATTGGGGATGGAATCGTGGATACTATTCTAATTCTGATATTCATTTCAAAGGAGATACTTATGATTTCACATTATTTGATGTAGTTGCAAAAGATCGACAACCTCAATTCTCATTAGAGACTTATTTTTCTCCAAGAAAGCTTACAGTTCCACAAACCAATTTTGGAATCGGTTATTATTTTCATAATAATTGGATTTTCACCATGTCAATAGATCATATGAAATATGTGGTGCAGAGTTCTCAGGAGGTAATGATTGATGGTTACATTGGTGAAACACATAGTCTTTACAATGGTCAATATTCCAATGAAAATATCGTAATACGATCTTCATTTTTACAAATGGAACATACGGATGGATTGAATTATTTCAATTTTGGAATCAGTCGAGCAGATAATTTTTTACAAAAATTTGATTGGGCAAAAAACAAAATTGAATTACAACTTATCGAAGGTTTTGAAACCGGTCCATTGATTCCTCGATCAGACATTACTTTACTTCGGCAGGATGATATTAATGTCTATCACTTTGCAGGTTGGGGAGCTTCGCTAAAAACTGGATTGCATTTAACACTTTTCAAGTACTATTTTATTCATACTGAAATCAAAGGTGGGTACATTAATTTATTTGATGTGCTGACTTCTTCGGTTGGAAATAATAAAGCTAAACAAGACTTTTTCTTTTTGCAAACGACGTTTCAGCTTGGAGCAATTTTCTATTTTAAAAAATAGCTTTTTAACTGTGAATGGTTAACACCTGATGGTATTAACCATTCACAGTTAATCGTTCATCGTTACTTACGATTCAACCACCAACCTAACCAAGCGCCAACTAATCCCCACGCAGCAATTGCATCTATCAAATATCCAGTACTGTTAGTTTCCATCCATACTTGATGCAAATAGGAAATCGTCAAATAACCAATCACTCCAACCGCCAAAGAAGCTAAGAGGCTTGTCATAAAATCGTTTTCTCTAAATTTCATTAAAATCCAAACTAGTAAAAATGCAGCAACCAAATCCAGTAAAAATCCTCTCATCATATTCATTCCCATATTCACTTCAAAAACATTGTGATAAGAAACAGTAGCCCATGGCTTGCCTGTCATCGATTCTCGTAACGCTACTTCATCATCCATAGATGCACCATCAGCTACCATTGGAATCATATAATGCCCATCTTCCAATTCAAGTGAACTTAAAGCCTCCATAATCTGATCTTGCTTAGGAGTATATTGCATTTCTGCTTGATGAAGTTTTAGCACATTCCAAGAAATGAATTGCCAAATAAATAGGATTAATCCTGCTACCAAAGTACCAACTAATTGTTTGTTCATAATGTTGATTTTTAAATTAAGAAATTCGTTTTGCTTTGTTTCGCTGATAGGAAGAGAGAAAGTAGATAGGAAAATTTGTTATATCTAAATTAGCATTTTTTCTGATAAAAAAGAAAAAAGAAGTCAAGGATGGTAAGTTTGAATATCGATTCAAAAAAAAAGCTTCTCCGGAAATTCCGAAGAAGCTAAGTCATAGTTTTATATTTCAGTAAAAAGAGAGTTTTAGAAATTGTAAATATAACCTGCGGCAAATCGGTGATAATTCACAGATAAATCTTTTACGTCTGCATTGAAGACTGGTTCTTCTGGTCCTTTTCCATTCACGTTAAAGCTATAAGATAAATTGAACCCATTAATATTAACACCTAGTTCAACACTTGCTCCAAGTCCCCATCGTTTAGCTCCAGCTAAAGTAACATCTCCATTTGCATCTGTTGCATCTGGTTCTGCGACTTGAGCAGCTCCTATACCTGCAGCTACATATGGCCGCACAGATCCTGTTGTAAATCGGTACCAACCTTTTGCTTGGATTGCTTGCAATCCAAAAACTTGAGCTCCAAAAATCCCACTCGAAATATCTACTCCAGATGAATCTTTTTCAATTCCAACAGTAAGTGCTCTTCCATATTCAAGACCTACTCCTAAATTTTCAGTCAATTGATATCCACCAAGAATATTGTAAGAAATACCTCCTTTTGCAACATCTGAAAAATCACCAATTGGTCTTGCATATGCAATATTTGCTCCCCCAAAAAGTTTTTCTATGTCAAATTGAGCTTGGGAAGAAGTAAAAAAGCAAGCTAACATTGCTAATGATAAGATTAATTTTTTCATGTTTTAATTTTTAATGTTTTTATAAAATTTTTGATTTTAAAATGTTCGTTTGATAACATATGCAGCAACATGAAAAAAGGTAAATGGGTAAGGGAAGTTTTTTTAAGAAAAAATATTTTGACTGACGGTTATACTTTTTTCGCTACGCTAATTGTTAAACTATTAACCAAAAATTTAGAAGGCAAAATTATTTACAGATGAGCTGTTTAATGGTAAGTACTTAAAAAAAACATCCCGAATTTCCAGGTTGGAAATTCGGGATGGCTCAAGTTTTTTCTTAATTCGAAATCTGAGAGACTGTTTTGAAAAAAAAATCTATCTAACAAAAAATCCTATCGTGAAATTTATTAATGCTTTTCCTTGGTTTGGCTTAGCAACTGAAAGATTTAGGTTAAAACTTTCTACATATGGAATTAAATAAACTCCACCTCCATAAGCAAAATGAATCGTATCCGAATCCTCTCCATCAATCCATACTTTACCAGCATCAAACAATCCATACACTCCATATCGTAAAGGTAAAACTCGTGTCAAGATGGTGCCAAAATGAAATCGCAAATCTGTATTCACAAAAGCGGCTGACTCTCCACCAAACCTATTATTTCTAAAACCTCTCAAATTGGCTTGTTGGCCTAAGTAACTTTTATAATAAAATGGAGTCTCTCCATAGCTTCTCACATAGCCAGTTCGAATACCCAATGTAGTTAGAACTTTTATTCCTGCAGAGTAATAAAATAATGCTTCTGTCGAAATGCGTCCGCCAAGCTCTGAATCATTTTTAGAATTAAAAAAAGAAAAATTATTGACTTTTAGTTGAGCTCCTTTTGTTGGGAAAGCAACATCATCCCGCAAGTCCAAATTAAAATCAACCAAAGGTCCGATTAAAATTGACTCACCAAAACCAGGTAGCGTTTCTTCTCTATAAATTGAAGCGCTTGATTTATTCCTTGAACTAATTTCTACTTTTTGAAACTCATATCTTCCTGAGATTTTGAGTTGAGATTTTTTCCAAAATGTTTTGAGTAAACCTAATTCACCAATAAAGTTAGTTGTGAAATTTGTGTAGTAATTTTGTTTAAAAAGTGATCTATCAAATTCCGTGTCATTTCCCAAACCATAGAAAAATCTAAAATTTCGATCAGGCCTCGCTGCATCCAAATTAAAAACCATATCCCATTTTTTGACGACTTCTCTAAATTGAGTTCTGAGATTTAAACTAAAATTATTCTGAGTGGAAGCAAGTGCAGTTAAAGAATATTTTACTCCAAAATCTGGTTTCCCAAATCGTTGCCAACTCTTGCCTGTGGAGAAACCAATTCCCCAGCCATTATCAACATTATAATTAGCCATGGGAATTAAGTATGCATAATCGTCTTCATAAAAATTTTCTGCCTCAAAATGAATTTCTCGATTATGAGATTTTAACTTAGTGGACTGACCAACTATTACTGTATCCTTTTTATTATAATCATAAATCAAAGTTCGATTATCATAATTTTCAACTTTTGATTTATCAACAATTAAATCTTCACCATCGCCTCCAATAATTCTAACTTTGATTGACGATTTTGATTTACCTCCAATATAAAATTCATCCCCTTTCTCTAAACCATAAAGATTAATCTCCTTCGTTTCTGATGGTAAAAAGGTTCTGCTAAAAAGTAATTGTCCCCGTTTTCCTTTCTTTTTTCTTTTAAGAACTCGAACCTCTACACCATTATCTTCTCTTCGAAATACTTCAAAAATTTCACGCTTATTCGTTCCTACTATGGTAATTTTTTTTGCCAAAAGTTTATAGTAATCTTCCACAGCATCCTTTAGTGTCCCCCTACGAACTTTTAGTATCCTGGCAATTTCTGGCGCACTCAAACTATGTACCTCTGGAGGCAAGTTCGACAACGCTTTTTCAATCACTTCATCAGTCATCAAGTTTATAAATTTATCTGTCGCTTCCATCCATTTTTGATAATCATAATCTCTCGCGAGAATCCGATCCATATTTCTTGCTTTGAAATTCAGACTCTTGACACTTCGGTAGCTCTCTCGAAATCTGCCTCGATCTTTTACAAATAATTCCCAATCTAACAATTGATACAAACCTTGAAACAAACTAAATGCTTTGTCTCGATCTTTTGGAAATGGAGTATATGTAATCCCTTTTCCATTATCATAACCGAGCCATTTCCAATTATCTTGATGTCTATCCCAATCTGAAATCCACATGTCTAACAGCCGAGCCATCACATATTTATCAGAGTCAAAAACATTGTCATTATCGCCCAACAATTTTCGATACATCTGAAAAGTACTTGAAACTTTATCTGCACCTTGAAATGCTTTTCTTCCTTTCTTTTTACCTTTTGGTTTGATTTCTAAAAACCCTAGCTTGCCTGCAAACTCACTTCTATACTTCCCCAACTTTGGATGATCGGGCATCAAATATAATTTCGGTTGAGAATGTGGCAACTCTAATTCATCCATAAAATGACTGACGACCAATGAACCAAAAGGGTGTTGGTGAGCCGTAAAATCTTCCATGACATCACCATACCATGTTTTTCTTAATTCTCTATCTAATTTTTTATTGGGATCTTTCACTACAGACCGAAAAGCAAATTTTTGCCCATCTCCAGACTGAAATTTTAGAGAAACCGTCTGTGCCCCTCCTCCTTTTTCTGTTGGAGTCAAACCTCCATGAAGTGTGTCTAAATTCAAATATGGAATATTGTCCAATTCTTTCCCCCAACTTGTTCGATAGTGTTTTCCAAAAAAGAACTGTTTGGTTTTTCCTGCCTTAAATTGAGGATCAGCAATGGCTTTTCCTGAAAAAGGAATTTCAGTTATTGATTGATTGATCTCTTCAGGACAAGGATTATATTTTTTATTAATTGGACGAAATGATTCAGATAATTGAATATTACAGGGATTTTGAAAAAGGATTTGCTCGTGTGTATTTTTAAAACTTCCATCAGGTTGAGTAGTCCAAACTTTCATTTTGACTTCTCCATTTTTAGAAAATTCTAATTGAGCTAACCCTGGTTTCGATTGACGAAATTGAGAATACCTACTTCTACTAGACTTTTTAGCTCGGTCAATTGCACCACTATTAATATGGTAACTACCGTCTTTATAATTTAATTGCAAATCGTACTCATGACCAGCAGTATAAATAATTGGAGGGAAACGCTCTAAGCGTTTTAATAATTCATTGGAAAAATAAACCAATGCTTCTTGCGATAAGTCTCTTTTTGTTCCAACACTCTGATGATAACCTGCGATAAAAGATCCGATTACAGGAGGCAATAAATGTTGCTTCGTCAATCCATATCCAGCATATTGTCCAAAAGAAAGAACTGGATGATGTGCTGCTAGAATTACATTTCGGTTCTCTGCATCATTCATCGCACTTTCCAATTCGTCCCAAAATTCCACTTCGTTGAAAGCAGGACAATCCAAATCTTCCTCTTCTGGTTTTTTGTAACGATGTACCCACCATTGAGTATTGACTGTAATTATTCTAAGAAAATCACCCACATCTATTACTTCTGGGCCAAGACAACCTTCACTTGGTGTAACTTGTATTTTTTCGTTTGCAAAATACTTTTCAAGTCTTTTAACTTTTTTCAAACCTTGTTTTCCGCCATCATCCCAATCCTTATCGCCAGGAACATAAACTGACTGTTCGGCAGAATTCACCAAAGTTAAAATGTTTTCAATTTTCAATAGCTCATCTTTTTTTAGATTTTTACCTAATCCATTTTGAGCGATAATATCTCCTAGAAAAAGAATCGTAGATTCTCCTTCTTGATCATTTACCAGTTTTTTTAAATTGGAAAAAAGAGGTGAATTAGGTTTTACATTCTCAAGATTACTCAACAAAAAAACATTCTCTGTCTCTGAGTCGACTTGAGGTAAATCTACTTTTTGGCCAAATGAAAGATGAGTAAATAACAATACATTTACAAAAATGTAAAATGGATGTTTCAATTGATTGCGGAATTCAAATTTATACATTGTTAACGAAGTCAAGATTATTTTCAAATAATCTTCAATTTAGAAAAAAGATTTTCAATAAATCATTCTTTTCTTTGAAAACAGACGAGTTATCTATTTTGTAGGATAAAAAAAGCCCTTTCAAATTTCTTCGAAAGGGCTAATTAATAACTTTGTTCGGTTTGCTATTAATTATTTTTTCAACAAGTCTCGAATTTCTGCTAAAAGATCTTCTTGAGATGGTCCGGCTGGTGCTGGAGGTGCAGGTGGCGTTTTTGTTTTATTATATGATTTTACAATCATGAATAAAACGAATCCAACTGTAATCAAAGAAATAATACTATTGATCCACTTCCCGTACTTTACACTATTTGCTGGTTTCACTACTTCACCATTTTCCATAACTGCTGGCGATAATTCGTAAGCTAAATCTGCAAAATCCATCCCACCTGAAAAATGTCCTACGATAGGCATCATAATATCAGATACGAATCCATTCACTACTAAGCCTACTGCTCCTGCTAAAATTACAGCTACGGCTAAATCGATGACGTTCCCCGTCATGATGAAATCTTTAAATTCTTTTAACATAATTAAAGTGTTTTGTTTGTTATATAATATTGACGATTAAGACAATCTTGACTCCCTCAGTATGACGAATATAATTAATAATGTCACATTTTTCAAAAAAAAAAGCCACTCAAGATTTTACTCTCAAGTGGCTTTCACATTTATTTTATAAAAAAGAATTAAGCGTTCGCTTGCTCTTCTCTAATTTTATTTAAAGCAGAACCTGCTCGCACCCAATCAATTTGAGCTTGATTATATGTATGTGAAACTTCAAATGAATCTTCCGTTCCGTCAGCATGAGTCAACACTACTGTTAAGTTTTTGCCTGGAGCGAAACTATCGAAACCTTTGATGGCAACTTTATCATCTTGTCGAACTAAATCATAAGAATCTTTGTCAACAAAAGTCAACGCTAACATTCCTTGCTTCTTCAAGTTCGTTTCGTGGATACGTGCAAATGATTTTACAATCACCGCATGAACACCTAAGAATCTTGGCTCCATCGCAGCATGCTCACGTGAAGAACCCTCTCCTAAGTTTTCCTCTCCAAACACAACAGAACCGATTCCATTGTCTCGGTAGTAACGACCCAAATCTGGAACTGCACCATACTCACCAGTTTCTGCATTTAATACATTGTTGGCAGAATCGTTGAAAGCATTGATTGCTCCGATGTAACAGTTGTTAGAAATATTTTCTAAGTGTCCACGGAATTTCAACCAAGGTCCAGCCATAGAAATATGATCTGTTGTACATTTTCCTTTCGCTTTAATTAAGATTCTCATTCCTTCCAATTGCTTTGAAGTAATCGGTACGAAAGGAGTCAATAATTGAATACGATTAGATTTTGGATTAACTTTTACTTTTACATTTTTAGCACTACGAGGAGGTTTGATGTATCCCATATCTTCAACATCAAATCCATTTGGAGGTAACTCAACTCCTGTAGGTGGATCTAATTTTACATCTTCTCCATCTGCATTTTTCAATGTATCAGTCAATGGATTAAATCTCAAATCACCTGCGATTGCCATTGCCGTTACAATTTCTGGTGATGCAACAAATCCATGTGTATTTGGATTTCCATCATTACGCTTCGCAAAGTTTCTATTGAAAGAAGTGATGATTGAATTTTTACGATCAGGATCATCTGTGTGTCTTGCCCATTGTCCGATACATGGTCCACATGCATTAGCCAAAACGACTCCACCCATTTTTTCAAATGTATCTAGGATACCATCGCGCTCTACGGTGAATCGAATCATCTCCGATCCTGGAGTGATGGTAAATTCAGATTTTGCTCTTAATTTTTTATCAACTGCTTGCTGAGCCAAAGAAGCTGCTCTGTCCAAATCTTCGTAGGAAGAGTTCGTACATGAACCGATCAAACCTACTTCCAATTTTGCAGGGTAACCATTTTTCTCAACTGCTTTTGCAAACTTAGAAATTGGGTACGCTAAATCTGGCGTATAAGGCCCGTTGATATGCGGTTCTAATTTTGACAAATTAATTGTGATTACTTGATCGAAGTAATCTTTTGGATTTTTATAAACTTCTGGATCACCTGTCAAATCTTTCTTCACTCTATTAGCCATTCTTGCAATAGCTGCACGATTAGTTGCTCGAAGGTATCTGTCCATTGATTTGTCGTAACCGAAATTAGAAGTTGTTGCTCCAATCTCAGCACCCATATTACAGATTGTTCCTTTTCCAGTACAAGACAAATTCTTAGCACCTGAACCGAAGTACTCTACGATGTAACCAGTTCCACCTTTTGCTCCGATGATACCTGCTACTTTAAGAATCACATCTTTTGAAGAAGTCCAACCATTTAATTTTCCAGTTAATTTAACTCCAATAATTTTTGGCATTTTCAACTCCCAAGCCATTCCAGCCATCACGTCTACTGCGTCAGCACCTCCAACTCCGATAGCTACCATTCCTAATCCACCTGCATTAACTGTGTGAGAATCAGTTCCAATCATCATTCCTCCAGGGAAAGCATAATTTTCTAAAACTGTCTGGTGAATAATTCCAGCACCTGGTTTCCAAAAACCAATTCCATATTTTTTTGAAACTGTTTGAAGGAAATTATATACTTCAGAGTTTACATCCAAAGCCGTTGCCATATCCTTTTCAGAACCATCTTTTGCTTGGATCAAGTGATCACAATGTACTGTTGATGGAACAGCAGTTTTCTCTTTTCCAGCCATCATGAATTGTAACAAAGCCATCTGAGCAGTTGCATCTTGCATCGCTACACGGTCTGGTTGAAACATGACATAATCTTTTCCTCGGGTATATTCTTGAAGTGGAGATTCTGCGTGAAGGTGTGAGTAAAGGATTTTTTCAGTAAGGCTCATCGGGCGGTTGAGCACTTTTCTAGCTGATGCTACTCTCTCTGAGAAACTCTCATAGTGAGCTTTCAACATATCCTTGTCAAATATTTTATTTGCCATGGTAGGTCTTATTTTTATTTGGTGATTTAATCGAATTTTAAACAGGTTGCAAATTTAGTTTTTTCCATGAAAAAACAAGCGAAAATTGAAAAAAGGGGCCTTTTTTGAGCAAAAAAAGCGTTTTTTCTAGAAATATAACGGGTGAGAGGGGATTTAGTTGGCCGATATTGGTAAGGAATTTAGTTTAAATTATTATTTTCATTTAATTCAACCTGTACTGTTTGTTTTTATTCAAAGTCCCAACAAACCTTTAATACCTGACTAGTTATATTTAGTTAGTTTCTCAAAATCGTCGCATCTGTAAATTCTAAAATTCCATAAATTTGTTTATTTTTAAGCAAATTTATGTAGAAGTCAAAATTATAAGTTAACTTACCTAGCTACTTAGATTTTATCATACTATTAGAAAATCATAAACCAATTTTCAGAATAAAGAAGGGAATCAATTTATAATTGAGGTACAACCCTTTTTTGTACCAATAGAGATTTTCATAGTATGAAAGATTTAGATTTTGTTAAAAAACAACTAAAAAACGACCTTCCTTCCAAAGGGGTCAATGCCACTATTAAAGCCCTAAAAACCCTTCTCCCTCAGGACTCACCCAAGTATAATATCCTTCTTAATCTTGAAGCTGAACAAAAAGCGCTTTTTATACAATCTCTAAAAAAAATTCTTTCTGAGGATCAATTGCAACGATCCAATACAAGTATCCGAGATAGATTGCTTTCATTTATTGATTCAATTGATCCTCAAGATTTTGAAAAAATAACTGATAAATCTAATTTTTCTCAACAGCAGAATTATAAAAAAGGACACGTCCTTTATCAGATTCCAAAACGAATGCAGGTTTTAAAAGAAACTCGATGTCGAGTTAGAATTGCATTTAATGAAATGATGTTGATTGAAGATTTGGAATTAGAGGATGACATTGAGATTAAATCTAATCTGAGAGTATCAGATTATATGAGAGTTGATATTATTGACCCCAGTATGCAAGGTGCATTTGAAGTCAGGACGACGAGTGATCCTGTTCAATTTATAGATCAAGATGATTTTACAGAATGGCGATTTTATGTTAAACCACTTTTACCAGGTGAGTATACTTTGGAATTAAAAGTTTCTTTAATCCTATTAATCAATGGTAAAGAAGTTAAAAGAGAAAAAACACTTGAAGAGAATGTTGTAATTATTTCAGAAGAAGTTCCTAAATCAGAAATCGGATTTATTAAATCTAAGGATGAATTTATTACTACTCAAATTCCAATAAAAAGTAATAATAACAAAATAATTGCTCGTACTGCTTCTTCAAAATTATCTAGAGGAATAGTTATGGGGTTATTATTTTTGATTATTTCCTCTTCATTGAGTTATGCTTTAGTACCTAATTTTCAGGAAAGTGTAAATTGGTTTATTGCAGACAAAGTCAAATCTGATTTAGAATCTTACCATTCTTACATTGGAAAATACGAATCTAAAACCAAAAAATCAGCTAAGATAAAAAGACACATAGATTTGGCTTATTCCAAGATCCAAGATCTAAAGTTTGAAGAAGTTATAGCAGATAGTACCTCTGCTAAAGGATTAGATTATTTAGCAAAATTTGAAAATGGAAAACATGTAGATCAAGTCAAGAGTCATTTGGCAGCAATTGCATGGAAAAAGATTTTATCATTAAACGATAATGAAAATAAGACTAATCAACTTAAAGATTTCATTGAAAAATTTCCAAATAGTAAATGGACAAAAGTTGCTAATGATTTGCTAAAGGAATTAACTGAAGACAATTCTTCAAAAATTATTATTAATACTGAAGAAAAAAAGGTTAGTTCAATTAAGACGCCTTCAGTTGAAGTAAAAAGAGAAGTAGAGCAAGAAGACTTATCTCCTACTATTATTGAGAATGAAGTTCCAATGCTAGACAACAATACAATTGAAGCCACCGTAGATCTAACTGGTAAGGGATCTGAAAACAACATTTCTGAAAATTTGAAAAATGATTCCCTTGCCCTGGTGATGGAAAATAAAATCAAAAAAAGAATTGCTGACTCACTTGCCTTATTGGAAAAGTTAGAGCAAGCAAAAAAAGATTCCATCGTTCTCAGCAAGCTTAATGAAAAAGATAATAGATTTAAAGGGGTATCAGCAGTTTTTAAAAAAAGTTATTTCACAGATGAAAGAGATAATACCATTTATCCTATTGTATTAATTGGTGATAAATGGTGGATGGCTAAAAACTTAAGTTACAAGTTAAATGAGTCATATTGTTTTGACTTGAGTGAAAGGAATTGTCAAAGGTATGGTAGATTATATACTTGGAGATCTGCTAAAAGAGCTTGTCCAAAAGGGTGGCGACTTCCAACTGACAAAGAATGGTCAGAAATGCTCAAATCTATTTATGGTTCAAATAATGATTGTAAAGATTGCTATGTGAGTTTGATCCAAAGAGGTCAAAGTGGTTTTGATAGTATTCTTGCTGGACGTCGTTTGCACAATGGAAGATATACCAATATGAATGAGTATGGTTACTATTGGACAGGAACCGACATTACACCTAAAGAGGCCAAAATTTATTTATTTATAGCTAAAACTCAAAAATTGTATCAAAAAACACAACCTATGAGAAATGGGCTTTCTTGTAGGTGTATTAAAGATTAGCCTCTATACTTAATGAATCAGAAGATGATTACTTATAATTCATTAAAGACCTTGGAAAATCTGATTCTTGAGGTAATGACTTTGAGCAAAAATCATTAACAGCAATTTTTAAATCAGAGAAAATTATTAAGGATCCGCAGACAACATTTGAATGGAGTAGATACAGATATGTATGCCTTTTAAATTAATCTTAAAAAGGGTTATTCTACATATTTTCCGACACAAACTAATTACCAATTTTCTATTAAACCACTAGTGATAACAGTCTTTGTCCGACAGTCTTTAAATCCAATGTTTTTTTTAGATTTTGTTGAAAAAGATATTCTATAAAAAACTCCCCTTTATCTTACCTTTGCCCTCAATGGATAAAGCGAAATATATCGGATTCCTAAACACCCCTCCCCTTTGGAGAAAGCAACAATTTGATATTCAGCAATTTGAGTTTCCGAATTTGGCATTGCAGTCATTTCAACCTACAACCATTCCTGGGAATCTTCGCTTAGGTCATCAAGTGGAATACATCTTTAAACAATTAGTGGAATATACAGAAGACTTCAACGTAGTACTTTATAATATTCCAATCAGACAAGAAAAAAATACACTTGGAGAAATCGATTTTATTCTAAAGGATAAAATAAGCAACCAATTAATCCACGTAGAACTAACTTATAAATTCTACCTGATCGATACTGAAATTTTGGAGCCAATTCATAGTCTCATAGGGCCTAACAGACATGATACCTTTTTCCTCAAAATGGAAAAGATAAAGCATAAACAATTTCCATTATTACACTCGCCAGCTGGAACAAAAGCATTACAGAATCACAATGTAGATCATTTAAAAATTGAACATCAATGCTGTTTTAAAGCCCAATTATTTCAGCCTTATGGTATTGAAGAAGTCAATATTGGATCTTTAAATAAGGACTGTTTGGTAGGTTATTGGTTGCGATTGGATGATTTTAATCAACCCGAATTCGCCAACTATCAATTTTATCTGCCAACTAAATCAGAATGGATCATCGAACCAAATGATCAAGTAGCCTGGCAATCTCATATTGAAATTATGATAAAGATCAACTTACTACTTCTAAAAAAAATCGCGCCCATGATTTGGTTGAAAAATACTAATGGCGAATTTGAAAAATTCTTTGTGGTTTGGTGGTAGACTTGTAGTTCTCAATTCACTCCTATACAAAAAAAGCTTAACCCAAAACATTTACAATTATTAGCAGATTACGAATAATCAAAAAACAATTACAAATAATCTGCAAACATCAGCAATTTATTGAATGACAATTTATTTTTCGGTATTGGTTTTAAATTTGAATCATCATTAAAAACCATCCATTATGAAACTTAACATCATAGGCTTCCTTTTTCTATTTGCTTTTTTTAGTTGTGAAACAAAAACGGATGTGATTGATTGTCATATTTCGAATGTTAATAATACTCTCGAAATAAAATTTGAAGAAGGAAACGCTAAAAGTTTTTCATTTTCTCCATTTGAAAAAAACAAAGTATTTATCGCCTTCAAAGAATCCAATAATTCATTTTTGGAATACAACCTTCTTGATAAATCTTTTCAACCTTTAGATAAAAAAAATTATAAATCGAGATTCCCTTCCAATGCTCCAATTTATATTGATCAAAAAGATACGTCAATTTGGATTGGAGGAAATTATGATTTGAAAAAAGTATCAACATTAACTGAAAAGGTTACAGCTTTTCCAATTAAACAGGTGACTCGAATTATTCCTTACAATTCGAAAATATATTTTGCTTCAAAAAAAGGTTTTTATAAATGGGATAAAAAAAAGCAGTCTCATAAGAAAATAGATTTGCCTCTTAGAAATTTTCCTTCTACTCAATTGCTTGATGAAAGAACTTTAGTTTTCGGAAATAATTTCACTTATGACTTGGAAAATGATACATGGAAGAAAGGTGTCCTAGTTTACAATCATACATCAAAAGAAGATCCTAGAAATTTCAAAATGGCAAAAGGAATAGCCGCTTTTCCCTATGGAAAAGATAAAACTACTTTAGTTTTCCCAGACGAAACTAGACTAGTTGGAATCGGCAACAAACCAAGATCTTTAAATTTTCAACTTCCTTTTATTTGGAAAAATAGTCATAAAGCAATTATCCGATATGATATCGAAAAAAATCGATTGGATACTTTCCGATTTACTTTTCCGCTTGCACTTTCTCGAAAAAATCCATTTAAATTTATCAATAAAAAAACGAATACTTGGATTTTCAAAAAAGGTCAATTGTACTTTATCAATACTTTGACTGGTGAAAAATATAATTACAAATTTGATTCTGATGAAAATTTTATTTCCATGAAAGTAGATGACTGCAATGTGTTCTTACTTTTTGAAAATAAATTAATAGTTAAACACAAAGAAGCATTTATTCAGGAATGTCAACCTTATGATGATAAAAGATATCTGGCGCAACTGAAGGAGTTTCGAGATTTTCGAAATGCGACAAAAATTTCTAAAGACACAGAGGAAATTGAAGTACTCAAAAAATTAGGCATCATAAAATCAAAATATAAAAATATCGACCATCCTGATATTCAAAGAGAATTAGATCTTTTAAATACGAATGCTTTTAATTCAGTCAAATATGAAACTGCTACACAACTAGAAGCTTGCATCAAGAATAAAAATATACCCGTTGAAAAAAGAAAACGATGTTACCAAAACTTAATTTACAAACAAGTTAGAGGGGCTCATTTCGAAAAGGCTATTCAGCTTGAAAAAGATTTTTTCGCAACAGTAGATAGTGCTAGTTTTTCAGGAGAGTATGATTATTATACCAATATCGATAGTGTCAAAAACTATTTGTCAGAAGTGGATAGATTAGAAAAACAAAATCTAGCGCCTGATTCTCTTGCTTTCCAAAAAGCAATAGCATTGCAAAATGTTTGTAGCACTCCATTTTTTTGCCATGAAGGTTGTGGTGGATGTGACTTTGTTTTGGTAACTGATGCTTTAAATAATTTTATAAAAAATTATCCAAATAGCGAGCTTCGAGATAACGCTGAATTTGATTTACTTAGTTATCATTACATGTATGGTGAAGATATTTACGATGAGAATTTTTTTAGCGATTATGATAGATTCATTGAAGAATATCCCAATTCAGATTTGGTAGATGATGCTCAATTTAGGATTGCAGATTTTATTCTTCAATACATAGAATATGTTCAAGAAGACAAAACAGATTTTATAATTAGACTTGAAAAAATAGCCAAAGAGTATCCTGAAAATGATCAAACAAAATGGATTAATAAAACTTTGGAACGACTAGATAAACTGAAATAGTTATTCCTCTTTTTTCAAAAACTCCAAAGTCTCTCCTCTTATTCTTCGATAGAAAATAAAACAAATCATTGATTATAATCACCATATATTAATTTTTTCTTTTGTTTAATGAACATTAAATTAGCACGAAACAAAGGAAAATAAATCCATAGATTTTGTCTATTAAATCATAATTTAATTCGATAAAATTTATCGTAGATTAAAAGCTATATTTGTGCTCAAAATAAAATTAATCACCTAATAGAAAACAAAAATAATTATGAGTTCATCAAATGGTAATGATGCAAGTAAATGCCCTTTTATGGGTGGCACGCTAAACAGTAGCGCAGGCGGTGGAACAAGAAACCGCGACTGGTGGCCGAACCAGTTAAAACTAAACATCCTTCGTCAAAATTCTGCAATGTCTAATCCGATGGATCCAGACTTCAACTATGCAGAAGAATTCAAATCACTTGATTTAGCAAAGGTAAAAAAAGAGTTGTACGACTTAATGACTGACTCTCAAGATTGGTGGCCTGCTGACTATGGACACTATGGTCCATTTTTTATCAGAATGGCTTGGCATAGTGCAGGAACATATCGAATCCAAGATGGACGAGGTGGTGGAGGAACTGGAATGCAACGTTTTGCTCCATTGAACAGTTGGCCTGATAACGGAAACTTGGACAAAGCTCGATTATTACTTTGGCCAATCAAGCAGAAATATGGAAAGAAAATTTCATGGGCAGATTTAATGATTTTAGCAGGTAACTGTGCAATCGAATCTATGGGATTACCAACTTATGGTTTTGCTGGAGGACGTGAAGATCGTTGGGAACCTGAAGAAGATACTTATTGGGGATCTGAAAATGAATGGATGGGCGATGATAAAAGATATGCAGCGTCAACTAAAAAAGAAAGAATTTTAGAAAACCCATTAGGAGCTGTTCACATGGGGTTGATTTATGTGAATCCAGAAGGTCCAGGAGGAAAACCTGATCCAAAGGCTTCGGCACATGATATTCGAGAAACGTTTGGTCGGATGGCAATGAACGATGAAGAAACTGTAGCTCTTGTTGCAGGTGGTCATACTTTTGGAAAAGCACACGGTGCTGCTGATCCTGAAAAATATGTAGGTAGAGAACCTGCGGGCGCAAGTATCGAAGAGCAAAGTACAGGTTGGAAAAATAGTTTTGGAACTGGTGTCTTAGATGATACTATCACAAGTGGAATCGAAGGTGCTTGGACTCCAAACCCAACTCAATGGGACCATGATTATTTTGATGTATTGTTAAACTACGATTGGAAGTTAACAAAAAGTCCAGCTGGTGCTCACCAATGGACTCCAACTAAAGCATCAAAAGCTAAGGAGGCTCCAAGAGCTGGAGACGCATCTAAGACGCAACCTTTGATGATGACAACTGCTGACATGGCGCTTAAGATGGATCCTGAGTATTTAAAGATTTCTCAGAAGTTTCATAAGAATCCAAAGAAATTTGAAGAAGCATTTGCTAAAGCTTGGTTCAAATTGACACACAGAGATATGGGACCAAAAGCACGTTATGTTGGTTCAGAAGTTCCTGAAGGAGATTTGATTTGGCAAGATCCTATTCCAGCGGTTAATCATAAATTGGTAAATCGTACTGACATTTCAAAACTTAAGCGAACAATTTTGGATTCAGGATTATCTGTCTCTCAATTAGTTTCTACTGCTTGGGCATCAGCTTCTACTTTCCGTGGTTCAGATATGCGTGGTGGTGCGAATGGTGCTAGAATTCAATTGAAGCCTCAAAAAAATTGGGAAGTTAATAACCCAAAACAATTAGCCAAAGTGCTAAGAAAGTTGAAGGCTATCCAAAAAGAATTCAACGCAAATCAAACTGGTGGAAAAATGATTTCTTTGGCTGACTTAATCGTTTTAGCAGGATGCGCTGGAGTGGAACAAGCTGCAAAACTAGGCGGGGTTAGAACTACGGTTCCTTTCACTCCTGGTCGGATGGATTCAACAGCAAGACAAACTGATACTGAATCTTTCAATGCACTTGAGCCATTAGCTGATGGATTCCGAAATTATTCAAGAAAACATGACCATGCTTCTACAGAAGAAATGTTGGTGGACAAAGCACAGCTATTAACTTTGACTGCACCTGAAATGACAGCTTTAGTTGGAGGTATGAGAGTTATGGATACTAACTTTGATGGGGCACAACATGGAGTTTTCACTTCTCGTCCAGGTACACTTTCTAATGACTTCTTTGTTAACTTGCTTGACATGGGAACTACTTGGAAAGAGGTAACCAAAGACCAAGGAGTCTTCGAAGGAAGAGATCGAAAAACTGGTGACCTTAAATGGGTTGGAACTCGAGTTGATTTGATCTTTGGTTCTAATACTGAACTACGAGCATTAGCTGAAGTTTATGCATGTAGTGACAGTAAGAAAAAATTCGTCAATGACTTTGTTGCAGCTTGGAACAAAGTGATGAATTTGGATAGATTTGATTTAAAGTAAAATCCGTTTTATTTGGCAATATTAATATTGCTAAATAAAGATTCAAATATAAAGGTGATCTGGTAACAGGTCACCTTTTATTTTTTACAATTCAGCTTCTGCATAATTCTCCACAACATAATCTCCCCAGTCGGCAATAGCTTGCAAAAGTGGAACAAGGGTTTTCCCAAAATCAGTCAATGAATATTCTACCTTCAATGGAGGTTTCTTAGTGAAAACTTTTCTTTGCACCACTCCATCCTCTTCTAATTTTTTTAATTGTAAACTCAAAGTTCGCTCAGTTACGCCTCCCATTTTTTTCCTCAACTCATTATACCTCAAAGGAGTTTCTATTAAATGATATAAAATAACTGTCTTCCATTTTCCACCGATGATTCCCATTGTTACACTTGTGCAACAGGGATAATTTTTCCCATTTATATTATACATGTTATTTCTTTTTTGTGAAAAAATTTAAACTATACTTTTTGACCGTTATTGTTTAGAAATAAAACTATACTTAGTTTTGCAACTATAAAAACTATAGTGCAAATATAATGCAAAATTTTGAATCAATAAATAAGGGATATAATTCTGTTTTCAAACCCAATCAATTGAGTTTGGGCATAGCAGTCCCCATTGAAAATTATGCGCAGAGTTCTGTGCCTTCAATGAAGCATCATTTGCAAAGAGTACAACTTGCGGAACAGTTAGGTTTTAAATCAATTTGGGTTCGAGATGTTCCTTTCCATGTTCCTTCTTTTGGCGATGCAGGTCAGACATTTGATCCATTTACTTATTTAGGATTTTTAGCAGGACAAACTTCAGAGATTGCTTTGGGAATTGGTAGTATTGCTTTGCCTTTACACCACCCTATTCATGTTGCAAAATCTGCAGCAACAATTGATCAGTTGTCTGAGGGAAGATTAATTTTAGGAGTTGCTTCAGGAGATAGATTTGATGAATATCCAGCGATGGGAATTGATTATGAAAAACGAGGAGAAATGTTTCGAGAAGCTTTTTCCTATATTCGACAAGCGGAAGAAAGTTTTCCAACATTAGAAACTATTCATTTTGGAAATTTAAAAGGACATATTGATATACTTCCAAAACCTACTACTCACAAAACTCCAATGATCATTACAGGATTTAGCCAACAAGATTTAGAATGGAATGCAGAGCATGGGGATGGTTGGATGAACTATCCGAAGAATTTATATCTACAGCAAAATACCATTGCACAATGGCGATCTTTAATTTCCAAAACTCAAAAGTATAACAAACCATTTTTGCAGCCATTATATATTGACTTGCAAAAAGATGATGACTTTAAGCCTCAACCTTTTCATTTAGGTTTTAGAATCGGAGTCAATTATTTAAATGAATATTTGCAGCATCTAAAAGAAATTGGAGTCAATCATGTCATGCTTAATCTAAGATTTAATTCAAGAAATATTGAAGAGACTTTGGAAGATCTTTCTAAAAAAGTTTTACCTCAATTCCATTTAAACGAAAAAGAAATAATAACATCATGAAAAACATTTTAATCACAGGAAGCACCGATGGCATCGGAAAATTAGCAGCACTTAAATTAGCTAAAGATGGTCACTCCATTTATTTGCATGGAAGAAATTCAAAAAAATTATCCAAGGTAATTAATGAAATAAAATCAACATCTAATAATGAAAACGTCAAAGGGTTCGTAGCTAATTTTTCAGATTTTAATGCAGTAAAAGAAATGGCGCAGCAAGTCAAAGATGAAATTCCTACTTTAGATGTACTCATCAATAACGCAGGTGTTTTTAAAAGTTCAATAGCTGAAAATCAAGATGGAATCGACTTGAGATTGGTAGTCAATTATTTAGCGCCTTACTTATTTACGAAAGAATTAATTCCCCTACTCGAGCAAGCGTATGCACCTCGCTTAATTAATTTAAGTTCGGCTGCACAAGCAACTGTTTCCCTTGAAGCATTGACTGGTAAAGCTAACTTGTCCGAACAAGCATCGTATGCACAAAGTAAGTTAGCCTTAACGATGTGGAGTTTCCATTTGGCTAAGGAATTAAAAAATATAAATGTCATCGCAGTAAACCCTGGGTCGCTACTCAATACAAATATGGTCAAGGAAGCTTATGGAAAATTTTGGTCTTCGGCTGATAAAGGCGCTGATATTTTATATGACTTAGCAGTTGGAGAAAAACATGAAGGAATGTCTGGGAAGTATTTTGACAATGACAGAGGAAGTTATGGAGAAGCACATTCTGATGCATATGATGAAGTAAAAATAAATCAACTCATTCAGACAACTGAAGATATACTAGCTAATTAAAAAAATAATTTTAATCAAATACTAATAAAAAATAATGAAAGCAATAGGATTTAAACAATCTCTACCAATTTCTGAACAAGAAAGTTTTATGGAATTCGAAACAGAAAAACCTGTTCCAACTGGATATGATCTTTTGGTAAAAGTATCAGCCATCTCGGTTAACCCTGTAGATTTTAAAATAAGACAAACAGTTGCAAAAGATACAATACTTGACACTCCAAAAGTCATTGGCTGGGATGCTGTAGGTGTTGTTGAAGCTGTAGGTGACAAAACCTCTAGATTCAAAGTTGGAGATGAAGTATTTTACGCTGGCGATCTAACTCGTAGCGGAAGTAATGCCGAATACCAACTTATCGATGAACGCATAGTTGGGCACAAACCTAAGAACTTAACTCTTGCTGAAGCAGCTGCGATGCCATTGACTGGATTGACTGCTTGGGAATCAATTTTTGATCGAATCAAAATTAATCCAGCTACTGACAAAGGAAAATCTATCTTGATTTTGGCAGGAGCTGGAGGCGTAGGTTCTATCGCAATACAGATTGCAAAAAAAGTAGCAGGACTGACAGTAATCGCAACGGCATCAAGACCTGAATCTGAAAATTGGTGCAAAAAATTAGGAGCTGATTTCGTAGTCAATCACTATGACTTAAAAAATGAATTAGAGAAAATAGGACATAGCCAAGTAGATTATATTTTGGAATTTGTAAACCTAAAAGGTTACTGGGAAATGATGGCTGACATTATTAAACCACAAGGTCATATTGTTTCAATAACTGGAAGTGATGTACCTTTAAACTTAAATATTTTCAAAACAAAAAGTGTTTCTATTTCTTGGGAATTTATGTACACGCGTTCTATGTTCACAACTGATGACATAGATCGGCAACATCAAATTCTAAACGAAATATCTGCTCTACTTGATGATGGAACGTTACAGACAACTTTGACAACTACCTTAGAAGGATTTACTGTTGAGAATTTGAAAGAAGCACACAAAATGCAAGAATCAGGAAAAACGATTGGAAAAACAGTTATTCAATTTTAATTTTTTTGAAAAATCACATGATAAAAAAAAGGAAGACATACTCTCTTGTATTGTCTTCCTTCTTTTTTTGAATAATTCATTTGACTTCCTCCCACCACTTAGTTTTCACTTCACTTGACTTCGTAAAAATTTCACCAATAGCTGGAGTAAAAAATGGAGTCTTTAATTCCTCTGCAGCTTGAATAAATTCTTCAATTGGCTCTTGCCATGCATGAAAATAAGACAAAGCAAATCCAGCACAATGCACCGGCATTATTTTTTTCGCTTGAGCATCTTTCGCAGCTTGAACACTTTCGTCAGGAAATAAATGTACCGGTCGCCAATCTTCGTTGTACTGCCCACACTCCATAAACCCGAAATCAAATGGCCCCAATTTTTCTCCAATTTCTTTAAAGTGTTTTCCATAACCTCCATCACCGCTAAACCAAATATTTTCAGTTGCAGTTTTAAAAGCCCAACCACCCCAAAGTGTTTTTAATCGATCGGTCAATCCTCGTCCTGAGAAATGTCGAGTAGGTGTAAACGTAATTTTGATGTTTTCAAAATCTTGATTATCCCACCAATCAAATTCAACAATTTTATCAGCATCAACTCCCCAACTTACCAAATGTCGCTTCACTCCAAATGCTACATAAAACTGTTTGACTTTTGATTTCAGTTTTTCAATACTAGCGAAATCCAAATGATCATAGTGATCATGTGTCAACAAAACAAGATCAATTATTGGAAACTCATCTATGAGCGATAAAGTATTTTCAGAAAAACGTTTGGTTGCCATTGGAGCAATCGGAGTTGTATCTGGACCAAGCATTGGATCTATCAAAAGTGTTTTCCCATTCATCCGCATCAACATCACGGAGTGTCCATACCAAATGAATTTAGCTTCTTCTGATGGGTTCATAAAATTTTCTAAATCAAAAGGTGTAATCGGAATCGACTGTTTTGGATACATTCCATTTTTGCCTTTGATTTGTTTATAAATGATGCTGGGCAAATTCCAAATATCTCCCGTGAGATCAGTTTCTTCTAAATTTTGAAAAGAACCATTTTTCCAATTTGGGGATTGCTCATATTTTGTGATATCCTCTTTTGTAACTTTTCCTCCGAACTGTTTAAAAAACATTGCTTTGATTTTTTTCTAAAAAAAGTAGAACCATCTCAAACGTATTTGAAATGGTTCTTTTATCATATTCTTGAACACTCAACTTTTATTAAGGTTCTAACCTTTCTATTAACCTTCCTGAAATTTGTAGGAAATCCATTTGGGTTATTACACCTATCAACTCCTTCCCTTTTACAACAGGAAGACATCCAACTTTTGCATCTCGCATCGCAGCCATAGCTTCTAGGATTGTTGCATTGGGAGAAATCGTTGTTGGTTTTTTCATCATGATTTCTTTGACTGTTCCTGTTCCTTTTTCATTAAGTCGATCACCTTTGACGAGGTGTCGCAAAATCATTTTAGAACTTACCAATCCAATCAAGTTTCCTTTAGTATCTTCGACAGGCGTAAAACTGATTTCTCGCCAATCCATCATCTCTGCCACTAATTCAATAATGTCATCTTTTTGAACGGTGAACAAATCAGTTTGCATAAATTCTTCTACCTTAATTTTAGATGGTCGATATTCTTTGAGGTCGGTTAATTCTGGCATTTTCCATTTGTGTCCCGGAAGACCTTTATTTTGATTTTCAATAATTGATGCAGTCAATACACTCAATGCTTCGTCACGAGTTGTTTCTTTTTTTAGTTTGGTAAATGCACGCAATTGCCATCTTGCTCCATTCATATGGGCTTTAGCCCTTTCTTCGATTACATCCATATATCTGTCAATATCTTTTTGGACGACTTTCATTTTTTTCAAACCTTCTCTAGCAATCGGAATTAATTCTTTACGAACTAATTCACACACGCCCACTTTTTTATCCTTGAACCATGTGAAATTTGAATCGATTCCAAAACGAGCTGCCTTTCCAAAATTATCTCGAACATCAGCCCAAGACATATGCTTTCTGATGTCTTCAACTTTGTCAGCCATGCCCATCATTGCACCTAACCAAAATGCAGCATTTGCCACTTCATCCAAAACAGTTGGTCCCGCAGGAATGACTCGATTTTCAATTCTCAAATGTGGTTTTCCATTTGGAGAAATTCCGTAGCAAGGACGATTCCAACGATAGACCGTTGAATTATGCACTTGCAACGCCCGTAACTTCGGAGCAATTTTTTTCGATATTTTTTCAAATGCATCTTCTTCCACATCACTACTAATCAACACTCTAAATCGTGCAATATCTTCTCTATGAATATTCAGTACGGAATCTTCCAACCAACCATTTCCAAAACTTACTCTTGGATATCTCTCCCGCATATGATCGTGAGTGGTTCGCGTATCAATCGCTTGTTGGAACATCGCAATTCTACTTTCATGCCATAGTCTTCGACCAAAAACAATTGGAGAGTTAGCAGCCATTGCTAAAATTGGTGCAGCGAGTGCTTGAGAAATATTATACATTTTGACAAAATCCTTTGGATCGATTTGTAAGTGAACTTGAAAACTAGTATTCACCGCTTCCAACAATGGAGAGTCATGTCGAACCAATAATTCATCAATTCCTGTCAATCGCAACTCAAAATCATTCCCGATTAATTGTTGCTTCATGGATTCCATGAGTGCGAAATATCTTTTCTTAGGGGTCAAATTATGAAAACCTAAATCGTCTTTGTTTAAGGTAGGAAGGATTCCGGTGAGGATAATATCTGCGCCCATTTTATTGACAACCTTTCGGATGTTTGCTAAGTTTTTGGAATTTTCATTTTCCAAAAGACTTAAACATTTCCCTTTAAATTCACGAGGTGTCAAGTTAGTCTCTAAATTAAATCGAGCCAATTCTGTTTCGACCCAATCCCATTTTTTCATTTTGTCTAATGCCTCAACAGCAATGCATGCAGGTTTTAAAGTTTTATCATGCACCATGCACATTTCTTGCTCGGCACCGATACGTGTGATTCCTGATTCGAACCAATCATTTTCAAGCATGTATTCCATTGCTCGAACATCATTTAAAAGTAAGCGCACAAAGTTTTGCATTTGCGCTTCATCTTGAAGTAAGGATACTTTTTGTTCACCCATTATTTTTAATTGTAGCTGCTGACTTTAATCGGCAGTAAAGTTGATTTAAAAAGTTTGAATTATTTTTTTCTACCGACTAAAGTCAGTAGCTACATGTACAAATTGTACTTTTGTGCGTTAAGTTAATAAAGTTGTTAAAAAAAATCGACATGAAAAAAATATTCTTGCTTGTTCTTCCATTTGTTTTTCTTTTTTCTAATTGTAAAAAGGATGATGCTATCTTATTTGAGATGGAATACTTCTATGATTTTACGATTACGGCTGGGTTAAATCCATTCTCTGGAACTCATATTTTTGAGATTTCTGAAATTCCATCTTTATCTGATGCGATCTTTAGCCAGAATGGAACAACAGCCGAGGAATTAAATGCTATCAATCCAGGAACAGCAGTTTTACGAGGAATTTTTTCAAATCCTGACAATGGTTATATTCAGGAAGTTTCTGTAAAAATCTTTTCAAAGGAAGATCCAACTATTGAAAGAGAAGTATTTTATCGTGATCAAATTGCACTCAATGCTTCGGGAGATTTAGGATTAGTAGGAACTTTGGTCGATGCCAAAAGTTTTTTAGAAAAGGAAGATTTTGGAATTCGCGTAGAATTGAGATTGAGAGATATTTCACCTGAGACGATTGAGATGAGATTGGATTTTAACTTTTTTGCGAAGTAAAAATTAATATAAAAAACGCTAAAAGGGTTTTGTAATTACGTTGTTACAAAATCCTTTTTGTATTTAGACATAAATTCATCACCTCTTCTTTTGTCTAAAGAAAAGTTCAAATTATGTAATTGTTTCTGAAAAGGGATTTTTGTTTTTTAAGTATGTCTAATTTTTAAGGAAAGTACGTTGGTCGTTTTAGTTGGCTAGGATGCCTTAGATTTGTTGTGCGGTTTGGAATAATTCATTTCCAAAAGTTTTGACTCGAACCCGAGTTTTCTAAAAATGTTTTTCCAAGGATTATCAGGAGTTACTAAAAAAGCGATGTCGCCTTTAGCTATCGTGATAGTTTTGTCTAACATTTTTCGATTCATTTCATAAGTCGAATCTTGTTGTGTTCCAAAATAAACTAAAATGTTTTCTGGCCCATAACCAGTCATTCCCGTTTTGTTAACTACTGTTGCAGCAACAATTTGATCATCCTTTTCGACAGTTATAATATAACCCCCAAATGAAGGTCGATCTTTCATTGCATATTCAATCGCACTTGTGATGTCGGATTTTTCAATTTCGCAATCACCTTGATTGTCATACAGAAACTTAACCACGCGATGCCTTTCGTAGGGGCTAATTTTGGAGAATGCGTCGTAAAGATTTTGTTTAAACATGATTACCTCCCATATTTTAATTTTGTGATATAATAATTATTCTCATAAGTCGGCATAATTATAAGAAATAATTTTAAAAAACTAAAGGAAAAACAAGGCTAAATCTTTCATTTACAGGTGTTTAGCTTATTTTTTTCGATTTTTTAAAGAATTCTTGTCGTAAACTTCACATAACAACCTATTGATATATCAAATTTAATCTAAATTTAATTTTTTTATTAGATTTACACGTTTCCAAAAATCCTTTCCCCTTTCAAATTTTAAAGTATATTTCTTAAGAAACTACGACTAACGTATGATTAATTAATAAGTGATAAAAGATCACTTACCCTTAATTATTTAATAATCTATACTTTCTAAAAAAGTGAACCTATGAAGAATTGTTTTCTTTTCATTTGCCTAATATTTTTATTTTTCCAAAACGCTAACTCGCAAGTTTCCATGAATATGACTTTGTTGGATAATTGGGATCAATCCGGTTTGCAGTATAATGATGTTTGGGGATATGTGGATGGAAGTGGTAACGAATACGCCATTTTGGGTTCTAGGAGCAAAGTTCATTTTTTTGAAATTACTCCGAGTAATACATTATCACTTATCGATGAATTCACTCCTGGAGCAACAAGTATTTGGAGGGATTTTAAAACCTATGGTGATTATGCATACGCTTGTACAGAGGGAAATGAAGGATTGTTAGTTTATGATTTGAGTAACTTACCAACATCAGTTACTCAATCCTACCAAATCACTTCTGAATTTACACGAGCTCATAATATTTATGTTGATGAAGCAGAAGGAAAATTGTACGTAGTGGGTTCCAATACTCAAAGTAATGGATTAATTATTTATGATGTGACTACAAGTCCGCCAACACATTTGGCAAGCGTTCCACTTCCTGGCGGAGGTTACGTGCATGATATTTATGTGCGAAATGATACAGCCTATTGTTCTCATGGATGGAATGGGTTTTATATATGGGATGTGGCTACTCCTTCGAGTCCTAATTTTTTAGCATCATACACAGGCGAACCAGGGTACAATCATAGTAGCTGGGTGACGCCTGATGGAAATACTGCTTTTTATGCACGAGAGGTGGGAACAGGATTACCAATGACCGCTTTAGATATTTCTGATTATAATAATCTTGGTGTGATTAGTAATTTTCAATTTCCATTACTCGCACCAACTCATACTGATAATACTCCGCATAATCCATATCTGGTTGGGAACTATCTTTTTACTTCTTATTACGAAGATGGAATTGAGGTTTTTGATGTATCAGATCCTGCTAATGTTACACTTGCAGGTTATTATGATACTTATCCTTCGAATACTCAATACAATGGATATAATGGCTGTTGGGGAACTTATCCATTTTTACCTTCAGGAAAAATTCTAGGTTCGGATGGAGTAAATGGATTATTTCTTTTAGATACAAATTTCCCTTTGGTTCCTCCCCTCGTACTCAATTTAGTGATACAGACAAATGTCTCTTGCAATGGCGGAAGTAATGGAGTAATTGAAGTAGCTGCCGCTGATGGAACTCCACCATATACATATACTTTAAATGGAGGTACATCTCAATCAAGTGGAGTTTTTACAAACCTAAGTTCTGGATCATATCTAATAGAAGTTACTGATGCTGCTAATGAAGTAGAAAACTTAACCGTTACGATCACTCAACCTGATCAAATTAATCCATTTATTACACAGCAACAAAATGTAACCTGCAATGGAGGAACAGACGGATTTATTATAGCAAATGCAGTTGGAGGAACTGTCGCGACAGATTATCAATATAGCATCGATGGTGTCAATTTTTCTTCTAACAATACATTTACAAACCTTATAGCAAGCAGTTATATTTTGACTGTTCGAGATGATAATAATTGCGAAGCGGTTTTCCCTTTTATCATTTCTCAACCTGACCCATTACAATCATTTGTGAATTCGCAAACAGATGTAGATTGTTTTGGAAATAACTCGGGAACAATTGACTTTTCAACAATTGGAGGAACTCAAAATTATTTGTATTCACTCGACCAAATCGATTATCAGGCAAGTAGCACTTTTTCTAATCTTCTAGCAGGTGGTTATACATTATATACCCTTGATGCAAATAATTGTGCTTCACAAACACCTTTTACCATTTCTGAACCTCCTCTTTTAGAAATTTCTATTGGACAACAAACGAACTTGGCTTGCTTCGGTGACAATGATGGTGAAGTAGTTTTAAATGGACAAGGTGGAACTGGAAATTATCAATACAATATAGATGGTGGGAATTACCAAACAAGTTCAACATTTAACAATCTATCAACAGGGAGTTACGACTTCAATATCAAAGATGGAAATGATTGTGTTGCTTCGCTAAATGTTACTATAACCTCTCCGCCAGAAATCGTTGCTCAATTTTCGGTAATAAATGATGTGGATTGTTTCGGAGAAAATACTGGTTCGGTGACCATTCAACTGTCAGGAGGCGCTGGCAATTTCAGTACGACAATGAATGGAAATACCGTAACTGGAAGTACCGCTGTTTTTCAAAATTTAGCTGCAGGAACCTATCCTATTTTGGTGGAAGATGGCAATAACTGTACGACCATTGAATCAGTTACCATTGATGAGAATACAGAAGTTCAATTGTCTATCACTAATTCTCAAAATGTAATTTGCAACGGAAACTCCAATGGATCAATCGAAGTAAATGCTGTTGGTGGAAATGGTGGATATACATTTTCTATCAATGGCGTTTCAAACGGCTCAAACAATACTTTTACAAATCTAACAGCAGGGCAATATTCAATTTCAACAATCGATAACTTGGGATGTGAAGATGTGATAACTGTTGATATTATGGAACCTTCAGCAATCCAAGTTAATTTAATTTCCCAGACTAACGAAAGTTGTTCCGGTGCCAATGATGGTTCTGCAACTTTGCAAGCTACTGGTGGTGTAGGTAATTTTCAATACACTTTAAATGGCACAACAAACTCAACTGGAGTTTTCACTAACCTTTCCGCAGGAAATTACAATGTGATTATTTTAGATGGAAATAGTTGTGTAGAAAGTCAACCATTAGTCATTGATTCAGCTAACCCTATATCAGCACAAATTGATACCCAATCTGAAATCGATTGCTTCGGAAATAATAATGGATCAATTCAAGTATCAGCCTCAGGAGGTAATTCAAATTTCACTTTCAACCTTGGCAATCAAAATAACTCCTCTGGTTTTTTCCAAAATTTACCTGCTGGAAATTATACGATTTCAATCACCGATGGAAATAATTGTCAAACTACTATTGGAACAACTATCTCTCAACCTAGCGAAATTTCTCCTTCTGTTGCTAACTCACAAAATGTTGATTGCTTTGGTGGGAATAATGGTAGTTTTCAAATTCAGGCAAGTGGTGGAACTGGCAATTTTAATTTTTCCATGGGCAACGAAACTAACTCAACGGGAGTTTTCGAAAACTTAATGGCTGGGAATTATACCATTTCAATTACAGATGCGAATAATTGCTTATCAATATTTTCTACAACTATTTCACAACCTGACGCTATCACATCTTCTATTTCCGCTTCGCAAAACATCAACTGTTTTGGAGGAAACAACGGAAGTATTGAAGTACAAGCAAGTGGAGGAACAGGGAATTTTAATTTCACTTTAGGAAATGAAACTAACTCAACGGGAACCTTCGAAAACTTAACTGCCGGAAATTATAACATTACAATTACGGATGAAAATAATTGCTCAGAATCTATTTCTTTTACCATCACAGAACCCACGGAGTTAACTCTTTCAACCACTACAGTCAACTTAGCAAGTTGCAATGGACAAGAGGGAAGTATTCAAGTAGCAGCTCAAGGTGGCGTTGGCAATTATGAATTTTCAAATGGAAATACAACTAATGCTACTGGGCTCTTTGAAAACCTTTCAGCGGGCATTTATATGATAAGCGTGACTGATGGGAATGATTGCATGACTTCAATTGATGTCAATATAACGGAACCAAACGCACTCAATGTCGAAGTAACGCAAACTCAAAATCCACTTTGCAATGGCGACAACTCTGGAAGTTTACAACTTCAAGCGATGGGTGGAACTGGTACGATCAATTATACTTTGGGCAACGAAACAAACTCGACTGGGGTTTTCGAAAATCTAAATGCTAATACTTATAACATTACAGTTACAGATGATAACGATTGTACTTCTTTTATCGAAGTGGAACTTACAGAACCTTCTGCTTTGGAAATAACTAACAATCAAACAACTAACGTAATTTGTTTTGGCGAAAATAACGGAAACATAAATTTAGCCGCTTCAGGAGGGACTGGAACACTCACTTTTTCTATGGGAAATGAATCAAATACTTCTGGAATTTTTGAGAACCTTGAAGCTAATATTTATACGATTTCAATTGAAGATGAAAACGGATGTAATACTTCTATCGAACTAAATATTACTGAGCCTACGGAATTGACATCAGAAATTTCTCAAATAAATTCAGTCATTTGTATCGGAGAAAACAATGGAACAGTTCAAGTTGAAGCAGACGGAGGAGTTGGTAATTATCAATTTACATTAGCTGGAGAGACTAACTCAACTGGATTTTTTGAAAACCTTGCTGCGGACAATTATGTAATTATTGTGAGCGATGAAAATAATTGTACGACTTCTATTGATGTCGAAATTACAGAACCTGATGAATTCAATATCGAGGTAATTCAAAATCAACCAGCTTCTTGTTTTGGAGAAAGTAATGGAAACATTTCGATTCTTGCCTCTGGTGGAACTGGAAATATTACCTACACATTAGGTAATGAAACTAACTCAACAGGTATTTTTGAAAATCTAGAAAGTGGACTTTATAACATTGTACTTACAGACGAAAACTCATGCTCCACTTCTACCGAAATTACAATCTCTGAGCCTTCAGTTATCGTTTCAAACATTGAATATACTAATCTGATTCAATGTGCTGGAGATGCAACCGGAGCAATAGCAATAACTGCATCAGGAGGCAACGGAGACTTTGAGTATACCCTTGGTAATGAAACAAATTCAACAGGCATTTTTGAGAATCTAGAAAGCGGAATTTATCTTATTTCCATAATTGACCAAAACAATTGTAGTTCAACCATCGAATTTGAAATCGATGCCCCTCAACAAATTTCTACTTCGATTTCTCAAACCCAAGACATCCTTTGCGCAGGTGAATCGACAGGAAGTTTTGAAATTAATGCAACAGGTGGAATTGGAACTTACACTTATACTTTAAATGGGGATTCAAATACTACAGGCTTTTTTGAAAACCTCAATGCAGGAACTTTCCAAGTAACTATCTTGGATGAAAATAATTGCTCTGTTACTGAGACAGTTACCATCACAGAACCTGATGTGTTAACCATGAGTTTAGAAAATACTCAATTTGCAGATTGTGCAGGGGCAGCTACAGGTGGCTTCGAAGTGCAAGCATCCGGAGGGATGGGTGACTACACTTATTCCATTTCCAATCAAACTAACTCAAATGGAGTCTTTGAAAACTTAGCTTCTGGGATTTATGATTGCCTCGTGACTGATGAAAATGATTGTACATTTTTACTACCAATTACGATTAGCGAAAATAATGATATTGAATTAGAGAATGTCGATACTATTTCATTAGCATGCTTTGGAGATCAAAATGGAGCTATCCAAATTTCAGTAACAGGAGGAACTGGTGGTTTTACTTTTTCTCTTGATAATGAAACGAATACTTCAGGTCTTTTCGAGAACCTTTCAGGTGGGAATTATAATATTACTGCTACTGATGCTAGTAATTGTTCTGCTATTTTTTCAGTCGAACTCTTTGAGCCTAGTCCTGTGGAGATGATGACTGAAGAAATTGTCCACGTAAATTGCTTTGGTGAAAATACTGGTTCTATTCAACTTTCCGCAAGTGGAGGTATTGGAAATCACACCTTCACTTTAAATGGAGATTCTAATTCCACAGGTCTTTTCGAAAACCTTCCTGCTGGAAATTATGAAGCCATCGCTAATGATGAAAACGTTTGCGGCAATACAGTTTCATTTGAAATCACCGAAGCTCCTGAACTTATTTTTTCCATCACCGATTTAATAAATGATACTGGGAATGGAAATGGAAGCGTCAATTTTGAAGGTACAGGAGGAATACCACCTTATCTATTTTCGCTTGATGGATTAGATTATCAAGAAGGAACAAACTTTCCACTTTTAACGGCTGGTAATTATATCGGCTATCTTCAAGATGCGAATGGTTGCACCATTGAAATTCCATTTGAAATCATTTTGGAAACCTCTATTTCAAATCCAGATTTAGGTATTTTAGAAATGAATGTTTTCCCGAATCCTTTTTCTGAAAAAATAATTTTACAAATAGATTTAGCCTTCGCTCAAACGATCCAATTGGAGATGATTAATATTTCAGGCAATAGCATTCTACATTACAAAACCAACCTCGAAAGTGGCCAACAAAACATCACCTTCGACGTTGAAAACTATATCCCCGCTGGTATTTATTTTTTAAGTGTAAAAAATGAAGATCAAGTCATCGGTTATTTTAAAATAATTAAACAGTAACGTGGCGGTCTGCTTTAGCTGACCTAAAAAATGAGCTTAGCAATTTTTTCTTAAAAATTATGACCTAGTTTTTTAAAGAAAAATAAATTCGCTGTACTCATTTTTTTACGGTCAGCTAAAACAGACACTACATAACTATCTGAAATAAAACAATATGAAAAAATATTCAACATTTTTAATCCTAAGCTCTTTCCTATTTTTAACCTGGACAGCTTTCACCCCTTCAAAAAACACTACTTTTGAAGATGAAACCTGGGAAGAAAAAATCTCTCCCAAACTCATGACCAAAGCTCTCCGAGGAGAAGCCCTAGATTTTTTAGTTATTTTAAAAAATCAAAAAAATGTCAGCTCAGCGAAAAATTTTAAAACAAAAGAAGCTCGTGGAAATTTTGTTTATGAAAATTTAAAACTGAATGCGCAAGCTGATCAAAAAAACATTTTAAAAGTTTTAAAAAATGAACAAGCATCCTATCGACCATTTTTTATCATCAATGCACTTCAAGTAAAAGGTGATTATTACCTCTTAAAAAAATTGGCAAAGTTGCCAGAAGTCAAACAGTTGACTGACAACTCCGCTATCCAATTCGAAGAACCAGTTTCAACAAACTATTCAAACTCTCGTGGTCCAACCACTATCGAATGGGGCATCGATATGATTGATGCAGAAGAAGTTTGGGCACTCGGATACAATGGTCAAAATGTCATCGTTGGAGGTCAAGACACCGGTTACGAATGGACGCATCCAGCATTAGATCACAACTATCGAGGCAATGGAGCAACGGTTGATCACAATTACAATTGGCATGATGCCATTCACGAAATCATTTCAACCAGTCCTGATACCATTAATCCTTGCGGACTAGACTCTGTCGTTCCTTGCGACGACCATAATCATGGAACCCACACCATGGGAACGATGGTCGGCGAAGATGGTGATAACCAAATCGGAGTTGCTCCTGGTGCAAAATGGATTGCTTGCCGAAATATGGAACGAGGAAATGGAACACCTGCAACTTACATCGAATGCTTTGAATGGTTTATGGCTCCAACAGATTTGAATAATGAAAATCCTGATGTATCAAAAGCACCTCACGTAATTGCCAACTCATGGAGTTGCCCAACATCAGAAGGATGTGATTCTACCAATTGGCATATTATGGAAGCAGTTGTTCAAAACTTAAAAGC
>CAZMBP010000143.1:0-28748 GCA_964564545.1 uncultured Saprospiraceae bacterium
ACCTTGGACGAAGTTGATCCTTTGGATTGTAACAATAGTTCTCAAGTTTTATCAGGTCCATTTGCCAATAACTTTACTTATCAATGGTCTTTAAATGGAAATCCAATTTCTGGTGCAACTGATCTTGAGTATGAAGCAACTCAACCAGGGAGTTACTCTTTAGAAATCACAAATACAGATAATGGTTGTAATGCAACTCAATCTATTACTGTAGAAGAATCAATTGACCCTCCTACAGCGGAAGCTGGAACTGCTGATTTATTAACTTGCGATACAGGATCTGTTCCATTAGATGGGATTGGATCAAGTACAGGTAATGTCACCTATGAATGGTTTGATCCAAGTGGTAATCCAATTCCTAATTCAAATACTTTAAATATCTCAGTTTCTCAACAAGGAACTTATACTTTATTAGTAACTGATAATGAAAATGGTTGTACTGCAAATGATAACGTTGTAGTTAACGCTGATACGAATTTCCCAACCGCAGATGCTGGTGGAAATACAAACTTAGATTGTGATTTTAACAGTATTCAAATTGGAGGAAATTCTTCAACTGGGCCAAATTTCACTTATAGCTGGACCACTCAAAACGGTGGAACTATAACAAATCCTACAAGTGCAAATCCATCAATCAATCAACC
Organism: uncultured Saprospiraceae bacterium; assembly: GCA_964564545.1. GTDB lineage: Bacteria > Bacteroidota > Bacteroidia > Chitinophagales > Saprospiraceae > CAJQQY01. The sequence goes on from CAZMBP010000143.1 coordinate 645, forward strand.
TGGTACCTACCAAATTTTGGTAACTGATACCAACAATGGATGTACGGTAACTGATGCTATTATAGTTTCTGAAAACACTAATTTACCTTTTCAGATAAATTACGAATTGATGCCTATCTCTTGTAATGGTGAAGATGATGGATCTTTAACTGTATTAAATGTAGATGGAGGAACTGCCCCATATCAATACTCTTTCAATGGTGAAGCGTTTTCAGATATTAATACTTTCCCATTTTTAAGTGAAGGAGATTATTCGCTGATAGTTACCGATGCTTTGGGTTGTGAATTAGAAACAGAGGTCAACCTAGTTGCGCCACCGCCATTCATTATTGATTTAGGTGAAGACATTACCATTGAACTAGGTGAGACTGCTCAGATAGATGCGACATTCAGCCAATCTTATGATAGTTTATGGTGGAGACCAGAAGCAACACTTCCTTGCGATAATTGTCCAAATCCAGTTGTTGCACCTCTCGAGACTACAGCTTACATGGCTACAGCTTTAAACTTTAATGGCTGTGAAGATTCAGATGACATTACCATTTATGTAGAAAAAAATCGAAACGTTTATATTCCTAATGTATTTACTCCAAATGACGATGGAATTAATGATGTATTTATTATCCATGGAGGTATTGATGTAGAAAAAATTCATGTTTTGAAAATTTACAACCGATGGGGAGAACAAATTTTTGAACAAAATGACATTCAACCTAACGATTACTCAGTAGGTTGGGATGGATATTTTAAAGGAGAAAAAATGAATCCTGCTGTCTTTGTTTACTTTGCAGAAATTGAATTTAAAGATGGTCGAAAAATCATTTTTAAAGGAGATGTTGCTTTGAGAAAATAAGCTGATTGATATTTTTTTAATAAAAGGAAAAACCGTTGAGAAGACATTTTCAACGGTTTTTGTTTTTTGGAAAATAAAATTGGGATTTATTACATTTACATTTGTGTAATTTTGTTTAATCAATCAATTAGCATTTTTAAAATCATAACATGAAAGAAATTATATTTTCATTTATCGTAATTATTACTTTTTCTATCATAGGAAATAGTCAAATGCCTGTTTCAGAATTAAGTAAAAGGACTCATCTTAAACAATTAAAGAGTGGAGTCCTCCTCGTCCAACTTCCTAATAGTGATAAAAAAATTGAAATTCTAAGAAAGCGAGGAAATGAAAAATTGGCAAAGACAGAAGAAAAAGAGATTAATAAAATAAGAAAAAGTATAATAGAAGGATTTCAAAATGATTGGAAATTCTCAGACATTTTATTTTTTGAATCTACAAATGCAAAAGAAGCATTTTTAAAAAAACCAGAGGTTTTACTAGATGCAGATTTAAAGCCTCTAAAAACATTTCCTGACTATGAAAATATTTACACTGTGAGATATGGCAGAGGTAACCCTAACGGAGAAGTATACAGATACAATGGTATTGGATTTCAAATCAGATATATTGAAAATGGTAATTTACAAACTATAAAATATGATACATTTTATCATTGGAAAGCTGGATTAGGATTAAAAATGTTTTTCAAAAATTTAGGTAAAGATGATATTGAGAAAATTCCTCAACAAATCAGTGAATTTAATTCAAAACTTGAAAAAATAATATTTTGAGAACTATTAACCTCCAAAAAAAATACAATCAAATCAATGAACTTTGGTCTCCAAAAATAATTGGAGAACTAAATGGACAACATGTTAAACTCGCCAAAATTAGCGGGGAATTCATTTGGCATTCTCATGAAAATGAGGATGAATTATTTATGGTAATCAAAGGAACTCTTTTTATGGATTTTCGAGATCGAACCGAAATCGTAAAAGAAGGAGAAATTATAATCATTCCTAAAGGAGTGGAACATCGACCAAGAACTGAAAATGAAGAGGTGCAAATCATGTTGTTCGAACCATCCTCCACGATTAATACTGGTGCTGAAGTAAATGAATTAACCAAGCATAATTTGGAAAAAATTTAACTCTAGGCGTGGAATGGTTCAAAACCGTTTCACGCTTAAATAATAAATAACAATACTCTTACAAACTCCCCTAAAATCTATTTTGCAAAAACACCTAACCTACCTACTCATCACTTTAGCCTCCATTTTCCTCCTTTGGAAAAAAACTAACCTTGCTGAAAAAATTTTTGAATGGCATTATGATTTCACCACAAAACAAGAAATCGTAACTAAGCCTGAAAAAATTAAATCCATTCTAAATTCCTTCCCAACCATTGCATTCTCCCAACTAAAAAAAGAATATCTTACCAAGACTAAATACGATAAAAAGAAATACAATGACCTAGCAAAAGGCTCTAACTTATTGATCATCAAGGGTAAAGACATTTTCAAATTTATCGTAGGAAGTTTTAGAATAAAGGATTTTTTACCGAAAGATGAATTTTACTATGAAAATATTGATGCATTGGGCGAAGGAACAGAAGTCCTTTGGATGGTTGATAAAAAGTTACTTTTAAAACTTCTTGAGTTACAAAATGTTCTTTTTAAAAATGGATATAACGAAACAGGTTTTACTATCGTCAATGGTTTTAGACATCCTGCTTATAATGAAAAAGTGGGCGGTGCATCTTTAAGTAGACACTTAAAAGGTCAAGCACTCGATCTTCAAATTGGAGATATCAACGACGATGGATATGCAAATCAGCAAGACAAAACTATTGTACTAGATTTTTTAGAAAAAGAAATAATTAAAAATCAAGGAGGAATTGGAAGATACCCTGGAACTATGTCAGTCCATTTTGATGTGCGAGGTTTTCGAGCTAGATGGGATAAACAATAGTTAATTTTAAATCATACTAAAAACGAAACATGAAATTAATTTTCAGAATTCTAGGAGGATTCATTTTACTTCTTATCATCATCGTTACCTATTTCTATTTTTTAGGAACTGCTGATTTGAGGACTGAAACAGCTAAAAATAATCCCAATGTAAAAATTGCAAAAACATTGTTACAAGAAATGGGAATTGCTCATGGAATCTCTAATTGGGAAAAAATAAATACTTATTCTGTAGAATTTGAAGATGTATTTTTTGGTACCCTAGGAGCAAATAGTCATGGTTATTCCGAAGACTCCGTTCGATTTTTATTAAAATATATTCCTAAAAGTTTTGATGGAAAATTAGAGTTTCTATCAGGAAAAAAAACTGGAGCAGCCTGGGGAATTCAGTCATGGAAAAGTTATGTTTCAGCTCCTTCTCAAAACTATAAATTTGTCAATAAAAGCGACATTACTTTTTGGCTACCAACTTACCAATACTTTATCGAATTTCCGCTTCGAATTCAAAATGCCAATTCATTTGCCTATGCTGGAGAGGCAAATATTGATGGTACAGAGTGTGAAGGAATTATCGCCTCATGGAACACAACTGAACCTCAAAGAGAAATTGATCAATACTTGATTTGGATAAATAAAAAAACCAAACGAATCGTAAAGTTAGAATACACTATTCGTGAGATGTATAATTTCCTAACTGGAGCAGCTTACTTTCATGATTATAAAAACTATGATGGAATATTATTACCCACTTCAATGCCGGTCGAATCAAATCTTTTGGAAGAAGGATTCTTGCATGAGATGCGCATTTTAGATTTTTCTAAAAATGAATTTCCAGAAAGAGAATTGCGTCCAAATAGAGCCTTAGATCCTATGGGTGATGAGAAGTAATTTTATAAAATTATTTCTCATCACATCCTTTTCTTTGCCGAGTATCAGATAGGTGAAAAATTTTCCAACCATCTTTAGTTCTCGTCAAATGAATAGCATCTACACCACAATGCGAAAATTTGTCATCCAAATAAAATCCATACTTTGTCCAAACTTGCGCTAAATTTCCGTCAATTCTAATTTCCGTATCCCAAATTTTTTCATCCCAAACTTCCTCATGTGGTGTTCCAACTGCATTAATAAATTTTTGAACATCATCTTTTTTCAAAACAGCTTCACCTGCTTTATTAGTATAAGAGGTGAACATATCTATTTGATGATGAAAACAAGAACTCACCATTGAACTATCTCCAGCCCGCATTCCATCAAAAAGATGGACTACAACTTTTAAAACCTCTTTTTCATCAGCAGACATTTCTTTTTTCTCATCAGTAGAAATCATTTTCTTTCCATCCTGACCAAAAACCGTCAAGCTAATTAAACAAGTAAAAATGATTGTAAAAGTAAATTTCATGATTTTCGTATTTTATTTTTAGAAACTGCTTTAAAAGAAAAAGATAATAATGAATAGTTGCATTGATTATTTAAAAAAATGGGATTCGAAATTTAAAATGATTTTCACAAAAAAATCAAAATTATATTCGCTCAGGTTTATTCTTCATGGATAATCATAGTTTTTAATTTCAATATTTTGCTTAAAAATGAATTTAATGATTCTACTATTTTATTCGGTTTCAATTTGATTGAATAATCAAAATAATATTTTGGTTTAAAAAAGAAACCGTGCATATTTATTTTCAAACAAGCATTATTTTTAAAATAAATCTATTCTTATTTTCCCAAAATCCCTGATACATTTCACATCTAATCCTTCTATTTTTCTCGCTTTTTGTTAATTTTACACTTTCTATTTTTACAAACATAATTATGAACGAAAATCTACAAGAAGCATTTATTATTCTGGCTGTTGGCATGATTACAGTTTTTGCTATTCTATCACTTGTTGTATTTACAGGTCAACTTTTGATAAAAATTACTAACAAATACGCTCCTCCTCAAATTGCTAAAGCCAACATTTCGAATAATCCTATCCCACAAGTTTCACCCCCATCAAATACCATCAATAAAAAGAAATTAGCAGCCATTATTGGTACTGTTGACCATTTAACACATGGAAAAGGAAGAATAGAAAAAATCGAAAAACTCTGATAAAATGAATTTTCACTTTATCGCATACAATATAAACCTAACCAATATTTAACCATGAGTAGAAGTATAAAATTAGCCCTCGTCTATCGTGACATGTGGCAATCAGCAGGAAAATATGTTCCACGTGTTGATCAATTAGTTCGAGTAGCACAACCGATTATTGACATGGGATGTTTTGCCCGAGTGGAAACGAACGGAGGAGGATTTGAACAAGTCAATTTATTGTTCGGAGAAAATCCAAATCAAGCCGTTAGAAAATGGACTCAACCTTTTAACGATGCAGGGATTCAAACTCAAATGTTAGAACGTGGCTTGAATGGAATTAGAATGAGTCCTGTCTCTGCAGATATTCGACGGATGATGTTTGCTTTGAAAAAAAAGCAAGGAACTGATATTTCAAGATCTTTCGATGGTTTAAATAATCCTCAGAATTTAGAGAACTCATTTAAATTCGCCAAGGCTGGTGGCATGATTGCCCAAGGCGCTTTGAGTTTGACCTTCTCTCCTCTTCACACGGTTGAATATTATATCAATTTGGCAGATCAATATATAGATCTTGGTGCCGAAGAGATTTGTATCAAAGATATGGCAGGCATCGGCCGACCAGTTTCGGTTGGAAAGATTGTCAAAGGAATAAAGGATCGTCATCCTAAAATTTTAATCCAATATCATGGCCATTCCACTCCTGGATTTTCAGTTGCCTCTTCATTGGAAGCTGCTCGGGCGGGTGCGGACATTATTGATGTAGGAATGGAACCACTTTCATGGGGAACTGGTCATGCTGATTTATTGACAATTCATGCGATGTTGAAAGATGCAGGATTTCATGTGGAGGATGTAAATATGAAAGCATACATGGAGGTTAGAAGATTAACTCAAGAATTCATGGACGACTTTTTAGGATATTATATCAATCCTTTAAATCGAAAAATGAACTCCTTACTAATTGCCCCAGGGTTACCTGGAGGAATGATGGGAAGTTTGATGGCTGATTTGGAAAAAAATATTCGCAGCTTAAATAAATGGATGGCAAAAAATGGAAAACCAAATGTTTCGCAAGATGATATTTTGATAAAATTATTTAATGAAGTGGAATACGTTTGGCCTCAAATGGGTTACCCTCCATTGGTTACTCCATTTAGCCAGTATGTGAAAAATGTTGCATTGATGAATGTAACTCAAATGGAAAAAGGAAAAGCTCGTTGGAGTATGATTGATGAAAATACCTGGGGAATGTTGATGGGGCGTTCTGGACAATTACTTGGCCCTTTGGGAGAGGAATTACAAGCGTTAGCTATTTCTCAAAATAGAGAAGCTTATACTGGTAATCCACAAGATTTATATCCTGATGAGTTAGAATTATTTGCTGCTGAAATGGAAAGGAATGGTTGGGATTATGGTGAAGATGATGAAGAATTATTTGAATTGGCGATGCACCCAGCTCAGTATAAAGACTATAAATCTGGAAAAGCAAAGGAAAAATTTAATGCAGACCTAGCTGAAAGAAAAGCGAAAAAGAATCAATCTGCAAGTCCATCACCTGCTCCTGCTGTTCCAGCGGCAACTCCCACAGCTTCCATTCCTCAACCTCGAAACATTACTGTCGATGTGGATGGAGAAAAATTCAAAGTCAATATTTCTTATGATGATATTCCTTCTACAAGTGGAAATAATTCTTCCTCAGGTACTACATCAAATCAAGGAGCCACACAAAATAATGTTGCCGCACCAGTTGATTTAGGAAATTACCAAACTCTTGAAGCACCATTGGAAGGGAAATTTTATTTAACTAAGGAGTCCTCTGATCGACCAGTAAAAATTGGTGACATGATTCACGAAGGTGACACGGTTGCTTATATTGAATCCATGAAAGTAATCAACGCCATTTCTGCTGATAAGTCTGGAAAGATTGTAGAAATCACCGCTAAACATGGGGAAGATATTGAAGAAGATGATGTGATGTTTAAAATTGTTTAGAAAAAACGGATTTCTATTTTTTGTAAAAGTATTAATGACATAAGACATTGTAACAATGCTTTTACATTTTAAAACAAAACACAAACGGACTACCAAATCATAGAAATGGAAATATTAGAAAAACTATATGGGATGACTGCATTCGGGGATTTGATTCAAAATCCTGCGACCTTGCTGATGATTGGTATTGCATTTTTATTGCTTTACTTGGGGATCTGGAGAAGATTTGAACCATTGCTTTTAGTACCAATTGCTTTTGGACTCTTGCTAGCCAATTTTCCTGGAGGAATGATGAGTGTGACTCCTGCTACAGATGAAAATGGAATTGCACATATGACCATTTTGGAAATCGCCAAGGACCATGGTATCATGAATATGCTTTATTATGTTTTGATAAAAACTGGTTTGCTGCCTCCTCTCATTTTTATGGGTGTAGGAGCAATGACTGATTTTGGTCCAATGCTACGAAATTTAAGATTAGCATTTTTTGGGGCAGCTGCCCAAATTGGAATTTTTACTGTGATGATTTCTGCGGTGTGGATTGGTTTTCCAATAAAAGAAGCAGCAGCATTAGGAATTATTGGAGGAGCTGATGGACCTACGGCAATTTATACTGCTATTGTTTTAGCTGATCGATTATTAGGACCAATTGCAATTGCCGCCTATTCATATATGGCTTTGGTTCCGGTGATAATTCCTTTGGTCGTAAAATACACAGTTAGTGAAAAAGAACTTTCAATCAACATGAAAGAGCAAGAAAAACTTTTTCCCAATAAAATTAGAATCAAAAATATTCGAACATTAAAAATCCTTTTCCCAATTGCCCTTGGAACCATAGTCTCTCTTTTAGTTCCTTCATCAGTTCCTTTGGTTGGAATGCTATTGTTTGGAAATTTGATTAAGGAAATTGGGACGGATACCAATAGACTTTTCAAGGCTGCTTCGGAAACCATTATGAACACAGCAACTATCTTCTTAGGGTTAACAGTTGGAGCAACGATGACAGCAAAGACTTTTTTAAATCAAGAGACACTAATGATTGTCGGTGGTGGATTTTTAGCTTTTGCTATCTCGATAGCAGGCGGAATTTATGCCGTTAAAATTTATAACCTTTTTTCTAAAAAGAAAATCAACCCACTTATTGGAGCGACTGGTTTGAGTGCTGTTCCTATGGCTTCGAGAGTTGCTAATGAAATTGCTTTGAAAGTGGATCCTAAGAATCATATTTTGCAATATGCGATGTCTAGCAATATTTCAGGAGTGATTGGATCGGCTGTAGCTGCTGGCGTTTTGATTTCGTTTTTGAAATAATTATTGGCACATAGCTAGAAACTAGACATGCCGTGTCTCTGCGGTCACGGTGTAGTAGAAAACAAAAAAGGTGTTATCGTTTAAAACGATAACACCTTTTTTGTTTCTTTATAATTTGATCTTAATTAATCGAAATTTCTTTACGTATAATTTTAGTAAAAGACCGTAATTCAACAGTATAATCTCCTACTCCGTATTCATCAAAGTTCAATTCATAAATTGCATTTACTGGTAATTCCATTACATCATCTTTGAATAAGATTTCTCCATTATCATCTTTGATGATAACATCACTTAAGTTAACATTGATTTTTTCAAAATCAACATAAAATGTACGGTTATCTTCGTCTGCATAAAATGACCAATCAGCATTGTCTAATGAAACAACTGATAAATATTCAGATCCAGGAGCTGAAGCACCTTTTGCAGTAGTTTGTGAAAATAAAGAAAGAGAAGAAAAAAGAAGAGAGATGGTTAAAACGAAAAATTTCATGATGGTTGGTTATGTTTGTGAATTAAGTTAAACAAAAATAAAAAATAATTTCAATCTGACTAATTAATATACTTTGAACAAAATTTGCTAAAATCAATTTTCCTTAAAACAAAAAACTGTTATTAATCGAAAAACAATCTTATTAAAACAACTAAACAATCTTAACAAAATTAAGTTTTAAAAAATGTCAAATGTTAAAATTCGGGGCAAGGGCTTGGGAAAGGAATAATCTGTCAAACACTTATCAAAACGACAAATAATAAATCCTATTGTACAATGAAAAATTTTAATTAAAACATTAAATTCTTCGGTACTTATGGATTACATCTAAAATGTTGCCATAAATTTTCTTAGGCTGGGAAAAAAAGGAATCTAGATTGACAAAGACCGCTTCTTCAATTCCTTCTTCAGCTTGTGGTGTCAAATCTGAATCTGTGGTTTTCATAGTATACCAATAACTGACTTTAAGTATTTTCTTTCCTTTCTTACTTTCGTAAGTATGATAAGTCGTATGTATAAGTTCCTCTAAATCAATATTTTGCACACCAGTTTCTTCTTGAACTTCTCGAATGGCTGCTTCTTCTTTACTTTCTCCTTTTTCAATTTTCCCTTTAGGTAAATCCCAATAACCTAAACGATGAATCATCAAAATCTCATCATTTTCATTTTTTACAATTCCTCCAGCAGCCTCAATTATTTTAAAAATAGAATGAAAATGATTCCATAATTTTTCTAAATCAGGAGTATGTAACACAATAGCATCAAAACTCGTATTCTTTTCTAGTAGATCAATATAGTTATGTAGGAACTTTTTTTTCCCTATATATCTCATTTTGATAAAATTATCTCCCTCTAATTTTAGATTTGGAAAATCTTTTGTTGAAGTTAGAAAAAGAGGCGTTCCATTAATATAGATTTTGTACATTTGCAATCGTTTGAAATAAATTTAAAATTTTGACGATTTTCTCTTAAAAAAAATCAAATTCTTCCAGATGAGTGTAGCTTCCGAAGTAGCCAAAAGGTTATTGCAAATAAAAGCAATAAAACTAAATCCTCAAAATCCTTTTACGTGGGCTTCAGGTATCAAATCTCCGATTTATTGCGATAATCGGATTATCCTTTCTTACCCAAATATTCGTGATTATGTAATTTATTGTTTGGAAAAAAAAGCCACAAGTATGCCTGAATTTGATGTCGTAGCTGGTGTTGCAACTTCTGGAATCGCCTTCGGTGCATTGGTGGCAGATCGTTTGAAAAAACCAATGGTGTATGTTCGAAGTAAAGCAAAAGAACATGGCCGCCAAAACATGATTGAAGGACATTTAGAAGGAACGGAAAGAGTTTTAGTAATTGAAGACTTGATCTCTACTGGCGGAAGTAGTTTAAACGCTGTAGAAGCATTGAAAGAAACTGGCTGTGAGGTTGTTGGAGTTCATGCTATTTTCTCCTATGGATTTGATAAAGCAACAACTGCATTTGCTGCTGCAAATTGTCCTTTTGAAACATTGACTAATTATCCAGAATTATTACAAGAAGCTGTAAAAAGTGAATATATTCAAGAAGACCAACTGGCATCCCTTGCTCAATGGAGCAAAGCTCCCGCAGAATGGTTTACTGAATAATTTTATCCAACCAACCTTACACCGTGACTGAGAGATCTCCTCTTTCTTAAAAAACATTGTTGATAAAATAATTTACCTTAATCTTATGTCAATTATCACAAAAAAATCAGAAGCATTTCTTAAAGAATATTTAAATAATGCCTCTCCTACAGGCCACGAATCTGCTGGCCAAAAACTTTGGTTAGATTACCTTAAACCATATGTAGACGAAACCCGAGTTGATAACTATGGTACTGCTTATGGAATTATAAATCCTGATCATGAATATAAAGTGGTCATCGAAGGACATGCTGATGAAATTTCGTGGTATGTCAACTATATTTCTGACGATGGATTTTTGAATGTAATTCGAAATGGTGGATCTGATCATTTGATTGCTCCATCCAAGCGAGTACATATACATACCAAGAAAGGAGTAGTGCAAGGTGTTTTTGGATGGCCGGCTATTCACGTAAGACGTGGTGCTGATGCAAAATTGACACCTACTTTAGAAAATATTTTTATCGACGTTGGTGCAAAAGATAAAGCTGAAGTTTTGGAAATGGGGATTCATGTTGGTTCGGTTGTAACTTTCGAAGACGAAATGCTGGTGTTAAATAAACAATATTATGTCGGACGAGCATTGGATAATCGAATGGGAGGATTTTGTGTAGCAGAGGTAGCTCGATTATTAAAAAAGAACAAGAAAAAATTACCTTTTGGCTTATATATCGTAAATGCTGTTCAGGAAGAAGTGGGACTTAGAGGAGCCGAAATGATTACTCAAACGATAAAACCAAATGTAGCAATCGTTACAGATGTTACTCATGATACAAGTACACCACTCATGAATAAAAAGAATTTGGGTGATGTGAAAGCTGGAAAAGGACCATCTGTTACTTATGCTCCTGCAGTACATAATAAGTTACTCGATTTAATTATTGATACTGCCGAAAAGAAAAAGATCCCTTTCCAACGAGAAGCTTCCTCACGAAGAACTGGAACTGATACAGATGCATTCGCATATTCAAATGGAGGTGTACCTGCTGCTTTGATTTCATTGCCTTTGCGGTATATGCATACAACTGTAGAAATGGCTCATAAAGATGATGTTGAAAATGTCATTAAATTGATTTATGAATCTTTATTAAAAATCAAGAAGAATCATAATTGGAAATATTTTTAGAAATAAATTTTCACAAAAAAAGTCCTGCTAGAACAAAATGATCTAGCAGGATTTTTTTTTATTTTAAAAAAATAACTTTCGTAGATTTGAATCGTTTCATTTATGAATGACGAAAACTTAAATCACCTTCAATCTTAATCATCTTGTTTTTACGAAAACTGATCAATCTAATTTTTTACAGCAACCTCTGGATTGCTTTGTGTGCAGCTGCCATGTGCGCACAAACGCAATTTATTTTAACTACGAAATTAGAATTGAATTGGTTATTAGGTTTGATTTTTTTTGCCACTCTTTTTATTTACGCTTTACATCGGATCATTGGCATTTCTAAAGTTTCTGAATTTCGAGAAATGGAAAGATATGCGATCATCGAAAAATTCAAAAACCATATCACCTTCTACGCATTAGTTTCTGGAATAGGAGGAGCGATTTGTTTTTGGAATGTTTCCTTTGCCATTCAATTAAGCTTAATTGTTCCTGGGATTATTTCTCTTGGTTATGTTGTTCCATTCTTAAGTGGCAAAAAACGCCTGCGAGATTTCAACCACATTAAAATATTTTTAATTGCGATAGTATGGTCTTGGGTGACCGTTTTTTTACCAGCCTTAGAACTTGGAGTAGCTACTACCCTGCCTGTTGGATTAATGATTTTGGAAAGAACCATTTTTATATTTGCGATAACTTTACCTTTTGACATAAGAGACTTAAAGGTGGATTCTCATAGTAAAGTTCAAACCATTCCAGCGGTGATCGGTATAGAAAAAACAAAGAAATTAGGGACAGCAAGTTTAACTTTTGCTTTACTGGCAGTTATACTAAACTGGTACTCAGCTGGTTACAATGTAAAGATATTGTTAGGTTTATTTGTTTCATTTTTATCAACTTGGTTTTTCATTCGCCAATCTGATAAAATCAAACATGATTATTTCTTTACAGGAGTAATTGATGGGACGATGATTTTTCAGTTTTTATTGGTTTGGGTATTTTCATTGCTTTTTTAAAATTCCTCTTCATCCAAAATAGTTGACTCGGCAAGCACCTCTTTTTTCTTTTTCCAAATGGGCTGATTTAACCAATGCTCGGGTTCTGTTTTAATTTTTTCTTGTCCCCAATAAAACAAGATCGACAATCCAAATCCCATTAGGGCTCCCAAATAAATATCTTGGAAAAAATGCTGCACTAAATAATTTCTAGATAGTCCAATCAGCAATGCGAAAGAAAAGAAAATCACTCCCCATATTTTTTTCATTGGAAACATAAATGCCACTAAGCCAAACAAGGCAAATGCTGACATCGTGTGCCCTGAAGGAAAACTAGTTGGCCCGACTAATAATTTTATTCCTTCCACAAAATTAACCTGATCCATTAATTTCATATCCTCCAAAAATATTTTTGGCCGATTATGAGCGAAAAATGATTTGGTGAAAAAACTCAAAATGGACACTACAATTCCGATCAACGGAATTAAAATAGCATACCTAACTTTTATAAAAAGAAAAGAAATGAGAAAGACTAAATACATAATCTCCTCTCCCATTTTCGTAATATTTGTAAAAAAGAAATCTAAGAATGGGGTTCGTCTTTCACTAAAAAAAAAGATCACATCAGGCTTTTCAATAAAAAATAACAATACTCCTCCAAATAGGAAAAATAATAAACAGCAAACAATATAGTGGATATTAGATTGGAAGATTTTTTTCATCAAATGTAAATGTATTGTTATTTTTATTCAAACAGAGTTTTTAATTAAGACTTTTATCGCTAGACTTCCGAAAACGTTTTTGTAAAAACTTAAAACCTTCGACAACCAAGGTTGTATATCTATCAAAATTTAAAATCTTTTTATCTTTCAATGCTCGGGTAGTTAGAATATAACTTATTGGAATCAAAACCATAAGTGGACACCAAACTGCAATTTCTGCTGGTATCACAAAACTCTCAGCCAATTTTTGAAATAATATATTTAAAACGATAAACACCATAAAAAATAAAATCGCAATCAACAATGGATAACCAAATCCTCCTTTTCGAACAATTGCTCCCATCGGTGCTCCGATAAATAAAAACACACAACAAACTATAGCAAATGTGAATTTCGAATATAAAACAAAAACATGTTTTACTCTTGATTCATTTTTTGGATAAATACTTCTTTGAATTGCTTCTGCTTGGTTTAAGATACCTCGAGCTGTTGTTTTTGCTCTTTCTTTTAAATTAAATCTTGTTCTTTCCCCCTCTGGAAAAGTCATATAAAAGGAGTCATACTCTTTAAGAGGCTTTTCAATTTCTTGTTTTAATACCTCTGAAAGAGCATTTGCATTTTTCTGAACCTCTGCTTTTTTCTTTTGTTCCTTTTTCCTAGTAGCTTCTTTAAGTTTTCTTTTTTGATTGGCTTTATCTCTTTCTTTTTTAGCCTTTGGTGCACTAATCTTTTTGGAAGTTTTATTAATAACTTTTTTGGGATTAGGTTTTTTAATTTTTGCTTTTGCTTTTTTTGAAGTTGGGTTCTTGGGTTTAGATTTTACTACTTTTGGGTTCTTAGATTTAGATTTAGCTGGAGTTGAATCTACTTTTGCTTCTGCCTCTTTTTTAAGTTTTTCTTGTTTTATTTTTTCAGCTTTCGCTTTTGTTTTTTCCTTTTGAAGTTTTAATCTCTTAGCACTTTCCTTTTTCCTTTGATCCAAATACTTCTTTTTCAAAGGGTAAAACGCTTTTTGAACATATTGATCTAGACGAGCATTATAACTTCTAATTCTATTATCAATTGAATCAACCGCAGTCCATAGTTGCCCTACTGAAAGCATAGAATAATGATTTTTAAATCGATCTTGATCAGTCAAATCAATATTAAATTCGCCCGTATCAAATACTTTTTTCCATTCATTAAATTTGGTACGAGTGAATGTATATTTTTCTTTTTCTTTTTTCTTGGCTTTTTCTCCCTCTTGATAATGATAACCATTTTTTAGTTCCATCACAAAATATGAATTATCCGAAGTCATATACATTTCTCCTGACTCAGCGGTTATCATACTAAATTTTCCTCGATTATAATCTTGGTGATCATAAATTATGACATCTCTAATCGTTCGATCATCTTTCTCTTTTTTTCCAATATGAATAATAAAACCTTTGAAGTCTTCATTAAAAACTCCTTCCTCCAAATTAAGTGTAGGTTTTTGAGTTCGAATATCATGCAATCGAGATTTGAATTTTAAATTGGCAATAGGCACCAACGTATTTGAAGAGAAGAAGGAAAAGAAAGTCACACCGATTGCAAAATAAAGCATTGGCAACATTACTCGAATCAAGGAAACTCCTGCTGATTTCAAACTTGCTAACTCATATCGTTCCCCTAAGTTTCCCATAACCATAACAGAAGAAATCAAAATCGCAATTGGTAGAGCCCAGGGAATTAAAGAGATACTATTGTATAAAATAATTTCTAGAACCAGTCCAAAACCTGCACCTTTTCCCACCATATCATCTACATACACCCAAATGAATTGCATCAATAACACAAATAATGCAATAAAAAAGGTGGCTATAAATGGCCCTATGAACTGTCTAATTAAATATTTATCTACTGTTTTCAATTAATAATTTATCTTTTTTTGATGCCTCAAAGATATAACGCTTGTTGATAAAAAAAAGCATCCAACTCAGTCTTAATTTATATTTAACGAGGTCAAATTTGTTTTGTTAAAAAATAAAATTGGTAAAAAACTAGTCTAATTTATTCATAATCCACTTTAACTACTGTTAAAATAAATTTATATAAATTTGCTACTCTAATTTTTTTAACAAAACAAATACACTTAAAGATGGAAAGCTTATTAGATGGCAATATTGTAAAAATTCTCACCATGGTTTTAGTTGGTGCTCTTTCAGGTACTTTAGCAGCAAGGATAATGAGAGGAGATCACTTTGGATTTGTTACCAATGCAATTCTTGGTATTGCTGGCGCTGTAGTAGGGGGTACGATTTTCAACTTTTTAGGATTAACTGCAGGTGCTGGAATTGTCAAAACAATTGATACTACTTTTGGCGTTCAATTACCGCAAAATTTTGTAGGAATGATCGTCTCAGCAACATTAGGATCTATATTAATTATGTGGGTTGGGAGAAAGCTAAAAGGTGGTCGAAGAAAAAGAAGGTAAGTTTTTTAGTAAGTAAGTGATGAGTCTCCCTTTTTTTTAAAATCAGAGAAACTCATCACTTGTTACCAATAAAAACTATCATTTTGTCAAATCTAAAAATACACCAACAGAATAAGATGGATTAGCAAATATAATCTGTCCTCGAAAAGCCGAAGCATAACTTGCAGAAACTCCAAACTGCTTCGTCAAATAAACCGCTGCTTCAACTGAATAACTTGTAAATTCAGCATTATTAGCAAAAATACTCGTACTATTTGAATCGCTTGAAAGGTTTCCATTTTGAAAAGATTCCACTCCGGTAATTCTTCCAATTAACCAAAATTTATCTTTATAACCTGCACCTATTTCCACTCCATATCTAAATTCATCAGAAAATCCTTTAGTTCTATTATTAAAACCTACAGTCGTCGTTCCGTAAATTGAAATGTTCTTTATTTGAAAAGCTGAACTTGCATCAAATTGAATAATTTGATTAAACTCACCATCTCCAGTTTGTAAATTTTTCTGGGATCCACCTGCGCTATTTCCTATAGGCAAACCTAATGTCAAAGTAGCTGCTGTTCTTAATAAACCTTTTTTATTTAAAGCATACTTGATACTCAAATCTGTATCACCAAATGAATTAATTGCTTCTCCTGGAATCAAGATTTCACCTGTTGTTCCCGAAACTACATTATTCATATAAGCCCTACTAAAAAATGGAACATAAGCTATTGCAGTTAATCGATCTGTAATTCCATATTCACCATAGAGACTCGTATTAAAAATCCCACTTGTGGTATTTGGATCAATTAATCCGGCATCAGTATAATGCTGATTGGAAATAATCCACCACTCAGAAAGTTTTAAATAAATCCCACCTTTTGGTTGTGTCCAACCGCCTCCAGCGTAGGCTAAATTAAAAAATGAAAATGCTAAAATTATTACTAAATATATTCGTCTCATTTTTACAACAATACTTTTACAAATGATAAAATTAATTAAACTGTCCGTCTCCAACTTTCACGTTAAATGGTTTGCAGAAATATAAAACATACTCATAATCCATTAAACTGATAGAGTTAGGCAACTCATATGTATGTGCTCCATCGTAATCAGTAACTGCACCAATTTCAAATGCTCCAACACTAGTTGAAGGATTATTGGTCAAATAAATATACAATCCAGGAAGTGCTGTAGAAGCTTTGTAATTATCGGCAAAGGAAAGTTTGAGAATTCCTCCTTCCTCCTTCAGAACAAAGTCTCCCGCTAATTCATATGAACTAGTCGTTTGCAAAGTTCCAGTTCTTTCCGAAATTGATACCGTCGTTTCATCACCAACTGTAACTAGAATTTCATCCGAAACTTGCTCTCCTGAAGGTGCTAATCCATCTACTGAAATAAGAGAATTTCCTGGTTGTAGAGCAGTAGCTAATCCAGTTTCAGAGATGGAAATATTATTTTCATCAGAAGTACTCCAATTTAAATCAATCATTTCCTCTTTTCCAACTTGATCAAAAAAGATGGCTTCAAATTGATACGATGTCCCATTTTTTAAGGTATCAATAGAATTGGCAATTCTTACAACAGGGTCAACTCTATCTTCAATTATATCATCCCCGATACAACCACTTAGGCTTAAAAAGGCAAAAGCCAATAATGTAAAAACATTTTTTTTCATTATTCGTAAAATTTAATTTGAAAGATAAAATACAATGTAAAACTGTATATGTTCACAAATTTAAATGAAAGGAACAGAGTTTGTATCACAAAAGAATAACAAATAAGTATACTTAAGATTCACAAATGTCGTTCATAAAAGCTTTAATCCCTCAAAAATTCCATTCCGATACGAAGATTCTTCGTTCTGTCTCCTCTATAATTATTGTAGATTTTATCATCTTAATTATTTCTTTATCATTTGTTCCTGTTTTTCTTCTTATTGATTTTGTGGAAGGAGCTTACATCATGTTCTATTCTTCTTTGGCTGCCGTTGGTTATTTATTGGTTTTAAACTTTAGTAAAAGTTTAAATGTATGTGGACACTATTTCACATTGCAAAGTTTAATAATATGCCTTAGTATGATGTTTTTTACAGGAGGAATTGCCTCTCCCTATTTGATTTGGTTGTTTTGTATTTGTCCTGTCTCGTTCATTTATTTCAAAGAAAAGATTGCATTATTCTGGGCTGGAATTACAATGGTCAGTTTTTTAAGTTTTGCTCTAATACAAATATTTGGATACCCATTTGAGCAACAATTAACTCCCATTATTTTAAATATTACTTGGACTGTAAACTTCTGTTTAGCACTTTTCGTATTCCTATCGACCATACGAAATTATAAATTAGGACTAAGAAACATCAATAATAAACTTAAAGAAACCAATTCCCAACTACAAAACTCCAATGAAGAGCTCGAGAGATTTGCTTATATCGCTTCTCATGATTTGAAAAGTCCTTTGAGAGGTGTGATTAGTTTTATTACACTTTTTAATAGAAGATATAAAAATCAAATTGATGAGGAAGGACAGGAATTTTTAGATATTATTGCTACCAATGCAGATCAAATGCAACATTTGATCGAAGACATTTTAGAATATTCCAAATCAAATAATAGAGTTTTAAAAAAAGAAAGAGTTGATCTTAATAAAGTATTGAATCAAATAGTATCGCACATTGATTCTAAGGATTTTTATTTAGATGGAAAAATTCATTTTACTCCACTTCCAGTAATTGAATCTGATTTTACGATGATTAAACAACTTTTTCAAAACTTAATAGAAAATGGATTGAAATATAATCATGGTCACCACAAACTAGTTTCTGTTCAATATTTGGAAAAAGAAACTGAGCTTTATTTTATTATTAAGGATAATGGAATTGGAATGGAAGAAATTTATTTCGATAAAATTTTCGAGATGTTTCAGCGTCTACATAATAAAAATGAATACCAAGGTACTGGAATTGGATTAGCTATATGCAAGAAAATTATTCAACAATTAGAAGGTAAGATTTGGGTTACTTCAAAACTTAATGAAGGAAGTATTTTTCACATCACTTTTCCAAAAAATCTCTTGTTGAGTGAAAAAAATAAAAAGGAAATCAAAGAAACAAATCTACTAGGAATTGAAATTTAGTCAGTTTCTAACTAGTGGGTTCTAAATGAATTCATTAATAATCAATTCATTTAGAACCCAATTTTTACTACAGCTGGAATCCAAGTCTAACGCCAGCTTCGACTCTTAACTTTGCACCACTTATCTCCTGTTCTCCATTATAATAACTTCCAAAGTCATCGTATCCAATATCCTGGCGGGTTTGATTTTCCAACCTAACTCCTAATCCGATAAAATATGATGCAGTTAGTTTTTTATATAAAACTTGATAGCCATAATGACCAACAATATCAAGATTCCTAACTTTTTCGGCTTGAAGATCATCAGGTAATCTATTAATTCCATTTCCACCCTGCACAATTTTTTGAACATCCATATTCCTAATAGAATATCTAATCTTTAATCCAAAATAGGAATCCTCCGGAGCAAAATCATCAAAGTACAACCGTGGAGTCACAGAAAGATAAAGCCCCGGCTTAAATGTTCTAATGTCAAAATCTGAATAGTCATCACTATAATCATTATTACCCCAAAATTCACTTTCGTAATCCTGCTCTATAATTTCACTATAAAGGAGAGTTTCTAGATCTACAAAGGGTTTGAAAGTAATTCCTAGACCTCCTTGAATAGTAAAGAAATCATTGATTTCTTTTTCTAATTCAATGAATTGCCATCCGGT
The DNA here is from genome assembly GCA_964564545.1 of uncultured Saprospiraceae bacterium. Lineage (GTDB taxonomy): Bacteria > Bacteroidota > Bacteroidia > Chitinophagales > Saprospiraceae > CAJQQY01. Next base: position 20,049 of record CAZMBP010000143.1, read on the forward strand.
AATATATGACAATGGGCTTGTTTTAAGAATAAGAACTCTTCCTCCTTCTTCATCACGGTTAATTTTATTTTCATCATCAAATACGATGACTTGAATATCCTTATCTTTTCTCTGGGCATGAGAAACAGTTACAAGAAAACATAGGAGAAGACTAATTGAAAATATTCTAGTAATCATGGTTTCAATTTATTTATTGTTTTTAAAAATTTTTAATACTACTTTTGGTTTTTTTTAAACAAAAAAGATAAACATATGAAAAAGATTTTGTTTTGTATAATTTTATTTTCAGCATTCATTTTTAACCTTTCAGCACAGGACGTAAAACCTGTTGTAAAACTTAGCCCAGAGTATAAGCTGAAAAGAAATAAAGTTCTAAAAGGTCATTTACATTCCAATTCAACAGGTCATTATATCTACTTCCAAGAAACAAAAGGAAAGGGATTGGGAATGGGAATGGGAATGTTCAAATCCAAATCAACCTATATTTTGGAAAAGTATGATCGCAAATTTAAAAAAGTTTTCTCTAAGGAATTTAAGAGCGAAAAAAAGAATACTTATGGCTTGAATATAAAATACTTCAAAGGAAAATTTGCTTGGTTCATGTATGAAAAGGACAAAAAAAAGGATCAATTGAAGTTCTATATGGTACCTATTGACATGAAAGGAAAAGCCAAAAAAGCTAAAACAATTGCTAAATTCAAATATGAAAGAAAAAAGGATTTTCCAAAAATCTCCTGGTATGTTAGTCCCGACACTACAAAAATTTTATTTGTGGCAAGCAATGATAGGGATAGTAAAAAAGAAAATTATGAAGCTTATGTTTCGGTACTAGATAATGATCTTAATTTATTATGGGATAAAAAAATTAAGATTCCTGTAAGTGAAAGAAGAATTAAGACATTTGATTATGAAGTGACTGAAAAAGGAGATGTTTATTTTATGGGGAAAGTTTATGAAAGTAATAAACAAAAGGAAAGCAAGAGAAGCAAAAAAAGCAGAATGAAAAAACGTGCTTATGCCATGAATTTATATAAGGTCTCTGCTGAAGAAGACAAATATGAAAAATTTAAAATTAAAATTAGTGATGGATTTGTTAAAGGGATAGGAATCGATGTTGATGATAATAATAATGTTGCTTGTGTTGGTTTTTTTGGTGACACAAAAAATGGACCTATCCAAGGTGCATTTTATATGAAACTGAGTGGGGAAAATGGAGAAGTCGAGTTTGCAAAGAAAAGAAGATTTACTCCAAAAGAATTGCTAAGGTTTGGTAGAAAAAATACTTCAAAAGATAGAAAAAGTAAAGACACCGGATTGGATGATGAGTTTGTTTTCAAGGATATTATCATCAAAGATAATGGTGAGATAATGGCCACGGCAGAAGAAAACTATGTGCGTGTTTCTACATCAACGAACTCTAATGGAAACACTACAACAACTTACCATTATACAAGTAATTCAATTGTTGCGATTAATATTGCAGTAGATGGTGAGGTTGAGAATGTCGTTATCATACCTAAAAAACAAACTTTCCAAACTCCTATTTATGGCTATCATGCTACCTTGAAAACGCCAGATCAAGTTTATTTTTTATATAATGATGACAATGATAATTTTAGAAAAAATATTACTGACCCTGACAAGTATAAAAGAGTTAGTCGAATAAAGCATTGTATTGCTGTGCTTACTTATATTAATGAAGACGGCTCATTAACGAAAAAACGATTATTTAATAAAAAAGAAGCAGACTCTGTTTTATTGCCAAATCGTAGTTCTCAAATTGGTGATAACGAATTATTCTTTTTCAATATTAAGACAAAATTAATTTCTAAGAATGGATTCAGGTTTGGAACCATTTCCATGGAATAATAAATTTGTAAGACAGTCTTAAAAAAAAGAATCCCGAATTTATGCAAAACCATAAATTCGGGATTTTTTTTAACACATTTTTCAGGAAAGCATTAAAAACTATTGAAATAGTTATTAGTTATTTTCTACTTTTTTAGTCTCTTCCTTAATTTTTTTCAAACGCTCCTCAGCAGTCTTAATTTGTTCTTGCAATTGTTCATATTTTTTCAAATCCTTTTCAGCTTGTATCCGTTTTTCTTGAGCCTCTTTAAGTTTTGCTTTCTCCTCTTTGATTAATCTTATCTGCTCATTAATTTGTGTTTTAGTATCATCTTTAACTTTTGAAATTTCCAATTTAGATTGCTGCTTAGCAGCATAAATTTCATCAGATGATTGTTTTTGGGAAGCAGCAATTTCTTCTAATGATTTCAAACGAGCTTCTTCAGCATCTTTAATATACTTCTCTTTTTTAGTTTTACTTTCACTACGTGTTTTAGCTTCTTCTTCGACCATTTGAATTTTTAATGCAGCCATTTCTTCCTTCGCTTTTTGTTCCGCTTCGACTACTTGCTGAGCCATTTCTTCCAATTTCGCTGCAGTCTCTTTTTTAGATTTAGCAACAGCTTCTACAGCCTGCATTTTTATAGTAGCTACTTCATTTGCGGCCTCTTCTTGTGTCGAAGAAACTTTAGCAGCAGATTCTTTTCGAGCTTCCAAAACGGCAAGAGAAGCTTCTTCTTTTGCTTTTGCCGCATTCTCTTTCGCAGACTTCACCTCATTAGTTAATTGATCTTTGGTCATAGCTACTTCTTTAGCTGCACGTTGTTTTGCCTCAGCTACTTGATTCGCCACCTTTTGTTTTTCGTTTGCTGCATTTTCTTTAGCTACCTTAATTGCCTGTGCCTCATCCTGTTTGATTTTTGCCACAGCCTCGGCTGCATTTCTTTTTGATTCAGCTACTTTATTAGCCGATTCTTGTTGAGCTAAAGCTTCTTTTTCTTTTGCTTTTGCTACCTCTCTAGCAGCAGTTTCTTGAGCTTTTCTTACTTCACTTGCCGCCCGTTCTTTGGCTGCAGCCACTTCACTTGCTGACATCGTTTTGGTCTCATTTTCTTTTTCTTTGGCTGCTTTAATTTTCGCTGCAACTTCCTCTTGAATCTTTTTCATTTTCTCTTGTGAAACCTTTTGAGAAGTGGCGATCTCTTGAGCGTAAGTTTGCTTTGCCTCCTCTGCTTTTTGATTAGCAGACGAAACATTTGTTGCTGCCTCTTTTTGAGCTTTAGCAATTTCTTCTTCTGCTCTTTTCTTAGCCAAAACAACTGCTTCTGCCGCTTCTTTCTGAGCTTTTTGTTCAGCAAGTTTTGATGCCTCTATTGACTTTCTAACTTCTTCTTTTATCCGAGTTATCTCAGCCTGAGCTTTTTCACGAGCAGCTGCAACCTCAGTTGCGATTTTAGTTTTTTCTGCTGCTGCTTTTTCTTGAGCCACTTTTACTTTTTCTGCTTCTTCCTTATTTATTTCTTGGATAGTTTGAGCAGCTTTTGTTTTTGCGGCAATAACTCCTTGAGCTGTTTCCATTTTTTCTGCTTCCGCTTTTGCTTTTGCCGCAGCTACTTCTTCAGCAGTTTGTTGTTGAGTATTCGCTACTTCAGTTTTAGCTTTTGCTTTTTCTTCAGCAACTTGCTTTTTGGTATTACTAATTTCTTCAGATGCTTTCTTCTTGGTTTCGGCAACTTCAGTTGCAGCGGCTTCTCTTTGTTTTGCCACATTTTCTTTCATCTCTGCTACTTCCGAAGCATTATTCTCTAAAATCAGCGCTTTTTCCTCTTCCCCTTTTCTTCTAGCTTCAGCAATTTCAAAGGCAATTTTTTGTTTTTCTAAAACTCCATTTTCTCTTACTCGTGCTACCAATTCAGCAGTCTCTTCCTTTACTTGAAGAATTTGTTCTGCAGCAGTTTTTTTAGATTCAACTACATCTTGAGTTGTCTTATTTTTTTCTTGTTTAGCATTTTCTCTTGCTTTAAGAATAGTATTTTTAGTTTCCTCTCTAATTTTTGACAACTCATTTTGAGCATTTTCTTTAGCTGCAGAAACTTCATCAGCATATTCTAATTTGGCTAAATCAAGTTTATCCTTGATAGCTTTAATCTCTTCAGCTGATTTTTTTCGAGCATCAGCAACTTCTTGTGCACTTTCCACTTTTGCTTTTTGAATTTCTTCCCCAGCTTTTTGTTTGGCTTCGGCAACATTCAAATTAATCTTTTCAATTTCACCTGAAGCTCTTTCTCTAGCATCGCCAACTGAAGCAGCCACTTCTTGCTGTGATTTTTCAATTTCTAATTGTGAATTTTTTCTAGCTTCTAAAACTTCATTAGCGTACTCAGCTTTCTTTTGTGCTGCTTGCTCACGAGCTGCGGCAACTTCTTTTTGTAATTTTGATTTGATTCGTTCGCCTTTATCTTTTTCAGCTTGTATTTCTTCTTTGAGCTTTAATTTGGTTTGAGCTAACTCTTTTTTTAATGCTTTTAATTCATCATCATTCAACAAACTCGGATCTGTAATTCTTTGAACTTTTCCACCAGGTTTTGTAGAACTTATATTTCGACTTCCATTTGTTCTAGCTGAATTTCCTGATGAAGGGGAAAAATCATTACCAGTTAACACTTCATCGTTTACCTGATTTTTGTCAATAGTAATATTAAAACAGGTGGACAATGCTTTAAATTCTTTTTGTCGATTGGCATTTACTGTAAACTTCACCATTCGATTACTAATATTATTTTTAATATAGATGGTATTAATGGTTGCCGTTGCAAACCAATTAATAGCCGCAATATCTAGATCTAAAACATTTGTTTGAGTTGGTGCTCCTCGCTTATTTGTAATTTCTCCAGTCTCAATAAACCTATAACTTTTACGCGCCTTACTATTATCCATAAAAATTACTTCATCTCCTTCATTTAAATCAACTCCATTTTTTGAAGTAAACTTGGCTGAAATTCCTTTTTCATCGTTGACCAATTCAAGACTGTAAGAATAATTTCCCCGAACAACTAATATTTGTTCTGAAGTTCGAAGCAGGTGTGTACCTCCAATTTTTTTATTTTGAGAAATCAAATTTCCACAATTTTGGGCAGACAAAAATCCTAGGGAAAATGTGGAAAAAACAATGATTAAAACAGATTTGGAAAGGCTCATATGTTGATTTTTTTTTCACAAGATAACTAAGTACATCGAAAAAGTTAAAACGTATTCTTGAAATTAAAAAGTGTTTATTTTAATTTTAAATAGGAAACTGTGATTAATATTTTAAGGAGAAAAAGGAAAATTAGATTTGATTACTTTTAAACATTGGAGTAAAAGATACACCATAAGAATTTGATTATCAAACACTTACAATTTATAGTGTTTTAATTGAATTATCAAAAATAAACATCAAAAAGTAATTTTAGTACTTAAATTGCTTAATAAACTACTTTTCGAACTAAAATCAATAAAGTACTAGAATATGAATAAGATGAAAATACTTGGGTGATGGTTGCCTCAGTATCAGTTCAATAATAAATAGAAAAATTGATTATCGTTTCGCTGCTAAAAGATATAAGACAGCCATTCGGATGGCAACACCATTTTCAACTTGCTGCAAAATAATGGATTGGTCTGAATCTGCGACGTCACTTGTCAATTCAACACCTCGATTAATTGGCCCTGGATGCATGATAATAACTTCGCTATTAAGGCTGTCAAGTATTTCTTTGTTTATACCAAAATATTGGGTGTATTCTCGGATTGAAGGGAAATATTTGATGTCTTGTCTTTCAAGTTGAATTCTTAAAACATTAGCAACATCACACCATTCTAATGCTTTTCGAATATCATATTCTACTCCAATATTTAACTCATTGATGTATTTAGGAATGAGCGTAGGCGGTCCACAAACTTTTACTTTTGCACCAAGTTTTTGTAGACAAAAAATATTACTCAAGGCCACTCGAGAATGTAAAATATCTCCAACTATAACTATTTTTTTACCACGTAAATCTCCCAATTTTTCTCTCATCGAAAAAGCGTCGAGCAATGCTTGGGTTGGATGTTCGTGAGTTCCATCGCCAGCATTGATGATATTGGCGTCAATATGCTTGGCCAAAAATGCAGGTGCTCCGGGAGCGGGATGTCGCATTACTACCATGTCCACTTTCATGGATAATATATTGTTAACGGTATCCAAAAGGGTTTCTCCTTTTTTGACGGAAGAAGATGATGCAGAAAAATTAACGGTATCTGCTGAAAGTCTTTTTTCAGCTAATTCAAAGGAGATTCGAGTACGAGTAGAATTTTCAAAAAATAAATTGGCAACAGTCACGTCCCGAAGAGAAGGGACTTTTTTGATAGGTCGATTAATGACTTCTTTAAAATTTTCAGCAGTTTCAAATATCAATTGAATATCCTGAGGAGTTAGATATTTAATTCCCAAAACATGCTTGGTACTGAGTTCCTTCTGAATCATAATCTTGTTTTTGAGATCGCTTCGCTGTCAGAAGACAGATCTACTTTTTATATTTATCTTCTTTCTTTGCGTACAAAATAATTTTATCATTACCCGATTCTTCTTTCCATTGCACTTCCACATAAGCTTCATCCACCGCGTCGACAATCACTCCAATATAATCTGATTGAATAGGCAAATGACGATTAAATCTACGATCAACCAAAGCCACTAATTCAACTTGTTGTGGGCGACCATAATGGTTTAGGGCAGTCATAGCTGCTTGAATAGTCCGACCGCTGTATAAAACATCATCAATTAAAATCACTTTTTTATCTTCTACCAAAAAATTCATTTCGATCGGATCAGCTGTAAGAGGCTTTATTCGAGTTCTAAAATCATCTCGATAAAAAGTAATATCTAATTTTCCGTATTCGATATTTTTTATTTTAAGGATTGAAGTTAATCGTTCATAAATTCGATCGGCAAGGAAAACGCCACGAGGTTGGACTCCTATGATACAGGTATTTTCAAAACGATCATACTCCTCAATCAATTGATGGCAAAGTCGCTCAATCGTCAACTCAAATCGTTCATTTTCTAATATGGTTTTTCCTTTTTTCATCTTGGCGGCAAATATAGTGTTTTTGTTTTTAGATGAATATTTTTTTTAACTCATTTTCCTTTCTTTCCCTCTTTCATCATTTCGATAGCCTTATTTAATCTTCTCAGTCGAGTTTCTTCTCTTTTTGCTCCTTCAATCCATTGCACATATTCTTTTTGATGGGTGTAGGAAAGTTTTTGGAAAAATGATTTTTCCTTAGGATTTTCATCTAACAATTTTTGAAGATCTTTTGGAACTGCAACTACTCTTGGAGCTGTATCTTCTTCCACTTCAATACTAACAATATCCCCTGCTGTTTTGCCTATTTTCTCACGAATATCTTTCCGCATCAATAGAATATGATCAGGTGTCCCCATTCTAACAAGTGATCCTTGATAAGTTTCCGATTCTATCTTCGCAATAATTTTTACTCGCTTTTTACCATATTCCTTTTCCACATCAAAAGGAACGATTACATACATTCCTCCACTATCACTAGTTAGAATTTCTGCTTTAAATTTTCTTTTTCTCATTTTATCTATTCTTTGTGAAATTTAAAAACTTATCAAAAATACGTTCTAAGATTCTTCGATCCTTCGTTATGATATTTCCAGATCCTCCCATTTCTTGTTGGAAAGGAATTGTTTTATCATAGGTGGTAACTAAAGAATCAGGCATTTTTAAATCTAGCAAATAAAAACCGTCCTGAGGTAAAATAGACTTACTTTTTACGGTTGCTTTTACGACTCCAAATTCTTGATATGGATAACCATCTAATCTGATATTTACATCAAAACCTTCTTCCACTTTTCCATTACTTGCTGCTGGCAGTAGTGCTTTTCCAATCATCTCTCCTACTCCCCCCTGTGGAACAACGGTCATAATTTCTTCGCCATTTTTTAAAAATTGATTTTCATTAATCACTTTTGGAAAAGATACCTGACCATCCATTGGAGAAATAACTAGATACTTTTGTTTCCAATTTTCGATTTCACTTAGCAAAATATCAATTTGTTCTTTGAGTGAAATTGATTTTTCATTTTTTCCATCTCTCCTATTTTCTCTCAAATTTATGATGGTTAATTCTAAATTTTTGACTTTCATTTTATTGTCTAAATAATCAGTCTGCATCCTTTCGAGTTCTCTTTCATTTCTTAGAACTTCAGCTTTAGCATCTTCCACATCTTTTATACTTACTGCTTTTTCATCCAATAACTTCTGCATGCGTTCACGATTTGAAACTGCCAAATCAATCGCACTTTGCATAGTGATTTCTTGTTTTTTGAGTGAAGCATTTTTTCTTCCTAAATATCTAATCTGGGATTTTAGTGCATAAATCTTTTTGGATAACTCCTTTTTATTTTCGAAAAAATTAAAATCGTTTAGATTCTGCGTAAAATTAGAATAGGTAGGTTGGAGTTCTCCTAATTCAAGATTTTCGGGATATTCTACTTTTGATAAATCTTCTGTTTTTTCATTTTTTATTTCTTTCAAAAAAGCTTCTAGGGCAACAATGTCTAAATGATTTGCGGGATTTTCGATGATGGCAAGTAAATCATTTTCAGCAACTTCTTGTTTGTCTTTGACTAGAAGGTTTTCAATTTTCCCACCACTCTGCACGAATAAATGTACTGGAGGTATTTCTGTTGTTATCGTTACTCGGGCAGGAATGATATCTGGAAATTTCACTAAATAACTCATGAAAATCAAAATCAAAACTGTCATAAAAATGAACGAAATTCCCCACCTCAAAATCCATCCA
>CAZMBP010000144.1:0-35180 GCA_964564545.1 uncultured Saprospiraceae bacterium
TAGTCGAAAATGGAGCCCAAGCAGTTGAAAAATTTCAGCAGGAAAACTACGACCTTATTTTAATGGATGTGCAAATGCCAGAACTGAATGGCTTCGAAGCGACTCAAGAAATTAGAAAAATAGAAAAAGAAGAAGGTATAGAAACTGCGATCCCAATTATTGCAATGACGGCGAGTTTATTAAAATCAGAGGTAGATAATTGCTATGAGGCAGGGATGGATAATTATATTCCAAAACCTTATCAGCCAGAGGAATTAATTGCTCCAATTTATGAGGAAGTGAAGAAGTAAATATTCGAGTTGGTTAACTATTTAATATTTTTCCTTTAAAAGAAAACCCGATCATCCTATATTGGTGATCGGGTTTTTACTATAAAATTATTCTAACTATTCACTATTTGTTATCATGGATCACTAGGTTTTTCAACTCATCACCCTCAAATTTTCCCATGACCATGAGCGTACCTTTTATTTCTAAGTTCTCTTCAAATAAGCCTTCTGCATGATTATACACAATTACTTTAGCATCTGTTTCTATAGAAAGCATAGCATTAGAGGCTATATGTATTGAATTCAATTCAATAATTCCATTTTTGATCTTCGGCGTTGAAAAGGTAGATGTGGAAACATCTTCAATAATCACATCAGAAAAAGTATTTGGGACTTTATTATTGCTCCAGTTCTTGGCTTCGTTCCAACTGGTTTCTTTGCCAGGAGTACCACCTTTCCAAGTTACAGTTTGCTGTGCAAATGTGATTGTCGCTGAGAGAGTTAGGATTGCAATTAATAAATTTTTCATGATAAATAATTTAAATGATTAAGTAATTATGACCTCAAGATGGACGGTGTTAGGCCTAAAAGCAAGTGATATTTATTGAATGGTTGAGGCATTTATCTAGCGGTTGATCTAATGGTTATTTACCGTTTGATCAACCATTGGGTCAATTCTTAATAACCACTAAAAAAATATATTTATCTTACGTTAGAATAATGAGGCTCTAAATGAATTCATCTAGAACCAATAATGAATGTTATAAAACAAATATGAATAAAATCAAAAGTTTAATAATCGACGATGACCCATTTATCCGAGATTTATTGCAAGACAAATTAGATCAATATCTCCCCGAAGTAGAAGTACTTTCCAAGGCGAGTAGTGGTACTGAAGGTTTGCAAAAAATAAAAACCTTCCAACCTGATTTGATTTTTTTGGATGTAGAAATGGCAGACATGACAGGATTTGAAATGTTGGCTCAATTGACTGATATTAATTTTCAAACCATTTTTATTACTTCTTATAGTCACTATGCTATAAAAGCTATTCGATTTAATGCTTTGGATTATTTAGTTAAACCAATTGATTTGGGCGAACTCAAAGAGGCAATCAATCGCTATAAGTCTTATGTGAAAAAAAATAATTCTCCCAATAAAATCAAAAATGCACTTCGCAATTTACAAACAACCAATTTTTCTGAAAAGATATTATCCTTGCAAACTCAAGAAGGAGAATTAAATATTAAGCTAAAGAATATTATTCGTGTTGAAGGAGAGCGAAATTATAGTTTTATTTACTTGACTAATCAAAAGAAGAAACTTACTTCCAAAACTTTAGGAGATTTAGAAGAATTATTAAATGACAAAGGATTTTATAGATGTCATAAATCACACCTAATCAATTTCTCACATATCCAATCTTATCCTAATAGTATTTCAGTTGTACTATCCGAGGGCACTAGTATTCCTATTGCCCGTCGAAAAAAAGAGGAATTTAAAAATTGGTGGGAAAATCATCAAGGTGAAAATTAATTATCATGAAAATCAAAAGTTTGATTATCGATGATGATCCATTTATCAAAAATCTCTTAGGAGATATGATTGAAATAAATTTCCCCAATTTAGAAGTTCTTGATACTGCTAAAAGTGGAAAGGAAGGGATCGAGAAAATTAATATCTACCAACCAGACCTTATTTTCTTAGATGTAGAAATGACAGATATGACTGGTTTCGAGATGCTTAGCCATTTTGAAAATCCTCCCTTTCAGACTATTTTTATTACTTCTTATAATCACTATGTGCTTAAAGCATTACGAATGAATGCTTTGGATTATTTAATTAAGCCAATTAATTTTGAAGACCTTCAACAAGCAATTAATAAATGTATATCTAAATTAGGACAGAAAAAAAATACTGAAAAGATAAAAGCAACCTTGAATAATTTGGAGGAATTAATCCTTAATATTTTGCCAAAAGAAATCGCAAAAGAAATTGAAAAAGATGGCTTGGCTAAACCCAAAAAGTATGACCTGGTTACAGTTTTCTTTGCTGATATAAAAGGATTCAGTCAACATGCTGAGAGATTAAATCCTGAAGAATTGCTTGAAGAACTCAATTATTATTATAGTGCATTTGATTTGATTATTGAAGAGTATGGAGTCGAAAAAATCAAAACGATTGGTGATGCATATATGGCAGCAGCTGGTGTACCGATACCAAATAAAACCAATCCCTTTGATACTGTAAATGCAGCTTTGGCCATACAAGATTTTTTAGAGAAGACTACCGCTCTAAGGATAGAGCAAGGAAGAAAACCTTTTGAATTTAGAATAGGGATACATTCTGGTCCTGTGGTTGCTGGAATTGTTGGGCTAAAGAAATTTGCTTATGATATTTGGGGAGACACCGTTAATATTGCTTCGAGGATGGAAGAAAATGGAGCAATTGGAAAAATAAATATCAGCCGGTCAACTTATGATTTATTAAAAGAAAATTCTGAATTTTCTTTTACACCAAGAGGTAAGATTCAAGCAAAAGGAAAAGGGATGTTAGAAATGTTTTATGTCGCAAGGTAATTTTTCTACAACTCCTTTAGTTTTTATTACAATTCATCAGAAACAATTCGGAAATAGAAACTATTTATTTTATTTTAAATAAAAAAATATTATGGAAGAAACATTCATGGAGTTTTGGTTACGGGAAGCCTATGGAGTCGTTAAGGATTATTTTGTTTTTGCAGGAAGTGCATTTGTTTTGTTTTACTTTATTTTGAAAAAACCAATGTGGTTTCGAAAGGTGCAAAAGAAATTACCGAAGAACACAGACTACTTTCGGGATATCATGTACTCTTTGATTTCAGTAACTATTTTTGCAACAGTAGCCTTGTTTGTGTTTTATTTTTACATGCCCCAAACCAATATTTATTTTGACTTTAATGATCATAGTCTAGGTTATTATTTATTCACTTGGGTGTGGATGTTCTTTTTACATGATACTTATTTTTATTGGATGCATCGTGCAATGCATCATCCCAAAATATATAAGCATGTACATTTAGTTCATCACAAATCAACCAATCCATCTCCTTGGACAGCTTATGCTTTCCATCCGATCGAAGGGTTTTTTGAAGCGATGATAGTTCCATTAATTGCATTTACAGTTCCCGTTCATATTTCTTCGATTGGGTTTTTCTTTTTATTTCAAATCTTTTACAATGTGTATGGACATCTTGGATTTGAACTTTATCCTAAAGGATTTCACAAAACTTGGATTGGAAAATATATTAATACATCAGTAGCTCATAATTTACATCATAAAAAGTTCCATGGGAATTATGGTTTGTATTTTCTCATTTGGGATAGATGGATGGGGACTATTCGTGAAGATTATGATTCGACTTTTGAGGAGACTACGAAAAGAATAGATGAAAAAGTTTCCCAGCAAGTTTAAAATATATAAAGCAGCCACTTCTGTAGCTGTTTTTTTTTGATTCATTTCTGTATGCAATAGCCATATTTCTAATTTTCATTCATGATTTTAATCAGTCTTTGGTGATGATTGAAATCATGTGTTTTGCTTTTCTGATGTCATAATTTGAGTATATACATAAGTGACTTCTATCCTTCCCTTTTTTTAGCCTATATTACTTAGAGTTCAAGAAACTATTAGACAAAGCAAACATGATGCAAAACAAAATAACCACTTTTAGTCTTCAAGAAAATCAACTTTTCAAAAAGTTAACCAGCCAGTTTGAACGTTCTCCAAATCAACTCAATCAATTGTTGGAAGGCGATTCAGAATTAGTTCAATTAGATGATGGAAGTGTCCTTGCTATTACAGTCGATAATATTGTAGAAGAAATCGAAACGGGGCTTTATAAAGATCCTTATCTGATAGGTTGGATGACAGTCATGGTTAATATTAGCGATATTTCTGCGGTTGGAGCTAAGCCAATAGGCATTTTATTATCCCAACAATTTCCCCAAGATTTTCCTGAAAAAGAAATGCAAGAAATCCAAAGAGGAATTGAAGATGCTTGCCGAGCATGCGGAACTTTTGTCTTAGGAGGAGACACCAATCAAAGTGAATATATGCAAAGTGGTGGAGTGGCTATTGGTAAAATTGAAGATGGAAAAATAATCACTAGAAAAGGATGTAAAGAAGGAGATATACTTTTTACGTCTGGAAAAATGGGACAGGGAAGTGCCTTTGCTTTTGAGCGATTATTAAAAACTGACAATGCAACTGTACACTTTCAACCACAGCCTAATCTGAAGCAAGGAGAAATTATTCGAAAGTTTGGTTCTTGTTGTATGGATTCAAGTGATGGTTTTTTTGCAGCACTTTGCAACTTGATGAGCATTAATGAAAAAGGTTTTAAACTCAATACTCCACTTCATAATATTATTCACGATGATGCGATTCGAATTTCTCAAAAAAATAATTTACCTCCATGGATTTTTCTTGCAGGACCACATGGAGAATTTGAGTTAGTATTTACTGTTCCTGCTCAACAAGTAGATGCTTTTATAGAACAAGCAAAAATGATTTCTTGGGAACCGGAAAGGATTGGGGAAGTTTTGCAGGAACCAAAATTCAAAGTTTATACTGAAGAGAAAATAATGGAAATAGATCCTTTTTTAATCGCTAATTTATTTACCGAATGCGAAAGTAATGTAGAATTATATTTATCAGAGTTATTAAAAATTCATCAAAAATGGCAACTCAAATGAAAAACAAATCAGCTAACTTTTTGAAAAGTAAACCGAATGATCTGCATGACTTTCTAAAAATCAGTCATACTCTTTCCTTAGATGAAAGGACAAAAGGGTTTATGCAATTTATTGAAGGCTTACAAACCAAACATCAATATACTTACAAGCGAAGAATCCTAACGCCAACTGATCGAACGGTAGAAGTTTGGGATGAATATGAAAATAAATCTCGCTCTATGTTAATGTTCGCTTCCAATAATTATTTGGGATTAGCGAACCATCCTCATGTCAAAAAGAAAGTTATTGAAGCCATAAATGAATATGGTGTGGGAATTGGTGGCCCTCCACTTTTGAATGGATATTCCAAATTAATGGAAGAACTCGAAGAGCGATTGGCGCGATTAAAACATAAGGAAGCGGCTATGATTTTTCCAACAGGTTATAGCGCTAATTTGGGGTTGCTTGGAGGGTTAACTAATGGGAATGATGTAATAATTTTTGATAAATATAGTCATGCTTCCTTTTACGATGGGCTTCGATTTACTCATGCTAAGACTTTGACTTTTGAACATAATGACATGGAGGAATTAGAGGATAGATTAAAAAAAGCTTCGGTCAATTTGAAAGGTAATTTGTATGTAGGAGTCGAAGGCGTTTATTCGATGGATGGTGATTTAGCTCTATTGGATAAGATCATACCATTATTGAAGAAGTATAATGCAATTTTATTGTTAGATGATGCTCATGGAACTGGTGTGATGGGAGAAACAGGAAGTGGAACAGCTGAACATTTTGGATTGTCGAAAGAGGTCGATGTGTCAATGGGGACTTTTTCCAAAACCTTTGCGGTAACTGGAGGTTTTGTAGCTGCTTCAAAAGAAGTGATTAATTACTTGCGGTTTTTTGCTCGATCATATATGTTTTCTGCTTCACTACCACCAATGACTTTAGCAGCAGTTCTTGCCGGATTGGATGTGATTGAAAATGAACCATTGGTGAAAAAACAACTGAATGAAATAAGAGATTATGCCGTTGAAAAGTTAGCGAAGTTTGGATTTTATAGAGAACCTGAAGCGGCGATTTTAGCATTGAGAATCCCTGAAAAAATGGACATTCGAAAAGCTAATTTTGAAATACATCAAAAAGGAGTTTTCCTAAATGCGATTGAATACCCAGCAGTAGCAGAGCATGAAGAAAGATTTAGAATTAGTCTTATGTCTCGACATACTAAAGAAGATATTGATCACTTGACTACTGTATTGGAAGAAGTTTTTGCTAATGAATCTAATTATCACCAATGATTTATTACTCACATGTAAATGAAGATAATAAGGTTGAAGAATCATTTATGAATTCAGCAACCTTTGAAAACCTTGTAGGTATTTCTGGATCGGGTGAGCGTGTTATTGCCTTAATGGCTCACCCGTATCTTAAAAAGGTTGCTGCAGTTGACACTAATGTTGAAGCATTGTTCTTACTTGAATTAAAATTGATAGCCCTTGAATATTTGAGTATAGAAAAGTATTTAGAATTTATTGGTTACTCAAAGTCTTCATCACGTTGGGAAATTTTTGTTTTAATCAAAAAGGAACTTTCTGCCCCGTGCAAGGAGTACTGGGAGAAACAACCAAATGCTATTAAAAATGGCATTTTGTTTTGTGGGCATTTTGAAAAATTCTTGGAACGTAATCGACCTTTGTTCAAGCTTTTTCTAGGGAAAAATTTTTATAAATGTTTTGAAAAACCAATACAGGATATTTCTAGTTTTCCAACTTGGCGATGGTATTTGGTCAAAAGTATTTTTTCTCAAAGGTGGGCTTTTCGATTAACTGGAAATAAAGATATTGCTTTTGTCTCTTCAGATGCGGAATGTCAACATATCCCTAAAGGTCTTCAAAAGGTAATGGATGAAAATTTGGTTAGTCAATCTTTTATGTTCCATTTAGTTTTTAAAGGACATCTAAATGAGATGAATCCTGAAGCATTGCCTCCTTCGTTAAAGATTGAAAACTTAAAAAAAATAAAACAAGCTCTTCAAGAAAATCGAATCGAAGTATCTTATCATGAGAATGATATAACAATGTATTTACAAAAATATTCGAGGTCTATTGAAGGGCATACTTTTTATTCTCTTTCGGATATTTTAAGTTTTTATAGTTTTTCAAATTTAGAAAGTTTATTGAATACTATTTCTAAAAATGAAAATGAAAAACATTGGGGAGTAGTTCGTGCTTTTGTCCGAAATAGATTAGGGGAAAAAGAATTAAGTCAATTGAGAAAACGACTTGGAGAATTGATAGAATCGACTCATTTAGAAAGAACCAAAATGTATCAAACCTTTAATTTTAAAATAAAAAAATGAGGGTAGCCATTATTATTAATCTTACTGCCAATAATGGACGCGCCAAAAAGCGTTGGGAAAAAATAAAGGATGAAGTCCTGAATTTATTTCCTGCTGATACTATTCTGGTGCCTTTTGAACCACCATTTGATATTGAATCATGTCTGCAAGAATTGATTGAAAAACAAAAAGTAAATATTATCATTTCAGCAGGCGGGGATGGAAGCGCCAACTACATTTTGAATGCCTTGATGAAATTAGAAAATATTAATTTAAAAGATATTACACTTGGAGGAATCGGTTTAGGTTCAAGTAATGATTTTATAAAACCAAAAAAACAATTTATTCAAAATATTCCTGTTCGTCTAAATTTCGAAAATAAAAAGTTAGTAGACGTTGGGCAACTAAATTATATTCAAGAGGACAACCAAAAAGTAACTCGATACTTTATTGCTAATTCAAGTATGGGAGTTACTGCTGAGGCAAATTATTTATTCAATCAAAATAATGGCTTAGTTGGTTTTCTAAAAAATAAGCTAACTGATTTAGCGATTATTTACGTAGCCTTAAAAACCATTTTTACTTTTAAAAACTACTTAATTGAAATAGAATATAATGACCAAATAGAATCAATGCAAATATCAAATTTGGCAGTTTTAAAAAATCCGCATGTTTCTGGAAACTTTCTTTATGATCAAAATATCCAACTTGATGATGGACAATTAGGACTTAATATTTGTGAGAATATGAGTAAATGGCAATTGGTAAAAACTCTGATTGATTTAAGTAAAGGAACCTTTTCGGGAAAACAAAAAAGGCATTCAGTTTTTACCAAAGATATCCGAATTATTACGAGTGGTTTCAAAGCACTCGAATTGGATGGAGAAGTTGTCAAGGGAAAGCATCCTCATTTTCTTGTTTTACCCAAAACCATTAATCTTTTAGGAACTTAAAAATTATTTTATGAAAACCATTCATCAGCCAACTTCATTAGCATTTTGGAAAGCCTATGTAATTCATATGCGGCCATATCTTTTATTTGTATCAGGTGTGGTCGGATTTGCAGGAATGGTGGTTGTGGATAATTTTGAATGGATGGAATGGAAAACACTCTTGGTATTCCTTCCGCTATTTTTGGGGTATGGTTTTGGACAAGCGCTGACCGATTGTTTTCAAATAGACACAGATAAACTATCTGCTCCATATCGTCCACTTTCACAAGAAATCGTTTCTCCAAAACATATTGGAATAGTGAGCTCACTTGGACTAGTTTTGGGTGTTTCCATATTGGTATATTTTAATTATTGGAATATCCTTTTTGGAGTTCTTACGATTTTCGGATTAGCAACGTATTCTTTTTTTAAAAAACGATATTGGTTTGTAGGGCCATTTTATAATGCTTGGATTGTTGCTTTGTTACCCATAATGGGATTCTTGGCTATGTCAAATTTAACTCCTTCTGCATTAAGTCAATCTGTTTTGATTTGGATTATACCTTTGAGCTTTTTCTCCTATGCAAATTTTGTATTGATAGGATATCTAAAGGATATTTCGGCAGATCGTGCAACTGATTATCAGACCTTTCCGGTGGTTTTTGGATGGGATACATCAGTTTGGGTAGGTGATATATTTGTTTTGCTCAGCATGTATTTTAGTGCTCAACTTGCTTTTGAAACTACCTGGGGAATTATCTTTTGGAGTTTAGCATCTATCATTGCAATCTCAGGTCAAGGCTATGCTCACTTTACTAAGCAAAAAGTAGAATCGAATGCATCCTTTCCAATTACAGCCACGGTAAGAAGTTTGATATTGTGGCATCTTTCCACGACTTTAGGCATACACTCGAATCTACTTTTATTGGCGGTTGGTTTTTATGTTGTATTTGAAATCATCCTCTGGGCTCGACCTATGAAAACACAGATTTAGTTTTATTATTTCTTTTCAAATTTCAAATCCGAAGACTTAATTTCTTTCTTCCAATACTCCTGACCATCACTTCCAAAAACAGTAATTCGCAAGGAACGTTCCTTGCGAGAACCGAATACATCAATTTTTGCAAAAGCCTTTTCTTTGACCATTGTACCTTCGATTCTTAAAGGATTTTTTTTGCCATCTCTACTAGAAACTCCCGCAGTCAATGGAGAAATTGTTAAATCATAAAGTGGATATCCTCCAGCAATCTTATATTCAGATAGTTCTGATTTATGAATATCTCCTGTTAAAAAAATGACTCCATTGATTCTTAATTTTTGGATGGCTTCTATGATTCTTTTCCTTTCTTTTGGTGCACAGGTAGCATGGTTCTCTCCTTCAATTAGTGGATTTAAAAACTGGCCACCGATGACTACAAATTTGAATGAAGCATAACTATTCACTAAGGCATCTAACAACCATTCGATTTGATCCTCACCCAAAACATCAGGATTTTCGATATCACTTCTTTTGTTTGGTGATCTCCAATAGCGATTATCGAGCATGAAAAATTCACAGTCTGCCCATTGTACATGACTAGTAACTCCTTCATCAAATATATAATTTGGACTTGGGAAAAAATCTTTGAATGCTTTGTTGGTTACTTTTTTCAGTCGAAAACTTCTATCAGAATTATTTGGTCCAAAATCGTGGTCATCCCAAATAGCATAGTGATGCATTCCACCCAACATGGCTTGCATTTCGGGAAGTGAACGCGTATGAGTGTAACGATAATAAATTCCAGTCTTGCTATTCCAATCAGCTTCTCGGAGGTAAAAATTGTCTCCCATCCACATCATAAATTGAGGTTGTTTTTTAGCAATCGTTTCAAAAATTTGATATTTACTTCCGTAAGGATCTCCAGGTCGATCATATTTTTTTTCACTCACATAATTACAACTTCCGGCGGCGAAAGAAAAATCAGGTGCATCACCTCGCCACAACCATATCGGTTGAGATTCAAATTGAAGAGGATAAGGGCGAACTACTTTTTGTTGATTAATAAAAAGTTCGTAGTTATATTTTTCAGATGGTTCCAATTGATCCGCTAAAAGATGAGCTATGAAAGCATTAGTTTTTGCAGTCGTAGCGGGAGCAGTTTTTATTTTTTCAGTTGGCGTTTTGATATTCCAATATTCGAAATGCACTTCAGCAGGTTCGTTAGTTTGCACCCAAAGCAAAACTTCCTTCATGGTGGAATATCCGACCATTGGACCTGATTGCAATATTTCTTTTTGGGAAAAAAGGGGAACAGAATTAGAAATTAATAATAGAATGATGACGAGTTGATGGTAGTTTTTCATTTTATGAAATTTAGATTGATTGAAATTGTCCCTAAAGATATTGGAATAACTTAATTATCCTTTCTAGAGAAGAAGGATTTAAAATGAGAAAGCAGCCAGCACGAAAGTACTGACTGCCTAATTTGATTAGTAAATTTTTATAAGCTAATAGCTTACATTGTTTGGGTTAGAAATCTTAAAAAATTCTTTTTGAGATCTTTATAAATACCTAATTGAGATTCTACACTATCGCGCAGTTCAGAATGATCTTTAAAATGAACATGGTCAACTGCAACAGGATGATTTTTTGCAAATGTAGCAAGATGATTTTCATGCTCGTTCACGTTATGTTGAATGGTATCAATAACTTCAAAATGTCTGATAAATTTATTTTGGAATTGTTCCACCTTGCTCAATACTTCTTTACTTGTATATCGAGGAGCCACTTCTTCCAATCGGTGTTGGAATGTTTTTAATTCATCTCTTTGAAAAGATAATTCATTGTTCCATGCAACATGTTCGAAATGTAAGTCAGAGATATAATTTACTTTTTTCATTTATTTAGTTTAAATATTTTATAATAATAATGAACTGCAAATTAATAATGCACCGATTTTGGGAAGGTGATTTTTGTTAATGTTGATTGGTGATTTTTGTCAAGAGTTTTAAATTTCCTTTATCGAGAATAATAGATGTTTCATCGAAACCCGTTTGAAATCCCAATTTTTAATTGATATATTTATGATATCATTTTAATATCAAAATAAATCTTATCATGACAGCGGAAAAAAATCAAGACTTCGAAAAAACGACAAAGCCAATTTCAGGTTATATAATGCTTTTAGTTTTATTTATAGTAATTGCATCTATAGCTTATGGGTTTGCGGTAATTCAACAACCATTTGTGGCAATCCTTATTCCTATATTCCTTCTACTCATTCCAGGATTCTTTTTAGTCAATCCAAATGGATCGCGAGTATTAGTTTTGTTTGGAAAATATGTGGGAACGGTAAAAGAAAATGGGTTTTATTGGACAAATCCATTTTATACTAAAACAAAAATTTCCCTTCGAGCTAGAAACTTCGAAACAGAAAGAGTTAAGGTGAATGATAAAATGGGAAATCCAATTTTAATCAGTTCAATTTTAGTTTGGAGAGTAAAAGATACTTATAAGGCGGCATTCGAAGTAGATGATTATGAAAGTTTTGTAAGGATTCAAAGTGATGCTGCTGTTCGGATTTTGGCTAGCCGTTATCCTTATGATAATTTTGATGATGAACAATCAGAAACGACTTTACGATCAGGGCTCGAAGAAGTAAACCATGCGATGGAGGAAGAGTTAACGAATCGATTGGCAATGGCTGGTTTGGAAGTTTTGGAAGCAAGAATTGGCTATTTGGCCTATGCCCCAGAAATTGCTAGTGCAATGTTGAAGCGTCAGCAAGCAGAAGCGATTGTTGCAGCAAGATTGAAAATTGTTGAAGGTGCTGTTGGGATGGTAGAACATGCTTTGGAAGCACTTTCTGAAAAACGAATCATTGATTTGGATGAGGAGAAAAAAGCGGCAATGGTGAGTAATTTGATGGTGGTGCTCTGTTCAGATCAAGAAGCGACTCCAGTTCTAAATACTGGAACTTTACATACCTAAAACTAAACATCCGTGCCTCGGTTCCAATCGTGGCACGGATATTTTTGTAAAATACCAAAGAGGAATGTTGGAGTGAAATCTATCATTCCATTTGATGTTTTAATAATGTAAAAGTATTGTTATGGCAAAAAAGAAATTCGTGTTAAGAGTAGATGAAGACACCATGAAGTTAGTCGAGAAATGGGCTGCGGATGAATTTCGTAGTGTCAATGGTCAATTGGAATGGATGATTACGAAAGTGCTGAAGGAAGAGGGGAGATGGAAAAAGAAAAAAGATGAATAGACTTTTTTCGTTTGATATTTTGCGTTCTTATTCCAATTTTATTTTTTTGAATAAGTTTAAAATTTTCTCCCAAGAAAGTGATAAACATCAACTTATAGGATGACTAAAATCAATTATATAAATTGTTGATTTGCTCAACTTAGAGTCATGGTTTTATTATTTCATTTAAATGAAAATAAAGATGATACAGAAAAAAATTACCATACTCTTTTTCGCGATATTACTTTTTTCCTTTAATAATTATGCTCAAAGTCGAAGTCAGTTCCCTGTAGTAATATCAGCTTTTAATACAGCAAGTGAATTGCCTGGTACTGGATTTTTGGGAGTTTTTACGACACCCATTCACCAGAATATACTTACAATGACAATCCTCGTCACCAATGGTTTCAAACAGCTAATCTATCTTACTTTTTTCATCAATATGCTCAACATGGAATTCAGTTATACTCTGAAATTGGATATCGCTATTGGTTAAAAAATGGATTTCATTTTGGACCAAAGCTTGGGATTGGATATTTGCATTCTATTCCTGATGCACAAGTTTTTAAACTTAACTCTGATGGAGAATATGATCGGAAAACTAATTTTGGACGAGCTCAATTTATGGGAGATTTTGTCCTTCAGATTGGTTATGAATTTCAACGAGACCATCCGGTTGATGTTTTCTTGAACTACCAATTTTTTATGCAAATGCCTTTTGTAAATGAGTATGTACCGATACTTCCAAATTCAGCATTGCATGTGGGAGTTGCTTTTTATCCTTTTAAAACACAAAAGGGAAAGTGATTTTTAGCAGGTGAAATTATCCATTACGTTTAAAATTTTAAATCATGAATAATAGATTAATTAACATATTTTTTGTCTTTTTAGTTTTTGGATTATTGTGGATGGGATGTAAAGAAGATCAAATTAAACCTACAACTAATTGCAATATTCCAACTTGGGATAATAGCTCTGAACATTTGGATGGGCCAGATTTTCAAAAAGTAATCGATGAATATACTGCGAAGGGATTACCTGGGATTTCTATTCTAATTAGAAATGAAAATGGAGTTTGGGCAGGAAGTTCAGGGATGGCAGATATTGATGAGAAGGTGGAAATGTTGCCTTGTCATGTTTCTAAAATTGCGTCGGTTACCAAAAGTTATATTGGTGTTTTGGCAATGGTATTGGCGGAGGAAGAAATGTTGAATTTGGATGATCCTTTGACAAAATGGTTAGATAGCAAATACACTTCAAATGTAAAAAATGCAGATCAAGCTACCTTTCGTCAGTTGCTAAATCACTCTACAGGAATTGCTGATGTAATAGATGATAATAATTTTTATCTCGCAGTTTTGAATGACCCTAGCCGATTTTGGGAACCAGAAGATTTACTCAAATTTGTTTATGGCGATGCTGCATCATTTGAGGTTGGAACAAGTACTGAATATTCTAATACTAATTTATTGTTAACGATTATGGTGATTGAATCAGCAACAGGTATACCGCATGAAGAATTGTTGAGGGAAAAAGTTTTGAAACCATTGAATGCTGATAATACTTATTATCATTGGCATGATGATTTGCCTGATTTTGTTGCGCAAGGCTATTTTGATTTGTACAATAATGGGACGATTTTAAATATTTCTAATTACAATACAGGAAGTGGAAACGGCTATGGAGGTATTTACGCAACCGTTTATGAAATGCAAAACTTCATTGAAAGTTTGTTGAGGGACAAGACCTTGATTTCTCAAGCAAGCTTAGATGAGATGTTGGATTTTCGGCCACTTGTGGAAGGAAAGGATCGAACTTTAAGTTTGGGAATAATGAAGGATTTTCTGGATAGACCTGAAGATGAATTTGGGATTGGGCATCGTGGAAGAGATTTGGGATATACGGCAGATTGTTTTTATTTTCCTAATCAAGATGCTACTCTGGTTTATATGATTAACTATGGAACAGATGCGAAGAGTGAATTGAGGGAAGTGTTTTATGAATTTAGAGAGGAGATTGTGGATGAGTTGATGGGGTATTGATTAAAAAATGGTTGCAAAAACTAATTTTTTTGCAACCATTTTTTATTTAATAATTAATGAGCCATAGCGCTATCATTTTTTGGCAACTTACCTCTCATCATATATAATGCACCAAAGGCTACCGTCAAAAATATCGGTAAAACAACCATTGATCTTAAAATATATGGACCAGCTTTGACTTGTGCTTTTGCATATTCAATTGCTTCAGCGGTATCGGCAGCAGCAGCTTTATAAGCCGCTAAATCTGCTCCAGCAGGTAACGCTTCGACTAATTGAGCATCATACACAGAACCAATTATTGGTTGGAAAATAGCTGTTGCGAACATTCCAGCACCGCCCATCACAGCCATCCCTACGGCACCAGATTTTGGAATATACTCTGCAACAAAACCAATCATAGTTGGCCAAAAATAAGTTACTCCGAATGCAAAAACAGCGGTTGCTGCAAAGATCACATTTCCACTTGCTATACTCATCCAATATAAACCAATTGCCGATAAAATTGCCGAAACAAGTAAAACTCCTGGAGTAGAAAATTGATTAACAATAGGGCCAGCAAATCCTCTACCAACTGCCATTATTGTACTGACTCCAACTAACAATAGAATAGCATTGTCAGTAACGTTATCTAATAAAACTGCAATCCATTGATTTGTTCCTAATTCTGTGATTGCTGTACAAAACATGCAAATTACCATGAATAAAAATAAAGGTGTCAACATAGATGAGTACATTTCAGAAGTTGAAACTCCTTTGGCAACTCGTTCTGTAACTGGAAATTTTTCTCCAAAAAACATGATTCCGTAAATAACAGCAGGAATTAACATTGTTGCCATTTGCCATTGCCATCCTAACCCCATTTGATTGAAAAAATAAACAACTAAACCTCCAATCACTAAACCTCCAGGAAACCAAATATGAAAATGGTTTAACTTGGTAGTTTTATTTTCTGGATATAGAGTGGCAACAAGTGGATTACAAGCCGCTTCGACTAATCCATTAGCTGCTCCAATCAAAAAGGTAGAAAAGAAGAGTCCCCAGAAACCACCTGCTAAAATAGTCATGACAATTCCAATTATATGGCTTAGAAATGCTACAATCATCAGATTACGCATACCAATGATGTCTGTCAACATTCCTCCAATAATGACTGCAAGAGGAAATCCCCAAAAAGCTGTACTTGCAATAGTTCCTATTTGTTGATTATCTAAGCCAAATTCAATACCCAATGGACCAAGCATGCCTGCTCGAATTGCAAATGTCATTGACGTAACGGTGAGTGCCAAACAACTGGCAATAAAAAGTTTGTCTCGATTGATTGATTCCATTTTTCGTTTGTTTTGTTTTAATATTTTAATCTCTCATATTCAAAGTAAGTGTCTAAATTACACTTTAATTTTTATTTGCAAAAAAAAGAAATAAAAAAGGTGTTACCGTTGACAACGATAACACCTTTTTTATATATCAAGTAAAGGTGAGTTATTTTTCAAAAAACGTCTCCACAAATTTCTTCTTATTAAAAATGGCTAAGTCATCAATCCCTTCACCAATTCCAATAAATTTGATTGGAATTTGGAACTGATCAGAAATTCCTATTGCAACTCCACCTTTTGCGGTTCCATCTAATTTAGTCAAAGCTAAACAACTCACATCTGTCGCAGCTGTAAATTGCTTGCATTGTTCAATGGCATTTTGACCAGTCGTGGCATCCAAAACTAACATTACATCGTGAGGTGCACCTTCCATTTTTTTACCAGCAGAATTATAGATTTTAGTCAACTCTCGCATCAAATTCAATTTAGTATGCAATCGGCCAGCCGTATCAATAATTGCTACATCGCAATCATTATTCATAGCATATTGAACTGTTTCATATGCCACAGCAGCAGGGTCGGTATTCATTCCTTTTGCGAAAAAATCACAACCTACTCGATCACTCCAAATCTTCAATTGATCTACCGCGGCAGCACGGAAAGTATCACCTGCTCCAATTACTACTTTATGACCACGTTGAGTGTAAGCATTGGCTAGTTTACCAATAGTGGTTGTTTTTCCAACTCCATTCACACCTACTACCATTAATACGTAAGGTTTTTTATCTACAGGAGGAGTGAAGTCTTCAAGCTCTTCAGTATTCGTTTCAGACAATAATTGCACTATTTCATCTCTCATTATTTCATTGAGATCAGAAGTATTGACATATTTATCTTTAGCTACCCGAGCTTCGATTCGGTCAATGATTTTTATAGTAGTTTCTAAACCTACATCAGAGGTAATTAGCACTTGTTCTACTTCATCAAGGACTTCGACATCAACAGTTGATTTTCCAGCAACGGCTTTCTTGATTTTATCAAAGAATCCAGATTTAGTTTTTTCTAAACTTTTGTCTAATTGTTCTTTTTTCTCTTCTTCGGTTTTTTGACCAAATAATTTTTTTAAAAAACTCATCTATATAGTGAATGGTTAAAAGTGAATAATGGGTGTGGTTTACTTGTTTTATAAAACGTTAATCGTAACGCAAAAAAGGCTTTCCCCTAAAGATAGAAGAAAAGCCTTTTTTTTGAACTGTTTTAAATCAAAAAAGTTCAAATTATTTTTTAGCGAAAAATTCTTTCACTTTGTCTTTGTGAATCATCACTTGCTTGTAGGTATATTTCCCAGTAGCTTCGTCTTTTACGCTTTTTACAACTTTAACGAAATCTCTACCTGAACCTGCATTGGCTGCACGTTGACCTACTCTTGCATTTTTGGATACTTTAGCCATGATTGATATTTTTTAGTGAGGAAATTAATTTAAAGGATTGTAAAATAACCCTAATAATTAAAATCTTCAAGTCAATTACTTAATTTCTTTATGAACAGTATACTTCTTTAAGATTGGGTTGTATTTTTTCAATTCCAATCTTTCTGGAGTATTCTTTTTATTCTTTTGGGTAACATACCGAGAAGTACCTGGCTGTCCAGAAGCTTTGTGCTCTGTGCATTCCAAAATAATTTGCATTCGGTTACCTTTGCTTTTCTTAGCCATTTTATAAAATATTTAAAATGTGATTATTTTAATTTAACTCCAACGTTCATTCCTTTACGTTTTGCATCTTTTAAGTATTCGTAAATACCTAATTTGTTGATAGTACGTAAAGTACTAGTTGCTACTTTCAACGTCACCCATTCTCCTGTTTCTGGAATGAAAAAACGTTTTTTAATCAAGTTTGGAAGAAATCGACGTTTCGTTCTACGATTAGAGTGAGAAACATTATTCCCTGAAATCGGACGCTTTCCTGTTAATTGACAAACTCTAGACATTGTGATAAAAATTTTGAATGATGAATTTTGAATGTATGAATTTTGAACAATTATTTGATTCAAAATTTTTTATCCAAAACTCAAAATTAAGTTATAAAGTGACCTTGGCAGGATTCGAACCTGCAACCTCTTGATTCGTAGTCAAGTGCTCTATCCAGTTGAGCTACAAAGCCAGAAATTTCAAAGTTTAGCCCATTTTCTGCAAATGGAGTGCAAAGATAACGGAATTTACTAGTTATACAAAAGAAATATTGAGGAATTTTCAAGTAATTATCAACATTTTTTGAGTGGAAACGAATTACGGACGCTGCGCTAGACGAACCACGAACCACGGGGTCTTACTTATCTGATTGACCGTGGTTCGTGGTTCGTCTAGCGCAGCGTCCGTGGTTCGTCTTTCATATCAATCCAATAATATTGTGTAATCCGATTCTCCATTGGTATTTCTTTCCAAAATTTACCTCCATTTTTTAAAATAGACTTGGCAGAACCGATATTACTTTTGCTACAGGTAACCAATGCTTTGCCAATTCCAAGTTTTTTGGCCTCGAGAAGAGTAAGTTTTAGGATTTTAGTGGCACAACCTTTTCGTCTGGCGGAAGGAGCTACGCCATAGCCAATATGTCCTCCTGTAATCCATAATTTATCATTTAAGGTATGTCGAAGATTAGAGGTTGCTAGAATATTTTGATTTTCATCAACCAGCCAAAAGGAAGAATGAGGAACTAGTAAACCTTCCAAGTCTATTCCTTTGGGAGCATTTAGTAAGGTGTCGATGTATTTTTTGAAATCAGACGTGTCGAGGCCAATTGTCCAAGGGGAAAGTTCTTCATTGTGGGAATGCCAGTCTTGGAGCATAGCACGGAATTGGGATTCGAGGTTAATAGTTGGAGAAATGAGAGTTGTTTTCATATTACCTTAAAATGAGTTTGGCTATTATAAAAATGATTCCGATCAAGATAAGTATCAACAGACTTATAACTACTGATAATTGAAGATCTTTAATACTCGGATAATAAGAATAAGGATAATTTGAACTGTTAGTAATATTAGAATATGGTTCATCTTCATCTTCCAATAGGAGGACAATTTCAGAAAAAATAAGGTAAATTCTATTTTTCTCAATTTTATATTTCTCCTTTGTAATTGTTTCAGAAATCCTTTCTCGTTCTAAGGAACTATTTTTTGCTGATAAAAGAATGAGTTGAGATTTCCAACTATTTTTATCATCAAGGTTTTCAAATAGATAATCGAAAGCTTCATTTATTTCTTTATTTCTAAATAACTCAAGAGCTGTCTTTTGTACTTCTTTGGTGTCTGTTTTCATATGTGATAATTTCTTTAAATGTAATCTTTTTCTACTTTTTTAAAAGCTACTTCCGTTAATAATAGTCTTTTCCTATTCAGCTACAGTTAGTCTTTTTACATCAACTAAACGGTAAGATTACCATTGAGCTAAAACAGCCAAAAAGCAAATTAATAAATAGCATTAGTTTTACTTAAAATCGTCACGACCAAATCATTCAACGGGGTTGCAATTTTATATTTTTTTCCAACGCTTACAATTGCTCCATTTTTTGCCCCCAATTCTATTGGTCTTCCCAGTTTTCGATCAGTCAACATTGAACTTCCTTTTCCTGCAGGGTAAGATTGTAGTTTTTCTAAAAGTACATTTACAAAATCAGAAGGAATGGCTGCACCTGCTGCTTTGGCAATTTGGATTCCTTCTTCTAATAATTTTTGGTATAGAAGTTTCATTTTTTCATCTTCAAAAATCCAGCAAGTTTCTCCGGTCAAACAAGTAATCGCTCCCAAGGATGCACTCTCCAAAAGTTTTTTCCATGATTCTGTCTTAAAATCTTCGACTTGCTGAAATTGAAAATCTTTATTTTTAAAAAGACTTTGGAAATTATTCGCCAAATCATTTTGAGCTAAAGTGATGATGGGATATCCCATTTGTTGGTAAACTTGATTTTCATCAGGTTGAGTTGGACAATTTATCATACATTCCAAAATGTGATCTTCTTTAGCAAAAGGAAGGAGAGGTTCTTTTAGTTCAATTCCATTGCGGATAATTGCGATTTTAGTTTTTCCAGAAATAAGTTTATGAAATAGGTTGTTAGCCTCCTCGAACTGATATTCTTTTAGACAGATAATTAACCAATCCAATTTCAGCGGAATAAATATGTCTTGTTTAATATCTAAAGGAATGGAATAAAAAGTATCATGGAATTGAACTTTCGTCATTTCTTTTTTGCTACGATTGAAATGGTGTAATTCCAAATGTTCATTTCTAAACAAACCAGTAATAATGATAGAGCCAATAGCTCCGATACCCAATATTCCGACTTTAGTTTTTTTCATTTTTTGAGACTATTGGAATTTGATTATATTTACTTCTTTGAAAAATACTTCACAAAACGAATTTTAAAATTTATGGAAAACCAAGATAAAGAAATCCTTGACGATAATTATGGAGGTGATAAGATAATTGAAAATCCAGAGTTGAATATTTGGGAAGCGTTGATTCCAGTTTTTGCTTTGATAGCAATGTTGTTTTACAATGTTTATTTTGCTTTTGGAGATGATGCATTGAGTGGATCCAATCAGTTTATTTTGTTGATGGGGGCAGCTGTGGCAATGATTGTAGGATTTTATAATAAAGTTTCCTACAAAAGAATGATGGATGAAGTAGCTGAAAACGTAAAATCAACTACGGGAGCTATTTTAATTTTATTAATGGTAGGATCACTTGCTGGAACTTGGATGATAAGTGGCATTATTCCAACTATGATTTATTATGGTCTCCAACTATTGAGTCCCAAAATATTTTTAGCAGCTTGTGTAATTATTTGTGCGATCATCTCTATTGCTACTGGAAGTTCTTGGACGACTTCCGCAACGGTCGGAATAGCATTAATTGGAATAGGTGAGACACTTGGGATTTCTCTTGGGATGACTGCAGGAGCTGTTTTATCAGGTGCGTATTTTGGAGATAAAATGTCGCCACTTTCTGATACGACAAATTTAGCACCAGCTATGGCAGGTGCTGAGCTTTTTGATCATATAAAGTATATGGCACTTACTACCGTCCCGACTATTACCGTAACACTAATTATTTTCATTATTATTGGTTTTACCTTGGACACAAATGGATCACCGGATATTTCGGATAAGTTAACTGCCATCAAAGAGTCATTTAATATATCACCGCTTTTATTTATTGTTCCAGTTATCGTTATTGGAATGATCATCCGAAAAACGTCTCCATTGATTGCATTGCTTGTAGGAGCATTGTTAGGTGGTGTAGCTGCTATCATTGCTCAACCTGATATTGTTGCCAAAATAGGAGGTGCTGAAACTTTGACTTTTAATTCTGCTTACAAAGGTGTCATGAATGCATTAACCGTTAATACTTCTGTAACTACTTCAAGTGCAGAGCTGAATGATTTATTTTCAGCGAAAGGAATGGCAGGAATGTTAGGAACGATTTGGTTGATTGTCTGTGCCATGGTGTTTGGAGGAGTGATGGATGCGATAGGTGCATTGTCAAGAATTAGTTCTGCATTATTGAGCTTATCTAATTCTGTTTTTGGATTGTTTGCGAGTACGGTGGCAAGTTGTTTGGCATTGAATGTAACTGCTTCGGATCAATATTTAGCGATTGTAGTTCCTGGTAAAATGTTTTCAAAAGCATATGAAGAAAAAGGATTAGCTCCTGAAAATTTGAGTAGAACTTTAGAAGATTCAGGAACAGTAACTTCAGTTTTAATTCCATGGAATACTTGTGGTGCTTATCAAAGTGGAGTTTTAGGAGTTTCTACCTTGGATTATTTTGCTTACGCCTTCTTTAATTGGATGAGTCCTTTTACCACCTTATTGTTCGCAGCTTTGGGAATCAAGATTAAGATGTTGATGAAGAAAAAATAAACTCTATTATTGAAAAAAAAAGATCATTATGAATATTCACAATGATCTTTTTTTTTGAATTAACAACTAGGGATATCCAAAGAATCTTTTGCTTGTATAGTATCTGTCTCATCAAGAACTTCTATTCTTATTCCAAATCCACAAACACATTCCAAGGATTGACCAGTAAAGTAAAGTACTTGTTGAGTATTTTGGTACCAGTTAATAGTGTAGTCCCCGTTTGTAAGATCTACATCAGGTGATTCAACAGTTAAAGTATATCCTCCAGTTGCACAGGAAGTTTTGTTAATGTTGATGGTAATATCTCCAGATGAAAGAAAACTCTGAAGTTCAAATGTTTGTGTAGCAGCATCAGTATTATCAATTCCTGATTCTGTTTCGTCAGAGCTAATGTCAGTTGGTGAGATTTCTTCTTTGACACAAGAGGTCATCATTAATCCTAGACAAAGAAATAGTGTGATTACTTTAAATTGTAAGTTCATGTTTCAATATTTTTAAATGTGATTTAAATAGGTATTTTTATGTGTGATTTCATTCATTAATATGCATGATAATATCAAACCGTTGCATAGTACTGGATAATTTTTTTTTAAAACTTGTTTTGAAATCGAAACTAATGACAGAATTGTAATGTTGGTTAAATCGGTATATTAACTTCAGGCGATATTATTAACTAGCTTCTTAGTATAGTTATTGGGATGAAATTATATTTGAGAAATAAAAAAAAGGTCTTCGTGAAATTTTTCACGAAGACCTTTTTTTTATTTCTTAATAATAGTTAGCAACTTGGAACATCTAAAGAATCAGAACCAACTAGAACACCCGAATCATCTAAGACTTCAACTCGAACACCATATCCACATACACATTGTAAATTTTGTCCTGTGAAATGAATTTCTTGTCCTGTATTTTTATACCAGTTGATGGTATAACCTACTACTTCAAGGTCAACCTCAGTTGAAGTTACAGTCAAAGTAAAACCACTTGCTGGACAAGAAGTTGGAATTATTTTAACAGGAATAGCGTTAGGACCTTGAGGTGCTAAATCTGGATCTGATAATGTAACTCCATAGTTAAGTGAAGATAGATTATCAGCAGGTGCTTCTGTTACTTCTTGAGTTAAAGATGAAGTTAGTTCTTCTTTTTGGCAAGATGAGAATAGCGTGGCAAAGATAGCCAAGGCCATCCCCAGGAGGATAGTTTTGTTTTTCATGCTTGTAAAAATTTATGTAATTATATTGTTATAAAAAATAATTAACAACACACTTACGGGGGTTGAATAATAGTTTTATTTTCTGCTTTGTGTTTTTATGTTTGTTGTTGTATAGTTCAAACTTATAGGATTTTTTTATTAAAATCCACTATTGGAACAAAAAAACTTATAAAAAATTGTTAATATTTGAAATTAACGAAGGTTTTAATGTCAAAATGCGGAATTAAGTATTGATTAATATTAAAAAAGAAGAATGAAATTTGTTATCATTTTTGGGCCATCAGCAGTTGGGAAAATGAGTGTAGGTAAAGCACTTGCAGAAAAAACAGGATTGAAGTTATATCATAACCATATGTCGATCGAAGCAGTACGTCCTGTTTTTGATTTTGGAACACCTGAATTTAATCGTTTGGTGGAGATGAATAGAATTGAAATGTTTAAGGCTGCAGCTAAAAGTGATTTGCAAGGTTTGATTTTTACTTTTGTTTGGGCTTTAGATTTGCCAAGTGAATTTGAATATATAAATCGAGCAGTAAAAATCTTTGAGGAGGAAGATGCTGAAATATTTTACATTGAATTGGAGGCATCTTTAGAAACTCGATTAATTAGAAATAAACATGAGATTCGGTTATTAGAGAAACCTTCAAAACGAAATATTGAGGTTGCAGAGAGTATTTTATTTCATGAACAAAAGTATCAATTGAATACTAAGGATGGCGAATTTCATAAACCTAATTTTTTGAAAATTAATAATGAGAATTTATCGCCCCAAGAAGTTGCGGAGATTATAGTTAAGCATTTCGGGTGGTGATTTTTTTTTGTCGCAGGGTGAGCTGATTTGTAAGCTTTACTAAATGTCTTTTGAATTCTTTACCCAACCTTGAGTCAACTTGTTAGTAATTTAGCCTCAGTACTTTTAAAGGTGATAACTATAGATCTGAAGTTTCCTTTTAAATATAGAAAAGCTGAATTTTAAATTTAATAAAATTTCCCAGTCTCAAAATCCCGTTTTATTTCCGAACAAGACTTTAAAATTCCAGTCATAAAAAGATAGACGCCTGTTTCTAAAACTTGAGATGCAGCAATTGCTCCACCTACATTTATTGGTGCATCAGAATTAGAAAATTGCTCAGGTCGCATTGCGCCAGTTAGAATGATGACTTTGTGTTTTATTTTTTCAAAAATGAAGTTCGCAGTTTCTATCATCGTATCAGTTCCGTGAGTAATGATGATTTTGTCAGAAGGAGTATTCAGAATTAGATCAACTAATTTTTGTCGATCATCATTAGTTATTTCCATACTATCTTTTTGGCAAGCAGTTAATATTTCATATTCGAAAGATGGATTCAATTTTTCTAATATCCTTCGAGTGGCAGGTTCGCCAAATTCGAACGCATATCCTTTGGTTGTTTTAGGATAATCTTTGTCGATTGTTCCGCCTGTTTGGATAAAGGTGATTTTCATTTTTAGGAAAGAGAATTAGTATTGATAAAAAAAAGCGGTGTTAGCGTTCTAAACGCTAACACCGCTAAAGTATTAAATTTAAGAGAACTTCTAGGACTAGAAGCTCTAAAAGTTCTTGCTTTTAGTAAATTATGGTTTTGCCACTTTCACTTCACCACTCGCATCTAATACTACGATTTCGTAACCCAATTTCTCTAATCCTGGACGAATAGATTTCTCATCACCAACTACCAAGATGTACATGTTTTCAGGTTGCAAATATTTTTTAGCCAAAGCATTCAATTCTTTTTTCGTTACATTCTCAACGATTTTAGTTTGCTCATCAACAAATGAACGATCTAAATCATAGTGAACGATTCTTCTCAAGAATCCAGCTTTTTGACGAGGAGTCTCGTAATTTCTAGCATCACGTTGACCGATAGAACTTTTCATAAATGCTAATTCATCATCACTAATTCCATCTTTTTGGTAACCTTTGATTTCATTGATAAACTCAACTACACTACTATCAGTAGCTACTGCTTTTACACCAGCACCTGCTGTGAATGAACCAACTTCTTCATCAGCACTAAAACCAGCACGGGCTCCATAAGTCCATCCTTTATCTTCCCGAAGATTCAAGTTGATTCGACTATTAAACGCACCACCTAATGGGAAATTCATCAAGTAAGATTTGTAGTAGTCACCAGTCACATCATATTTCATATCAGTTAAGTAACCGATTCTGATTTCTGATTGAGGAGCATCCGTTTTATCAACGATGTAAATTTTTGTCTTTTCCTTTTTGTCTTTAATTTCTGCTGAAGGAATAGTTACTGCTTTTGCTTTCCAGTCTTTTAAGAATTGTAATTGAGGCATTACTTCTTCTTCAGAAATATCACCAACTACTACTAATTCAGAAACAGAAGGAGAGTAATATTTTGCATAAAAATCTTTTACATCTGCCAAAGAAATATTAGCTACAGAACCTTCGTCACCACTTGTTGGAATTGCATAAATGTGATCTTTTCCATAAAGTAATCTATTGTAAACTTGACTTGCAGTTACTGATGGATTCTTCCGACTACTTTTGATTCCTTCCAATTGTTGTTTTTTCAATCTTTCAAAATCTTCTTCAGCAAATAATGGATTCATCAACATTTCTTCTGCTAATTTCAAAGTAGCTGGCAAGTTCTTTTTCAATGAACTTACAAACATAGTTGTAGAGCTTCTTCCTGCGCTCATACTTACACTACTTCCTAATTTTCGTAATTCTTCTTGAATAGCTTCTGAAGTATAGTTCTTAGTTGCTTCGTTCATCAAGCTTCCTGTCAATGATGCTAAACCAGATTTTGATTTGTCAACTGCATCTAATTTGTGACCACCATTGATGGTCAATTGTAAAGAAACTGTTGGGATTTCATCGCTAGAAGTACCGATTACTTTGATTCCATTTTTGAAGGTAGTTTTCCAAAATTCAGGAACTTTAACTACAGGGTTTGCTCCTAAACCTGGTTTTTTACTTCTGTCAAATGTATCACCAGTAGCTTTATTGTAAACCATTTTAGAATAATCTGTAGTTGGGAATGGATTTTCTCCTTCCGTTGGAATTACATAATTATCTGGCTTTGCAGGTTGTGCATCTTCGTTTGCCAATACGCTAATCAAAACGTATGGTTGATCTTTGATGTATTTTTTAAATACACGCATTACATCATCTTTTGTGATAGCCATGTATCGATCTAATTCATTTCCGATTCCATTAGGAGATCCTGTGAAAGTTTGGAAACTTGCCAATTGAGAAACTTTTCCACTTACACTTGCTAATCCATTAATCAAACTTGCTTCAGTATCCGCTTTGAATTTTTCGATGTCAGCGTCTGTAACTCCAGCTTTTTCGAAGTCCTCTAATATTTGCATTACTTGAATTTCAAAAGTATCTAAAGTTTGACCTGGGAAAGGCAAAATAAACATTGAAAATTCCCCAGCTAACTCACTTGCAGGATTGAAAGAAGAAGCTTGAATTGCTTTCTGAGTTTTTACGAAATTTTTGTAGAAGTAAGAACTTTTTCCAGTTCCTAAAATTTCAGCTAAACAATCTAAAGGTGCTTCGTCTGGGTGAAATCTAGGTACAGTTGGGTAAGTGAAAATTACAGCAGGAAATCGAATATTTTTATCTACGTAAGAAACGTATCGGTTCTCAGGTAAAACAGGTCGATCCAATTTCATGTTTTCAACAGCAGGTCCAGTAGGAATATTTCCGAAATATTTCTCGACCAATTTGATCACATCTTTAGGATTTACATCACCACCTACAGTCAATGTAGCGTTGTTAGGTCCATACCATCTTAAGAAGAATTTTTTCAAATCTTCTACATCAACTCTATCTAAATCTTCTAATTTTCCAATTGTCAACCAAGAGTATGGGTGACCGTATGGATACAATGCTGCAGCTTGTAATTCATTGTAAGGACCATAAGGACGGTTATCGTAATTTTGTCCTTTTTCGTTTTTAACGGTTGCACGTTGTACCTCAAATTTTTTCTGAGTAACAGCATCCAAGAAGAATCCCATTCGGTCAGCTTCTAACCAAAGCATTCTTTCTAATTGGTTGCTAGGTACAGTCTCGAAGTAGTTAGTTCGATCACGGTTAGTTGTTCCGTTTAAGGTTCCACCAGCTTCAGTTACTGTTTTAAAATGTTCTTCATCAGCTACATTTTCAGAACCTTGAAACATCATGTGCTCAAAGAAATGTGCAAATCCAGATTTGTTTAATTCTTCACGAGCAGAACCTACGTGGTAAGTTACATCTACGTGAACTAAAGGGTCAGAATGATCTTCGTGGATTACTAAAGTCAATCCATTAGAGAGAACATGTTTTTCGTAAGGGATGACCAATTCATCACCTTTCTTTTCTACTTTCTCAATCATTTTAGTTTGAGCAAAAATGGATGATGAGAAAATCAAAAAAGTAAAAATCAAAAAGTTTTTCATAATTAAAGTTTTTGTCAAAAATTAACGCGTACGTATTTTAACTTATGATTAAAAAAAAGGGTAGAAAGAGTTAGATTCTTTTTCAGCTCCTAAAGGTAATTCTACTTCGTAAAACGACAAAAAGAAAAGGGTTTGGTTGTCTGAAAATGTAAGAAATTTAACGAGAGATTAACGGTTCAGCGGCTAAATGTCAGTTTAAAACTCTAGAATGTTCAAGTTTTCCAATTCATTATTGATTAAGTAGCCCCCGAGATTGAACCAATTTTCAGCATGATCTATTACCCAGCCATCAGATGAAACGACAATTTTGCAGTCTTTAGCCAAAACTTTATCTGGGTTATTAACCATTTCTACCGTCCAATTGAAATCATGTTTATCACTAACATCTAACAACATTTTTTTTACGCGTCCACTATTCGAAATGGGAGCATCCAAATACCAAACAACAGAACCAACTTCCATTTTTTTCAAAACATTTCCCGCTAAAATCATGGCTGATTCGGTTTGGTAAACTCGCTTGTAGGTACCATGAACACTTGAAATATCACGATAAGAACCATCTCTACCTTTTAAAATAAATGCCCCTGATATGGCGCTTTCCAAAAGGATTAATAAATTAAACCCATCAATAGAAACCGTATTATTTGCTAAATGTGAAGATTGGAGTTCTTTGCTTTTTCGAAGTTGGATTGCCTGTTCAGCAGCGGCAACTCGAATGATTGCCATTTGCTGGCGTTTATTTAATTTGTATCGGAAACCAACAATTTTTAAAATAGAGTTCATCGCATAACCTCGCGACAATAAAAAAGAATAATCATCAATTGCTTCCGTAAAAATGGGATGCAATCTTTTTGCAAATAATTTATCGTCGCTAGGATGTTTTCCTCGATTTCTTGTTGGCAAATTATTGGTGATTTGTAATTTTTTACCACATAGGAACATAGTTAACACAGTACCTTAATTTCAAATTATATGTTACCTATGTGGTGAAAAAATATA
Organism: uncultured Saprospiraceae bacterium; assembly: GCA_964564545.1. Classification (GTDB taxonomy): domain Bacteria; phylum Bacteroidota; class Bacteroidia; order Chitinophagales; family Saprospiraceae; genus CAJQQY01. The sequence goes on from CAZMBP010000144.1 coordinate 28,417, forward strand.
TTATATGATTTATTCTTCCATCCACTTCGAATCCCTTGCTGCTTGATAGTCGGTTAAGTCGTGCATCGATGGAACTATCGAAATATAACCTTTTTCCAATGCTCTCACATCAGATTCATCAGTCAAATCATTAGTTACAAATGAACCTGTAATCCAATAATATTTATTGCCCATTGGATCAGTATTTTCTTGAAATTCTTCCACCCAACGAGAGTCAGATTGGTAACAAACTTTCATTCCTTTGATTTCTTCCAGAGGTAATTTTGGAATATTTACATTTAAAAGTTTTCCACCATTAAGTCCATTTTTTAAGACTGAACGCATTAATTTTTCAACCCAAACTTTAGCGGGTTCAAAATCCGCATCCGCATTAAAATCCAATAAACTGAATCCAATACTATCCACTCCTTCCAAAGACGCTTCCATCGCAGCTGACATCGTTCCTGAGTATAAAATATTGATCGCTACATTTGAACCATGATTAATTCCAGAAACACAAAGATCTGGAGTTCGGTTTTTTAGCACCACATATTTGCCCAGTTTCACACAATCCACAGGTGTTCCAGAACATTCGTAAGCATCCACGCCCTCAAAAATATCCACTTTTTTCAATCGCAAGGGATCGTGAATTGTGATGGCATGTCCCATTCCACTTTGGGGCGAGTCAGGAGCGACAACGACCACTTCGCCTAATTTTTTTGCAACGTCAACTAATGCTCGGATGCCTTTGGCGGTGATGCCATCATCATTGGTAACTAAAATTAATGGTTTTTTCATAAGTTATTTTTTGTAAAAAAAACAAAGGTAAGTTTAGGAAAATAGTATCCCAATTTTTTAAAATATCTTTTTATATTTTTTGCCACAGATTGGGCTGATTTTTATGATTATCGCTGTGTTCCCAGAAGTGATTTCTCCGAAATGTTTTTTTAGAAAAAATACACGAAAAGAAAAAGCATATTAAATCATAAAAATCAGCCCAATCTGCGGCAAAAAAATCATAACATAAAAATGACATATTTTTTACCCATTGTTAAACATGTCTTTCCCTTTGCTGTTGTACATTTGTTTTTTTTTGAAAAAAAGTAGATGAATGTCAGTTAATTTAAATTCTAAGATAGGAGTCCTTCTCGTTAATTTAGGAACACCCGATGATCCTTCTTATGGTTCAGTTTGGAGGTATTTACAACAATTTTTGACCGATGGTCGTGTGATTGATATTCCTTGGTTGCCTAGACAATTATTGGTAAGAGGAATTATTGCACCTTTTCGTTCGAATAGTTCTGCAAAGTTATACAAGGAACTTTGGACAGAAAATGGTTCACCTCTAAAATATTATGGTGAACGATTAGCGGAAGGAGTACAAAAGAATTTAGGCGATGATTACATCGTAGAATTAGCAATGAGATATCAAAATCCATCGATTGAATCTGCAATTGATAAATTGATGTCTCAGCAAATTCGAGAAATGATTGTCATCCCTCTCTTCCCGCATTATGCTTCGGCTTCGACAGGTTCAGTTTATGAAGAAGTGATGAGATTACTTTCGAAAAAACAAGCCATTCCTTCTTTGAAAATTGTCAACTCATTTCATGATTATGAACCGATGATTGATGTTTTTGTGAAAAATTCTAAGAAGTATGATTTAGATAGTTATGATCACGTATTGTTTAGTTATCATGGTTTGCCTCAGCGACAAATGAAAAAAGCTGACACTTGTAATCATTGCTTGCAAACGGAAGATTGTTGTGCTGTTTTGTCTGAGAAAAATCAATTTTGTTATTCAGCTCAATGTTTTGACACAACCTACGCGCTTGCAGAGAAGTTAAATTTGCCTAAAGAAAAATATACGATTTGTTTTCAGAGTCGATTAGGAAGAGATCCTTGGATTCAACCATACACTAGTGATATTTTAAAAGTTAGAGCGGAAGCAGGAGATAAACGATTATTGGTTTTTTGTCCAGCATTTGTTTCCGATTGTTTGGAAACAACGATAGAGATATTGACAGAATATCAAGAAGAATTTGAAGAGTTAGGAGGTGAGCATATTGATTTGGTGGAGAGTTTGAATGATCATCCTGATTGGATTATTGCGATGTCGGATTTGGTACGAGCACAGGTGGTAGAGAAGCAATCTTCTGTGGTCTAGAACGTTTTTCAAATATCGATTCAAAAAAACGATGTTAATGCAAACTGCACTAACATCGTTTTTTGTTTTTTTAATTAATTTTGTGAAAAATATTTATAAAAAATACGACATGAGAAATTGGTTTTTGGTATTAATGAGTTTGTTCTTTTTTCAAAAAAATAGTTTTGGGCAAGAAAAAGATGATGCTTTTTTGACTTTATTGGAAAAAGGAAAAGCTGCTTTTGAAAGTAAAGATTATGATACGTGCACATCTTGTTATGAAAAAGCTGAAGTGTATCAGCCTAATAATGCATGGTTAAAATATGCAGCCGCTCGATGTTATGATTCAAAGAAGGAAAAGAAACAGGCTCATCAAAGTTTAATCAAAGCGGTTCAGTTAGATTGGGAAGATGTGGAGGATTGGTTAGCTAATAGTGAGAATGATTTTAAAAATCTTAAAAAGAAAAAACGTTGTTGGAAAAAAGTCCAGAAAGAAATCAAGGCACAGCAAAAAGGAATGAATCTAACCTTGCGAGAAGAGTTAATTCAAATGGGGAAAGATGATCAAAAATTCCGAACTGAAATTCAGGAGTACTCCAAAAAGGGAAATTACGACTCTCCAAAGGTTAAGGAATTATGGAAAAAGCAAGCTGCAATTGATTCCAAAAATTTAAAGCGGAGTGAAGAAATAATTGCCCAGCATGGTTACCCAAGTAAAACACAAGTAGGTAAAAAAGCAGCAAAATCCATTTTCCTGATTATCCAACACTCCGAATTAAAATACCAAGAAAAGTATATTCCTCTTTTTCATAAAGCGGTGGGAAATGGTGATTTAGATATGAAAACGCTCGCCTTAATGATTGATAGAATTGAAGTAAGGAGGGGACGACCTCAAATTTACGGGACTCAAATTGGAACAGATCAGAAAACAGGAAAGTTAAAGTTTGATCCAATTGTAGATGAACTAAAAATTAACCAACGTAGAGAACATATAGGATTGGAACCGATCGAATTTTATGCTCAACGATTTGATCTTGAATATAAATATGAAAGGAAAAAATATGTGAAGTCTGATTTCAAAAAATTCAAAGGAGGTTGGGAGTTAGTCAATATTCGAGATACCAAAACTTTTGAAATTATCTTTCTACCAGAACAGGAACTTTGGGTAGAATTTTTAGCAAAGGGCAGAATGCGTTTTAATCAAACTATGAATACTTGTGAAACTAATTATCAAGTAACAGATCGAGGAAGGATGATTTTTACACTAAATATAGATTGTACAAAAAAATGTTGTGATGATGAGAAGGTTAGACAAAACCTACTTTATCAGAATGTAAATAAATTTGAATTATATGATAAACTTTTGTTTTTGATTGATACAAGAGGAAGACTTTGGGAGTTCAAAAGGAAGGTATATAAAAAGCAAAGAATGAATGACGAGAATTGATTTTTGATAGTCAACCTGATTTGACTGTCGAACTACTGAAAAACAGTATAACAGTCAAATCAGGTTAACCGTTAGAACAAAGTTCCAGATTTAGAAGGAGGAACAATGCCAAGATGAACATAAGCTTTCTCCGTAACGACTCTTCCCCGAGGCGTTCGTTGAATGTATCCTTCCATAATTAAAAAAGGTTCGTGAACTTCTTCGATCGTTCCTGCTTCTTCGCCCACAGCAGTTCCAATCGTCGTCAAACCAACTGGACCACCTTTAAATTTGTGAATGATGGTTTGCAAGATTTTATTATCCATTTCATCTAACCCACTTTCATCTACATTTAAGGCCGTCAATCCAATTTTCGAAATTTCTACATCAATAGTTCCGTTTCCTTTGATTTGAGCAAAGTCTCGAATTCTTCGTAGCAAAGCATTGGCAATCCGGGGAGTACCTCGACTTCTTCTAGCAATTTCATGAGCACCTCCAGCAGTAATTGGAACGCCTAAAATGGAGGCACTTCTCTTCACAATACCTTCCAAAACTTCAACGGTATAATAATCTAAGTGGCAAGTAATTCCAAATCTTGCTCGCATCGGTGCAGTCAATAATCCCATTCGAGTAGTTGCTCCGACAAGGGTAAATGGATTAAGTGACAATTGAATACTTCGAGCATTTGGTCCAGAATCGATCATAATATCGATTCGATAATCTTCCATCGCAGAATATAAATATTCTTCGACCACAGTATTCAACCGATGAATTTCATCAATAAAAAGTACATCACCCTCTTCCAAATTAGTGAGCAAACCGGCTAAATCACCAGGCTTTTCCAAGACAGGGCCAGAGGTCATTTTCAAATTAGCTTCCAATTCATTAGAAACAATATGAGATAAAGTTGTTTTTCCCAAACCAGGAGGGCCATGCAATAAAACATGATCCAATGCTTCGCCCCGCATCTTTGCCGCAGCAATGAATATTTTTAAATTTTCGACAATCTTAGGTTGACCGTTGAAATCACCAAGCATTTTGGGACGCAAGGCTTTTTCATATTGTTGTTCTTCCGAAGTATAATTTTCGTCAGAAGGGTCGAGGTTAGGATTTGACATTTATATTTTTGATTAAATCTTTTTTGAAATTCATTAAGTTTGATGGAGCGCGAAACCCCGCGTTATCCGCAACATTCCTGTTCTATCGCACTACTTATAATTAATCTTTTTCCCAAATAACTAACTCATCTGAATATTGCTTTACCTTATCATCACATTTAGTTTCTCTCGCAGTCGATTCACACAACAACGTACCTTGACAATCTACTAACATATTTTTAGTTGGTCCGAGGAAGTAATAAGCAAAACCATCTGTTCTGTAAACATAACGAACCACTTGGTAGGCATTTGTTTTTTCCATGGTCATGATCATCCATTCAGCATCATATGGACTAAGTGTTTCTAAACATTTAATTCGTTCAGGTTTGATACCACCAGTTCCTGGAGGGATAGTTGAATCACCTTCCAAAAATTCAATGCAAGTAACTTCCACCATTTTCCCAGCCATACAAATGCCAACTTGATTGGTTACTTCTTGATAACTGAATTTTATTTTTTGCCCATCTGTTATTTCAAGATTCTCGCTAGCGTATTTTACAGGTTGTAGTTTTTCACCATTTTCCAACACAATCATATAACCACAACCATCTAATCCTTGGAAATCTTTGATCGTTCCCATAACCTTACAATCAGCATTTTGTCCTCCATTTTTTTGCTTGCAAGTTTGTGCTGTTAGCAGAAAAAAACCAGTAAACAAAATAAGTAGTTTATACATCTTTAAAATTTTTAATAGTGTTCAAACGTAATTGAGAATTTTTTTACAAAAAAGTAAATAAATGATTACTTTTGCACCGTTTTTGAGCAAACGAGTTCATTTTTTTTGAAGGTGCAAATTAACAATTCATATCCGATTTTTGTCCTTTTTTGGGAAAATAGAAAATGGAAATGAATTTATTTGACTGACTAAAAAACAAAACTGAAAATGGTAAGTATACTTTTTTTAGTTTTTTCAAATATAAAATTTTATCAAATCATTAAACTTAAATTTTTTTCAAAAAATACGATTGGTGTTTTTTTTAAAAATAAAAAAATTAAAATCAATTCAGCTATGGTCAAATTTTGATTTTAATAAATAAGTTTTAAAAAATAAAAAATTAAAATATGTCGTCTAAGATTTTTTACACGCATACTGATGAAGCACCTGCTTTGGCTACAAAATCTCTTCTACCTATTGTTAAAGCATTTGCCAAACAATGTGGAGTCGAAATGGAAACAAAAGATATTTCCCTTGCAGGTAGAATCCTTGCTAACTTTCCTACCTATTTAAAGCCAGAACAACAAGTAGCTGATGCATTGGCTGAGTTGGGCGAATTGGTTAAAAAGCCTGAAGCAAACATCATTAAATTGCCAAATATTTCTGCTTCTATTCCTCAACTTAAAAAGACTATTGAAGAGTTGCAAGGAGATGGATTTGCTGTGCCTAATTATCCTGACGAGCCAAGTAGCGATGAAGAAAAAAGCATAAAAGCAACTTACGACAAGATAAAAGGAAGTGCTGTGAATCCTGTCTTAAGAGAAGGTAATTCAGATAGAAGAGCACCTAAGCCAGTAAAAGCTTATGCTAAGCAAAACCCACACCGGATGGGTAAGTGGTCTGCAGATTCTGCTTCTCATGTATCTACTATGGAATCAGGAGATTTTGCATCCAATGAAAAATCAGTAACCATTGCTCAAGCAGGAAATGTTAAAATACAATTAGTAAGTGCTAATGGAACTACAGTCTTAAAAGAAGCTGTACCTGTTCTTGAAGGGGAGATAATCGATGGTACATTCATGAGCAAAAAAGCATTGACTGCTTTCCTTGATGCTCAAATTGCAGATGCCAAAGCTAAAGGTGTATTATTTTCTTTACACATGAAAGCAACGATGATGAAAGTTTCTGATCCTATCATTTTTGGCCATGCTGTGAAAGTGTTTTTTAAGTCTGTTTTCGAAAAATTTGGAAAAGAATTGGACGAAGCTGGAGTTAATGTAAATAATGGTTTTGGTAACTTATTATCAAATTTAGATAACCTTGCACCTGATGTAAGAACAGCAGTTGAAGCTGAGATAGAGAAATGTTTTGAGGAAGGGCCAGATTTAGCGATGGTAAATT
>CAZMBP010000145.1:0-9855 GCA_964564545.1 uncultured Saprospiraceae bacterium
GAGTAGGAATCTAAATTTTAAAAAAATGAGAAACTTAAAAACAGCACTATTATTTATTTTTTTAGCCGTTTTTGCATCAGAATCTTTTGCACAAACTTTTGGATTAAAAGCAGGATTGAATCTATCTAATACGGTTGTGAAAGATAATGATGAAACTCGTTCCGATGATTTTGATATGAGAACTGGATTTCATGTTGGAGTGACCGCTGAATTTCCTATTAATGAAATGTTCTCTTTCCAACCTGAGGTTTTGTTTTCAACAAAAGGATATAAGGTTGAGGAAGGTAATGAGAGTACTAAAATTGAGTATTCAACGAATCCACTTTATGTAGATATTCCTTTGCTTTTAAAAGGTAATTTTGATGTAAATAGAGCTAGTATTTATGGAGCATTGGGGCCATATGTAGGTTTTGGAGTTGGAGGTGAGATGAAGTACAAAGAGATTTATAATGGAGAAACTGATTATGAAGAAGAAATTGAAATTGAATGGGGAAATGACAAAGAGAAGGATGATCTAAAACGATTAGATGCAGGTCTTTCTATCGGAGTAGGAGCAAATGTTAACCAAATTCAATTTGGAGTAGCTTATGATTTTGGTTTAGCTAATCTTGCTCTAAATACTTCTAATGGATGGAAGGTAAAAAATCGAGTATTTAGAGTATCTGTAGGTTATGTTTTTGGAGGTGGTGATACTGAGTAAATTATTCAATGATTCAACCTAAAGAATTCAAAAAAAAATGCGAATCAATATTTATTGATTCGCATTTTTTGTTATAAAATATATTTCAGCAATTTCAATTATGAATTTTCCTCAAACTTATACCCATTTAAAAAGTCTTTAATTGACATTCTTTTTTTTCCTTGCAATTGTAACTCTTCCACTTCTATAAATCCATCAAGTGTGAAAAATCGCAAATACTTTTTTCCATCCGTTGTGAAGTTACCAGGTTCAATTAAAGGTGCATCGACGCCTTTTTTTGCTTTGTAAATTTTTAATTTTTTTCCATCCAAAGTTGTCCATGGAGCAGGAAAGGGATTCATACCTCGAATGAAATTATAAACCTTATCATTCGTTTGATCGAAGTCTATTTCGCAAGTGTCTGAATGAATTTTTGGAGCCTTACTTACTTTTGAATTATCTTGAGGTTGTAATGTATAATCTTTGCTTTCGATTTTTTTCACGGATGCTAAAACTACTTTAGCGCCAAGTTCCATCATTCGATCGTGAACATCTCCAGTTGTATCATCAGGGCCGATCGGCATTTTTTCTTGCATCAACATATCACCAGTATCAATTTCATGCTGAAGGAAAAAGGTAGTTACTCCAGTTTCTTTTTCTCCATTGATGACTGCCCAATGAATCGGAGCAGCACCTCGGTAAGCAGGTAAAAGGGAACCGTGTAAATTGATGGTTCCGATTGAGGGCATATCCCAAACAACCACCGGCAACATTCGAAAAGCCACCACAACTTGTAAATCTGCCTGGAGACTTCTCAACTCTTCTACAAATTCAGGAGCTTTCAGATTCTTAGGTTGTAAAACTTTCAGTCCTTTTTCAACTGCATATTTTTTGACGGCTGATTCGATGACTTTTTTTCCACCTCTGCCACCCATCTTATCAGTAGCCGTAATCACTCCGACAATATCGTAACCGTTTTGAACTAAAATATCTAGGCATGGTACCGCAAAATCTGGAGTACCCATAAAAACTATTTTCATTGAATTATTTTTAGCGATTTGTTGAATTTTGGTAAGTTTTGAAATAGTGTGACTTTAGTAAATTTAATGCATCTAAAACTACGAATGTATCGTCTTTTTTTTACAAAAAAAATTAAAAACGCTATTTTTAAAAGGTTTTCTTCATGCTATAAAACCTATATTTATCGTTTCAAAACAATAACTTTGCAAAACCAATAATTAAGGAAAAAAATAACCCTTAAGAGGGTAGGTTATTTATTAGTCCCTAAACAAACATATTCCAAACAATACAGAAATTAAAAAATATTTACAACATGAGAAAAGTAATTTTAATTCTAACTAGTTTACTTTTTTTTAGTTCATTTCTTTTTTCTCAAAATGCTATTATTGAAGGTTATGTTTTTGAGACTGGCAATCGAGGATTTTTAAATGAGGTGAAAATTGTGATTTTAGAAAAAAACTCACGAGCGGTTCGGGGAGAGACGTTTACTGATTTTGTAGGATTTTTCACATTAGAATTACCGGTGGGAAATGATTATATAGTTCAAGCTAGCAAAAAAGTTTTTAAATCAATTGAAGTGGATTTGTCTACCAGAGGAATCGTATCAGGAAAAAAAGTTTTCGTAAAAGTAGAAATGGATCGAAAGCCTGGGTATCTTTTTGATGTAACCTTGGCTGAGCGAAGACAGAAAAATGAAGTGGTTGATGCTATTCAAGGTGCTAAAATTGAAGTGTATAACAATACCCAAAAAGAGGAGACGATGGTTTTGGAAGATTACCAACATCCAAATTTCAATGTAACCTTTGAGCAAGGAAACCATTATACAATAATGGTTCGTAAGAAAGGTTTTTTTACTAAAAGGATGGAAGCTTACGTCAATATCAAAGATTGTATTTTGTGTTTTGATGGAGTAGGAGATGTTCGTCCGGGCGTGTCAGATGTAATGACTCGAAATAATACTATGGGAACCTTATTGGCTAATGTAGAATTGGATCGAGTGGAGTTGGAAAAAAGTATTGAGATTGAAAATATTTACTATGATCTAGCAAAGTGGAATATTCGTAAAGATGCTGCAGAGGAATTAGATAAATTATTGGTGACTTTAAAAGATAATCCTGGGATTATTGTGGAGCTAGGTTCGCATACTGATTCTCGTGGAAAGGATAAATATAATTTAGATTTATCTCAAAAACGAGCAGAAGCTGCGGTAGAATATTTAGTTAAAAATGGAATTGATGCTTCCCGAATTTCTGCCAAGGGATATGGTGAAACTAAATTGGTTAACAGATGTAAAAACGGGGTAAAATGTAGTGAACGTCGTCATCAAATGAATCGTAGAACAGAATTGAAAATCAAAGGGTTCTTGGAAACGGATCCATATGCAAAATTAAGCTTGAGAGAAATTATTGAAGAGGAAGCATTTCAAAAAATGTTAGAAGAAGTTCAAAACCAAGAAGTTATTGAAGTGAAAGAAGGGGAGGAGTTACCTGAAGAAATTAAAAAAGCCAACCTGAAAAGAAAAGAAGAGGTAAAGACGAAGAAGAAAGAAAAAACAAAAATATCTCAGCCTGAAGTGGATAAAAATAAACCTCAAAAAAATAAAAAAAGAGATTTACCAATTATCGAAAGTGGAGTTCCTAAGACCAAAGTTATAACCTCTACTGAAAATCCCAAGGAAACAATTATCCTTGGAGAACCGATTGGAGGAACTGGAAAAGTTGTTTCTGGAAGTGATATTGAAAATATGATGAATGAACAGGCAACAAAACCTGAGAGTAAAATTATTGAGGAGCAAAAAGTTGCAACAAATGCAGTTTCTCTTAAGTTGAAATCCATTTCTAAAGATTTTAATGGTTATAGCGTTGAGGTAATTTCTGCTATTTCAAAACTTCCAAAAAGCCACTCATTATTTACTCAATATGGTAATTTGATTTTGGAACAAACTAAGGATGGTAAATATGCTTATTTGCTCGGACAGTTTTCTCAAGAAAAAGATGCAAAATCTTTTTTGGAAAATATAGTTGCACCGAGATATCCAAAAGCGAAAATTATTCAATATAGAAATGGTAGAAGAGTGGCTCAATAAAATTTAAATATTAAAACCAATATTAAAAATGACAAATCAAAACGAATTCGGTTGGAAGACAAAAGGTAATCAGAAAATCTATGCTTACCGTTGGGATGTAGAAGATGCTAAAGCAGTAATTTGCTTAGTTCATGGATTAGGTGAACATCTTCACCGCTATGATCATATGGCAGCTTACTATAATGAACGTGGATTTTCGGTGATGTCTTTTGATAATATTGGCCATGGAAAATCGGATGGAAAAAGAGGACATTTACCTAGTTTTCAGATCTATATGGATAATGTAAGTGAATTGTTAGAAGCTGCAGAGAAAGCTTATCCATTGCTGCCTAAATTTTTATATGGGCATAGTATGGGTGGGAATATAGTGTTGAATTATGCTTTGAGAAATAATCCTTCGATAGCTGGACTAGTTTCCTCGGGTGCTTGGATTACGTTACCAAAAGATCCTCCTGCCTTACTTGTAGCAGTAGGAAATATTTTGAAATATATTGTTCCAGCTTTGCAGCAACCAAATGATTTGGATCCAACAGGCATTTCGAGAGACGAGGCTGAGGTGAAAAAATATTTGGATGATCCTCTTGTTCATGATAAAATTACCATCAATTTTGGGGCAGAAATGTTACCTGCTGCCAAATGGTTGGAAACGTATAAAGGCCCAGCTAAAGTTCCTTTTTTATTGATGCATGGATCAGATGATCGATTAACTTCCCATGATGGAAGTGTTTTATTATCAAATAATTTGACAGGTGATGTCACAATGAAATCATGGAATGGTTTCTACCATGAAATTCATAATGAACCTGAGCAAAAAGAAGTATTTGATTTTACCATAGATTGGTTAGAGGAGAAAATAGGAAAGTGGTCTAATGCTGGGAAATGAAAAAAATCGCTTGCAGCAACTGCTACAAGCGACTATTTCCAATTTGGTTTTCTGTCTTTCAACAGTTTAAAGGGGTGTTGTATTGGTTGCAAATTATTCCGTATGATTGCTAAAGGGCATTAGCTGAGAGGTAGTGTGTTGTTTTAAGAATAGTTTGTAACTCAATATTAATAGTGTGCTATTTGGTTTTTTACCTGATCAAATATAAAGATTTCTATTTTAGAATAAATCACCCAAATGGGTGATTTATTATTTCGTGAAAAATCAAATTTTGTTCAATTTATGGAGTTTTGAGATGGCTGCAGTTCTAGTATTCACGTCTAATTTTTCAAAAATATTTTTAAGGTGGGTTTTTACCGTATTTACACTTACGAAATTATCTTCAGCTAATTCCTTATTTGTTTTTCCTTCATACAAAGCTGTCAGAATTTTAAATTCCTTTTGAGTTAAATTAGCTGTTAAGTTTTTATTGATAATTTCAATTGACCAATTATTTGGATTGATACTTTTAGAATAATTAAATAAGGCAATTTCTAATGTAGTAAATAAATCGTGTTCTTGAAATGGTTTAACCAAGTAACCAGAGGGGTGAGTTAGTTTTGCCATTTCCAAGGTTGCTTTGTCACTATAGGACGTTAAATAGATAAATGGAATTTTATATTTTTCGTTAATGATCTTAGCGATTTCGATTCCATCCGTTTTACTTCCCAGGTTGATATCAAGTAAAACTACATCTAAGTCATATTTTTCCAAAAAACGAAAGGCCTGCTCTTTTGAATAAGCAACATCTACAGGCTGGTAATCCATATTCGATAAACAATCTCGAATATCTTCTGCAATTAAAGGTTCATCTTCTATGATTAAGGCTTTGATCCGGGACATTTTATTGATTTTGTTTTTTGGAAATGTAATGTTATGAGTTTGGAATTGACAATGAAATTTTAGTCCCATTCTTTCCATCAATTGATAAAGCAGCTTCTAGCTTTTGACTAAAGGCTCTGATAAGTCGATACCCTAAAGTTTTATTTTTTTCTAAAGAAAAATCGTCTGGTAGACCTTTACCATCATCTGCTATTGAAAATATTAATTGGTTTGCTTCTTTTTTTAGGGACAAATTTATGTTACCTTTTTTGTTTTCCTCAAAAGCATATTTAAGTGCATTTGTGATCAATTCATTGATAATTAACCCAAGGGGAATAATGGTGTTAACATCCAATTTTACATTTTCGATATCCGAATGTAATTGTATTCTATTATTATCGATGTTGTAAGAATGGAAAAGACCTTCGCTTAATTTTTCGATATAGGCTTTGGCTTCCACACCAATCAAATCATCATCCTGATATAAATTTTGATGGATCAATGCCATCGAACGAACTCTAGATTGTCCTTCTTTTAAAGCATCTAAAGCTGTTGGGTCTGAAATATTGCGAGCTTGTAAGGAGAGTAGAGAAGAGACAATTTGTAAATTGTTTTTTACCCGATGATGAATTTCTTTGATTAAAAATTCTTTCTCATTTAATGCTTTACCTAACAGTTGGTTTTTGTTAGAAAGTTCGGCAGCTTTTTCTTTATTTTTTTTGTATAAATTAAAAATGATAAATGACAATAAAGTTCCTAAAAGCAAAATGAAACCTCCAACTCCAATGGCAATATTTCGATTAGAGAGTTTTTCATTTATGGCAGTTTTTTCTGCATCCAACTTTTGAATTTGCAAATCTTGTTCAGCTTTTTGATATTTAGAATCAAGGTCGTGAACAATGTAGGATTGTTGTAATTGATAAATGGAATCTTTTAAATGATGGTAGTTTTGCAAATTTGAAAATGCTAAATCTAAATTTCCATTTTTCAAATAAAAGTCTGAGTAGATTTTATAAACATCTCTTTGACGAAACAGATTTTTAGTTTCATTCGCCATTTTCTCTGCTTTGGCAAGCATTTGAATAGTCTCCTGTTTTTTGCCAGTTTTTGAATAAAATAAACTTTGAACTACATAATATTTTATTTTTAACTGATCATTATCTGAATCTTCGATACCTGATTGAATTTCACTAAGTGCCTTTTGAGCTTCATCTATATTATCTAATTCAAGGAAAGATTTGGCCATACCTAAATAGGTATGAGCCTTCATTTTTTTGTTTTTGGTGTTTTTGTAGTGGAGTAAAATTCGGTTATAATACTCTATGGCTTTTACGTGATTTCCTCTAATCTCCTCAATATTTCCAAGTCGATAAACTGCATTACTGATAGAAGATTTTAAATTATTTGCTTCGCTTAGTTGAAGACTTAGTTTTAGATATTGCTCGGATTTTTCTAAATCTTGAATATCATAAAAAGCATCTGCTAAATTTAGATAGGTTCTATTTTTTCTAGTTTCTTTTTCCTTTGGAACTAGATCTAGTGCTTTCATATAAGTGATAATCGCTTTTTCATTTTCTCCTCTTCGCGCATACATTTCTCCAAGTCGACTAGTGGAATAAGCAATGCGATCTGTTAAGTGATTGGTCGTGTCATTTTGAAAAGTAAGAATAGTATATTTATCAGTTGAGTCTATAATTCCTTTAGCAAAATAAGAGGTGGATAAAGATTGATAAGCTTCAGAGTATTCAGTTGGATCTTGGTTTTTTACCTCCAATACTTTCATTGATTTTTCAATGGCTAGATCATTTTTATTTTGATAATTCAGAATGTCTGCTTGAGCATTTAAGGCACAGAGATAGTGATAATATAAGTTATGATTTTTGGCAAAATTGGCAGAACTATCATACCACATCAATGACTCATCTATTCGGTATTGATGCATGGTAACTTTCCCTTTTAGGAAAAGTGCTTCCACGAAATCTTTATGATTTTTTTCCTTGGAAAATTTTTCCAAACACTTATCTGCAAGTGCTTCAGCTTCCTTATATTTTCGAGCTATATGATTATCGTTAATTTCTTTTATCAATGGATTCAAATATAATTCATTAGGTTGGACTTGCGTAAATGCATTGTTATGAGTGAACATAATCAATAGAAATATTACCCCAAAATAATTTTTTGAAAAAGGAAAAAAGGAGCAAGGCATGCCTTGTAGAAAGGAAAGGATTCTCATTGAAAGTAGTATAGTCTGTTTATAGTATGTTTTTCTCGTTTCTAAAAATAAGGAAATTTAATAGACTAAGCAATGATAAGGATACTTTACTTTTTTTTAATCACCCGATTGGGTGATAATTTTTTTCTTAAATCGTTATTCGATATTCAATAAAAAAAGCCTTCAACCAAAACTGATTGAAGGCTTAATATTTTTAGAAAAAAGAAATCTTAATTCAACATTTCATAAATTCCTGCGATGCCTTGACCACCACCTACACAAGCGGTAACCATTCCGTATTTCTGATTTCTTCTCTTCATTTCATTAAATAATTGAGTCGATAATTTCGCACCTGTACAACCTAGTGGATGACCTAAAGCGATTGCTCCACCATTCACATTTACGATATCAGGATTCAAACCAGCTTCCTTAATTACTGCCAGAGATTGAGCAGCGAAAGCTTCGTTCAATTCAATTTGTTCGATGTCTTGTAATTTCAAACCAGCTTGCGCTAATGCTTTTGGAATAGCTGCACAAGGACCGATTCCCATGTGAATTGGTTCAACACCTGCAACTGAACATGAAACCATTCTTGCGATTGGTTCTAAGTTAAATTGCTTAACCATTGCCTCACTCATCACCATCACGAAGGCTGCTCCATCAGAAGTTTGAGAAGAGTTTCCAGCAGTTACGATTCCACCATTTTTAAAAACTGGTCGTAATTTTCCAAGACCTGCAACTGTAGTTGATCGACGAATTCCTTCATCTTGTTTCACCACAAATTCGTTAGTCACTCGCTTGTTATCTTTTACGAAAACTTCTTTGACATTCACAGGAACGATTTCACTTTCGAATTTCCCACCATCAATGGCAGCAATTGCTTTCATGTGAGAATTGTAAGAAAATTCATCTGCTTCTTCTCGAGTGATTCCCCATTTTTCAGCTACAGCTTCTGCAGTTGTTCCCATACCAGTTAAGTAGGATGGAGTCGTGCTAGCCACTTGATAACTTGGTGCCATTTTGTACCCAGTCATCGGGATCATACTCATGCTTTCTGTTCCTCCAGCAATGTAACATTGTCCCATTCCTGCTTTAATCTTTGCAACAGCGATAGAGATTGTTTCCAATCCAGATGCACAGTAACGATTAACAGTCACTCCAGGAACTTCTTTTCCAATTGCTCGCAAAGAAATTTGACGACCAATTTGAAATCCTTGTTCTCCTTCAGGATTAGCGCAACCTACGATTACGTCATCCACTAGTTTGCCATCAAAATTTGGCATTTGTTCCATCATGTGTTTAACTACATCTACAGCTAAATCATCAGAACGATAAAATTTAAATCCGCCTTTGCCAGCCTTGCCGACTGCGGAACGATATGCTTTTACAATATATGCTTCCATATGAAAACCCCCTGGCCCCTAAAGGGGAGTTAGATGTGTTTTATTTCTTAACATCTTCTCCCTGATTTGAGCTTTTTTAGTGGGGTGATTTTTATTTGACTTTATTCAATTTACGTTAAACGTATTATAAATTGCTCACACAATTCTATTTAGAATTAAAGTCTATTTTTAAAAAATATTTTATTTCAAAATTCAATTTGTATTCCTTTGACCACAAATTTTATCCTTAGAAAAAGAAACTACTAAACCCTCCACCCAAACTAAAATAAAAAAGAGTCAGCTAATCAAAAAGATAATCTAACTACCCTTTAGGGGCCAGGGGGTTGTAGTTTTTAGTTTCTCAATGGCTTATTAGTTTGCAGCATATGCTGAATTCTCGCCATCGTTTTCTGCTCACCAGCCAAACTCAAGAAAGCTTCTCTTTCTACATCTAACAAGTATTGCTCAGAAACTAAAGGATTGCCACTCAAGTCACCACCACAAAGAACAAATGCAATTTTCTTCGCAATCAAGATATCATGCTCGGATGCATATTTTCCAAGTAGCAATTCATTAGCAGCGGTGTACAAAGCAGCCAAACCAGTTTGTCCTAAAACTTTAATATCGTTTCGAGCAGCTGGTTGAACATAGTTTGGAGATAATTCCAAAACTTTTCTTTTTGCTTCACCGATGTTTCTTTGAACATTCATCACCACTTCATCACGACCTTTC
>CAZMBP010000146.1:0-28865 GCA_964564545.1 uncultured Saprospiraceae bacterium
ATTGATGAAGAGAAAAAAAGCTTCCTATTTGAAAAAATTCAATAAAATTAAGGATGTGCCGTTTGTGGAATTAATACCTTTCAAAAGAAGAACTCGATGGGGATTTATTTCTAAAAAAACTTCAGAAGTTTTAATCCAACCAGAATTTGAAAAAGTAACTTTTGGAGTTGAGTGTTTAAAATTAAAAATTGCGGATAGAAATGAAATACAACTCTATTCCAATATGGCAATCAAACAATATTATCAAAATTCTCAAAACTATTATTCATTTCAAAAACCAATCTACCCTGAAATCGTAGGTAATTTACCTAATGGAGGATTTATTACAAATGATAGTTGTATCGCTTTTGTATCAAATATTTATGACAAAACTTCTTATTTATTTGATGATAAGTTATATGATAATGTTATTGATATTCAAGGGCCTTTTTTAATTGAAGGAAAAGAATATGGGGTTGTTTCTAAAAATAAAAAAATGGGGTTAGTTGATAATCAAGGCAAGCCTCTGGAGTTTTTCAATTTCAATTTTTTTAAACTAATTAGAGTTTCTTTTTATAAAGGAGATGGACATTGGTTTTACTTCGAAGACTTTGCTAACAATTTTGGATTTATCAATCAAAAGGGAGAAAAAAGATATGTGAACATGTTTGATTCTTATCCTTTTACATCAAAAAATAGAGCAGGCTACGGAGTTTTAAGAAAAAAGAACTCTGTGACTAATTTCCAAATAATTGACTTTTATTCAATGGAACTAATCCATCAAGATATTGAATATCAATTCATTCGCCTCCAACTTCAATTGAAGAAATGTAATCGAAAAATGAAATATGGAGAGCGAGATAATCTCCAAGAATTATTCTGTTTAGTAAAAGATAAAAATGGAAATCAATTTTACCTTGCAGAGTCTGGTAAAATCTATAAAGAGAAAAAATAAACATTTGAGATAGAAAGATTCCGATATATTTATTTGTCTCTTTTAATCCACCTGAACAAAACTCAAAAAGTAATTAAATATTATACTCTGTAAAACAAAAGAAGCAGCTACAATTCCATAGGCTAAAATTTTCCAACGATAAGCATGGTATAAACCAATAGCGATAATAAAACCGGTTGGAATAGAAAACGCTAAATATCTTTGAATATGATTATAGTATTGTAAATCAAATGAAAACCAAACTAAGTGAGTAAATAGGAACAACGCAAAATATTGAAGTGCAGAAAATCTTTTTAAGCTAAAAAAGTAAATCAAAAGGATAAACCAAAAAACAGTTGGATGGATATACCTATTGATTCCTGTAAAATGAGTAGAGCTTGATTCTGTTTCAGGATTCCACATCCAAGCAGCATTAAAAAAAAGAATACTCATTAAACTCATACAAATAAAAATCACAGAGAACAATTCATAATTTTTCAGTTGGGTTAAAACCTCCTTCTTTCTAATCCAGTCAATCAATAATTTTAATCCAAAAAAAGAAACCAAAGCACCAATCCAGAAACTGAAATAACTCCCATTTAAATTCCAAAAAGGCGTGCTATATCCTAGCGGAAAAATTGGGCCATAATTAAATGCTCTTCCCCAAACCGTTGATTGTATTTCAAAATAAATAAACCATTTACCAGTTTGGTAATATTGAAGTAGCACTACTAAAAACAATCCTAGAACACACGGCAAAATATATCTTAGCATTACTTTTTGCCAAATAGATCTAGCAAATATTTTTTCAATCGGTTGACTCATCAATGACATCCCGACAAAAGCAGGAATAAAAAATAAAAATATCGGTCGAGTTAAGGTTGAAAATAATATCCCAAAAAAAACGTATTTCCAGTTATGGTTAATGATTCCATAGATAATGGAAACACAAAAGAAAAAAAATAGTGATTCAGATAAGGGTACCCACATAAAAAATAAATATGGAGAGGCCATGAAAAACAGCAATGCAATTTTATCTGGTTTTAAAATTTTACAAAGCCAACTTAAACTTATCAGAAATAGAAAAACGTTAAATAGACTTATACCTAAAATGCCTAAATGGGTAAGCCTCCAAACATAGGGAAATAATGGAAAGAAACCAGGATTCTTCGAAAACTTCCCAGACATCTGATATCCATTTTCCATTATAGAATGATAAAACCCGGAATCTCCACTTTTTAAATTGACCGTGGAAGGTAGCTGATCAACTATTCCTAGTTGATATAACATTAGATAAGTGATTATTGAAAATGAACAATAAGTTAGAATTGGAAAAACATAATATTCAGAAATTTTTGTCTTTAAATTCATTTCATTCTCTATAATCAGATGTATAGCAAATTACAAATAAAAAGAAAAGATGACTAGTGAGTGAGTCATCTTTTCTTTTTATCTAAATCTTAATTTGTATCAGAGTTTTATTTTCTATTGCAACACTTGATTTTGAATCTTAATAAATTGAAGTGCATCTTGATTTTTTGCAGCAACTAAATAATCCTCTCCTTTTATTCTAATTTTCATCATATCTTTTACATCACCAGAAACGAGAAGCCCACTTTCTTTAGCTGTAACTGGTGTAAATTCACCTTTTCCATTTCCATGAAGAAGCAATCCAATTCCTGCGTCATTTCGTGGTGTCTCTACTTCTGAGGCATGCAAATTACCTGCAATGATGGCATCCAAATGACCATCCTTATTGTAGTCTTCAATTAAAATTTTATTGATACAAGATATTTGAGCTAGGTTGGGTAATGAATGCAACTTAAAACCATCCGATGTATTTTCAAGATAAATACTTGCGAATGATTTGATTTGATAATGTAAAGATTTTTCAAGATCACCTTTAGTGTAGACATCTTCTAATGTGGCTACAGAAAATGATTCATAGTTTTTGAATTTACTCTTGATGGCAGGTATTTGTTGAGAAGAACATTCTCTACCTCTGACTGGAAATTGCTCTCCTTCATTGTAGTAACTAAGTACAATATCCTTTTTACTATTATTATCAAAGTCATTGAAATAGATATCAAAGGTTGCATTTTCCTTAGCTTTGTATTTATAATTCAACCCAAGATTTCCAACAATATAATCCATATCGCCATCCTTATCAAAATCACCTTCTTCAATACTAAACCACCAGCCTCTAGAATCATCAACTCCAAGTGGAGTGGAAACATCTTTAAATTTTCCCTCTTCATTTTTTAATACAACAATAGGCATCCATTCCCCTACCACAATCAAATCCGTCCAACCATCATTATCATAATCACTCCAGATCGCATCAGTCACCATTCCTAATTTATTTAATGTTGGAGCAATTTCTGATGTTACGTTTTCAAATTTGACACTATTACTTGAACTCTTATTTTCTAAAATATAACTATCAGTTGGAGAAGGGTAATTTCCTGGAACTAATCTTCCTCCAACAAATAAATCCATATCTCCATCCTTATCATAATCATGACTATACACTCTTGAGCTACTAGTTAGCATCTCAGGTAATGCAGATATTGCTTTTGTAAAGTTCCCCTTTCCGTCATTTAAGTAACGTCGATCTTGCAAGTCTTTTGAGTTTGGAGAAAACTCATTTCCACCACTTGCTATATAAATATCTTGATCTCCATCATTCTCCACATCAAAAATATGAATTCCCATATCCTCTGAAATCCTGTCAGCATTAAATAAGTCTGAATCCCATTTTTTAAATTCATTTTCTTGTTGAAAGTAAATTGATGTCGGAAACATCGATGAACCTCCAACTACAATATCTTCTAATCCATCTCCATTCAGATCAGCAGATCCAATATTTGGTCCAAACATCGATGTTTGATGTGGTAAAAGAATTTCCTTTTTAAAATCATCATAAGGGTTTTCCAGATGCATATGATTTAGCATGAGGTCATTTGTAGCAACAGTCTCAAATAATTTTGGTGATTTAAAAGTATCAGATTTTCCATTGACACTTGACTCCGCATGATTAATTACTAAGGTTGTATTAGCAGGAATATTAGAAATGGTTTGAGAATTCCCATCAGGCCAAACAACTTTTAAGGAATCAATATTTTCTGATTTGGCCACACCAAAATGCATCTGCGGTGCTACTGAAGATTGAAAACCTCTAGTTAAGGTTAATTCTTGAAATTGATTTTCACCATTTGCAAATACATTCACTTTGACTCCAAGTCCCAAATTATTTCCTTTAGTTCCTTTAAATTTGAGGGTAAGGAAATTATTGTTTTCCGCATTTTTATTTTCATAAACAGATGCTACTTCATCAATATTATTAGTGACTAATTCAAGGTCACCATCATTATCCAAATCTACATACAAACTTCCATTTGCAAATGTTTTTTGATCTAATCCCCAGTCTTTATTTTTTTGTTGAAATGTAAGGTCTTTGTTATTTTTAAAAACGTAATTTTCAATTTTTTCAGAAGGCATGGCTAAAGTCTTTGCAAGTGTACTATCAGGATGCACCCCCTTTTTTTCTATTTCTTTAAAAAAGTCTCGATTGTTAATTTCTCTTCGAGTTCCATTTGAAATAAAGATATCTTTCCAACCATCGTTATCCAAATCTACAATTAGCGGCCCCCAACTCCAGTCAGTAGAAGATACACCTGCCAACCTAGATACATTACTAAAATTCGGTAAACCATTTTCAAAAACACCATTATTCATCTGCAAACTATTTTGCATGTATTGATAATGAAATCCAGCATTAACAGTCCCCCAAAATAACTTTGGGTTCATACTCGCCATATTTGCCTTAGCTCTTCTATTGATTTGAGAAGTCATATCTACTTGAAGAATGTCGAGTAGATTATCGTTATTAAAATCAGCAATATCTACTCCCATTCCATAGAAGGAAGTATTTTGAGTAGTCTGTTTTACACTTTCTGAAAATGTCCCATTCTTGTTATTGATAAAAAGATAATCAGGTGTACTAAAATCATTTGAAACATAAATATCAGGCCATCCATCTTGATTAATATCACCAACAGTTGCACTCAAAGAAAGTCCAAAAGTTTTCAATCCAGCTTCTTCAGTTACTTCAATAAAAGAGTTTCCTTCTCTTTTATACAGCCTGTCAGAATCAAATTCCTTAGTATTTAATTGTTTAAAAGCATAAAAATGATTTGGTGCATTAAATGCCGTTGGAGGATAATTAGCCACATACAAATCTAAATCCCCATCTAAATCATAATCGAAGAAGGTAGCTTGAACACTATTACTTGGATCATCAATACCCCATTCTTTTGCTTTTTCTGTAAATGTGTTGTCGCCATTATTAATAAATAATTGGTTTTCTTTTGGAGAAAATTTACCACCTACCGAACAATAGATATCTAAGAAACCATCATTATTAATATCGATCATAGTAGTTCCAGTATACCATCTATCATCACCTGCAATTCCTGCTGAATTTGATATATCTTCAAATTTCAGATCACCCTTGTTCAAGTATAATTTATTGGGAACCATATTTCCAGTAAAGAACAAATCAATTAAACCATCATTATTTATATCTCCTGCGGAGACTCCACCTCCCATATAAATATAGGCGTAAGTGAAATAATTAAGACTATCATTTTCAGTTAGGTTATTTGAAAAATCAATGCCTGTGCTGCTAGCTGATAGTTGACTAAATGCAGTAACAGTTTGGTTATTGTTTATTACTTCCTTATTTGTGCAAGAGAAAAATACAATTGAAAAAAGGAAAATTTGAATAGTATGTTTGTAGGAGAAAGATTTCATAATATAGTTTAAACTAAAAGTCTTTAAAGTTATACAACATCAATTTTAAGAGTTAAACTTAAAAATAATTATTGTAAACTTTAAAGACTAGAATTATTAAAACGTGTAATTCTATAAAATTATCCAACTAAGGAAGAGTTCCTTAGCTGGATAACTTTATTTAGATATTAATATCCAGGGTTTTGCGAAAGTGCACCAGCACTCAAATCAATTGCCTGAAGTGGAATTGGGAAGAGTACATGCTTATCTTCAAATGGACTTACTTTGTCTCCAAAGTTTCCGATAGTTCTTGCTTCATTAGAGAAGTAATCAGTCATTACTTGTTTAGCATTTTCCCATCTTCTTAAGTCAAATAAACGGTGACCTTCCATACCTAACTCAAGTCTACGCTCAAAACGAACTGCTTTTCTAGCAAAGTCTTCACTAGGGAAACCAGTATATTCTTCGATTACATAAGTAGCTGCATCTCCACTACCATCTACGGCTTGCATGTAAGTAGAGTTCTTAGCTCTATTTCTTACAAGGTTTACATTAGTAAGAGCAGTACCCAAATCACCAGTTTCAACAGCAGCCTCAGCAGCCATTAATAATACATCAGCATATCTCATGATGTGGTAATTAATCCCAGATAATTGTTGTCCCCATGCTCCAGTAGCTTGAGTATTGGTTGCATCATCTGCCCAATAAACATTTTTCTTAGGCAAGTATGGTCCTGAAATATCAGCAAATGTTGCACGAATCCAATCACTACCAACATGAGCACCATATCCATTATAATCAATTCCTCTTCTTCCTACTGTATAATCAATACGTGGATCTAAATTTCCACTATGCGGCGTAAATGCCTCAGAAGTAAGAACTCCATAATCATTAGCAATATCTTGTTGGTTATAAGTATCTAATAATGGTAATCCATCAGCATCAGTTTGGAAAGCATTTGCTAAATCTTGAGTTGGTTGATAAAAACCACAGCAAGATCCAAATGGCCCTGGATTAGGGAAATTCAATGCTCCCGTACTATTTGCATTAAAGGATTGTCCACTATCTGTAGCAAATTGGATAGCAAAAATTGATTCTGATCCATTCTCTCCTTCTGTTCTAAAGTTATTTACAAAATCACCAAGCAACGAATAAGGCCCGTTATCTACTACATCATTTAATAATGTAGAAGCATCTGACCATTTCTTTTGGTGTAAGTAAGTTTTTCCTAAAAATGCTTTTGCAGCCCAAGAAGTTGGTCTTCCTACTTCTGCTTGGCTTGCAGGAAGGTTATCTACAGCATATTGAAAATCAGCTTCAATCTTATCCCAAATAGGACCATCATTTCTTTGATTAAAATCAGTTGCTGCATATTCAACTTCTCCAATGTAAGGTACGTTACCAAACATCACTTGAATTTGAAAATTGAAATGTGCTCTCAAGAATCGAGCTTCAGCTAATTGTCCTGAAAAATCTCCTTCTTCAATTTTACTGATTAAATCAATAACGGCATTTGCTCTGTTAACACCTGCATAAAGAGCTCCCCATCTAGCAATCCAGTATCCATTTCCTGTTGCCCAATTCATTAACTCGATCTCTTTCAAATCAGCCTGATCATCATCAGTACTTCCTTTGTGAGCATCATCAGACAATACATCCATTGTCCAGTTATCTGCTGCAAGTCCCCAGCCATTTCCATAGCTGTTAGCTCTTTGAGCATTTAATACAGAATATGCTCCTGTAAGTAAAAGGTTAACACCTGTTTCATTTTGTAATGATTCATCACTCAATGCACCAACAGCTGGATTAACCGTGAAATCTTCCTTACAAGATACTACCGTAAGGAGTACACATAAGGTTATTAATATAATTCTCATTTTTAAAATATTTTTTTATTTAAGTAATATTATTGGTAAAAATATAAAGCAGACATTAGTTTTTAGAAATTCTAATATTAAATTGTCGTGCTATTTCCAATATTTATTAAAATCGGATATTTGTTCCAAATGTAATAACTCTTGCATTAGGATAAATTCTACTATCAATTCCTAAACTTAAATTATCATATGCGATAACTTCCGGATCATATCCTTGATAATTAGTAATTGTGAATACATTAGTAGCTTGAACATAAAGTCTAAGTGACTCCATTTTTGCTCTGTCAGTTATTGCACTTGGTAAAGTATATCCAACTTGAAGATTTCTTAATCTAAAGAATGAACCATCTTCAACAAAGTAAGAATTAGCAGAAGCTTCTTCCAAAGGATAAGAAGCAGTCAAAGCAGGAACATCAGTATCAGTATTAGTAGGTGTCCATGCATCTAAAACTCTATCACTTCTATTTCCGTTAAAGAACAATCCAAAATCAGTAAATACTTTGTTATAGTTGTATACATCATTTCCTTGAGATCCAGTAAAGAACAATGATGCATCAAATCCTTTATAATCTAATTTCACATTAATTCCGTAAGTAAAATCAGGGTGTGGAGAACCTATTTTAGTTCTATCTTCATCATTAATTACTCCGTCGTCATTAACATCAGTATATGTAAATCGACCATTTTCGTCAAATCCAGATACTTCTCTTCCGTAGAAATAAGACATTTCATCTCCAACTTCTGTTCTTGTTACAGCTCCGTTACGAATGTCACCACGACCAGCTACTGGAGCATCAGCAATAAGTGCTACTACTTCATTTTTGTATCGTGAAATATTGAATGAAACATCGTATCCAAATCCACCACTTGTTCTGTCACCATAACCAACACTTAAATCAATTCCTGTATTTTTGATATCTCCTAAGTTTACTAATGGCGCTCCTGCATCAATTGCAGTAGAACTAATTAAACTGAAATCACGTGTAATCAAATCTTGAGTTTCAATATTAAAAAACTCAGCAGTTACTTGGAATTTATTATCCAACATAGATAAATCAACTCCGAAGTTTGTAGTAACAGAAGTCTCCCATCTCAAATCAGGGTTTCCTACTTGAGTCAATAAAGCACCAGTTGTAACAGTAGAACCATCAAATGCGTAATTTGCTAAAGACTCACTTAAGTTAGAAATATTAATCGTTGGGTTATTTGCAGGTAATGTTTGGTTACCTAATTGTCCCCATGATCCTTTTACCTTAACTCTATCGAAAAATCCTCCTTTAGGGAAAAAATCTTCTTGAGTTACATCCCAACCCACACTAAATGAAGGAAAGACATCAGATTTATTATCTCCAACAAATCGTGAAGATTCATCTCTACGTAAAGTAGCAGTAACAAAATATTTGTCCTTCAAGTTATAGTTAACACTTCCAAAAACAGAAAACAATGAACTTGCTCCCTCAAATGCATAATCAACATTTGGTGTTCCAGAACCATTTCCTAATAAGTAAAAATCAGGAGTTTCAAATAAATATCCTTGTCTAGAAACTCCAAATCCTCTTGATGTTTCTTTTAAAGCTTCTACACCTAAAATTACATTTACATAATGATCTGTAAAAGTTTTTCTAAAATTCAATGTATTAGTCCAGTTCCAGTTGTTAGCAGTTTGGTTTTGCTCATTCAATGTGTTAGTTGAAATTGGCTCACCAAACTCAGGATCAAGAGCAGTAAAATTACGGTTATCGAAAGTATTGAAACCTCCTGCCAAAACAGATTTAGCAGTTAAACCTTCCACTAGATCAATTGAAACATAAGCATCTCCAAAAAGAGAAAATCTTTTGTTAAAGTTATCTCTTGCTCTATCTAATTGTGCAGCAGGATTTCTTGTATTACTTAAACCAGGACCAGCAACACCTGCAAATTCACCATTGTCATCCGTTACAGGTAAAAGTGGTGTCATCCGTGAAGCATTTTCAATTGCTTCCTCTACTCCATTATTTCTATCTGTGTAAGACAAATTCATGTGTTGTCCAACAGTTACTCGATCAGCAAATTTGAATTCTGAATTAACTTTCATACTTGCTCTTTCGAAACCAGTATTTTTCAAAATTCCATCTCGCTTTAAGTAACCTGCAGATAAATAATATTTACCATTTGCTGATCCATTAGCAATTCCTAATGAAACATTTGAAATAGGAGCAGTTTCAGTAATTGCATCAATCCAATCTGTTCCACCTGGGGTAACAGTTGCATTGTATTTTCCAGCTGGTGCAAATACAATAGGGTCATAAGAGTCAACTCTCGTATAACCTACAATTGAAGTAGGAACTGTAGGTGTTCCACCACTTCCATACTGTGGATGCGTTGTTGGAACTCCATCATTATCTAAACTCTGCCAAATCATGTCTGCATGCTGTTGTGGATTCAATAAACCTGGTTTATTTGAAATCTCAGAAAATCCTGTGTATGCATTAACTGTGATTTGTGGCTTATCCATATTGTATCCACCACCTTTTGTAGTAATGATCACAACTCCATTAGAAGCTCTTGCTCCATAGATCGCAGCTGCACCATCCTTCAATACATTCATTTGATCAATGTCATCTGGATTAAGGTTATTTAATGCATTTGGATCATCAGTTTGAACACCATCAATGATGAACAAAGGATTTGTATTATTACTTGTTCCAAATCCACGAATGTTAATTTTTGGAGCTTCTCCAGGATTTGCATTTGTTACAACCTGAACTCCTGTTACTCTTCCTTGTAGTGCTTCCCCAGCATTTACTACAGGTGTTTTTACAGCTTCCAACATATCCACAGAAGCTACAGAACCTGTAATGTCTCCTCTAGTTTGAGTTGCATAACCAGTTACAACAACTTCATCTAAAGAAATCCCTTGAGTTAATTTAATTACAATGCTTGCTTCAGTTCCAACTGTAACTTCCTGAGTATTATAACCAGTATAAGATACAACTAAAACATCTCCTTGTTTTGCATTTGGGAGATCAAAGCTTCCGTCAATGTCTGTTGCAGTTCCATCAGAAGCCCCTTTAATAAGGATAGAAGCTCCAATCAAAGTTTCGTTGGATTTCGCATCTACTACTGTTCCTGATACTTGTGCAAATCCAGAAGCACAAATTCCTAGAAATAGTAAACTCAAAAGTCCATGCTTGAAGTGAACTTTCAAGAAAGAATAAAGTAAGTGTGTACTTTTCATATTCATTTTTTTTTGATTTTAAAATGTTTTGTTTTAATAAAAAAATAAGAAGATTAAGTCGGTTAAGAACTCATATAACTATTCTCTTTGATCAAAAGATCATTTTATTTTCATAAGATAAAGTGCATGAATACAGTTATAAAAGAAATGGCATCCAATTCCTTCATTTAAAGAATATATTCAAGGGAAATTTGTTTGATTAAGTCTACTCTATGATTGTTTTTTACTGATAGCCAAATAAAGAATATCTATTTAAGAATATTTAAAGTTTGTATCTCAGTTAAAAATAATTACTGCAAATTTCCATCTAATATAATTGGTTTGATGAAATTATTGGTAATATTTAAGATAATATTCTATCAATTTCGGTAAAAATAGAATTTTTATTAGTGTTTTAATTACAATAAGGAAAAAAACTTACCAACACTATTTAAATCTTAGAATAAAATCGTTTCATCAACGAGAAAAAACAATACTGTTTTTCTTCTTTTTCTTATTCAAACTTCCATTTTACAAAGGCTTCCATTGCTTCATATTCAGCCAATCCAAGCGCACGATATTTATTAGCAGTCTCTCGATTTCGATCTTCTGCTCTTACCCAAAATTCTCTTTCATCATCACCTGGGAATGGAGGACTATCTTTTTGAGATTGATGCATAAATACAGCCTTCCTTTTATTGAATAATTCAATTGGACTAAGCGGAATAGCCATTTCAATTTCATAAGTTGACCATTCATGCCACGCACCTCGGTACAACCATAGCCAACAATTCTTCATCCATTTTTTACTCTTTAATTTTTCAAAAGCTCCAAGAATCGCATCCAAACAAACTCGATGTGTTCCATGCGGATCAGCTAAATCTCCGGCAGCATATACTTGGTGTGGCTGAATTTTCTCCATCAAATTGCTAATAATTTGAATGTCCTTTGGCCCAAGTGGATTTTTCCGTGTAGTTCCTGTTTCATAGAAAGGAAGATCAAGGAAATGGATTTGATTTTCTTTTAATCCAGAAAACCTTGCTCCTGCTCTTGCTTCTCCTCTACGGATTAAGCCTTTAATATTGAGTATATCTGAAGTATCTTTTTGATTTACTTTTTTACTTAGAATTGCTTTTTTCAAAGCTCTCATTTTCTTTTGACCTGCTTCATTCACGATTCCTTGCCCTACTCCAAACTCTTCAAAAAATTCTAAATAACGAGCAGCATCATGATCATGAACTGCAATGTTTCCAGAAGTTTGATAGGCAACATGAACTTCATGCCCCTGCTCTACTAATCGTTGAAATGTTCCTCCCATGGAGATCACATCATCATCAGGATGAGGACTAAAAATAATAACTCTCTTTTTAGCTGGAGTTGAACGCTCAGGACGATATTTATCATCTTCATTTGGTTTTCCACCTGGCCAACCTGTGATTGTTCTTTGTAATCTATTAAAAATGTCAATATTGATACTATAGGCTGAGTTTTGCTCAACGATTAAATCACTTAGGTGATTTTCATTATAATCGGAATTGGTTAATTTAAGAATTGGTTTTTTCACTTTTAAAGATAACCAGACTACCGCCTTTGTAATTAAAGCTTTATTCCAATTACAAATCCCAACCAACCATGGAGTTTTGACTCTAGTCAATTCTTCTGCAGCCTCTTTGTCAATCAATAATTTTACATTCGGATGGTTTTGTAAAAAAGTACATGGGATAGCTGGAGTTATTTCACCCTCAACAGCTTTTCTTAAAATGGGTGCTTTGTGTTGCCCCCAAGCCATTAAAAAAATTGTACGTGCTTTTCGAATACTTGCAATTCCCATCGTAATTGCCCGATGCGGTACATTTGCTTCTACGATAAAATCTTTTAGTGCATCTTGCCGAGTCATTGCATCTAATCGAACCAATCGAGTGTAGGAATCTTCCCATGATCCTGGCTCATTAAATCCGATATGACCAGTTCGTCCAATTCCTAATAATTGGATATCTATTCCGCCATAAGAATCAATCTTCTTTTCGTAGGAATCACAGTATGCTTCTACTTCTTCCATTGATATTGTCCCATCTGGAATATTTATATTTTCCTTTGGTATATCAATATGATCAAATAAATATTCATTCATAAATCGAACATAACTATGATGGGATTCAGGTGGCATTGGAAAATATTCATCCAAGTTAAAAGTAACCACATTCGCAAAACTCAATCCTTCCTCTTTATGCATTCGAACTAACTCATCATAAACTTTTATTGGAGAAGAACCGGTTGCCAAACCTAATACAATATGTTCTCCTTCTTGCTGCTTCTGGCGAATGGCCAATGCTACTGAGTGAGCAATGTGAATGGAAGCATCCTTAGAATTATCCCATATTTTTACAGGCATTTTTTCTAAAGATTTGAGTTGATACTTTAAAACTGGAGTCACAGGTTTTTTTAACATCTTGGTATTTTAATTTTTTGAAAATGAAAATTTACGCTATCCTAAACTTTATTTTAAAGGCTTTAGCTTTTGAAATTCACCGTAAAAGTAGTAAAAATTTACATTCAATGTGTGCGTACACAGAAATATTTTAAAATAATTGTGTGCGCGCACAAATATCGAAAATTAAATTGTGCTCGCACACAATTAAATTCTGCAGTTATACAGCTTTTCTCCATAACTATTTATAAATTTACCCGAATTTAGATAAAATCAATATTTTTTATAATGAAAAGCAGAGTCAGAATAAAAGATGTAGCTGAAAAGGCAGAGGTCTCAACTGGAACAGTTGACAGAGTCATTCACAACCGTGGCAATGTGAATCCTGAAGTCAAAAAGAAGGTATTAAAGGTGATGGAAGAGTTAGGATTTGAACGCAATTTGATTGCGAGTGCTCTTGCCAAAAATCAAACTTTTAGATTTGGAGTACTTTTACCTAAACCAGATTCAGATCCCTATTGGGAAAGACCTTTTAGTGGAATCCAAAAGGCATCAAAATTAGTTAAACATTATGGAGTTATAGTTGAAAAATTTTATTTCGAATTATTAAATCCGGAAAGTTTTGCCAAGGAAGCCAAAAAAATGTTGAAGAATCAGTTTGACGCTATCCTCTTTCCTCCCCTATTTTTAAATGAAGGTAAGTGGCTTTTGAAAGAGTGCAAAAAGAAAGGGATTCCCAATGTGATGATTAATACGAATATTGAAAATGCTGATTCTCTTTGCTACATCGGACAAGATTCTTATCAAAGTGGAATTCTTGCAGCTCGACTTTTGTATTCAGAAAAAAATGATTCAAGTTCCTATTTGATCCTTAATTTGACTACTGGTTCTACCAATGCTATTCACCTTGTAGAGAAAACTAAAGGATTTAAAGATTATTTTAAAAATAATGGATTCCCAAATGTGAAAGTTTTAGTGGAGGAATTTGGAGAATTTAATAACAAAAGGAAATTAAGAAATTACCTGAAAAGAGTGGCGAAAAACAATCCTGATCTTGCAGGAATATTTTTCACTAATTCAAGAGCTTATTTAGCGATAGAATGCATGGATGATGATTTTTTGGAAAAAATTAAAATAGCTGGCTTTGATCTAATTAAGGAAAATATTAAAAACCTTCATGAGGGGAAAATTAATTATTTGATTAACCAAAATCCATTTGAACAAGGATATTTAGGTATTATTAATTTATATAATCACCTCATACTGAAAGAACCTATCCCTAAGGTTCTTCATCTTCCATTAGATATTGTTGTTAAAGAAAACATTAAATATTACTTGGAAAGAGAGCAATATTCATATGTTATTTAATACTAGGTATTTGTTATTTGATGAGAACACGAATTGGGCGGATTTAAGCGGATAAACACAGATACCCCCGATTCTTATAATATCGTCAAATTAGTGTTTATCCGCTTAAATCTGCTCAATCCGCGTTCCTGTCAAATAACTATTGTTCTATAAAAAAAGAAACATATAATCTATTTATTGAATTTATATTTCCCCTTTCTTCATTCCTTTAATTGCATAATCTGCAGCTCGTGCCGTCAATGCCATAAAAGTTAAGGAAGGATTTTGAGTACTCATTGAAGTCATACAAGCACCATCCGTAACGAAAACATTTTTACATAAATGCATTTGATTCCATTGGTTCAATAATGAAGTTTCAGGATCATGTCCCATTCTCACCCCACCCATCTCATGAATATCTAAGCCAGGAGCTTGTTTCGTGTCCCTTGTTTTAATATCCTTAAAACCTGCTTGCTCTAACATTTTTGTCATTTCAGTAAAAAAATCCTGAATCATTTTTTCATCATTCTCATCATAGTCTATGGAAATTTTAAGCTGAGGAATTCCCCATTCATCTTTTAGGTTTTCATCTAAAGAAACGATATTAGATTCCCTGGGAATGGTCTCTCCCATCATACCTCCACTAACTCTCCATGGGCCATATTCTTTTTTTGTAATTAGATTGTTATGTAATTCTTCCCCAAAACCATCAGAGTTAATTTTCTTGCTTCGGCCAGCTCCAAATGAAACCGCATATCCTCTTAAATAATCTGTATCTTGTTTGTATACATTTCTAAATCGAGGAATGTAAGCACTAGTTGGTCGTCGACCTTCTGGAGCAAATTCATCAAATTGATCATGCGTCGCAGATATTTTTGCCCGGTAATTATGGAAGCCTAAATACTTTCCTAGCAAACCATTATCATTTCCTAATCCATTTGGAAATCTATTTGATTTAGAATTCAACAAAACCAAATTAGTATTTAAAGTACCTGCATTTACAAAAATGGTTTTTGCAAAATAATCTTTTACTTCTTTAGTATTGGCATCTACTATTCGAACTCCTGTTGCTTTATTTTTTTCATCATCAAAAATTATAGAATGCACGACAGAATGTGGTCGCAAAGTCAAATTCCCGGTTTTCTCTGCCCAAGGAATCAAAGTAGAATTAGCATTAAAGTATCCTCCAAAAGGACAACCTCTTTCACAAATGGTTCGACTTTGACAAAGCGCTCTTCCTTGTTTTTGAAACATCTCGTTACTCTCAGTTAAGTGAGCACATCGAGCATAAATCAAATGTCGATCTTTAAAATTTTCTTTTAATGATTGCTGAAAATGTTTTTCAACACAATTCAATTCCCATGCTTTTAAGAACTCTCCATCAGGCAAAGTGTCCAAGCCATCTTTATTTCCAGAGATCCCTACAAACTTTTCAACATAGCTGTACCAATCTTCTAAATCTTTGTATCTAATTGGCCAATCAACGGCAAATCCATCTCTCTTTGGTCCTTCAAAATCGTAATCACTCCAACGTTGAGTTTGCCTTGCCCACATGATAGAACGACCTCCAACATGATATCCCTTGATCCAATCAAAAGGTTTTTCCTCCACATACGGATGGTCTTTATCCTTAGCAAAAAAATGAGTGGTATCTTCTCGAAAAGCATAACATTTACTTATGATAGGATTATTTTCTTTTTGTTCCCGAGTAAGATTGCGTCGATATTTGAATTCCCAAGGTTGAGTATTGGTGGTAGGATAATCCACGAGGTGTTTAACATCTCGACCTCGTTCTAACAATAAAGTTTTGAAACCATTATCACAAAATTCTTTAGCGGCCCATCCACCAGTCATACCTGCTCCAACTACGATGACATCAAATTGGTTATCTATTTTTTCTGACATAATTTTTCTTTTTTGAAATTAAACACTTGCACATCCAATATACCGACCTGGTACAAATTCAAATTCTAAATGTGTAGTTAAAAAATATTCGGATTGCGTGAAATACTCTACAGCTAATTCTTTATTGGTGTCAATAAAAAATTTAAGAGCATCTGATGAATCCTCCCCTTCAGAAATAGAAGTTATAATTTCCAATTGCTCGGTGGGTTCTAATTTTTTAAAAGGCTTTTCTTTTTTCTCAGAAAGAAATAATTGAAATTCAGCAAGTCCAGATAGATACTCTTGAATATCCTCCATTTTAAAACAATCATTCAAAATGGTCAATGAAAAATCCAAAGGAGTTTCAGGAGATTTAATTTGAATTTCTTTTTTAGGTAAGATAGTTTTTTGCAACTGCCTAATTAATTGATACTGCTCTTTTTCCAAAGGAAGATTTTCATAAACTTTAAAAGTTTCAAAATCACAGGAAGGCAACAAAGTAAATCCTGCGGAAACTAATATCACATTACGTATAGCTTCTCGTCTTTTCATTTCTTTTGTAATTACATTGTTATGAAATTATTCTAAAAAACTGTTTATTCTAGAATTTCAAATGTAAGAATTTAGATTGAAATCAAAAATACTATAAATAGCATTTTTGACTTTTCTCAATTATTTAAAACTTACTATATTGATTGGTCTTTCTTATTGAAAAAATAAAAATATGAATTTTCCAAAACGCCAGTTTCTTCAATTTATACTTTTTTCGATACTTGCTCAAAGGAATTTTTGCCAGCAAACCTAAACATAAAAATTGGAGCACAAACCAAAAATTTTAAAATAGAGAAAGAAGCGAACAATGATTTTTTCCCAAGTCCTGATCGGGTTACTCGTGGAGAAGTTTATGAAAAAGAATGGGCAAAAATGTCAGTCGGAAAATTTGATTTACAAAAAGGGAAACAAGAGTTAAGTCTTCAACTTATGGAGAAACAAACTAATGGTTGGCTGCAAATAAAGGCAATAGATTTGATAGAAGAAATTCCAAAATAATATAAAATTGTTTTTTGGTTGATTTTGTTTATAGCGGATTGGAATAATATATGATTAAACCAATCCGCTATAAATAAAACTACTTAGCTGCAGAAATATTCCCAAAATCAGTATCCGTTATTTTTCGATAATCATCTAATGATTTATCATCTCCATAATCTGCTTGACGTTGTTTAAGTTCAAGTTTCATTTTTGAAATTAGTTCAGCATGGGTAGGATCATTAATCAGATTATTCATTTCATCAGGATCATTTTCCAAGTCATAAAATTCCCATTCATCAATATTATAATAGAAGTGAATCAATTTATATCGTTGTCCTCTGATCCCATAGTGAGGTTGAACATGATGCCAAAATGGAAATTCATAATAGTGATAATACATGGACTGCTGCCAATCATCTGGGGTTTTGCCAGCGATATTTGAAGCAAAACTTTTCCCTTGAACTTCTTGAGGAATTTCTACACCAGCAATTTCTAAAATGGTCGGCGCAAAATCAATATTGGTTATGATATCATTATTCACTTGAGGCTTTTTGACAACTTCTGGATATCGCAAAACGAATGGCATTTGAAGCGAAGGTTCATACATAAATCGTTTATCAAAAAAACCGTGATCACCTAAATAAAAACCTTGATCAGAAGTATAAATAACAATGGTATTTTCAGCCAATCCATTTTCATCTAAGTATTTTAATACTCGTCCAATATTATCATCCACGGATTTTACACAAGCTAAATAGTCTTTGATGTATCGTTGATATTTCCACCTTCGGCTTTCTTCAACAGTCATAGTTGAATCAGGTAGCCAACCTTCCCCATAACCTCTTTTATTTCCCCAACCATTCCATTTTTGAAGTTCCTTATTAGTTAAACCTTCTGGAGGAATTAGCTTCATATCTCTTCGATTAAAAAAATCCATGGTCATATCGGTATCGCCAGCTGTCTTTTCACGCCCTTCGTATTTATCATCGAAAGTTGTGGGATAAGGAAGATCTTTGTCACCGAATAAGTCAACATACTTTTCATCAGGAAACCAATTTCGATGCGGTGCCTTAAATTGCAGCATCAACATAAAAGGCTGATTTGTCTCCTCATTTTTTCCTTGATTTTGTTCTAACCATTCTAGAGCAAAGTCTGTAGTCAAATTGGTTGCATACCCCTTTTCTTCTACTTGAGTTCCATTCTCATTATAAACTGGGTTATAATAAAATCCTTGCTGTCCTCTATTATTGTGGTATTTAAAATAATCAAAACCAACTGGTTCAGTTCCTAAATGCCATTTTCCAACAAGAGCAGTTTGGTAGCCGTCACTTTGCAAGGCTTGCGGAAAGGTCCATTGGTTGGAGTTAAACTTCCCACCACTTTCATTTTTATAATAACCATTTACATGGCTATATTTTCCAGTCAGGATGGAAGCTCGACTAGGCCCACAAATGGCATTAGTACAAAATACATTATTGAATTTTATACCCTCATTTGCAATGCGATCAATATTAGGTGTTTGGAATACATCATCATAAATTCCACCATAAGCAGAAATAGCATGAGCAGCATGATCGTCACTCATGATGTAAAGGATATTGGGACGTTGCTTTTTCTTTTCTTCCAATGTGTTTTCACAACTACTTATCAGACAAATTAGGGCAAGAAAAATTAGGGTTGGAAAAATATTTTTTTTAAACATTTTCATAAGTCTAAAGTTAGGATCAAATAATAGGATGAAAATAAAAAAGAATTTACATTTTAATAATTCTCAAATCGTATTCATTTAATTAAAAAATAATATTTAAATTAATTAGAAGATTCTAATCAAAAATAGCTAACTTAATTTTTCTAAATAAAGAGTTTTAATTTCAACTAAATAAAACACGGAATTAAAAATTAAACATACTTAGAAAACTTCGTTGTAATTAAATTAACTATACAATTTCAACAATGGAGTTACCTCAAAAAATAAAAGAAATAGAAGCAAAGGTAAGTCGATCTGAATTGGACAAAGCTTTGAAACTCATTCAAGAATATAGTGAGTTTCATAACATTGAAAAAGTCAGGACGGAATCAATTACCCAACTTTCCAATTTAAGAAACTTGGATAGTCTAATTCGTACAAGTCGAATTGATGACAATAAATATATCCAAGAAAAAAATAAACTTGCTGCCGCTATTCTTTCCCTAAAAGATGATCTAGTTTATTATGTCGAAAATCCAAATGAGATTACTCGCGTAAAAACCATAATCAAGCAACAATCTTCAGAGTTGAATATTCCAAACTCTCCACAAACACTTGGAGTCGCAGATGCTTCTTCTGATTGGTTTAAAAAAGTGTTAGTGGTTCTTTTTGCTTTGTTCGGTGGAGCTGCGTTATATTTTCTTTCTCAAAATAATATATTTCAATTCTCCTCTTGTGTAGCCATGGTTGCAGCAACTTGGGGTGCAAAAAATTACGATGAAAACACCCGTTATCGTCGTCAAAAATCTTTGCTTCAACAACAAGCCAACCTTAAAAACGCAGCTTAATTTCTTATTCTATCAAAAATTAAATCTTCCCTCAATATGACAACGATAGCTCAATCACAAATAGATCTGGATAAACAAATAACTCGAAATCGAATCATTTCACTTTTTTTGATATTAGTTTTTTTGCTAAGCGTAGGTGTAGCATTTTATTATTATGATTTGTCTGAAAAGGCAAGAGTAAGCCTTAAAGCTTCAGAAAAAGAATTAAGCGATACTGTTAAAAAATTAGAAAAAACTATTGCTACAAATAAAGATTTGCAAAAAACAGTAGCACTCCAAGATAGTTTGAAAGCAGTAAAAAAGAAACAAGATGAGGCTATTCAATTGCTAGGCGTTTTTCTAAAAGATGCTGGTAATAATTCCTCTGAACAAGATTACACTTCTGAATACATCCTGAAAAACTTAACTTCCTTAGCCACAAAAGAAAAAGCAAAAATAGATAATATTAATAATGCCAGAAGGTCTGCCATTAAGCAATTATATTCACCTACAGAATCGAAAAGAAAATCTGCTACCAATGAATTGATTCGAGAATTTGGTGATGATAAAAGATTGGTCAAAGAACTTCTTAATTCAGTCATGAACGAAAAACATTTTAAGAATGAAATTTTAGATAAAGAATATTCAAACTCTTACTATCAGGTTCTTTTTATTTTAACAAAATTATCAAGTACCTCATTGCGTAGAGAAAAAGATTCGATTGAAAAATTTAGAAAAGAAATGGAAAAAGCAAAAATATGGGGGAATATAGCACAAGATAACTTCAATGTTATTTTAAATAAAATAAAGAATCCTAAAGGTTAATTAAAATCGGTTTAGCTACCTTGATAATTAATAAAACAATCTAAATACACAATGGCTAATTCATGAAATTAGCCATTGTCTATTAAACACGAATATCCAACATACGAATTTGACTATAGCTTGCCTTCTCTTCGAATTCGCCTACCTGACCCCTATAGCTTTTTCTCCAAATCATAAATTGTTATAAATTCTGTTTTTGCAAAAAACAATCTTCCATTAAAAATCAATTTGATTATGAATCATAAAATTACATTTGTGTAATCCTTTTCCACCAATATTAAACAGTTAATAAAATGAAAAACCTTTGCATCTCAATTATACTAATATTTTTACTTCCAACTATTGCCATGTCAAATATCCAAAATCAATCAACAGATATAAATCAAAAAATAACCAATGGCGAATACACAATAGTTGTTGAAGGATTCGACTGGGGAGCAGCAGCTAGCAAAGTTATCCTTTCTTTAGAAGATAGTATTTCAAATGCTAATGGTAAAAATTATGAAGTCGATGTAAAAAGAAATACAACCTGTCGAAAGTTAAGTCCCGAAGAAGCTAATGGGAAATCAAAGGTTCTCTTTGCCTACGTTTCGGATGAAAAAGGTCAAAGGGTCAGCAAAGGAAATCACCTTACTTTGGTATTATATGTATCTCCTATTGAAACTATAAACTCACCCATTATTTACTTTGGTGGTAATCCAAACCCAGATTGTGATGGAAACAGATGGGTTGATTTTCATTTGACTATTACGGATAAAAAAAATAATCAAGTTTGGAACAAGGAAAAAAATAGAATTATGCCTTTAATAGATGAGTTTGATTTATCAGGTCGCTTCACAAGTAAAGGCATAAATCTTACCTATGCAGATTATTCTCCACCACATTCAGAGAAAAAATCGCCTTTGATTATTTGGTTGCATGGAGCAGGTGAAGGAGGAACAGATCCTTCCATTGCCTTATTAGCCAATCGTGCTGCTAATTATGCTTCACCAGAAATTCAAGCCTACTTCGGAGGTGCTTTTGTTTTAGTTCCTCAAACACCTACATTTTGGATGGACAATGGATTCGGAGTTTATACTACTGGTGAGGTTAATGATAAGTACAATGAAAGTTTGATGGAATTAATCAAAGACTATGTTGATAAACATCCACAAATAGATAAAGATCGAATCTATGTTGGAGGTTGTTCAAATGGAGGCTATATGACTTTAAAATTACTCCTCCTCCACCCTGAATATTTTGCGGCTGGGTTCCCGAGTGCTTTGGCTTATCAAGCTAGACACATCACCAATGAGCAAATTCAATCCATTAAAGATATTCCGATTTGGTTTATCCATTCTAAAGATGATCCAGTTTGTTTAGCTGAATATACGGTTGTTCCAGTTTACAAAAAACTAATTGATGCGAACGCCAAAAATGTTCACCTTTCCCTTTTTGATCATGTGGTAGACATTACAAATTTATTTGGAGGAAATGATTTTCATTATCATGGACACTTATCATGGATATATTCTCACGCCAATAAATGTCAATTGGATTATGATGGAACACCTGTTATGTTGGATGGAATGCCAGTAACTTTAATGGGTTGGTTAGCAAGGCAAAGTAGAAAATCAAAATAAACTGATTAACAAATAACAATATGTACACGGGAGTTAGGATCTAATCTTATTTTTAAAAGAACCAACCAACTCCTCCACCTATTCTAAAGTTTAAATCAACACCTGCTTCTGAAATATTATCAGTAGTCGGGTCAAGACCGAGGTATGGATATAAACCAGCATTTACAAAAAATGAATTTCCTACAGGTTGGTATCTATATTCAATTCCAACCACAATATCTAGAAATATATCCGACTCTTCCCGATCCCAAAAACGAGTCCCTTCAGATTTAGGAGTTACCATAAAACTAATCGTTGGATGATGATCACTACTTCCAAATAACAAAGATAAACCAACAGGAAATGCTACTCCTGATTCCCAAACTGAACCTCCTATCCGAGCATAGGCTTTCGTTTTTTCTGAAGTAAATAATTGTCGAGTATAATTGACAGAGTAATATGGAACAGCTCCTCCTCCTTCGAGGAATATTCCATTTTTGGATTGAGCTTGTGTTGAACTTGAAAGCAGAAAAAAAATACTACTAAAGAAAAATATCAAAAAAAAGCGTTTATCAAAAAAATGTAATTTCATTGTTATTATTTTAAATACCTTATGAACATGGAAGCATATTAGATGCCTAAAACTATCTCCAATTGGAGGTTACTTTTGAATAAAACTATTTAACTTCCTGCAAAAGGAGTCCCAAATATTCCAACCGCAAGTTCTGCCCAAAGGAGAAGAAATATTAAAACTATCCCAATCCCAACGAAAACTTTAAGATTAAGGGTCGTCACTTTTCTCATCAAAAAATCAAAGGTAAACCCAAAAAACAAAAGTAGTCCTGCCATCACTACAAAATCTAAAACTGTCCAATTCACCTCATTAGTAAACTGCATGGCAATTAATGGAATAAGTAATAAAGCGCCTGTAATCGTAAATATATTTTTTTTTCTGTTGGTAATAGTAAGCATGATTTTTTTCTACTAAGATAAAAAAATCGATGGTAAACTGAGTCAGATTCCACCTAATAACTTATTTACATTAGATTTGAAAATTTTACCAATTGGAACTTCAAAATCCTTTATAAATATTCTATTGCCCTCTATGGAATGTATTTGACTTTTGGAAACAATAAAGGATTTGTGAACCTGAAAAAATTTATCAGAAGGGAGAGTATTGATAAAGTTGGAAATTTTATCTCGAACAACTATTTCATTGTCCAATGTTACCACTTTGCAGTAGTTACCTGTTGATTCAATAAACAAAATACTCTTCAATTCAACTTGAAAGTAGCTTTTCTTAGATCGAAGAAATATACTGCTTTCGCCTTCTTTTATATTTGACATTACTGGAGGAGTAGTCATTGGATTTGCTTCACCCCTATCTATCTTGTTAATTGCTTTTATGAAGCGTTCAAAAGAAATAGGCTTCAATAAGTAGTCTACAATATCTAGTTCGTAGCCCTCCAATGCAAACTCTTTGTAAGCAGTCGTTACAATAACCTTAGGTGGATTAGATAAGGTTTTTAAAAAATCAAACCCAGATATTTTTGGCATATTCAGGTCAAGAAAGATTAAATCAACTTGTTCATTTTTCAAGCAAAGCAAAGCCTCAATAGCATCATAACAGCTTTTTACAAATTGTAAATATTGCATTTGGTCACAATATCCTTTAATAATATCGTGTGCAAAATGTTCATCATCAACTATTATATATCTCATTTTACCGTTAATTCTAGTTTAGAATAATAGATATCATTTTTTATCTCTGTATCAAATTTGCTCTTATCTGAGTATAGTAATTCAAGTCTTCTTTTTAGATTCTCTAATCCAATTCCAGGTTTGTTTTCTTTATCCTTTTCAAAATTATTCTCAATCTCAAAAGTTATTCTTCTGCTATCAGATTTTAAATTTATATGTATAAATGCATTTTTGGTAATCGTTTCTATTCCATGTTTAAAGGCATTCTCTACTAAAATAATAAATAAGAGCGGGGTAACTTTGACCTGCTTATCTTCCACTTCTACATTGAACTGCACGTCAATTTCTCTATGGTATCGAACCTTGTGAAGGTTGATATAATTATTTATAAAATCAATTTCCTCTTCTATCGTTACTAGTTCTTTTTTACCCTCATATATACTATACCTCATCATATCTGAAAGCCTAATTATTGTCTTTTTTGCCAAAGATGGATCTTTATCAACCATGGCATAGAGGTTATTCAACATGTTAAAAAAGAAATGAGGACTGACTTCTGACTTGAGCAGCATTAATTCCGTTTTTTTCTTTTCATTCCTAATGGTTAGGAGATCTTTAATTTGATTGATAAGCCAATAAATAGCTAGGGATAGTAAAGAAAAAATGATGATGACATAATACAGGATTAGTATTACTCCAAATAAAGAATCTACCGAAACTGAAACCGCCTCTTTACCTGTATACCATAAGTAAAATAGGATGATAATTCCAGGAATTATCAAGGATGTCAGCGCTATGGTAAATAGAATTTTTTGAACTCCTTTTGATACTATGCTCATAAAGCAAAGCTAACCATATTTTTATTTCAAAGAAAGAAAGTTGACAAACAGTCTATCCGCAGGGATGAGCTATCTCAAAAGTGGTAGGAACGAACTACATCCCAACTTTAATACCTTTTTTGATGTGTAAAAAGTCGTTTATCCCCATTTATTTTTTGGCGAAAAATTCCTTAATACATTCGTCTAAATAAAAATTTTATGCACATGAAAAAAAGAATTATTCGATACGTCAAACATATCCTGGGTACAGTTTTATTCTTGTTATTGGTGGGAACAGTTACTTTAGTTTCATTAAATGGAACTTTCAATTACAATAACAATCCAAAGGGTCTAGATCTGGATAAGGAAGGCCCGTATGTCTTTTTTGATTCAGATAGTTCGCTGAATGTTAATTATATAAGAGGTAACAAGACCGATGGATTTTTTCTGGAAAGAAGTGAACATCAACTTGCAGATACGGTAACAGCAAGCTGCTATTTTCCGCTTGACGAATCGAGTTTTGATGTAATCTTAGATCCAAGTTTTGAAACACCAAAATCAACTTATAATGATGGTGAAGCTATTTTGGCGATATCAGATATTGAGAGCGGGTTTAAAACATTTCGAGATTATCTGATTAACAATAGCGTAATTGATTCAAAACTTAATTGGACTTTTGGCAAAGGGCATCTTGTCTTAGTAGGTGATTTTGTAGATCGAGGAAAGTCAACCACTCAGGTACTTTGGTTTATCTATAAGTTAGAACAGGAAGCCAAAAAGCATGGTGGAAAAGTTCACTTTATCATTGGTAACCATGAGCTGTACAACCTCCAAGGTAAATACAAATCGGCTTCTTATAAGTACTATGGTGTTTCAGCCATTTTAGGAAAACAACATCACCATCTCTATGATGATCAATCATTTATTGGTAGATGGATGGCCTCTAAAAATACCATTGAGCTTATCAACGGCAATCTTTTTACACATGGAGGCTTACATCCAGAGCTGGCTAATCACGATATTACTATTGAAGAACTTAACCAGATCAATAGAGATAATTATCGGAAACCTTACTTCCCAAAACCGGATAAAGCAGTTGACCAATTGGTGCTTTCTAAAAGAAAAGGAATATGCTGGTATAGAGGATATTTTGAAGAAGATTTAACTCAGGAGCAAGTCGAAAAGGGAATTGAGAAATTTAACGCCAAAGCGATAATAGTCGGACACACACCCCAATGGACAATAAAATCTTTGTTCAACAAAAAAGTATTTGCAATAGATGTAAAACATCCTAAAGACTATATCAATAACTGGCCAAATAAGAAATCAGAAGGGCTACTCATAAAAGACGATAAATACATCCGTCTGCTAATGAATCAGAAAACATTCGAGCTTTAAAAACTTAAAAAAAGGAATTATTATGAAATCCAAAATCAATAACTTTTTATTAAAGCCTTACTCGGTTTTAATTGTAATACTTATTTCAATCTTGTTATGTTTTGTAGATACCAATTTAGGTTACTTTTTTGGCTTAGGTGTGGTGATCTTGATTGCTTGGCAAAAGAAGTGGGATTGGTCATTTTTCGGAATAGGACAAAAATTAAATATAAAAACCATTATTAATAGTGTATGGATAACTATCCTTTACTTCTTTGCGACGGGAATAATTGATGGTGTCCTTCAACATTATCTTGGCGACCACGATTTAAGTTCTTTGGACAATTTACGTGGTGAATTTTCGAATTATGCAGTAATGATGGTTATCATGTGGGTGTTTGCGGCGTTGGGTGAAGAACTCTTATTTCAAGGTTATTATATGAAGCGCTTAGCAAAATTATTTGGAGGGACTAGGATCGCATGGGGTATCTCTGGTGCTCTAGTTGCCTTATACTTCGGAATCTCCCATGGATATCAAGGGTTATCCGGAATTATTGGAATTACTATTGGCGCTCTGTTTTTCGCATTTTTGTTTTATAAGAATAAAACCAATTTATTACTGCTTGTTTTAATTCATGGATTATATGATTCCATTTGGCTTACACTTATCTACTTAAACAAAGACCGACAAGTATCAGCATGGTTCGAAGACTTGATATTTAGCTAATAAATAACCTTTGGATTATTATAATTGAACATGCTCTTCTTACAATCCTAAAATTCCCAGTTAGTGCCAACACTCGGTGGTAGTTTTTTTTGTTAACTCCTTTCAGGCTTGTACC
The DNA here is from genome assembly GCA_964564545.1 of uncultured Saprospiraceae bacterium. GTDB lineage: Bacteria > Bacteroidota > Bacteroidia > Chitinophagales > Saprospiraceae > CAJQQY01. Next base: position 27,150 of record CAZMBP010000146.1, read on the forward strand.
AACGAGCAAGCGCAGTCCAAACTGTAACAATAAAAAGCGGTCTCCTTTTCCAAAAGAAAAAAGAGACCGCTTATATTTTTGATTGCCTATCGTAATCTATAATACAAATACTTGCATCGGCAAACTATCATCACTCTTGCGTTGGTAAGTACCCAGGTAGCAAACTTTTACTTCTACTTCTTTTCTTACATCCAATCCAGCCAAAACAAATTTCTTCCCCGTAGAGTAAGTTCCATTTTTTTCAGTTGCCCAGCCATCGTAAGAATGTTTGATACCTACTTCTTTTACACCCGTCGGTAAGTTTTTAATCTCCCCTTCTACCGTTCCAGAGAGGACACCTCTTTTTAAATAATTCCATTCTGGTTGAGGCAAAGGTTGATTGCTCCGTACAGGTTTTTTCTTTAGTTGAAAGCCTGCATCAGTAGCATAACTCATTACACCTTCTGCATAGACTTTTGTCAATGCTGCTAGATCTTCCATTGCATCCAACAAATCATTTTTGGCTTTAACCTTAGCTTGAGTCAATAATTTTCCACCATCCATAGCAGCTACTACAGCGTTATCATAAGTGACTAATAAGGGTTTGACGATATCCACCTGAGCTTGCAATTCACTATAGGCAGGTACACCATCAGTTTTGGAAATAACGTTTTGGCAAAATTCTCCAATTTCACCATAAGTTCCTTTTCGGAAGGATAAAGAGATTTGAATTCTCATAATGTAAAAATTTAAATTATTAAAAAAAAGCGGCTTATTGTTGTATTCTTAGAGACTGTATTCAAGTAGAATACATTAAGTATTTTTATAACTTACATTATTCAAAAAACTTTCCAATTAGGCTATACGCCACTTTTCCCTGTGACATCCTTTTGGGTATATGATTTTATCACCCTAACCTACACTTACTAATAAAATTATATATTATTAGAAATATTTTACATATGAAAAAATACTTATTTGTGAGTATAAATAGACTTGTTGCAAAAAGAAAAAAAGTTTTTTCTAGTTGTTTTAAAGTTTTTTCAGTTGAAAAAAACTTTGTTTCGGTGATTGATCTTTTGCTTTAGTTTTAAAAAAGTTAGGGCTAATGAAAAGGAAGTTGGATTCGGTGATAAGTAAGTTTGTTTTGTAAGAAGGGAAGTTTTTTTAGTTGTAAAAATCTTTGTTTCGGTAATGATGGAGTTTTTTCCATCTTAAATATTTTGGGTTCGATAAGGAGTAAGGTGTTTTAGTTTTTAAAAACTTTAGGATGGTGGAAAGTGGATTTTTCTTGGTGCAAAGAAAAATTGTTTTAGTTATAGAAAACTCATAGATACCTTGCAGAAGCAAGGGCGCTAGCGAACTTGTTTTTTTAATTCTGAGGAGTGACGCCAGCGGAGCTCATAATGGTTTTAATATAATAAAGGGTTGTTTTATTATAAATTGTAAATGTTTTATGTCTAATTTGCATATTAGAGCTACTTTTTGGAATAGTATAACTATTGACTATTAAATAGAGACTACATGGATACTTACAATCTTTCAAAAGAAAAAAATAAAACAGTAGAATTTATGTTTGATGTAGAAGGAGAGCACCTTGACGAGGTTCTTTCTTCTATCTGCTCATCTCTGAAACAAAATTCAATCATTTTGGGTGATTTACAAGATGAATTAGATGAAATCCTACATAAATCTAACGTAGTTGATGATATTCATGCTGGTGTAGCGGTTATACAT
>CAZMBP010000147.1:0-140765 GCA_964564545.1 uncultured Saprospiraceae bacterium
TCATATTATGAATAAGAAATTTTTCCCAGCTGCAGGAATCGTAATTGTTACCATCATCTTAGTAACCATAAATGAGTTTACCGAATCGACTTTTATTAAGAATTATGCTTTAATATTTATTATTGCAGGAATGCTTTTGGGCATTGAGCTAACCAAACTTTATAAATCAAAAGGCGAAAAAGAATAAGATTAGTCGCTCAAGATAATGGTACTCTGTTACCTACTCCATATAATTAAGTTAAGGCGAAGAAAAAGAAAAAAAGATTTCAATAAAAACTGATTACACGGTGCCATTAAAACTGTTATCCACTCGATCAACCAATACAATAATCTACTTTTTATTATGAAAATCAAATTCCGAAATTCGTTTTTAATAATATTTCTACTCTTTACTTTAGTAGGCTGTAATAGACAATGGTATACTAAAGTAGCTAGCGATGAAGTACGGGAGCAGGATCTAGGAGGATTCCCCTATCATCCGTTGGTTTATCATCTTGACCTTTCCATCCTTGCCTACCAATTATATGGACAGTCGCTTGTCTGGCCTTTTGATCCTTACTACGAAGAATCAAATACTAAAAGAGGAAACCGTTCAAAATTGATGCGTAAGGTTCAAACTTGGGCAGCCATCAAAGGTGCAGAGCAAGTAAAAGCAGGAACGGGAATAAATGGTTATCGAGGGCCAGGGGTACTTAGTGGTTTTGAGGACAATCCAAGACATGATCCAATCATATATCGATATGATCGTATCTACCCTTGGAGTTCCAACCTTACCAATCCATTAAATTCATGGACTGAATATCTCGTTCCAAAAGAAATTACTGCTCCAATCAAAGATGTATATGTATCTTATCGCAAAGTAGGAAAACCAGTAGATTCTATTGCTATTGATAAAATAGTTTCGAATCGCATCCAACAAGATATAAATGCCCGAGATGTACTAATAGCATTTGAAGGAGGTACAGGCGATAAAGGAATAGAAGGACAATCGGCTTCCCAAAGCCTAATGGGTTTTGTACTGATGAGATACTATCCTAATAGTCCTAAATATGATATTCATATCGTCTTTCGAGGTAGTAGAAGTGGTTCTGGAGGTAGGGCTGCTTGGCAAGCTTTGAGAGATAACAAAGCCAAGGGTAACCCTGATTGGATTACCGACTTAGGCTATGATCTTATTGGCCCAGAAGATGGAGCTGGAGCAATTACTACTACCGGATCTGTTAGTAGAGGGATGGCTACTTGCATGGCATCTATCAGTCCCAATTTGTTGGAAGGCTTGAAGATGACTGCAAAGATTTCGGGTTCTACTATTCCCGAAAGAATATTTGTTACGGGTCATAGTCTGGGAGGAGGATTGGCACAGGTCTTTGTAAGCTCGGTGTTGCTTGGAGATCAATATGCTCCTGAGAATATGCCTACTCCATTACGTCTATGGCCATGGAAGCAATTAAAGTTAACTACTTTTGGAGCACCAAGAGTTGGAAGTGATGACTGGGCTAAAAAACTGACCGTTGAAAATCTTTCTTCTGATTTCTTTTCAACGAAAGTTAATCCTTATGATAAGAATGCTTTAATACCAACTGACTTAGGAATTCTGCCACGATTGATAGATTCCAAAAGGCCTTCAGGATTTCGAGTACTGATTCCAACAGATCCAATCACGACAGAAAAAATACCAGGTGGTAAGCACGTGGGAAAGACGGTGTATGTCAGTAAGCCAAGAGTTATTGATCCAATTAAACCAGATATAAAGGCGCATGAACCAGCTAACATTCGAAAGCAGTTATATATAGGATTAAATGATCCACGAATCCCAACTACTTCATGGCGAACTAGGAAGATGAAAGACCTAAATATTCATCGAGACAAATCAAAAAAAGGTACTCCTGAGGAATATCATAAACTCGCTTCTTCCATCGAAAACTACTATCGAGATCATAATATCTATTTTGACTCCATTAGTTTTAAGTCTGATTTTAAACTCTTTCTAGAGATAAGTAGCTCAAAATAATGGAGTGTGGTGCCGCATTTGCTTTAAGCGGTTGGATACAACGTAGACTTAGCCTCAGCCAAATGGATTTTGTTTTGTCCGTACTTACTTAGTTCGACTGAACTCAATGCTATATAGTTTACGATTTCTCGAAAGTGAACAATTCTAATTTAAAAATTTTAGTAACTTAAGTAAAAATTTAGGACAAATGCTCCAAAATTAATCGGGGACGGAACTACGTCTCTAAATAATTTTGGTGCGTTTGCCCTAGTAAAAAATAAAAATATGAAATTCTTAATCTCAATTTTATTAAATGGTTTATTAGTTTTTATGGCAGCCCGATTTATCGATGGTGTGTATATAGAAAGCTATGGAGTTGCTGTTCTGACGGGAATGGTTTTAGGAGTGATTAATTTTATTATCAAACCAATTATCACCTTACTAACACTTCCAATTACTATTATAACTTTTGGATTATTTTTATTAGTCATTAATGGCGCTATGGTGATGTTAGCCGATTCCATTTTGCAAGGATTTGCGGTTAGTGGATTAGGATCAGCTATTTGGTTTTCATTGCTACTATCTGTTTTAAATTTCTTTTTAGGAGATTTTGGAAAACCTTCTAGTCGTGATTAAAGATAAGGATTGGTTGATTAGAGTAAAGTTTATTTAAATTTTTAGTTCTCTAAAATGAAGTTGTTATCCTATTTATCTAATTGTACAATATAGTTTATTCGGAATAGAATTGTATGATGGGCCGTAAAACGTCTAACGTTCAACGTCCATCGAATAAAGTCTAATTTTAAAAAAAATCATATGAAAAATAGTAGACGGAAATTTATTAGAACCAGCTTAGCTTTAAGTCTAACACCTTTAGCAAAAGCCAATGCAGTTCAAAAGTTGGTAGACTTTGAAAAGAGTGAAAAGAAATTAAAAATTCTCATTCTTGGTGGCACCAGTTTCTTAGGCCCACATCAAATTGCCTATGCCATAGAACGTGGACATGAAGTGACAACTTTTACTCGTGGTAAGACCATTCCTAAAATCCATTCAGAACTCTTTTCTAAAGTGGTACAATTAATTGGAGACAGAGAAGATAATCTGGAAGCGCTAAAAAATAGAACTTGGGATGTAGTTATCGATAACTCTGGACGGAAAGTAAAATGGACTGAAGATACAGCTCAACTTCTAAAAGATAATGTAAAATTTTACATGTACACTTCTTCGATAAGTGTCTATTATCCATTTACCGGAGATGATTTTTCAGAGAAACGTCAATTAGTAACTAAAGTCCCCGAAGGTACTGACGAACAAGAAAAACCAGTTTATGATTATGGCGTAATGAAAGCTAATTCTGAAATGGCGACCATAAATGCTTTTGGAAAAGATAGATCTATCATTGTCAGACCAACTTTAATCGTTGGCCCTGGTGATCGTACAGATCGATTTCCCTATTGGTTAGCTAGATTAGAAAAAGGTGGTGATATTATTATCCCTGGTCGGAGTGATGAAGAAATACAAATTATAGATGTGAGGGATTTAGCAGAATGGATGATCAGATTACTGGAAAATAAGGCAGCAGGAATTTACAATGGTTCTGGCCCTGGTTTTAAATTGACAACCAATGCTTTTGTTCACGGAATCCATGCGAGTTATAATTCTCCCGTTAATTATATCCAGATTGATGACATTGATTTTTTAGAAGAAAATCAATTATTCGCCATTCAACCATGGGTTATTCAATTACCAAAATATAAAGGAATGTCGAAGAGTGATAACAGCAAAGCTATAGCAGCCGATCTTAAATTTAGACCATTGTCTGAGACAGTTAAAGCGACTAAGGATTGGTGGTACTCTGATGCAGTTTCTCAGGAAAGGCGAGATAATATACTTTCTGGGGAGCAATCTTTGATGAAAAGAGAAAAGGAGATTTTAGCAAACTGGGAAGCTTTTAAGGATTCGAAAAAATAGATTTCAATTCAGTCTCTTGGTATTTTACCACATAAAACTTTAAACAATGTTAACAGAAGTAGTAAAGATAGCAGAACTAAAATTTGAGGAAAATCCAGATAACGATATAGATAAATTAGTTCGATTAATTAAGGATTTCGAGATTACAGAAATTACAACTGACTTAGATGAAAATATAAAATGTGTAACAAAAGGTAAATATTTTTTTCTGAGCGTATTGCGAGATGTATTTATAGAATTTAAGAAAAAAGGAGATACCGAATTATTGTTTTCCAAAGGACAATGCAATAGAAACTGCTATAATAATTGTCCAACGGCTTATCAGTTCATGGGAAATAATTCAAAAGAAACATTTGCTTTCGTAGTAGATAATACCACAAACAGCATAAAGGAAATTCATTTTTGCGTGGGATTTATTGACGAAAAGGGAGTTAAAGGAGATAATTATTATGGGTTTATGTTTTTAGCTGCATCAAAGTTAGCAGAGATGAAAAAGAATAAGAAGAATTAAATAATGACCATTATTAATTAATAAAAACACAGTTATGAAATCAATGACTTGCAATCAACTAGGAGGTGCTTGTGATAAAGTTTTCCAAGCAGAAACATTTGAAGAGATCGCCGAAATGAGTAAAAATCACGGAATGGAAATGTTCCGAGCAGATGATCAACCTCATCTCGAAGCAATGAAAAAAATGCGTAAGCTTGGACAATCACCCGAAGCTATGCAATACTGGTTTATGAATAAAAAGAAAGAATTTGATGCTTTACCTGAAGACTAATTATCATTTTTAATGAAAAATACTAAGCGTTATTTTTCCTTAAAAAAACAAATAAAAATAATTCTAAACTATAGATCTTATTCTTTTTTAAAAAAATGTAAAAGCGTTGTTATAAATAATTATAACAACGCTTTTACATTGTACTATTCCTCTAGCAATTATTTATTTTCTTTCGAGAGAATTATTTTTTCCAGAAAATCAATTTCAAACTCCGGCCTTATTTTAACTCAACAATTACCTCATTTTTTCTTCCTATCATATCATATGGTGGATTATATCCTAGGAAATAAAAACGATCTGTATAAGCCATTCCTTCTGCATCAAGTGCCTCGATCAACTTCTTTTTATATTCTTCAATTTTGTCTGAATTAGCCCATCCTCCAAATGAAATGGCTGCCACCGTTTTGGCTGGTTCATCTCGGAACTCAATAGAGGATTGGTTTGGTTTGGGAAGACTTTCTTTTTTAAGATCTTTTGGAACCATAAACATAACTGTCATAGAATCCTCCAAAGACATTGCAACTGGAGAAGTCATTGATATTTTTTCTTGCTTATCATTTCCTCCAAAAATGTATCCCGCCAAAATAGAAAAACCTTTGCCTGAAGCATCCTTGTAATCGTTGGTAGATAATTTTACAGCGGTAAAAAGACTCGCTTCATAATTTCTTATTTCAAAATCTTGATATGTTTTACTAACGGTATAAGGATAACTCTCTATCCCAGTTCTACTCTGAATTGCGAAGATTTGCACTATGACAAAAATTAACAGCAGAATACTTAAAATAATGAATAACGCTTTCATGTGTATATATTTGTTTAAGAATGTATAAACGGTTTTAATGTTGTCCAATAAACACCTAAAAAAGAAATCTGTTTAGATTAAACTGGTGATAAAAATCAGAGTTTAAATAAAAAAATAATTTGATGACTTACCAAAAACCAAATATCCCTCCAGACTAAAAATGTAAAAGCGTTGTTACGACCCAAGTCATAACAACGCTTTTACATTTTTATCATTTCAATAAAAACTAAAGATTTTCTTCCACCGCATCTTTTGCATCAATAATTCCCCATCCAAAATCTTCATGCTCATTTGGGTAAAAAGAACCATTCCATTTCATTGCATTAAAAATATCTGCTCTTGAACTAGAAGGATGATTTGACCAGATTAAAGCAGCAATTCCAGCAACACTAGCAGTCGCAGCCGAAGAACCTCCAACGTATTTTGGTTGGTTGGTATCCAAAGCTAAGGTAAGTGCATTACGCTCATTATTATTTGGCCGTTGCATAACCATAACAAAATCTACTTCACTTCCACTATGGCATTCATCACATTTTGTCATTGGTTCAGAGCCACCTTTAACACCAGTAACTGCTACAGTTTGAGACATATTTGCAGGGAAAATTACCCCCCACCAAGATGTCCATGAGAAAGAAGTACCGGCTGCTGCAACGATCATTTTGCCTTTGTTATGTGCATAATAAATTCCATCAGCAACTGTTCCACTCCAAAATGGAGTTCCAATTGACATACTCACTACTTTTACGCCATTGTTATTTCCTGCAATAATTAAGGCGTCTTTTACTCCATCTTTTTCATCACTTGTATTGATTACTACATCTTCAACTGCTCTAATCGAAATCAAATCAGAGTTATACGCAACTCCCACAGCATTCCCATCTGAACCTCTTGGTGCAGTTGCAAAACCACACATAGATGTTCCATGTCCACATTGATCATGAGGTGGATCAAGTGATCTCCACCACCACCAACCTGAATAATGCGTACTTAATCGAGTCACCGTTCTACCAGTAGAATAACCACTATTAAATGCAGAGCCTAAATTTTCTTGATCGTCAGAAGCTCCTGAATCAATAACACAAATTGTTACATTATCTCCAGTTGAAGTTGACCATGCACCTGAAATATCTGAAGAATTATGATTCCAAGATTGTTTTACATTGGGAGCGATGGTAGAATAATCCGAAGTATTTAAGTTATAACTTGGACTACCGTTACATCCTGAACTACTTCGAGTAGAAACTTGACCAGGAGACATAGAAGGAATAGAATATCCCATTGGTTCTACATATCTGATTTCAGACATGTTCATTAATCTTTCAATTGTTTTTTGATTAGTGATTCGAACTGCCATTGTTGGGAGTACATTTGGCATTCCATGTGGTAATAAATCTTCGATAGTTGAAGCAGCTTGGAGTTCCTGTTCTCCTTCCAAAATCACTTGTAATATCTCAGTTCGGACAGTTTTCCAAGTTTGATCTTCAATATTGATCTCATGAATTTTGGATTCTAAATCTATGGTACCGGCAGGTTGATATCCTACAGCAAAGATAGAATCACTTTGCATTCCAGCACTCCAATTAAATTTAGCATCGACAGATGACCAATGGAAAACGCCATTTGCTTCGATAGATTTTCGAAGATGTTCATTCATTTCAGCTTTGGAAAGAGGATCAGATTGAGAAGGGAGTTCGGTTGTTTGGAATTGGTCTTTTTTACATCCAATAAGAAGAATCATTGCCAAGGCAGCAATTGTACATATTTTTTTCATCTGAATAGGTGGTTTTAAGTTAGATTAATTTGTTTCAGTACGCTCAAATATAAAAAATAAAATAGCTTTAATAAGCGAAAATTCGCAATTTTTAATCAAAAAAAACTCTTATACTTATTAATTATTTTAAAAAACGTAGGAGTACCATTATTTGATTTCAAATACAAAAACAGGATTCCCATAGACCTAATTTTAATTTAAGATCCTTTTTCTAATTTCCGACCTAACAAATCATAAACTTAAAACGGTTGATCTTTTACAATACAACTGCTTTGTCATAATTGTCAATTTTTTCCCATTTTTCAAGTATTTGGAATTAGCAAAATGATTGGATTGGTGTTAAAAATAGATAAGACTGACAGTATTAAATTTTTCATATAGCCTATTTTCTCTTTTCTAAAATAGAAAAAATACAAAAACCCGTTAAAATCGAAGGATTTCAATCCTTTTTAAACAAAAACTTCCTATTTCTTTAACAAAAGATTATTCTGTTCGTAGAAAGAAAAAAAGCATTTTTCCAAATAAAAAGATGTACCTTTGCGCCCTCTTAGAATAACATCTATTTAAAAGCTATTATTTAGTAAATTCAAATTACATGAAAGATATTAGAAATATCGCAATTATTGCCCACGTCGATCACGGTAAAACTACATTGGTTGATAAGATTTTATACCAATGCAATCTCTTCCGTGAAAATGAGGAAAAGAAAGAATTGATCCTTGATAATAATGACTTGGAAAGAGAACGTGGAATTACGATCGTTTCCAAAAATGTATCTGTTGTTTATAAAGATGTAAAAATCAATATTATTGATACTCCTGGTCACGCCGATTTTGGTGGTGAGGTTGAGCGAGTTTTAAATATGGCAGATGGAGTACTTTTGATTGTTGATGCCTTCGAAGGTCCTATGCCTCAAACTCGATATGTATTGAGTAAGGCGATTGAGTTGGGATTAAAACCAATCGTGGTAGTCAACAAAGTTGATAAAGAAAATTGTCGTCCGGAAGAAGTACAAGATGATGTATTTGATTTGATGGCTAACTTGGATGCAAGTGAAGACCAACTGGATTTTGCAACAGTTTATGGTTCAGCTAAGAATGGTTGGATGGGTGAAGATTATTCAGAACCAACAGATGATGTAACTTACTTGTTAGATCAAGTTTTGGAACACATTCCCTCTCCTCAAGTAGAAGAAGGAACTTTGCAAATGCAAATCACTTCTATTGATTATTCCAACTATATCGGTCGAATCGGAATCGGTAGAGTTAACCGAGGAACAATCAAAGCGAACTCTCCAATTTCTTTGGTAAAAAGAGATGGTTCTATCGTTAAAGGTAGAATCAAAGAATTATACTCTTTCTCAGGAATGGGAAAAGAGAAAGTAGAAGAATTAGGTGCAGGTGATATTTGCGCGATTAGTGGAATTGAAGGTTTCGATATTGGTGACACGATTGCTGATTTTGAAAATCCAGAAGGAATGACTCCAATGTCAATTGATGAGCCGACAATGAGTATGTTTTTCACGATTAACACTTCTCCATTTTTCGGAAAAGAAGGTGACTATGTAACTTCTCGTCACTTAAGAGATCGATTATTTAAAGAGACTGAAAAGAACCTTGCATTGAAAGTGCAAGAAACAAATTCACCTGACTCTTATAATGTTTATGGACGTGGAGTTCTTCACTTGTCTGTATTGATTGAAACGATGCGAAGAGAGGGTTATGAATTAGCAGTTGGAAAACCGCAGGTAATCATCAAAGAAATAGATGGTGTAAAATGTGAGCCTGTTGAGTTATTATCTATTGATGTTCCTGAAGGTGTATCTGGAAAAGTGATCGAAGCAGTTTCAAACAGAAAAGGTGAAATGACTATCATGGAACCCAAAGGTGATTTGATGCATTTGGAATTTGAAATGCCATCGAGAGGAATTATCGGAATCAGAAATCAGATTTTGACCTTGACAGCAGGTGAAGCAATTATGTCTCACCGATTTATCAAATACGATGCTTGGAAGGGAGATTTACCTTCTAGAAACAAAGGTGTTTTAATTGCACATGAAACTGGAACAACAATTCCTTTTGCGATGTTCAAATTACAAGAGCGTGGTAAATTTTTCGTTCCACCTGGAGTTGATGTTTACGAAGGTCAAATTGTGGGAGAAAATTCAAGAGAAAATGATTTGGTAGTGAATGTGATTCGAACTAAAAAATTAACCAATATGCGTTCTTCTGGAGCGGATGATAAAGTTAAAATTGCACCGCACATTCAATTCTCTTTGGAGCAATACATGGAATACATTGGTGATGATGAGTATTTGGAGTTGACTCCAAAATCAATGAGATTAAGAAAAATCTTATTGAAAGAACATGAGAGAAAAAGAGCAGGTAATCCAAATTTAGTAATGTAATTACATTGTTATAAAAAATTAAAAGCCACCTAACTTTGAATAGTTAGGTGGTTTTTTTTATGATAATCGATTAATATAAGTATGAGGAAATAATTAAAAGCCTAATAAACTTGATTATTCCTACCTAAAACTCTGCCATCTTGGGTAACGGTTACTTTAATTACAGATTCATTTTCCTTTCTTGAAAACACACCTGAATTAATAACTTTTGTTCCACCTGCTCCATCTTCCAATGGCAAAATTTCAACCTCAATTTCTCTCATAAAATCATCATCAGAAAAAGACGTATCGCCAAGGGAAAGAAATTTTCCCTCAGGAATATCTGTCACTCTAATATCAACATCATAATCTTGGTCGTTGATATGATTTATGGTTTGTGAAATTATCATCTATTCTCCTTTTACCATTTTTTCTAAAGTCTCTTTCCTTTCCTCTGGAATGGGAATGGCTTTACGATTTATTTTATCAAATAAAACTCCTACAACATCCATGGTGGAAACAAGTTCTTTTGTCAAACCATTATACATTTCATGTCGCATGATTAGCGCCTTATTGGAAAAACTCACCAAACTACTTTCAACATACAAAAGATCATCTTCAAAAACTTCTTTCATGTATTTGATAGTCTGCTCGACAACTACAAAGCCCATTTCGGTTGACATCATTTTTGAGGTTCCCATTTCCAAACTTAAGTTACGTCCTGCATTTTCAAATTTATTGATGTAATACATTACGTTCATGTGACCATTCGAATCACATTCCCAAGTCATGACGGCTCCTTTGTAGGTAAGAAATTTTTTCATATTTACTTCGTAACTCCTGCTCCGAATAATTTAATTATTTTTTGAAATTCGAAGCTGGAGCTTCGAACTACATTTAACCGTATTTTTCTAATAATTTATACTGTGCTTCTATCGCTTCTCTAAACTCCTTTTTCATTCGAGCTACTAATTCGGCTAAAGGTAAAACATCTTTAATTGTAGTCACCCCCTGCCCTGCTGACCAAATTGTTTTCCAAGCTTTAGCTTCATCTACTTTAAGTTCTTCACCAAAGTCAACTTTTGCTTTATGTGCCCAAAGCTCTTCTGTAATCCCCATTGATTCCAAACTTGCTTGCAAAAAGTTAGCAGCGACTCCTGAAACCGCAGCTGTATAAACGATATCACTTGCTCCACTATCAATGATCATTTGTTGATATTTCTCATCTGCTCGACTTTCATTTACATTGATAAAACGAGTTCCTAAATAAGCTAGATCAGCTCCCATCTGCATCGCAGAAGCAACATCTTGACCGGTACTCATACATCCTGATAAAAGGATTGTTTTGTCATAAAAACTTTTAATATCTGCAATCAAAGACATTGGATTGATGGTTCCTGCATGTCCACCTGCCCCTGCTGCAACCAAGATTAATCCATCTACACCTGCATCTGCTGCTTTGATGGCATGACGTTTTTTAATTACATCATGAAATACTAAACCTCCGTAACTGTGAACTGCATCCACCAAAGTAGATACTGCTCCTAGAGAGGTAATTATTAATGGCACCTCATGTTTTACACAAAGTTCCAAATCAGCTTGAACTCTTGGATTTGTATGGTGAACAATTAAGTTCACTCCAAACGGAGCTGCTTTTTTTCCTGTTTCTTTTTCCCAATCTGCTAATTCAGTTTTTATTTGAATAAGCCATTCTTCAAAGCCTTCACTTGTTCGTTGATTCAAAGCTGGAAACGTTCCTACGATTCCATTTTTACAACATTCAATCACCAACCTTGGTCCTGAAATTAAAAACATTGGCGCAGCTACAACTGGCAAATTTAAAGTATCTATAAATGGTGCTTTCATATGTAAACCCTGTCCCCTAAAGGGGAACGTGAATGGGTAGTTTTATTTTTAATTAATTAATATTTTTTTCAATAAAAGATGGATTCACAACATCTGTTAAATCTCAATATTTCGTTCCCCTTTAGGGGTCAGGGGCGTACGATATTCCCCTTCTTTGGATCAACTTTTCCTTGTAACATTTCGTGATATAAATTCGATAATGATTCAAAATCATTTAGGTAAACTAAATCCATCCACTTTGATGCTGCAATAGTAAACTCGCCTCCAGCAATAGCTATTTCTTTATTCGCTTTTTCAACTCCCCACTCCTTAAATAATTGTTGGGCAAAAGCAGGTGCAAAGAAAAACTTAGAATTTGGTAATGACTTAAATTCCTTTTCAGAAGTCCAATCAGTCAATCCTATAAGAGATGAATATTTTAAATTTTCACCTAAGTGATCATTTATTCGAAATAACAATTTTGAATTTCCAGCCATGTCCACAACAGTTGATGCTTTTTGACTTAAATCATTTTCTAAATCCCCATAAGCAATTACTTCATCATAGTATCCTGTACTTTTTACAAACTCAACATTTCTTGGTGAAGTCAATCCAACTATTTTTTTCCCATCTTCCTCTTGATTTTTTCTCAACATAAATGCTAAGCCCATGGACGTTTTTGATGAAGCACTTGTAATGATTATTTGTTCCGCTTCAAAGAATTTTTCAGTTTTTAAAAACTGATAATTCAAAAATGAAGTGGTAAACAAAGGACGAAGAATTGGTGCATAATCTTCCATTTCTTTATTATAAGAAACATCTGATTTTGTATTACTATAATTATTATAAATAGGTGCAAGCTCTGCTCTATGTTCTGAACCATCTGTAATTCCAAACGGTGAACATTTTCCAACTTGAATTTTTAAAAAGTTCCCCATTGGAAAATATCCATAGAACCGCTCTCCTACTTTTACACCTTCATGCTTTGATTCTGCAACATCTGCATATCCCCAAACTGGAACAATTCCATATGGTTCTTCAGCTGGAAAAAATTGCCAATAACCTATTTTATGACCGACAACTGCATAAGTAATATTATTGGTTGTCATCGCATATTTATCGATTTTAAATAATACTTCTCCGTCTTGTAACTCAGGAGTTTCAGCTTCTGAAAATTTGGTATTATTTAGTTCTGTTTTATGAACAAGAAAGGTTTTATTTATCATATGAAAACCCCTGTCCCCTAAAGGGGACCGTGAATGGGTAGTTTTTTTTTTTTAATAATTATATTTTAATTTCAATCAAAAAGAATGGTCGATGTTAAAATAACCTCAAAATATTTCGTCCCCCTTTAGGGGACAGGGGTTACTCAAACAACAAACTAATAAATTCTCCAACACAAGCTGGTTTTTCTACTCCCTCAATCTCTACTGTACATCCCCAAAAGATCTTGCATCCATTTTCTCCATAAGGATCAACCTTATTAATTTTTCCAACCAATCGTAATCGACTTCCAGCTGGAACAGGGTGAGGAAAACGAACATTGTTTAATCCATAGTTCACTCCCATTTTCCCACTTTTAACAATAACAGCCTCTTCAATCATTTTTGACAAAAGGGAAACGGACATAAAACCATGAGCAATCGGAGCTTTAAAAGGAGACTCTTTTTTAGCTCTTTCGACATCGGTGTGAATCCATTGATAATCCAAAGTCGCATCAGCGAAGGCATTGATCATCTCTTGAGTAACAGTTATCCACTCACCTTGAGGAAGAGCATCACCTTCCATTTTTAGAAGAGCTTCGATATTTTCGATTTTTAATTTTGGCATTTTTAAAGATTTGGTTATTGGTTACTAATTACAATTTTCCCTCTCACTTTTCGATCCATCATTTCCTCTAATGCTTTAGTAGCATCCTGTAAAGGGTAGATTTTATGGATATGTGGTTTCAATTTTCCTTCGGCGTGCCATTGCATTAACTGCATGGTATTTTGAATATTTTTATTCGGAAATTTCATGGCAAAACTTCCCCAGAAAACACCTACAATTTGACAGCCTTTTAACAAAGGTAAATTCAATGGGATTTTTGGAATGTCACCCGCTGCAAATCCAACCACTAGAAACCTTCCTTCCCAAGCCATTCCACGAAGTGCTGGTTCAGAATACTTTCCACCGACAGGATCATAAACAACATCCACTCCTTTACCTTCTGTCAGTTCTTTGATTTTTGATTTTAAATCTTCCGTTGTATAATTGATCGTTTCGTCAGCACCGTATTCTTTACACAATTCTAATTTTTCATCTGTCGAAGCTGCTGCGATAACTTTTGCTCCCATCAACTTCCCTAATTCAACTGCGGCCAATCCTACTCCACCAGAAGCACCTAAAACTAAAAGTGTTTCTCCTTCCTTCAATCGTCCTCGATCTTTTAAAGCATGAAACGAAGTTCCATAGGCCATCATAAAGGATGCTGCAATTGGAAAATCCATATTTGGTGGTTTTGGAAAAACAGCTTTTCCATCTAATACAACTTCCTCTGCGAATCCTCCATGGGCAGCAAATCCAAATACTTCATCACCTGGTTTTAGATGTTTAATTTTTTCGCCAACTGACTTTACCACACCTGCAATATCACTTCCTGGAGTGAAAGGCAATTTAGGTTTGAATTGATATAATCCTTGCACGATTAATGTATCTGGGAAATTAACTCCACAAGCTTTAATTTCTACCAATACTTCTTTTTCATTAGGTTGTCGGCTTTCGACATCCTTGTAAACCAATGTAGATGGATGTCCAAATTTTTCACAAACGATTGCTTTCATAATAAACCCTTGTCCCCTAAAGGGGAACGTGAACGGGTACTTTTTATTAAAAAAAATATTTTTTGACTTTCAATTGAAACCAAGATATTAAGAATTTAATCCACTCTTAAATATCTCGTTCCCCTTTAGGGGACAGGGGTTAGCTCTAAGAAACAGGAGTTTCTTCTAAAACCTTTAATACTAACTTACCCTTTTTCTCCCCAGTAAAAAGTCGCTCGAACGTGCTGTGGAAATTCTCAATTCCATCATAAACATCTTCTTTACTTTTCAATTTTCCTTGAGCCATCCACATTCCCATATTCATTGCAGCTTCTTTATATTTTGCGGCATAATCCATTACCACCATTCCTTGCATTGTTGCTCTATTTACCAAAAGTGATAAATAATTACTAGGCCCTTTAATTGCAGTTGTATTGTTATACTGAGAAATCGCTCCACAAATAACCACTCGTGCATGCATTCTAAGTCTTGCCAATGCTGCATCTAAAATTTCACCACCTACGTTATCAAAATAAACATCAATTCCTTTTGGACAATGCTCTTTGATTCCTGCATGTACACTTTCATTTTTATAATCTATTGCTCCATCAAAGCCTAACTCATCAACTAAGTATTTACATTTTTCAGCTCCACCTGCAATTCCGATAACTTTACAACCTTTGATTTTTGCGATTTGACCAACTACACTTCCAACAGCTCCTGCTGCTCCTGATACTAAAACAACATCTCCTTCTTTAATTTTTCCAACTTCCAAAATTCCAAAGTAAGCTGTCATCCCTGGCATTCCCAAAGTACCAATGTAAGTAGGCATTGGAGCTAGATTAGTATCAACGGAATAATATCCTTTTCCATCAGTTACGATATATTGTTGAACTCCTCCCCAACCAGTTAAAACATCTCCAACTTTGAAGGTTGGGTGATTGTTCGCTTTAACAACTTCACCAATTGAACCAGCTCGCATAACCTCTCCAATTTGAACTGGTGGAATATATGACTTCACATTTCTCATCCAGCCTCTCATCGCAGGATCTAAAGAAATGTAGTGGTTTTTAATTAGAACTTCTCCCTCTTTCAATTCAGGAATTGGGTTGTTTTCCAAATTCCATGTATCAGCATCAGGCATTCCTTCAGGACGTTTAACTAATTTAAGTTGCTTGTTCATAATTGTTTTATTGATTTTTAAAAATTGATTTCAATATGGTAGACCTTGTTAGTTTGACGTTGAACGTTTTACGGTCACCATTTTAATTCATTTAGTATTAGTATTTATCTTACTTTGCTTTTTTAGCAGCAAGCATTGCTTTAAACATTTGCATTTTCATTCTTACTTCGGGACTCCACCAAACTGAAAGTGCTTCATTTAATTCGTCCTCGTTGTGTTCATTTAATTTCTCTAACCATTCGTTTCGTAACTTTGTTTTAGTATTAAGCCAAATATTTCTATCAGCACGCAAATAATGTTTCATCCTTTCTTCCGCCTTCGGCAAAACATCTTCCATCGCCACAACTTCGTCAACTAAATTAGCTGCTAATGCTTCTTGATTATTCAATAACTTTCCTTCCAAAATATAACGATAAGCCAAGCTTTTCCCTAACCAAAATGAATATGCTTCGATTAGGTTGGTTGAAATTTGAACATTTACTGCTACTTCATTTAATCCTATTCCGAATTTTTCCCCATCAGCCATAACTCGATAATCAGCAGCAATTGCAATTACTGTCCCTCCTGCTGGAGAATGGCCTGTGATTGCGCAAATAAATGGCTTTGAAAATCTAGCTAACTCAACATACATTAGGCCAAAGGCTGTGAAAAAATCCCGAATTTTTGCTTCATCATAATCGTACAATTCTATTAGATCAAGTCCTGCTGAGAATACTCCAGTTCGTCCAGTTAATATGACTCCATCCACGGAATCATCCTCCTGCATTGATTTAAAAGTACTTCTGATTTCATTCACCATTTGGAAGTTTATCGCATTTACTTTTGGGCGATTCATGGTGACGATGGCGTATTGATCTTTTTTTTCTATCTCTAAATATTCCATGTTTTTTAATTTAGCTTAAATGTAGTTAATATATGGAGTGGCATGGTATAACGAGTTTAATATTCTTATGAGGTAATTGCATTCTAAACTAGTTAAACAGATTTTACTTTTTCTTAAATTAACAGTTACAGTAAAAAAAAGTATATTGTCAAAATGACATTTAAATACATTGAAAAAGGAATATCGATAGAAGATGATGACTTCGATGAAATCTATCCAGAGGAAATTCGACCGATGGCTTTTACTCATTTCACCCCCGTGGAAATGGCGATTAAAGCAGCAAAATATCTTGTTCAAAAACCTGGGACTAAAGTTCTAGATATTGGCTCAGGAGCTGGGAAATTTTGCATGATTGGTTCAGTTTGTACAAATGGTCATTTTACTGGTGTGGAACAAAGAGAAAATTTACATGAATTAAGCCTACTGATTAACGAAAAATATAAGTTAAAAAATAACACTTTTATTAATTCAAATATCAATCAAATCGACTTTAGTGATTACGATGCTTTTTATTTTTTTAATCCTTTTTATGAAAACATTATCCAGATTGATAAAATTGATAATACCGTGGAAGTGGAAACTGATTTGTATGAGGAGTACTCCAATTATGTCAAAAATCAATTAGATAAGATGCCCGCAGGAACTCGATTGGTTACATTTTATAGCGCTTATGATGAAGTGCCAAATAGTTATAAATTGATTTCAAAAAATGATCGACAGAAGATTTCTATGTGGGAAAAAGAAGAAACGTAGTGGAACTTCTTTTCAAATTAAAATTTCTTTGTTCTCATTTTTCACATCGGATTTAATTAAAATAATAAATTCGAAAAGATATATTTTTCGAAATGTATTGTTTTTAATTTATTAAACCCTCTTCCTTATTACTCGAATCATTTTCTTAGTTTAGCGATCTAAGAAAAAAAATAGTTTCAAAATTACAATATGAGAACACAGAACATTGCTTACCTCTTAGTGAGTTGTATATCATTAGTATTTATCTTGATCAATGGACAAGCGATTCTGGTTCCATTTATTTTGGGGTTACTCCTTTGGTTTATTGGAAAAGAATTAGAAGCTACGTTGGACAAAATTAGTTTTATCAAAAATAAATTTCCGAATTGGTTAAAACATATTTTATCATTTGGAATTATTTTAATTGTTCTCATTTTTATTACAGACATCCTTTCTTCCAATATCAATTCCTTAGCCCAATCTTTTGAAAAATATGAACCTAACCTTGATGCTTTAATTTTGCAAATTGATGGATGGCTTGGGGTAGATGTCAAAGAGGCTTTAAAAAATTATTCTGGAAATTTAGATTTTGGAAATATTCTCCAACTAATTTTATCCTCCATTTCGGATTTGATTAGCAATGGATTTATGATTTTGTTGTATGCCGTATTTATATTGTTAGAAGATGCTAGTTTTAACCCTAAACTTAAAGCGATGTTTGGAGGAAATGAGAATGAAGAAAAAATAGATACCATTTTAGAAAAAATCAGAAGTTCCATTTCTAGTTATTTCGGATTGAAAACTATGTTGAGTTTAATTACGGGTGGGTTGAGTTATGTTGCGTTAAGAATTATAGGAGTAGATGCACCTGAATTCTGGGCCTTTTTAATTTTTATTTTAAATTTTATTCCCACCATCGGATCACTCATTGCTACCATTTTCCCGGCAATATTTTGCTTGTTCCAATTTGGAACATTTACTCCCAGTCTTTTAGTTTTAGGAATTGTGGGAACGATTCAGGTTATAGTTGGAAATTTTTTAGAACCAAAAATCATGGGAAGTTCGATGAATATCAGTCCATTGGTGACGATATTATCATTATCCATTTGGGGAGCTATTTGGGGAGTTATTGGAATGATTTTGAGTGTGCCGATTACAGTAGTAACGATTATCATTTTTTCTCAATTTGAAAAAACTAGATCGGTGGCGATTATGCTTTCTGAGAAAGGTGAGATTAGTAGGAAGTAAATAGTTAGCAGTATGCAGCTGGAAGATTCAAATCACCAACTGCATACTGACTACTGCATTTTAATTATCTTCTTGCCTTAATGATTTTAGAAAAATCAGCAGACTTCAAAGAAGCTCCACCAACCAATCCTCCATCCACATCTGGCTGAGAAAAAATCTCTTTTGCATTGGCAGGTTTTACACTTCCTCCATAAAGGATGGTTGTTTCATCTGCAATCTTTTCTCCATATTTTCTAGCAATCATTTTTCTAATTTTATCATGCATCTCTTGCGCTTGTTCAGGAGAAGCAGTTACTCCAGTTCCAATTGCCCAAATTGGTTCATAAGCAATCACAACTTTTGCAAAGTCTTTTTTAGATAAATGAAATAGCCCTTCTCTCAATTGCTTTGATACATGACGAGCATGGTTTCCTGCTTTTCTTACACTTAATGGTTCCCCGCAACAAAAAATAGGAAGTAAACCACTTTTTAAAACTGTATTTGTTTTTTTGGCTAACAAAGCATTTCCCTCTTTGAAATATTGTCTACGTTCGCTGTGTCCAAGAATTACATACTTAACTCCAACCGATTTCAACATCCCTACAGAAATTTCACCTGTGAATGCACCACTTAATTCATTCGAGCAATTTTGCGCAGCCACTTCAATTCCTATCGCATCTTTTGTAATGGTAGCAATTGAGTGCAAATGAGTAAATGGAGCTGCCATGATCACTAATGGATCATTATCTTTTGATTTTTTCACAATGGAATTCGCTAGCTTCTCTCCTTCTTTGAGAGTTGTATTCATTTTCCAGTTTCCGGCTACAATGAGTTGTCTTGACATGATTTAATTTTTGATTTTAAAAATAGAAGTGCAAATGTAAAAATATTTTAAAAGAAAATAGAAGAGTATTTTTTGATGTCTGAAAATGTAAAAATCGAATAGTAATTTTTCATCAATTTACCGTAGGATCAACCAAAAGTACCTATTTCGACCGTAGGATAAATTATACTTGATTATCAATTCAATACACTACATATTGTAAATAATTAAAATATTTATTGCTATTCAAAAATGTGATTGTCTTTGGCTCCATTCTAACCAGCACCCATTCTTTCACCAAAAAATTAATGAAAATGAAAAACCTATTTGTTTTAATCACGATTAGTCTCCTTACTTTTAGTTGCAACAAAGAAGAAGTTAGCCCAGTACCTAACTTACAAGAGGTCGAAAAAAATGTTTTCCAAAACAAGCATAATTTGGCTGATGTCATTTCAACTACCTCGCTTACATCTATTAAAATTAATCCTACTATTCGAGTTTCTCATCATAATTGTAAGTTGAATTTAAATGCTGAAGTAGAACCAGCCAATAATCTTTATACCTATACATGGAAATGGAGTTTGAATAAATCATTTTCTGATGCTGATCCTGGGCATAAATTAGGTGAAGGATATGAAGGATCATATATTTCTACAGAACAACCTATTCAGTCACCTTGTAAAACATATTTTGTTGAATTAACCGTCGGTTTAAATGGTTTTGATTTGGTTAAAGAAGTTATTCAAAAAAAGGGTGATATATGTACCGATAATTTCCAAGGCTGTGATGACAAGAACAATTAGAACTATCAAGGTTAATAATTAAACATACGCCCCTTATTAATAGCAGTTTAGTAGCAAAAATTGGAAATAGAAGAGCATCTATAATAATTTATAGATGCTTTTTTATTTAAAAAATAGTCTTCAATTTCTAATTTCCGTTCATAATCAAAAGTCTTTACATGAATTGATTTTTTATTACGAATAGAAGGCAAATACAAAAATCAATTCAATAGAAAATCGAGAAGTATTTGTTTGCTTAAATCATTTAGACTGAAGTTTAATTTTCTCTATTCTTATTTTTAAATTCACGAAAAAATATAATTATGAAAATTAAAACTATCCTATTCCTTTCTATACTTTTCTTATTTAATTATTCTTGTAAAAAAGAAGAAATACCTCTAAACAATCTTAATCTCAAAGTTGAAAAAATAGATGGAGTCTACAGGTGTACTTGGAATGCAACTAATATTTCTTCTTTTAAAAGTTACACATTAATACCTTCCAAAGATTCTATAACAACAGATTTGGATCTTAACTTTTATTCGCCAAGTCCTAAAATAATTGAGGATCAAACTGTTGATACATGGGATTTTGAAATTTCTACTCCATTTCAAAAAAAATATTTTCAATTAAGAGTAGATATTGGAGATAGAATTCTCTATTCTGAAATTATAGTTTTTGTAAATCCTCATACTCGAGTAATAGATAACTTAAGAGGACAATTTCTATTTCACTATCCAGAAATTAAAACCATGTATTTTGGGAATGATTGGACTAACAAATTAATAGCTTACAATTACAAAAATGATGAGATTAAAGAAATTGAATTTGATCAATATATCACGGTAGGTACAGGAGGAAACAATGGATTTGGTGATGAAATTTACTTGATTACTTATGACAATAGATTAACCATTCTTGATGCACATACACTTGCCTTTAAAGATTGGATTTTGGACTTTGGGCCTGAGATATTCTCTATCACAACTAATCATAATGGACTAATTTCTTTATCCGTAAATAAATATTCAGATCCTACACAAATCTTTGCTAGGGATGGTTTAACTTTTTTAGATTCTCATGATTATGCAAATTCAAATCTCTTGAGAGGTTCAGGTTTTTTGTCAAAAGAAAACAATAAGTTATTGGAAATTGGGAAGTTTGATGTACATGTATATGATCTGAATGAGAATGGAGGAGTCATTAATCACAATAGTGCTGTCAATCCATTTGATCATCCCATAACTCAAGGTTATAGTAATTCACTTTTTATTTCTCCAAATGGAAATTATTTTGCTAGCTCAGCTAGAGGGGATATTTTTGATTCTAATTTAACTCCTCTTGGCCAACTAAAAGCCATGACTGATGATTATTATTCCTGTTTCCTTTTTAATGAAACAAATTCTGTAATGTACACCTCTCCTAATGTATTAAATACAACAAATAATGCCTCCGTGATTCAGAAATTTTCATTACCTGATTTAAACAAAATTGAAACTTTTGAAAATGAAAGGTATTCCCCTATCTACCTATTTTATATTGAAGATCAAATCATGGTTCTAGCACACAGTCACTCTGATGACGATGACAAAGTCATTATGAATATTGAGGATTTCTAAAAAACAAAGGGCTGGAAATCTATAATTTCCAACCCTTTGTTTTTTATTCAAAAGTTACTTTCAACGTTTTCTTCTTCTTTTTCTTTCCTCTCAAAACTACTACATCAGCAGAATCACCTTTTTTAAATTTAGCTAAACCCTCCATGTATTTGTAAATATCAACTACATCTACATCACCTATTTTCATGATGATATCACCATTTTTTAAGCCTCCTTTGTCTCCTACTCTACCTTTTATAACACTATCTACACGCATACCTTTTCCCGTATAAACATAGTCAGGCATAACTCCTAATGTCACTTTAAAAGCAGCAGCTTTTTTCTCTGAAGAATCCTTTGTTTTGGTAAAAGCTAACTTTTTCCCATCCGCTTGCTCGATCAAACTAATCATAAAGTCGGAAACTTTAACGATCCCTTCAAAATTGACAATTTCAGAATCATCTGATGGTTTATGGTAGTGAGAATGTTGTCCTGTGAAGAAATGTAAAACAGGAATATCTTTCAAATAAAATGAGGTGTGATCGCTTGGCCCTACTCCTGATTCACTTCCCTTAATATCAAGTCCTTGCGCATTTTTTCTCTCCAAAAGTGGTTTCCATGTTGGAGATGTTCCTGTTCCTTGAACAGCTAAAACATTCTCTTCATTCAACATCCCAACCATATCCATATTAAACATATAATTGATGCTCTCGATATCGATGGTAGGATTTGATGCAAAATATTTTGAACCAAACAGTCCTTTTTCTTCTCCTGAAAAAGCGATGAACATGTAATTATTTGATTTTAAATTTGAGTTTTTTAAATACTCAGCAATCCGAAACATAGCTGCAATTCCACTTGCGTTATCATCAGCTCCATTATGAATCTCTGGTTCGCCAGCATGCAATGAACCACTTCCTCCCATTCCCAAATGATCATAATGACCTCCAATGACTACAGTATTTTTAGCTCCATTATCAAGGAAACCAATGACGTTTTTCCCTTTACCTTCTATTCTTCCTTTAGTAGGTTCATGAGGGTTTGTGATTTCAAAAAATGGAAATTCTTGAAACCATGTTCGATTATCACCTTGTGGTGTTAATCCGATATCTTGGAAACGATGAACGATATAATCAGCTGCTCTTTCTTCGCCAATTGTTCCAGTACCTCGACCTTGAAGGTAATCTGATGCTAGATATACCACATCAATTTTTACTTGTTGTAAAATTTCTGCAGGTGGAGTTGGTGCCATTTTGCCCTCTTGAGCAAAAGTTAAGAAACTCAATAAAATAAATCCTAAGGTTAAAATATTCTTCATAGTTATTGTTTTTGAAAACGATTACTAAACTTTATGAGTTTAGTAATCGTCCTTAGCAAATCAAGATTATAAAAATATTAAGTAGTTATTCTACTTTGATTTTTTTTGATTAGGGTGTTGATTTTTCTTGGGTTTCCAAGAACTCTTTAACCCAACTGTTTTATTAAAGATCAATTTGTCTTCCGTAGATTCAGAGTCCATACAGAAATATCCTTTTCGCATAAATTGAAAACGATCTCCAGGCTTCGCAGATTGTAAACTTGGTTCAACAAATACATTATCTAAAACCTTCAATGAATCTTGATTAAAAAATTCCATAAAATCTTTTTCCTCATCAGCTAGAGGAGATTCTACTGTGAATAATTTATCATAATCTCGAACTTCTACTTTTATAGCATGCTCAATAGAAACCCAATGCAAAACTCCTTTTGCTTTGATTCCTGAATTGTCAGAACCAGATCTAGAATCGGGATAATATTTTACGTGAACCTCTGTTACATTTCCTTCATCATCCTTCAAATGATTTTCATAAGTAACGATAAAACCATTTTTTAAACGAACCGTTTTCCCTGGTCCAAGTCTAAAAAATTTCTTTGGAGCATCCTCCATAAAATCTTCTCGTTCGATGTACAACTCTCTGGTAAATGGAACTATTCGAGTTCCACTATTTTCATCTTCTGGATTATTGACAGCTGGCATCTCTTCTACTTTTCCTTCTGGGAAATTCGTGATAACCATTTTTAAAGGATTCAAGACTCCCATCACCCTAGTAGCCGATTTATTCAATTCATCTCGAACACAGCTTTCTAAGAGATCTAATTCGATAGTATTCTCTCGTTTAGCCACTCCCACTTTGTTGACAAAATTTCGAAGTGCCGCAGCAGGATATCCTCTTCGTCTCATTCCAGCTACTGTTGGCATTCGCGGATCATCCCATCCAGTCACAAAATTCTCTTCTACCAATTTCAATAATTTACGTTTACTCGTAATCATATGTGCCACATTCATTCGAGCAAATTCGATTTGACGAGAAGGGAATATTTCTAATTTTTCGATCAACCAATTATACAAATCTCGGTGGTGTCTAAATTCTAAAGAACACAATGAGTAGGTAATATTTTCAATCGAATCAGATTGTCCATGCGCAAAATCATATAAAGGATAAATGCACCACTTGTCACCTGTTCGATGGTGGGTAGCTTTTTTTACTCTATAAAGATTTGGGTCACGCATCAATAAATTGGGGTGAGCCATATCTATCTTTGCTCGAAGAACCATGCTTCCATCAGGATGAACACCATTTTTCATCTCTTCAAAAAGACGTAAATTCTCTTCTACACTTCGATCTCGATGAGGACTATCTTTTCCAGGAGTATTTGGATCCCCTTTCATTGCTGCTATTTCTTCAGGAGTAGAATCATCTACATACGCTAATCCTTTATTAATAAGATCAACGGCAAACGAATACAACTGATCAAAATAATCAGAAGCAAAATATTCTCGATCTTCCCAATCGTAACCTAACCATTTGATGTCACTTTTGATATTATCGACATACAAAGTTTTTTCAGTAATCGGGTTTGTATCGTCAAAACGAAGGTTAGTTTTCCCTCCATATTTTTTTGCTGTTTCAAAATTAATTGCAATAGCTTTGACGTGACCAATGTGCAAGAAGCCATTTGGTTCAGGTGGGAAACGTGTATGAACTGTTACATTTTTTTTCGTTTCCAAATCATCTTCAATGATTTGTTCGATAAAATTTAAGGATTCTTTAGCTGCTTCGCTCATGCTGTTATTTTTTATTTCACCACAGATAACACACATTTTATTTTCATTTAGTCTGTGAAAAACTGTGTAACCTGAGGTTAAAATTTAGAATTTACTTTTTTAAAAATTACATTCTTTCCGGCATCTCAATACCTAATAATCCCATTCCGAATTGCAACACCTTACCAGTCACTTCACACAATCTAATTCTAAATGCCTTCGCCTCTTCCGACTCCGCATTAATAATTCTATGATCGTGATTAAATCTATGATAAGTCTTCGCCATATCATAACAGTAGGCTGCCAAAAATGAAGGATCAAATTGATCTGCTGACATTTTCACTACTTCATCTAATCTGTAGATTTGGCCAATCAGTTCTTTTTCAGTTGCTCCCAAATTGGTATATTTTGAAGCAACCGAAGTGTCAACATCTCCGGCCTTTTTCAAGACAGATTGAATTCTTACGTAAGCATATTGAATATATGGCCCAGTATTTCCTTGCAAGTCTACTGACTCTTCAGGATTGAAAATCATTCTCTTCTTTGCATTGACTTTAATGATAAAAAACTTCAATGCAGCTAGCCCAATTTTCCTATAAATGTCTTCTTTAGTGGCCTCTTCTAATCCTTCTAAACCACCTTTCTCGATAGCATTCACTCTTGCCGCTTCAATTACTTCTTTCATTAAATCATCAGCATCGACAATCGTTCCTTCTCTTGATTTCATTTTCCCTGTTGTCAAATCAATCATTCCATAACTCAAGTGAAATAATCCATCAGCATAGGAGGCGCCCATTCTCTTCATTATTTCAAACAAAACTTTGAAATGATAGTTTTGCTCATCAGCAACTACATAAACCATTTTTTTAGCACCGTAATCTTGAAATCTCTTTTCAACGGTTCCGATGTCTTGAGTCATATAAACGGAAGTCCCATCACTTCTTAAAACTAACTTATGATCCATTTTGGCATCTTCCAAATCTATCCAAACTGATCCATCTTCTTTTTTATAAAAAACTTCCTTAGCTAATCCATCATCAATAATGTCTTTCCCTAAAAGGTAAGTATCAGATTCGAAATACAAATTATCGAACTCAACTCCTAAGTTTTTATAGGTAGTATCGAATCCTTCGTACACCCAACCATTCATTTTTTTCCAAAGATTTCTAACCTCTTCGTCATTGTCTTCCCATTTTAATAACATTGCTTTTGCATCTGCTCCGATTTGGGAATGTTCATTGAAATAAGTGTTTTTAAAACCTTTAAAAAAAGCAGTTGCATCTTGTTCCTTTTTCTTCTGAGTGGCGAAAGTAAATTGACCATTAATAGCCTTTTGCCATGCTTGGTATTCCGCTTGAAATAACTTTTCAAACTCAACATACCATTTTCCAACATAGTGATCACTTTTGATTCCTGCAGCTTCTGGAGTTTCACCATTTCCCAGCATCTGCCAAGCCAACATACTTTTACAAATGGCAATTCCTCTATCATTAACAATTTGTACTTTGTTCACTTCATATCCTAAGGCTTCGTAAATTTTTGAAGAAGACCATCCTAAGAGAATATTTCTAACATGCCCAAGGTGAAGTGGCTTGTTTGTATTGGGAGACGAAAATTCAATCATGATTTTCTCTCCATGAAAAGGTTTTTTAAATGTGCTCTTTGAAGCTACATCAGCAAGATATTGGTTCCAGTAACTATCGCTAACTTCCAAATTTAGAAATCCTTTGATGACATTAAACGATGTCAAGTCATCATATTTCTCCACTAAAAAATTTCCTAAATCTTCTGCGATTTGTTCTGGCTTTTTGCGAGCAACTTTGGTGAAAGGAAAAACGACTACAGAATAATCACCATCAAATTCCTTGCGTGTCACATTGATATTGACATCGTCAGCATTGATCTCATGATCGTATAATTCTTTGACTGCAAGAGCAGTCCCTACTTTGATAATTTCTGTGATACTCATTAATCGTCTTTTAAATTTTTAGGAATGAGAACTAAACCATTTTATTAGATGTTTAGTTTCCTAATTTATCAGTAATTTTTCTCTAGTTTATTAAAAAATAAAAGGCGAATAAATCCGCCCATTTCAGTTCACAAATGTAATTTTTTTCAATTAGATTATTAAGCTCTTGGAACCTGTTTTTTCAAAAATACTTTCCCTGGAATACATGTACTAAAAGAAGTTTTTCCTTGCCAAAATCCTTCAAGATTTGGGATCCCATTTTTTATTTTAAATACTAATTGATATTGTTTCAGACACCACTCCATCCCATCATTAACTTTATTCTCTAAGATCTCACTATCTTTTAATTCAAGATATATTTCATTATTCAATTCTCCCGAAATATCAAAAGAAGCATAAATCTCATCGACAAAAACATAGGAACGCCCCTTGATCTTATTTCCCTTTTGAGTGATATAAATTTCAAAAGTATAATCTGGAGCAAATCCGCCTTCTTCCTGAGTGATTTTCCCTTTCCACAAACCAGTCAAACTGTCTTGCCCAAAGGAGCAAAAATTCATAAAAAGTAAGACAATCCAAATTATTTTTCTCATAAAAAAAAGAGTTGTATAATCATATCACAAAAATAGTAAATTTTTAAGTGGAAAAACGATTCATTAAAACAAGGTTTTAGATTTGAATTTATTGTTCAAATCAACCATTTCATCTACCCTTTGCATGGATATCGCAAATATTTTATACTAAAATTAGATATAATTGGCAAGTGTGGAAGAAGTCTTAGAAAATCAAAATAAATTACCCAAAGGGGCTGAACTTAAATTAATTCAAGGAGGCAATCATTCTCAATTTGGATATTTTGGGAAGCTATTGTTTGATGAAGATGCGACTATTTCAAGAGAAGAACAACATTTAAAAACAAAGCAATATTTAAAAGATTTTATTGAAAAAATTGTTCAGGATAATTAGCTCATCTGAAAAAACTAAAAATTGTACCTCCATATTTTCGCTCATCAAAAAAATGTTCATGACTTTTAAATTCATGAATGGAATTGTGTTCGACCACAGCCCAACCATCTTCATTTAATAATCCATGCTTAAAAATAAGATCAGGAAGATCAGCCAATCGAGGTAATGGATATGGCGGCCCACAAAAAATATAATCAAACTTAAGATTAGTTGTTTCAATAAACTTAAAAACATCTCCCCTGATGATATTGATTTTGTCTTCAATATCGAGAGTTTTAGCTGTTTGTTTGACAAAAGAAACGCACCCTCCAAATTTATCGACATAAGTTACATCGTTACAACCTCTTGAAATAAACTCATAACTATGATTACCTGTTCCTCCAAAAAGGTCAAGCACTTTCATGCCTTCAAAATCCCAAGTGTTGTTGAGGATATTAAACAATGCTTCTTTGGAAAAATCTGTGGTTGGACGAGTCGGCCAATTTTTCGCTGGAGGATTAAATTTCCGTCCTTTAAATTTTCCGCCTACTATTCGCATAATCCTAAACTAAATAAATCGAAGAAAAAATGAGTTGGAATGCCTTGATAATTACCGCCTAACTGAACAGCGGAAGGAGCTTTAGTGAATTGAATTTTATTGATATATCTAAAAAGCATCCGATATATTTTAGAATCTTTTGTGATTTGTCCTGATAAAACAACTGGATTAAATTCAGTTGACAAACCAAACTGATTGTAAACCAACATTACATGATAGATAAAATCTTGCTCATTTTGGAAAGCAAATGAATTAGAAAAGATCAATTCTTGATTTTCCATGAGAGCAATTTGAAGATGATCTCCTTTCACATTGACATATACTTTTTTACCAGAAGTACTATTTTGATTAGAGAAAAAACCTTGAAGAACAGAAGTTGCATTATGAATAAATCGAGCATTTGGTAGATAGCCTTTGACTAAGAAATAGATTTCTTGGTCAAAGGCATATACATTCTTTGCTTTCATCATTTCTACATCGTCTACAAAAACTTGATCTGATTCTAATGAGCCTAATTGCTTGGAAAGATAAGTGTCTACTTCTTCTGATTGGTAAAATTTATTAGGAACAAAAGTGCACTTATTGTTAATAAAACCTACTGTTTTTTTTTGGAAAGGTAACTTCAAAATCTCATCCTCAATAAAGATATCTTGAAGCGCAGAATGTAATTTTTTTGAAGCGGCTAAATCAGCGTTAATCAAATAGCTTTTCAATGCAAGTAAATGATTTTCATCATCCAAAATAGCATAAGAAAACCTGTCCATACCTATTAGTATGGACAGGTTATATTTTGAAGCATCCTTTTTAGCAAAAGAATCTTCTAGAATATTCGTATTGATTATTCCCAATTTCCACCTAGGTTTGGCCCCGACATGTCTCCAAATTTCACCATATTCTCTGGGAAATAAAGATTATCATATCTTTGGTATTTAGGATCAGCAAATATCCCCATAAAAGTTTTCCATTGAGTTCCTACCTCTGTAACGTTTACTAAGGTTTTTTGATAAGTCAATGTATCAGCTTGAATTGAAAATTTGGCTCCTCCTCCATATGGAACGAAAGGCAAGGAATCTAAATTAATTTTTACTTTATGATCTGGATCATTATATAAATAAGTGATCGAATCAATAGCCGATTTTTTCGTTTCAATTCTTGTGAATTCACCATTCGGATCATCCGGATTACCAATAATTTTTACAAGTGTAAAACTATCAGTTTCCAAAACATACTTTAAGCTGTCAAAGTTATTCGCAAATTGCCCCGTAATGTCACGATAAAACTCTTGTGCAAAACGTACTTGCTTAAGTCGATCGGTAACAGCAGTTAACCTTTCTTTTTTAGCATCACCAAAAGCAATAGGTTCTTTGATACCAAAAAATAAAAGGTAACCTAAAAGGCCTACAACAATAATCAAGATCAAGTTAATAATCAACCTCATAATATAATTTTTTTCATTTTGTTAAGTCGCAATATTAATATTTTTTATTAAAAAAATAAGTTTTTTAGTAAATATTTCTCCTAAAAAACCTGTATTTATTATTTAATCATATTGCTTGTTTTTTCAAAATCTAGCTATTTTTTAAAATGCTGGTCTCCTACTCTACAATCTCCCGAATAAGATGCTCCAGAATCAACGATCATTTTTCGAGCGATAATGGTTCCATCTATCTTGGCTGTTTCATGTAAATGTAAGGTTCCTGAAACTTTAATTTCACCTTTTACTTTTCCTCTTACAGATGAATCAAGGGTTGATACATTACCTTCCACTTTGCCGGTTTCGCCCATAACTACTCGTTTTTCACATTTTACGTCCCCTACAATAGTTCCATCTAATCGAACATCTTCGGTTGTCGTGAATTTTCCTTCGATTCGTGTTCCAGGAGCAATGATACAAGTAGTTCCTTGACCATTAGTACTTCCATTTATAGTACTTTCTGATTTATTAGTTTTTTGATTTTGCTTAGATTTACTGCCAAACATGAGATTATTAATTTAAGATGTAAAAAAATTAGTTTTTGACGTGTGAGATGAAAAAAAAAGTAAACCTTTTTTCATTTCTTTGTTTGCTCATGTAAGTATGTTTGAAAGGAAGACATTTAAATACAAAAAAAATCCCTTGACCAGACAAAAAGAATGTTTCCAAATGATGTCTTTTTGAGGTGCAAGAGTTTATATTTTTTATATATTTAAATTGCCCATAAATATACGATTAACAGATACAATAAAAAAAATTATGAGTGTAATAATTTTAGCAATCGAATCTTCTTGCGATGATACTTCTGCAGCGGTGATTAAAGATGGAGTGATTTTGAGTAATTGTGTCGCCAATCAAGAGGTTCACAAATTATATGGAGGTGTTGTTCCAGAGGCTGCATCTAGGGCTCACCAAATCAATATTGTTCCTGTAGTTGATACTGCAATACAACAAGCTGGAATCAAAAAGGAAGAACTTTCAGCAGTTGCATTTACTCGTGGCCCTGGTTTAATTGGGTCGCTTTTAGTCGGTGTTTCATTTGCAAAATCCTTTGCCATGAGTTTGAATATTCCGATGGTTGAAGTCAATCATATGCAAGCTCATATTTTAGCTCATTATGCTGAAGATCCAAAACCACCTTTCCCTTTTTTATGCTTGACCGTTTCAGGAGGGCACACTCAAATTGTAAAAGTGACTAATCATTTGGAAATGGAGGTATTGGGCTCTACCATTGATGATGCGGCTGGAGAGGCTTTTGATAAAACTGGAAAATTATTGGGATTGGATTATCCAGCTGGTCCATTGATTGATAAATATGCTCAATTAGGAAAACCTGTTTTTGAATTTACGGAACCAAAAGTGGGAGAATTAGATTTTAGTTTTAGTGGATTAAAAACTTCCATTTTGTATTTTTTAAGAAAAAGAATAAAAGAAAATCCGAATTTTATTGAAGAAAATCTAAATGACATTTGTGCCTCTGTTCAATATAGGATTGTTAGTATTTTATTAAATAAAATAAAAGTTGCAGCTAAAAAAACGGGAATAAATCATATTGCAATTGCTGGCGGTGTTTCTGCAAATTCTGCTTTGAGGAATGGATTGGAAGAGCTGGGAAAAGAAATGGGTTGGGATACTTATATTCCTCGATTCGAATATTGTACGGATAATGCTGCGATGATTGCGGTGACTGGTTATTTTAAATATTTGAAAAAGGAATTTGTGGGGCAAGATGTGGTGCCTGTGGCGCGGTGGAATGTTTAATTTTCTTAAATATTCGATATTTATTATTCCCTTTATTATTCAATTAAAAATCTCTTCATTTAGTAAAATAATAGCATAACTCAACCCATCCATTAGAAGGAAATTCGCGTCTATATTTATAACGTATACCTTTGAAAACCATATAGTTATGAATACTAAATGCTACTTCCTATTTTTCTTCTTGTTCAACATTTCTCTTCTTCATAGCCAAGTTGACTCACTTTCATTGAATACTTACTATGATTCTGACAAATATGAATTGTTGGCATCTCATCAATCTGAAATCAATCATTTTTTTGATAAAATTGACCCTAAACAAATAGAACAAATCATCCTTTTTGGTCATACAGATAGTGATGCAAGTGATGAATACAACAATGCTCTTTCGAAAAAACGAGTAGATAGCGTTTATGATTTTTTAGTCAAAAATGGATTTCATAAAGAATTATTGGAAAAGAAATACTTTGGTGAATTTGTTCCTGTAGCTTCGAATGAAAATGAAATTGGAAAAGGAAAAAATAGAAGAGTTGAAATGCTTATTTTATTAAAAAAGAAAAAAAGAAAAATCGTCCATATAACTAAAACTACCCCGTCTAAAAAGCGAGAAAAAACAAAACAAATTGAAGCAAAAATTGAAGAAGTCAAACCTGAAAATAAATGTAAACGTGATACTATTATCGAATTAAGTAAAGGTGTTCAAGCTGCAATAAATATCTGCACCTATGAAAAAATAAAAGATTGCATTATCATAAAAGTTCATAATGATGTTGATGATTTGGTTGCAGAAGGAATTACTACATATGACGTTCAAGGAACTCCATTAAATTCTTGCGGAATGGCATCTGTTGAGGTAAAAAAAGATTGTAATCCTTGTTTTTCAACTCCCATCAAAATTAGATTTCCTGTTGTTGAAGATTGTAGAAATGAGCCGATAATGAATCCTTCAGCTTATGATTTTAGTAATGGAAGATGGCGACTCAATAGAAACAAAAGAATTCGAAAAAGGACGATCAAAAAGGTACGTTATTATGAAATGGAGTTTAAATGTGCAGGAAGACAAAATTGTGATAAGCCTTCATGCCATGAGCCAATAAAAATAAAATTTAAAAATAATCGAAAAAGAAAATTCCTTTCAGCGAATATCGTAGACATCTGTAGCAATGGAAATTTTCCATTATTGATAGATAAACGTGGTCGAGCCAAAGGAGATATTTCTACAATCAATAAAGATTATTATCTTTTTGCTCAGGTACTTGACAAACAAGGAGATACTATTCAAATCAAAGAACCTTTAATTAACTCCCCTTCGATAAAAATTTTAGAAGAGAAGTGTTTTTGCAAAAAACAACCTTTTATTAGTTTAACTCATTTTCCTTTGATGAGAAAACCCAACACCTCATTTTCACCAAATGAAGTCAATGGTCAATTTTCTAACAATATATTTACAGGATCTGCTTTTACCTCTTTGGAGTTTATTTGGGCAGACTATAAATTATCTAAAAGGTTTTCTTATCAACTTGGTGGAGGAATTTATCGAAATTATTCAGATGGAAATATATTGTTAAATAATCAAGTTTTAGCATTAGAAAATGGCCTTCAACAAGTAGGTTTAAATGGTCACGGAGCGATCAATTCTCCATTTTTCTTTGATGGTTTTTCCACCACCTTTTATACGCAACTAGGATTTGGGACGAATATTGCGAAATTTGGAAGCAATGAAAATTTCGAAATATCTAATCAAAAAAAATTAAATGGTTGGGGAATGACTTCTAATCTTGGGTTGACATTAGATAGTCCAAGACTTTGGAAAAGATTTAAAATTAGTCTTGGCGGAACTTATAACATTACATTTACAAACCTGGCAAAATTTAAAACTTTCCAATTTATTCTTGCAGAACCAGAACAGACCCAAAAAGTAAAATTTACTTCAAACTCAAATACTATTTTGGCTACCTTGAGATTAAAATATTATCTCAATAAACCTTAAAAGTAATTTTAAAAAAATCCTCCAATTTGAAATTATTTTTCAATTACTTTTGTATTCATATTTTAACAAAATAAAATCTAACTCCAATGCAAGAATATTTCGATACTAACAGAAAGCTATGGGATACTAAAACTGATTTTCATAAAAAATCTGAATTTTATGATTTAGAAAATTTTAAAACTGGTAAAAACCCTTTGAATAAAATTGAACTGGATGCACTTGGTGATGTGTCCGGAAAGTCATTGTTACATTTGCAATGTCATTTTGGACAAGACAGTTTGCAATGGGCTCGAATGGGTGCTAAAGTGACTGGAGTTGACTTCTCTCCCAATGCAATTGCTTTGGCTCAAAAACTAAATTCCGACTTAGGTCTAGATGCCAAATTTGTAGAAAGCAATGTCTTAGAGTTAGATCAAAATTTAGAAGGGAAATTTGATATTGTTTTCACCTCTTATGGAACAGTAGGTTGGCTTCCGGATTTAGACAAATGGGCTAAAGTAATTAGTCATTTTTTAAAGCCTGGAGGTACCTTTTTTATTGCCGATTTCCATCCAGTATTATTGATGTTTGATTGGGACAAAAAAGAATTAGCCTTTCCATATTTTAATATAGGAGAACCATTTACTGAAGTGGAAGAAGGTACCTATGCAGATCGAGATGCACCTATTCAATTGAAAGAATATTTTTGGCTTCACGGGCTCTCAGACATTATCAGACCTTTATTGGCTAACGGATTGCAACTCATTGATTTTCAAGAGTTTGCAGAAAGTCCCTACAATAGTTTTCCAAATATGACACCGCTTGATAACGGAATGTATTATTATGGAAAAAGGGAGTTAAAAATTCCTCATGTTTATGCAATTAAAATGAAGAAAATTTAGGAAAGAAGATACTCACAAGGTGACTTTGAGTCACCTTGTGAGTAGAATTTAACCCGATTTTAGATTCTAAATTTCAAATCTAAAAGGTACTGTAATCTTAATTTTTCCAACCTTATCTCCATTGAATTCTTTGTACAATTTCGGGAAATTTCCCAATGCTTTTATCGCTGCTTTATCACATCCTGCACCAACTGATTTTATTACTTTTAAATCTTTAATTTCACCATCAAAAGTGAACTGCAAAAGAACAGTTCCTTCTACTCCAAACTGATAGGCCAATTCTGGAAATTCAACTTCATTTTGCAATTTTTCAATTACTAATTTTTCCACCTTTCGAAATTTGTATTCATCTTCTTTAACTGGTGAAACAGTATTTTCAACTGTTGTATATGCATCGATTTGAGCATCATTATTTGCTATGGCAAATGCGTTTTGAGCCTGAATAGAAACTACTGCTAAGAAACTTAGTGTGAATAATAAGAGTGACTTTTTCATAATGAATTTATTTTTAAATATTAATTATTTGAAAACTTACTCCGACAAGGTATAGGCAGAATAATCAGAAGGAAATTAAAAAGTGATGAACTGTTGATTTTAGAAACTGAATTGCAGAAAGCATTAGTGGAAAATTAAAATCAGGAAGATATTTTGTATTCTTGCGTTGAATTTGATAAACCAAAACAGTTAATTTATGTTTCTGATTTATTGAAATAACTCAAAATAGTTTTCTAAAAATTATAACTCAAAAAAATACATCATGGATAATAATGGTTGGATCACCGCAAAAGAATATGCAGACATCACTTATCGAAAGAAAAATGGAGTCGCTAGAATCGCATTTAATCGTCCCGAAGTAAGAAATGCTTTTCGTCCTAAAACAGTTTCTGAACTTTTTGAAGCATTTATAGATGCTAGAGAAGATCAATCAATTGGAGTAGTTTTACTTTCAGCGGAAGGGCCTTCCCCGAAAGATGGAGTTTATTCTTTTTGTTCAGGAGGAGATCAAAGAGTACGAGACAAGACTGGGTACCGAGGAGAAGACGGAATTAATCGACTCAATATTTTGGAGGTTCAACGTCAGATCCGATTTATGAATAAAGCAGTTATTGCAGTAGTTCCTGGCTGGGCAGTTGGTGGTGGTCATAGTTTGCATGTGGTTTGTGATTTGACTTTGGCAAGTAAAGAACATGCTATATTCAAACAAACCGATGCAGATGTTGCAAGTTATGATGCAGGTTATGGATCAGCCTACTTAGCTCGACAAGTTGGACAAAAAAGAGCTCGGGAGATTTTCTTTTTAGGTAGAAATTATTCTGCTGACGAAGCGGTTGCAATGGGAATGGCAAATGCTTCGATCCCTCATGATGAGCTTGAAGAAACGGCTTACCAATGGGCGCAAGAAATCCTTGGAAAAAGCCCAATGGCAATTAAGATGTTGAAATTTGCCTTCAATATGATTGACGATGGATTGGTTGGACAACAACTTTTTGCAGGGGAAGCAACTAGATTAGGTTATATGACTGAAGAAGCTGAAGAAGGAAGAAATGCATTCTTGGAAAAACGAAAACCTAACTTTGATAAGTTTCCAAAGTTTCCATAAATAAGTAATTAGACAAAAAAAGACCTTCCAGATTTTTAAAATCTGGAAGGTCAAATTCATAGGAGATGAATTATTTTAAAAGAAAGAGATAACCACTCCCAAAGAAATTAATGTCAACAAAATTCCAACCGTAAAAATATTATACGCTCGTCGAACAAATGACATTTTCTCCCCTAGCCTTTTACCGATATAGTAAAGATCTTGAGCTAAATGAGTTTTCAAATCTTTAGGATCAGATAATGAAGATTTGATAAATTCAAAATATTCCTCCGCCTCCATTTCGTAAAAATTACCAAAAAAGAAAGGACTTGATTCTTCAATTGGATCTTCATTAGATCTCATTTGATCAAAATTAGATGGTTTCAAAACTGCTGCTGCTAAGTATATAGTAATAAAACTAGTAACCGCCATAACCATCAAAGGAATGATAAACATTTTTGCAAAAATAATATCAAGGTTAGCAATAACAATCGGGATCAACGCCGCAATAATTATTGCATTCAAGCTTAACAAAACATTTGCTTTGTTATCAGCGATCGCAGTCAAATCAATATTATTACGCTGAGTGGTTCGAATAATATTAATAGTTTGTTTTGATATTCCACTTTTCTTTTTCTTCTTTTTTTTCTTTTTTTCAACTATTAGTCCTTCTGGTTGAATTTTTATCATAAGCGTTTGTTTTCGAGTATTATAAAATAAGCAATTCTAAATTCTATTCCCCGAGTGTAGGAACTTTATTTTTTTGTAAAGGTAGATTAAAAGTATCTGACTCATTAAAGAATGAGTTTATAAATCTAATCATTTCTCGTCGGTTTCTACCTCTTAATATTTCACAATCCTTAATTGTTTGAATTAATAGTGATTTTTTTGAATAAAAAATCTCCATTTCTTTCGTTAAATCTTCTGCATGGTTTTCAAATCCCAAAAATACTCGATCTGTTTGATTTGCAATACCAAGTTCAGGATTCAACTTAACATACGATGCATTTACTAAACCTGAAAAATCAAAATCGTATGGAACGGCAATCAATTTTTCATCTTTCAAAAAGATTTTAACATTATGGTTTCGACCTAAAGACCAATCTGGATTTGCAATCATATATTGAAAAACAGACATCAATTTAATTTGATCTTCCTGATATTTATTTTGGTTCATGTTAAACCGCTTTTCAATTTTAAAGGCATCGATTCTTGCTCTTAACTCAGCAGTATCTTCTATAACAAAACCATACTCCGTTCTTACATCTCCAGTTTGATTATCAATATAATTGATTTTCAAAAACTGAACTCTAAAGCTTTCATCTGTAATCTGATTATATAATTTGTAAGCCAAATATTCTCTCAAAAGAAGTTGTTTTGAATCTTTGGAATCCTCCATACATTCATTTACCAATTTCATATCATTGAACTTCGAAAGGCCAGCATTAAATAAGTCATCCTTGGCAAAATGTAGTTTCAATGGTGCCAAATTATTACATTTTGATCTTCTAAATTTTCCTCGTAGCGCAACTTTAATGTTCCATGTTTGTGTTACTCCATTTTTGTCGTTGAAAGTAAGAACTGCTTTGCTCTTCTCTCGATTTTTTCGATTTCCAAAAACTTCTTCCATGTTTAATTCTAGATCAACCTCTAACATTTCTTGAAAAGAAATTTCATCAAAAATGCTGTTATAAACTCCAGGTGTCGTATTTGCTAAAGAAATATTTGCCATCAACACAAGGGCGAAAATTTGAATAATTTGCTGTAATACTTTCATGTCTCTCCTTTTTAATTTTCTAGGAAATATGTTCATTTAAATTGGGGATAAAATTCGAACACAAAAGTGGGCATTAAACAAAAATATCAAAAGGTTAAACAAAGTATATGTATGGTTAAAACGGGACAAAACGTAAAAAAAATAAAAAAATGGTGGATTTGGTGAAAAAGAAAAAAAACAGATAAATAAGAACTAAACAGTTATCCTTCAAAATAAAAACAAAATTAAATGGACACATTTAGAACAAACAACTAAACTACTTAAAATGTTTATCGATTTTCGAAATAAAAATAAATACACTAAAAGCTAACCCTGCAATCCTCAGATGGTAATTTTGGGAAAAAACAATTAATATTATATTAACCTCAACTTATTCTAAATTAACTTAAAATCAATATTTTTTTCGAAATTCAATTGGAGTTAATTCTGTGTATTTTTTAAAATATTTTACAAAATTGGTGGGATCTTCAAAACCAGTTTTATAACTGATTTCTTTGATACTAAGAGAAGTGTTCATCAAAAATCTTTTTATCTCCAAAATTAAAGAATCATTGATATAAGTTTTGACAGGTTTATTCATCAATTCTTGGGTGATTCGATTTAATTTTTTGGTAGACATTCCCATTTCATTGGCGTAGAATTGGACTTGGCGAGAATTAAAAAGATGTTTATTAAGCAAGTTTTGAAACTGATTAAATTCGATTTGATATTTTGAAACTGGTAAAGTGGATTGATTCTTTTTTCTAATTCGCTCAGATATTCCTAGAAATATTTTCAAAGAAGATTGAATAATTTCTTCGGTTAGATTATCATCTGGTGCATCGTATTCTTTTTTTATTCGATTCACCAAGCTTTCAAAAATAATCATTTGTTCCTCCTCCAAATTTATCACAGGAGAATATAAATGATAATTATAAAGACTTAGTTCTTGCATCAAGTGAGAACTAAGACTTCCACGCTCAATAAAATTTTCGGTAAAAAGTAAAAAGTAAGCTTCCCGATCATCATTACTTTGAAAGGCCTGAACTTGGTCTTTGGCTATGAATATGATACTTCCCTTTTTATAGTCATAACTTTTAAAATCAATAAAGTGTTTGCCTTCACCTTCGAGGATAAAAAGGATCGCATAAAATCGAATCCTGTGTGGTCGATAAGGATCATGGGTGGTAGGTAAATTACTATCAAGAATTTCTTTATTAGAAACTATGGCAAATTCAAAAGCCTTATTATGAAGATTAGGTAAATCGACACCTGGTATATGTTTTTCGACTTTCAAAAATTTGTCATTTTTTATTTACTTAATTGAAAACTCAACGGAGCCAAGGTTTTCTACTTCAACTTTCACCGTTTGATTTTTTTCTAAATAAACAGCCGAAGTTGCCGCACCTGCCATGATATAACTTCCTTCAGGAATGACTTGGCCATATTGGGCACAAAGTCTTGTTGCAGCTACCGCAGACTCCCAAGGATCTCCTAAAATAGCTTTTGATGATCCTGATTGAACAACTTCACCATTAATGATTAAATCCATTTTCAAGTCACCAATTGGTGTATTCACATCATGCCATTCTCCTACTACAAAACCAGATGATGAACAGTTATCAGCGATTACATCTTCTAATGAGAATTTAAAATTCTGATATCTAGAATCTATAATTTCAATGGCTCCAGCAACTCCAGAAATGTAATCTTTTATATCATCCATTGAGACCTCTTGAGTAATTTCTTTTTTGACTAAAAAACAAATTTCTGGCTCAGCACGAGGATGAATAAATTTTTCTAACAATACATTTTCATTTTTTTCGATCAACATCCCATCAGTCAATCTTCCCCAAATCATATCGTGAACTCCCATTTGAACCATCTTAGCTTTGCTAGTAAAACCAAGTTTTACTCCAACTAATTTTTCTCCTCTCTCATATCTTTTCGCAATTGAATCTGCTTGAATTCCGTAAGCTTCTTTTTCCGAAAATTTATTTTCCAAACTCAATTGAGAAATTGGTTTTGCATTTAAAGCAGCTTCATCTACAATCTTAGCTAAATCGTTCAAATTCATTTTTTCCTATTTATAATAATTAAATGATTAATCGTTTTGTTCCTATAAAATCTAAAGAGCGAGTGATCGTAAAATGTAAAACATTCAACGTCCAACGAATCAAAATTAATGCTTATTATCTCCTTGATTATCAATTACTTCTGTAATAGATGGTGCTTTCCATCTTTCAGAACCAATTGGTTGTCCTTCCGCTTTTTTTATGGCAACTCCAGTTTTCTGTTTATCCAAAATCATCGCAATCGTCATAATTAAACTAGTACCTATAATGATAAAAAGTAAAATTCCAGAGTTAAAAGCTTCCACTTTTGCTGCTTCAGGAATTTTATAAAATAATAGAATTGTAATCAATCCACGTGGTGCAATATAAAGTTGAGGATTAATATCTTCACCAATTGTTGGTCGTAACAATAGGTAACGAATTATATA
Source organism: uncultured Saprospiraceae bacterium (assembly GCA_964564545.1). Taxonomy (GTDB): domain Bacteria; phylum Bacteroidota; class Bacteroidia; order Chitinophagales; family Saprospiraceae; genus CAJQQY01. The sequence continues at coordinate 40,076 of CAZMBP010000147.1, forward strand.
AATGGAAGCGATAATTAATCCACTTATGATGGCAACGGTCAAACTATTCAAGGATAATAAATTAATCGATAATCCAAAAATCACGAAGAAAAATGTTCGAACGACAAAAGCTGTTTCCATCGTAATAACATGTAATCCTTCATAAATGTGATTGGCTTTTTCTAATTGCAACCATCGACCTAATGGGCCTTTGAAAAAAAGTTTCATATTTGCGATGATCAAACCAAAAATTAAAATTACAATCAAAGCAGAAAGATGCATTTCCTTCCCTACTCCATATAAAAGAAGTAAAACTGCAATCAATAAAAACAACTTGGTATGACTCCGAATATTTTGAAAAATAAAGATGATTAAATAACTGGCAATAAAAGAAACCACAATAGTCAATAATACATTTCCTCCATAGCCAACCAATCCACCACCATGATCACCTGCATCTCCTAATTGACCCGTCAAATAGTAAAAAACAATAATTCCCAAAATATCTGAAAATGTACTTTCATAAATGTGAAATTCTTTTTTGGTAGGATTTAAACCGGTGACACTTGGGATAATAATTGCACTTGACAAGATTGATAATGGTGTCGCATAAATCCAAGCCTTCTCCATGGTCATTCCATCCGCAGCATAAAAATAGTATAAAATCTCCGCCGCAATATATATTGAAGCTAGTAATCCAATCAATGCAATGGCCATAGCTTTGGCTATCGGAATGTATTTTTCTCTTTTTAATTCTAACTCTAAGGCAGCTTCCAAAACAATCATAATCAATCCTACCGTTCCAAGTAAGCCTAAAATTGGTTTGAGTGTCGCTGGTTCAATCTTTACAAATAACTGGCATAATACTCCAAAAGCGATAAGCATTAGCACCGAAGGAATATTCGTTTTTCTAGACATCTCACCAAAGAAAAAAGAAATTATAATGATCGCAGATACTGCAATCAAAATCATTTCGGTACTTAAATTAGACAAATCCATATTTTTAATTTTATAAATTTTCTTTTTGTAAATGTTTTGTTATGAAATCACTTTGCAAGTAAAATTTCTCTCTCTTATCATCGTCACCAAATCTTGCAAATGACTTTCTTCTTTCACTTCTACCCTAGCCAAAAATGTTTTTGATTCAACATTTATAGATTCCACCTGAGGTTTAAATCGTAAATCTAAATAAGGTGCAGTTGTAAATAAATCCTCTAGAAATGAAAAGTAGTCCTTTTTAATTTCGAGGTCTTTTGGTTGAATCTCTAATTCATAAAACCCTCCTACTTCTTCCCCTGACAATAAGGTGTATCCATTAGAAATCAAGTTTGAATAATTGACAAATTGAACTCCTTTTTGTGTTCTCAATTTCAAACCAAGTCGACCTAACTTAAATATAACTCCTTGACTATCAAGAGTTTTCAACCGTTTTCCATCTTCTATCGATTGATCAAATTGAACGATTCTTCCACTAAAATAATTTTTGACATGATTAAATCCTGCTGCTAAAATAACCAAGGCTAAAATGCCATGATAGATCGGATTTATTAAGATAAATGCACCACCCAAAATCAACAAGGCAACTGCTTCAAAAATCAGGAGCGAATGCTTTATGATACTTTTTATATTACTCTGGAATTTTCCTAAAAAGTTATATTTAATTAAAACTCGATTAATAAAGTGAAGTAAAAAATACAACCCAAAAAAGAATAATGCTGTTAAAAAAAATCTCCACCAAGTAACTAATTTTAATGTTTTAGTTTCCTTCGTGATGACAGTTTTTGGTTGTGTTTCTTTTTGTTGAACATTGATAATGGCAACATTTACCTTTCCACTATCTCCTTGAGAATAAAATTCGGTCAACTGATTTAATATCTCATTTTTTGTAGAATCATCAGATATTACAGCGTCTAATACCGAGGTATCTTTTGGCACATGCTGTTCCGCTTCATGCTGAGCAAAACTCAAAATGAAAACACTACAAATCAAAAAGACAGTTCCTAATATTTTTTTCATATAATTAAAATACTCAATACTTAATTAGTAGAATTTTAGATAATTTTTCTCCTCCAGCATTTTTCCTATTTCATTAACTACTAACTCATTCACTTCCAACCAACCATCAAGGTGGCGAGTCAAAATTCCTATACTAATCAATCTTTGAATGATAAATTTAAATTTTGCTTGAAACGGAGAACCAAATAATTTTCGCAAACGATATTCATTCGTTCTTTTTTCCATCATCAATGCTGAGAGAATTATGGCTGCATCTGGATTTAAAAAATCAGGCAAAGCATAATTTACTGGTGATCGATGAGTAACCTTTTCTTCGTTTAACCTATGAATGGAATGAGACCATCTTGAAAGCGACTCACCAATATTTCCTTCCGTAAAACGGTAAATTCCTTCCGTCATTTTTTGAAATTCCTGAGGTGACAGTTCTTCGTTATTTTTATTCACCAAAATTTTATGTGTAGCTCCATGTCGAATCAATATTGCTTCTTTGATTTCAACAGCACTCATTTTATCTAAATTAATATTTGCCTGAAATACCTTTTCAATATCATGAGTTATGTCCAAATGGGCAGCTGTCCAATTCCCCATTGAAACCAAAAAAAACATTCTTCCACCATGATTGTCAATTGCTTTGGAAAGTGCGCGTACATTTTGACCGAGCAAAATATTTGGATCACACCATTTTTCCAAATCATCAATCCAAATTAAGGATTGATCATTGACAGAATACTTTTGGATAAAGTCAATTGCCGCTCCAAGATTATAAGTCGTTTCTAATACTCGGCCTCCTATCTTCAAAGTTGCATTTGGAATTAGTCGAATTGATTTTTGTGGAAAATGCTGAGTAGACACATATTCACCAAACAACGTTTTTCCAGAAAATCGTTGACCACTTAAAATCACCGCACCACGATAACCTAATTTCCATTGATCTACTATATTTTTAAAACGTTCAGTTTCAACTTGTCTGCCTACCCAAAACGATTTCCCCATATACCCTTTGGTCAAAAAGATACTAGAATATTGTTGATTATCGGAAGATGCTTCTTTGCTTTGCACATACCTAACGATCTTTTCAGAAATGCTTAAAGCATCTTCTTTTTCAACCGTCGTTTTAAATTTTTGAAAAAGACTGACTTGCTTATCAAACCAATTCCTTGTTTTTCTGATCCAAGGACTTTGGGTCAGTCGATATTGATTTATTGTCGTCTGCAAAGGAACAGGTAGGAAACTTTTTTCAGTATTATATATCTCGCTGATTTGAAACTCATTAGACATTCTTTCTTGAATAGTATTGGCTAATTCCTTTAAATCACTTTCCCAAGAGTTAGTCTTTTGTAAAAAAGAATCCAATGGATAACAAAATTTCTCTTGGTTAAATCTTGGCTCTAACTCTTCTCGTAATACATTCTCCTTTTTTAATTCATTGGAAAAAAGCATAGCTCGATTCCGAACATTCATCAATGCCATTTTAAAACTATTGAGAATCTGATCATTAACTTCCCAAAACTCATAAATCAGAGGGATAGATTCTGAGTCCAACCAAAGTTTAGCATTGCTTTGCAAATTCAGTTCACGAAATAGCAGCATTCCCCTTTTTGTTTCAATAGGAATCTGAGTATTCTCAACTAGGCCAGCCAACTTTTTTTCCATTGAAACATTTAATAATTCCATATGAAGATTGGTCTCCAACTTGGATTCCATCTGTTCCAGAAGAGTCGATAATTTGCCTGGTTTATCCTTTACATTCTCTTCTACTAATTCGATGGCTTCTTTTGCCAAAACTCTAAATTGTTCAATTTCGGCATAGCTAGTAGCGATGTTTTGTTGAATTAATTCTTCAACACTTTTAAATACTTTAGTAGAATTAAGCAAAGTTTGATTTTGTTCACGCAAACCTTTGCATTGTTCATTTATCGTTTCAATTTGCTTTCTATAAGTGTCCCAAGGATTTTGGATCTTTTTCCAATCAGCCAATTTAGCCTTTAGTTCTCTTGGTTTTTGAGCGATTGAACTTGTTTCGTTTTCTAAAAAATCCTTTAAATGAACAACTCCATTTTTTATTACACTTTTAGAATTAGCCCATAGTTGCTCTAAGTTTTCTTTAGAAATCTTCTGATTAGACGATAAAACAAGCGCTTTTTGATATTGAAACAATACATCGCGCCACAAAATCAAAAACGATTTTGCCTCTTCAATCCAAGAGTATTGAATAATATAACTAGGTAATAATTCATTTGGAGTTAATGAATTTTCCTCCATTCCGACTCTAACAAATTCACCTAATTCTAAAATATGATGAGTGATTTTTGAGGCACCATTGACCAAGGCTTCCAAGTGATCAGACTTGTCCTTTTCATCCCATACTTGATTCACCGTTGAATCTAAGGTGGTGTCAAAAATATTGAGAAGAGATTTAAGACTTTGTTTTTTGATAGTATCTATCATTTAATTGAAAGGTGCTTATAACTGGATAAATTGTATCTAGTTATAAGTCTTTTATTAAAAAATGTTTTATTATTTCTTGAAAATTAAAGACTAATTATTCAAGAAAAGTCACATAGTACGAGTTTTTATATTAAAATGAAAATCTATTCTACAAGATAGATTTCACTCTATACAAAAACTAAAATTAAACATTGTTTTTCTTTTTATTCAAATAAAAGGTAGGAACTTTATCGGTAAGCCAAACTCCGTTTTCAGATTTAAAAAATTGGAATCCCTTCTCGAACATCTCCATGGCTCTAACTTCTAGGATTATTGGTTTTCCATGTCTTTGTCCAACGTTCGTTGCAGTACTTTTTTCAGCACTCAAATGAACATGATGACGGTCTCTTTTTTCTAGTCCTGAATTCATTATACTTTCTACAAATCTTTGAGCCGTTCCATGGTATAAAATTTCAGGTGGTTGAATTGGTTCAAATCCTAAATTGACATTTAAAGAATGGCCTTGATTTGCGCGAATCATATTATTGGTCTCATCAATAGCAAATCGCTTTTTTGAATTATTTTCTACGATTAAATAAAGATCTTCTCGAGTTAGCCTTTTCCCATAATCATTTACTTTTTGGATTAAAAGATCAATATCAACCCATCCATTTTCATTCAAGTCTATTCCAATTACCTCTGGTTTGTGCCTTAAAACTAGACTTAAAAACTTGCTGTGCTTAGTTACTTTATTGTTATTCATTGTTTTGTGTTTTTTTAAATAAAATATAATCCATTAAAGGCATTTTAAGAAAAAAGAGTTCATTTAGTTCTAAAAAGCATACAAAACGTAGAATTTAAAGACAATTATTATATTTTTTTATTTAACATATGATTAATACTGTTTTTGGCACGCAACTTGTAATGTAGTTAAATGTAAGTTTTGGTTAAAAAATTGTAAGATTCGTTTCCTAAGCTCGGCTTCAAAAGCCGAGCTTTATTTTTTTGTACCTACCTGATTTCTTCCAACCATTCAATTTCCCAAATCCGTCTTTACAGATATACATTCATTAAAAAATGTTTTGAGATAATGAGTATTGAATTATGGAATTATTTCCTCATCACAATACCCGATACCAAAAATCTCAAATCCAACTTATCCATAAATAGGGTTAACTAGTTAAGCTGCAACAAACATCCTTCTATAAGCGTTTTATTTCGTAGTATTACATTTCTAAATACCACCTTATGAATTTAAAAACTTGGACAATTTTAGCACTTTCCCTATCCATGATTTTGGGGTGTAAATTCACTCAAAAAATTACAAGTGGAAAAATGGCTTTTGAAAGAAAACAGTATTCTGTAGCAGTTGATATGCTCAACAAAGAATACAAAAAAGCAGACAGTCGTGTCGAAAAAGGAAAAATTGCATTTCTCCTTGCGGAATCCTACAAAAAAATTAATAAAAATTCCTCTGCCATATCTTGGTACAAAACTGCTTACGACAATCAATATGGTGTAGATGCCTTGAAAGAGTATTCATTTGCTTTGAAAAAAAATGAGCAATATGAAGAGGCTATGGCTTCCTTCAAAGAATTAGGTTTTGAGATAGGTAGTCCATACGAATATCGAAAAGAAATTACTGCCTGTAAAATTGCTTTAGATTGGCAAAAACAAGGAGGAATGACTGGCTATGAAATAGAACAAGCTTCCTTTAACAGTACTTCTGCTGAATATGCTCCTACTCCTTATTTAGATAATCAGATTGTTTTCACTTCTGACCGAAGTGCTGCCAAAGGTGATGATATTTACAATTGGACAGGAGGAAAATTCTCAGATTTATTTATTGCAAATCCTACTTCTAATACCGTTGAGTCTTTTTCAAGTATTATTAATACACCTAACAATGAAGGGACAATTGCTTTTAATAAAGACTTTACAGAAATGTATTTTTCTAGATGTTATGACTCGGAAGATGTAGATTATTTTTGCAAATTAATGCATAGTTCAAAGGAAGGAGATAGTTGGACAGAACCTGTAGCTTTGGAATTTATTGAACCCAATGTGAATTACGGTCATCCTACTCTTTCTTCTGATGGAGCAAGTTTATATTTCTCAGCTGATCATCCAGATGGTTGGGGAGGATACGATATTTTTATTTCCGAACGAACTCCAGATGGTTGGGATACACCTAGGCCATTGAGTAGAACAATCAATTCAGATAAGGATGAAAAATTTCCATTTATGCATAATGACACTTTATATTTTGCCTCAAATGGACATACTGGAATGGGAGGTTTAGATGTTTTTCGATCTGTAAAAACTAATGATGATGCTTGGTCTCCAATCATCAATCTTAAAGCTCCAATTAATTCTGGATGGGATGATTTTGGTTATGTAGTTGATCCCAATTTTAAACCTTCAGGAGATATTTTACATGAAGGCTATTTTACATCTTCCCGAGTTGATGGAAAAGGTAGCGATGATATTTATCGATTTGTAAAAAGAGTACCACCACCTCCGCCGCCAAAACCTGTAGTGGAAAATCCAGAACCAATTGTTCATAAATTAATTTTAGATGGTTATGTTTTAGAAAAAATCTATCAATTTGCAGATAATCCAAATAGTAAAGTTCTAGGTAGAAAACCATTATTAGATTCTAAAGTGGAAATTAATGTAAATGGGGAAAAACGAACTGTTGCAGTTGATGACGAAGGAAAATTCACATTGGAGTTAGACGAAAATACTGATTATAATTTCTTTGGAAGTCACGAAGGTTACTTCAATAATTCAGCAAAATTTAGTTCAAAAGGAATTGGAAAAGACGATAACAATCCTGTCCAAAGATATGAAGTTGAAATTGTTTTGGACAAAATTTTCAAAAACAAAGAAATTACTTTAGATAATATTTATTACGATTTTGATCAATGGAATATTCGAAGAGATGCTGAGCCAACTTTAAATGAATTAGCAAATACACTTATTCAAAATCCAAATATTAGAATCCAGATGGCTTCCCATACTGATTGTCGAGGAAAGACTAATTATAACCAAACTCTTTCGCAAAGACGTGCTCAGTCAGCGGTTGATTACTTGATTACAAAAGGAGTAGCATCAGAAAGATTACAAGCAAAAGGATTTGGGGAAAGTGCTCCTGCTATTGATTGTTTGTGTACCAGATGTACGGAAGAAGAACATCAAGCAAATCGTAGAACCACATTTAGTGTAATTGATTAAATTAAACTACCCAAAATAAAAAAAGGGATTTAGCAATTATTGCTAAATCCCTTTTTTTATTTTGTAGTTACATTGGTATCCTTCTGTGACTTTGCCAAAGGATCATATTTCACATATATATGAATCCAGATAGATCTAGAAATTCTAAAAATCCAAAAATAGAAAATTGCACACATTACGATTAATAAGGCAAACGAAGCATTAACACTCAATCCTGCAATTAAAATTCCACCGCCAACAAAAAACAAGCAAAACCAAGCTGTCCAAATATATGAGACAAACATTGCCCCAAACCAAAACCCAGGTTCAGGTGAAAAACTTTGATTACATACCTCACATTTTTCAGGCATCTCTGTAGGTTTAGAATATGAAAAAGTGTGGGTATAAAACAAATTCCCTTCTCGACATCGAGGACATTTTAGTTTTAAAATACTTGAAAATAATCCACGTTTCTTTTCTTGTTTTTCCATTTGTTAGAATGCTTTTTATTGAATGACAAATATCAATATTTTTTGGGACCTCCAATGTGATAAATATCACTAAATTTAATTTGGAATCATTATTAATATTTATGATAAGGTGTCCATTTAGTATTAACTTAGTTCTAAATAATAGATTATGCAATTGATTATTAAAAATATGGTTTGTGATCGCTGTAAGAAAGTGGTTAAAAATGAATTGGCAAAATTAAATCTTCATGTAAATTCTATTGAGTTGGGTAGGGTTAATGTCAAAGAATCATTAGATCCTTCAACTTTAATAAAAGTGAAAAATATGTTGGAAAAAGAAGGATTTGAATTATTAGAAAATCCTCAAATGAAAACTATCGAGCAAATAAAAAATCTCATCATTCAACATATTCATCACAAAAAAATAAAACCAGAACATCAAAATTTCTCCGATTTCCTATCTGACCAAATCGGAATTAAATATAATATATTAAGTAAACTTTTTTCTTCTCAAGAAGATATTACCATCGAACATTTTATCATTTCACAAAAAGTGGAGCGAGTAAAAGAATTGCTTTTGTACGATGAAAAAAAACTTAATGAAATAGCTTGGGAGATGGAATACAGTAGTGTTCAACATCTTTCCGCTCAGTTTAAAAAAGTGACAGGTATGACTCCTTCTACCTTTAGGATCAATAAAAAACACCAAAGAAACTCCTTAGACCAGATTTAATTAAAGTCAAATCTTATAAATCAAAGTCAAAATTTTATAACACTTCCTCATCCTCATATACTTAATTTTGTTTTAATAAATTGATTTAATATCTCATTAAATTCAGAATATGAAACATACTTATGATATAATTGGAATGAGTTGTAATGGTTGTCGAACAAAGGTTGAAAAAACACTTTCTGAAATGGAAGGAATCCAATCAGCTGAGGTTACGCTCAATCCGCCTGTGGCTATCATTATCATGGAAAAACATATTTCTACGAAAAAAATGCAAGCGGCACTAAGTGCTGTTGGTAATTATTCTATAAAAATGTCAAATGATCATGACGACAAAAAACAACATACACACGTCAAGGAAAAATCGGAACATATACATCATCATTCATTAAATGTTCCTGATAAATTGCAGAAAAACAGCCAAGGTAAATACTATTGTCCCATGCAATGCGAAGGAGATAAAGTTTATGGCAAAATGGGAAGTTGTCCTGTGTGTGGAATGAATTTGGAAAAGATACCTGAACTTTCTTTTTCTAAAACACAATACACTTGTCCGATCCATCCTGAGATTATTGAGGATCAATCTGGCGATTGTTCTATCTGTGGAATGGCTTTAATAGCCATAGAACCAAAAGATGAGGAAGAAGATAAAACTTATAAAGAGTTGCTAAAAAAACTTAAAATTTCCATTGTATTTACTTTACCTATTTTTATTATTGCGATGTCAGAAATGATTCCTAACAATCCTTTTACAAAAATATTTTCCCAAAAATTTTGGAATTGGATTCAATTTGGATTGTCATTGCCTGTTGTATTTTTTGCAACATGGATGTTTTTTCAAAGGGCTTGGAATTCGCTTAAAACCTGGAATCTAAATATGTTTACTTTGATCGGAATTGGAGCTGGAGCAGCATTTATATTTAGCATATTTGCAATGTTGTTTCCTTCTATTTTTCCGGAAGATTTCAAAACTGAGAGTGGAACTGTTTTTATTTATTTCGAAGCGGTGACGGTGATTTTAACCTTAGTATTACTAGGTCAAGTCTTGGAAGCAAGAGCTCATAGTCAAACAAGTGGTGCCATAAAAGAATTACTAAAACTAGCTCCAACTCAAGCGACTATTTTACAAAATGGAATAGAAAAAGTCATTGCAATAAATGATATTCAACTTGGAAATTTAATACGTGTTAAACCAGGTGAAAAAATTCCTGTTGATGGAATTATAACAGAAGGAAATACTACAATCGACGAATCAATGATTACTGGTGAACCTATTCCAGTTGACAAAAAAGTCAATGATTCCGTGAGTTCTGGCACTATCAATGGAACCAAATCATTTGTTTTGAAAGCTGAAAGAGTAGGCGCAGATACTTTGTTATCGCAAATAATTCAAATGGTTAATGATGCGAGTAGATCACAGGCTCCTATCCAAAAATTGGCTGATAAAATATCAAAATATTTCGTCCCAATAGTTGTGGGTATTTCCATTTTGACATTTATAACTTGGGCAAATTTTGGACCTGATCCTGCCTTGGTATTCGCTTTTGTAAATGCCATTGCTGTTTTAATTATTGCTTGTCCATGTGCATTAGGACTGGCCACACCAATGTCTGTGATGGTTGGAGTTGGAAAAGGAGCTCAATCTGGAGTACTGATTAAAAATGCAGAAGCTTTAGAAAAAATGGATAAAATTGATATTTTATTAACAGATAAAACAGGAACAATAACAGAGGGAAAACCATCTGTAGAAAAAATAATTCCTGTTAATGATATTAATGTAAATACATTGTTACAAAATATTGCTTCACTTAACCAATATAGTGAACATCCACTTGCTGAAGCAGTTGTCAAATATGGAATTAAACAAAATGTAGAATTAATTTCCATTGATGATTTTGAAGCTATTGCAGGAAAAGGTGTCATTGGCACTATCCATGGAAAAAAGGTCGCCTTGGGAAATCAAAAATTGATGGAACAACTCAATATTCAACTTTCAAATGTGTTGGTTAAGCAAGTTGAACAGGAGCAAACTTTAGGAAAAACTGTTTCATTTATTGCGGAAGAAAATGAAGGAGTCGGATTCGTAGTACTTTCAGATGCGATCAAAAATACGAGTCAAAAAGCCATTCAATCGCTAATGGAGAAAGGTATTGAAGTCGTCATGCTTACAGGTGATAATCACAAAACTGCAACAGCAGTTGCCAATAAATTAAAGCTATCAAAATTCAAAGCAGAGTGTTTACCCGAGGATAAACTCAAAGAAATCAAAGCTCTACAAGCAGAAGGAAAAGTTGTTGCAATGGCTGGAGATGGAATTAATGATGCACCTGCCCTAGCACAATCAGATATTGGAATTGCCATGGGAACAGGAACTGATGTAGCAATTGAGAGTGCTGAAATTACTTTGCTAAAAGGTGATTTGCAAGGAATCGTAAAAGCAAAAAACCTAAGTCAAGCAGTCATGAAGAATATAAAACAAAATCTATTTTTTGCTTTTGTTTATAATATTATAGGTGTTCCAATTGCAGCCGGAGTTTTGTATCCATTTTTTGGAATATTATTATCTCCAATGATTGCTGCAGCAGCAATGAGTTTTAGTTCAGTCTCTGTGATTACAAATTCATTACGATTACGCCACAATAAATTGTAAAAAATAGTTCTAAATATATCTATTCATTAAAAACAAAAAGCGCCGAAATTTTCATTTCGGCGCCATGACGCAAATTTTTGCTAATTCTATTTAGCTATAGTTGGTTTAAGAATTTTCTTATAAATCATAAATGGAATCATAAATTCTCTGTAAATCAAAATTGTTCTCTTCTTGATGTACTAAGCAAATGCATCCATCAATTCTCTTTCCTTTAATTTTTCCAAATTGCATTTTAAAATCGTTTTCAACATTAAAAAACATTTGGATAATGTCATTTGGAAAAACGGAATCAACGTGTTTCCCCAAGACAAAAGCAACATATTTACTTTGAATACTTGTTGCACTCACACAGAATTTCCCTTTGATTTTACCATGAATATCAGTTTCATGAAGGTATTTTAACGGTTCATCTTCATCCACACAAAGCTCATGAGCACTAATTCGTAAATCTAATTCATTGTATAAATCGACTAAGTCTTCAGATGGTGGGTTTTGAAGTACACGAGAAACCCTTTTATAACTTATCATGTTCACGGAATTTAAAATTATTGGATAAAATTACATTGTTGACTTTGCAATCTTTTTGCCAAAAATTTCAAATAGACCATTTTCCTAATAATAAAAAAAGCAAATCTGCTTATACATGCACAAAACAACAATTTATAAAAAATTTATTGTCAGCACTTTATAAATATTTAAACATCCAATAGGAAGATTAGACCTTTTTGTGGCTTATTTCGAAGATTTGTAGCAATTCCAAGTTTGAGGAATTCCAGCATTATTCATTTCCAAGATAAGACTATCAGAAGTGAGGTTTACCACTCTAACGACTTTTTCGATTCGATCAGAGTTTAACGTATCTGTTGTATATAATTTTCCATCCTTGGTATGAAAATTACCAGCTTCATTATAATAAGATATGTTATATGTATAAGTACCATTAGGCAAAAAATTAAAGGTTGCTTTTTCCGCACCTTTATCAACGGGTTTGCCTTTTTCAAGCATAGAAGCCACTTTCCATTTTCCATGGAGTAATGTTTCGTCGATCTTTTTGCAAGTAAATAGTAAAAATGGAAGAGAAAGAAGGAGTAGAATTTTGAACTTCATGTTTTTTATTTTCATAACTCAGATGAGAAGAAAAGTAACTGTTGAAAAACAATATCATCGATTCTCAAGTAGAGACAAGGCGTGCCTTGTCTCTACCTAAACCATCATAATTATCCTAAGAAATACATCACACCTGCCAAACCAACACCACCTAAAACAATAGTATATGGTAAAGCCATCTTAACCATTTTTCCATAAGATAAATTAATAAGTGGAGCAAGTGCAGAAGTCAATAAAAATAAGAATGCTGCTTGTCCATTCGGAGTTGCTACACTTGGAAGATTAGTTCCTGTATTAATTGCAATAGCCAATTTTTCAAATTGCTCTCTAGAAATATCACCAGCATCAAAAACACTTTTAACCTCTCCTATGTAAACTGTTGCCACAAAAACATTATCACTAATCATTGATAACAACCCATTGGCAATATAAAACATCGTAGGCTGCTGAGAAGGCTCTAAAGTCAACGCCCAATTAATAATGGGGCTAAATAAATGTTGGTCATGAATCATAGCTACAATTACAAAAAATACCACTAAAAGTCCTGTAAAAGGTAATGCTTCTTCAAATGCTTTTCCAATGGAATGTTCATCAATGATTCCCGTAAAAGCAGTTTGAACAATGATCAATCCTAATCCAATAATTCCTACAGGAGCTAAATGTAGTGCCAATCCTATAATTAATAAAACTGCTGAAATTGCTTGAACAATCAAAGCATACTTTTCCTTATCAGTTCTTTTGGCATCAGCCTCCGCAGTATAACTTTCGATGATTCCTCTAGCAACTGGAGGCAATTCAGCACCATATCCAAAAAGTTTCGTTTTTTCTAGAAAAATGGTTGTCAATAAACCAAATGCTAAAACCGGCATGGTGATAGGAGCCATTTGTTTGTAGAATTCAATGAAATCCCAGCCCATTCTTTCTCCAATCAATAAGTTTTGAGGTTCTCCAACTAAAGTACAAACTCCTCCTAAAGCAGTCCCCACTACCCCATGCATCACTAAACTTCTTAAAAATGAACGGAATTGTTCTAAAGTTTCTCCACTTAATTCCTTCCTATCCAGAACACCACTTTGGTCATAATCCGCGGAACTAGAATGAATTTTATGATAAACTCCATAAAATCCAACAGTTACACTTATCAATACAGCTGTAACAGTTAAAGCGTCCAAAAATGCAGAAAGTACTGCTGCAAGGAATACAAATAACAGCGATAAAACCATTTTGGATTTTACTTTAGTAAAAACTTTACTAAAAATGTACATCAATAATGGCTTCATAAAATAAATCCCAGCCACCATAAATACTAAAAGTAAAATCACTTCTAGGTTATGTTCCACTTCTAGGATTACACCACCTTTTACAGCTTTTCCTAATTCATCGTAAACAACTTTACCATGATCAAGTTTATACATTGGATGTGTTAAACCTAAAAGAAGAGCTTGAATGGCTAAAAGACCTCCAGATTGAAGAGGATAACATTTTAAAGCCATCGCAAGAGTAAAAATGAATTCACCAATGAATAGCCAAGCTGTAATTTTTGGACCCAGAATAAATAAAGAAAATACGTTAAATACTAAGAATCCAATCATGGTATACTTAAACCAGGTTGGGCTTTTTCCTAAAAAACTATCAAGCATAAGGTTTTTCTTTTTGAATTGATATATTATAATATAGGTCTATTTCTAAACCCGCACAATGTACTTAGAATGGTTGAATTATTTGACAAAATTCTTTGTTTTTTACAATGTATTATTTTAGAATACTTTTCAGTAAAAACCTTATTTTTGTATAAATTTAGAGAATAAAATATGGTAAAAATAGGAAATATAAATTTAGGAGAATTTCCACTTTTGTTGGCTCCAATGGAAGACGTGAGTGATCCACCGTTTCGTGCACTTTGCAAAGAGCAGGGATGTGATATGATGTACACGGAATTTATTTCAGTTGAAGGATTGATTCGTGATGCAAGTAAAAGTGTCCAAAAATTAGACATTTATGACTACGAAAGGCCAGTTGGAATTCAAATCTTTGGAGCTGAAGAAGATTCTATGAGACGTGCTGCTGAAATTGTTGAAGAAGCTCAACCTGAAGTTTTGGACATCAACTTTGGTTGTCCAGTAAAAAAAGTGGTTTGCAAAATGGCAGGTGCAGGTATTCTTCAAGACATTGACAGGATGGTAAAATTGACTGACTATATTGTAAAATCTACCAATCTTCCTGTGACTGTAAAAACGCGTCTTGGTTGGGATGATAATACAAAATATATTGAAGAAGTGGCGGAACGATTGCAAGACGTAGGCATCAAAGCATTATCTATTCATGGTCGTACTCGAAAGCAAATGTACAAAGGTGAAGCTGATTGGACTTTGATTGGAAAAATTAAAGAAAATCCTAGAGTTCATATTCCGATTTTTGGAAATGGAGATATTGATAGTCCTCAAAAAGCTAAATTATATCGTGAAAAGTATGGTGTGGACGGAATCATGATTGGACGAGCAAGTATTGGAAATCCATGGATTTTTAGAGAAATAAAACACTATTTTGAAACTGGAGAAATCCTAGCTCCTCCTACTATCAAGGAACGAGTAGCTGCTGCAAAACAGCACTTAACTCATTCTATTGAATGGAAAGGTGAGAAATTGGGAATTCTAGAAATGAGAAGGCATTACACTAATTACTTTAGAGGTTTTAGAAATATAAAACCTTACAGAATGAAATTAGTGACTAATTTTAATCCTGATGACGTATTTGGAATTTTAGATCAGATTGAGGAGGATTATTCGGGAGTTCAAATTTAGACTGTTGAACTGTTGAACTGTTTTTTAATGGAAAACAAAGCAAATAACAGTTCAACAGTCTAGTCTACTTCTCAATAGTTCTAATAATCAATTCCGACTCTCTAATTCCTTCCTTTTTTAGATTTTTTCGATAGTCAATTCCCTCATCAATTGCCTCACTTTTGTCATCATAAAGCCATTCAATATAAACTATATAGTCCTCGCTATCTGGATAAAAACATCCTAACCAAAGTACATTAGCTTTAAATCCACTACGACGAAGTAAATTCATACGCCGTTCCGCAGCTCCCATCCCCTTGAATATTCCATCTTGGATAACATGTTTTTTTCCATAAAAATTAAAGAAACGAGAACAATCGTAACCTGTTAAATTTTCGCCTTTCGATTCAACAAAGATTTCTGTTCCACCTTTTCCTGTTAATTGATCTTTCTTTTTTAATGGAGCTCTTTTCATCACAAAATCATCTCGCTTATCTTTTTCAACTATAGCAATATATGAATCTGGTTTTTTCTTACTATAAGGTTCAACCGCAGCAGAATCAATCATTTGGTGGAATTCATCGTTTTTTCGAAGCTTAGCTGCCTCTGATAATTTTTCATTATACTTCGCTTCATCTTTAATATAAACAAAATCCTTCTCTCTTAAATCTTCATAAGCCACAAAACCAATCAAACCAATCATGACTAATGAAGCAAAAACTGGTTTATAAAAATTCCTTCGATACCTTAAAACAGATTCATCAGGAGAAGACCAGCCAATTTTACTTTTAATAAATCCCCAAAAACCCAGGGCTTTACTTATAGTTTGACTTTTAGCAAAATTATCAACTCCCATAAAATTCATCACCTTCCTTCCGCTTCCAAATAGTTCTTCTCGAGAAGGTGAAATAACCAAATGTGGATTCAATTCTTTATCAATAGATAACAACCCAAATCCATTTCTGACACATTGAACTTTGAGTTCATCAAATGCCGGATCTTCCACTCCGTAAAATACATTATCACCAATCGCAACCCATTGTTCATCTACATGATATTGCCGAAATTGTTCTAATGCATATATATATCTATACTTTGCTCTTCTCCCAAAAAAATATCGGTAGCCAATAAAAACAGATAGAAATACAATACTCAAGATTGCAGTCAATTCAATATGGCCTCTTTGAAATGCAAAAAGATGAAAATAATGTCCAAATAAAACTATCACAGCAACAATAAAACTCCCCCACATAAAAGCATCCCAATTCAAAAGTCGATGCTGCATTTTAAATTTAACCTCATCACGAGTGTCAAAGGAAGTGGCTTCAACTGAAGCGACAAATGGATCTTTACCTTCTTGAGGAAAGGTCAATAGCCCATCAGCGATGATACCTTGTTGAGTAGTTTGGTCGACTTTGATATCCGTCTTCCCGGTTCGGGGACGATGCTTATAATACATTTTTAAAAATCGCAGCGCAGATTTTTTAATATTATTTTCGGATTGGGAAATCATAGTGTCTCTTGTTCGTGATTAAGTTGTTTCCAGAGAGTGATTGTTTCTTTCGCTTCTTTTACATCATGTACTCTCAAAATTTTTGCACCTCGTTCTAATGCAAAGGTGTTCAAAACTGTTGTTCCATTTAAAGCTTCTTGTGGAGTTGAATTGAGCACTTTGTAAATCATACTTTTTCGAGAAACCCCTGCAAGTAAAGATAAGTCCAAAATTTTAAATATGGCAAAATTTTGTAATAATTGGTAGTTATGTCCAATGGTTTTTCCAAAACCAAAGCCTGGATCCAATATAATATCCTTTACACCTAATGCTCTTAGGGCTCCAACTTTTTTTATAAAAAAGTCCAACACAGTTTTCGTAACATCTTGATAATCAGGACTTTGCTGCATATTGTCAGGTTTTCCTTGCATATGCATTAAAATGTAGGGAACATTTAATTCTGCCACAGTTTTAAACATTTCATTATCTATACTTCCAGCTGAAATATCGTTAATTATAGAAGCTCCGACAGCAACACTTTGCCTAGCCACCTCTGATCGAACAGTATCTATTGAAATAATTGTGTCTGGAAAATGGGTTTTAATTTTTTTAATAATTGGAATAACTCGATTCAATTCTTCTTCCACATTAATTATTTCTGCACCTGGTCGCGACGACATTCCACCAATATCAATAATGGTTGCACCTTCCGTGATCATCTTTTCTACTTGTTGTAACAATGCTTTTGCATCCTCATATTTCCCTCCATCAAAAAAAGAATCAGGCGTTACATTTAAAACTCCCATGATGATAGGATCAGAGAGATCGATCAACTGACCATTACAATTTAAAGTAGATTTTTGATGAAGCATTAAATAAGTTGTTTGTTAAATCTATTCCCAAAATTATAATAATTTTGGGATTTACATAAAACGGGTGCATCAGTCTTAAAACATTAAACGACTATTAGGAACGTTTTACAAATCAAAAACTAAAATTATGAAAAACCATTGGATAGAAATTGCAAAATACAATCTCTGGGCCAACCAAAGAACCGTCGATTTACTTAATCAATATGATGAAAAAATAATAACTCAACCTGTTGTCAATAGTTTTCCATCCATAGAATTAACTATGAAACATTTGTGGGGAGCAGAGAAAATTTGGTTAATGAGATTAAAAGGAAACCCAACTGCAACTTTTCCAGATTTTAATGGATCAGTAAAAGAAGTTTTCCAGATGGGATTAAAAGTTTCAAAAGATTTTTTGGAATTTGTTGAAAATCAAGAAGAAGCTTTTTTTGATTCAGTTTGCGACTTTCAAAACACTAAAGATAAAGGTTATTCGATTCCCGTTCAACAAATCATTCATCATATTATGAATCACTCCACTTATCACCGAGGACAAATTACCACCTTGGGAAGGCAAGCAGATTTTGGTAAAATTCAGTCAACAGATTTTATTTCTTATGTAAATAGGTAGAGACGCAATGTTAAAAAAACGGCAACAATTCCTAAGTTGTTGGGATCTCATTTTCATTTTTCAAAGTGATCTCCAAATGAGAATACAAAAAACAAACATCCTATTTTCAAAATAGCGATGTAAACAAGAACTTGCCTTCTAGTGTTGTTAAATTTGAAAGTGCTGCCTTTGAAAATCTGCGATTGGTCTGATTTATTTATTAATGCAAAAAAGTATTAGTAATTTTAATTCAGTTGATTTCAACCTTTTTCAAATCTTTGAAAGTGACTATACATTTTTCAACCGTCTTTTTATAGAAGCGAATTTAAATTTTTTATAACCCTATATTATGTCAGAAAATACCTACGGAAAAGGAACTTCACTCAGCAAAGCATTACTCTACACTTTATTTTTGGGAATATGTCTTTTGCTATTTTATAACTATTTCAAAAATTCTGATTTTTCATTTTCCAAAGGAGAAAATTATACTAGCATTCCAAAGGAAATGCAGATAAAATATATTCCATCAGAATTTGATTTTACAGTAGATGATGAGACAACTTTGGCTATTTTAACCAATCCGGAGAGATATCAAAGAGAGTTTAATGATTTGATTTATAACTTCAATTTGAGCATGTTAAATCATGTAGCCAATAGAATGGATTTACCTGATTCCATCAAAATGGAAATTGAACCTGCCTACCAACAGCAACATCCTTATTTACGTCAAATGTACTATAATGATTTTCTTAAAATTCGAGATACCTCAGCCAATATTTATGAATCTTGGTATGGAAACAATTTTAATTCCGCCACGGAAGCACTAAATGAAGTTGCTTCAAATTACAGTTGTTATTTAGTTAATCAAATCATTATGAATTTGGTTGTTTCTAAAGGCGGAAAAATTGCAGGATTTGGAAGTGGAGTCGAAACACCATGTATGATTGCTTTGCAGGAAAGTCTCAAACCTATGATTCGTAGACTCGAACAAAAAGCTGCCATCAAGGATTTTAGTTCCTCCAAAGGAATGCTCGAAGAAAAAGTTGAAAAAGCGATAGCGGAATTAGCGACTATGGAAGTGCGTGATCGAAAAGGTTTGAACAAACAACTTCAAACAAAGATATGGGGTTATTCTATTTCGTCAACAGACATCGAAGTATCTGCTATTAGTGTCTTAAAAGTAGGATTCAAATTGGATAATTTTTTCAAAATACAATTAGATGAAGGACGAAAACGCGTTTATGTAAGTTTGCCAGCTCCACAAATTCTATCTCATGAGGTTTATCCTAAAATTGACAAACTAGATGTTGGTTGGATGCGCGAATTAAGTAATGAGGATTTTAATAAAAACTTTAATGTGTTGCGTACTGAATTTCGAAGAGATGCAATTGAAGATCGAGTTTTTGATAAAGCAAAGGACCAGGCAGATGATTTAATGAAATTGATGCTCTCTCCTATCATAACTCAGTTGAGAGGAAATTACAAATTAGTTATCCGATATCAAGAGAATCCAGAATCATTGGCAGATCAGGAACTTTCTGATCAATTTGAAGAGAGAAATATTGAAAATTAAGTAGTAATAACTTAGTATCGGATAGCTTAAAGCTAAGCTAATACTTTTAATAAATTAATTATTAATAACCTACTGACTATCAATCAGTTAATAACTTAATAAAAACAGCACAATTATTGCAAAAAGATAAACTAGAAGAATATACATTTTTGAGTTAAATGAAAAAATGAATTTTCTTCATCGAATTCTCCCCCTAATATCTAATCAAAAAATGGATTTAAAATTTACTCCATTCAATCACATTAAGGAAGAGAATTGTTCTTATTTTTGCAAAAAATAAAATCAACTTTTGAGGTGTTTGGAGAATAACAAAATCTCATTTTTAAACGAAGATTTACGTTTTACCAAAACTGAAAAAGAGTTTCCATGAACAAGTTTTTTACATATCTAATCATTTTTCTACTTTCCCATCATTGGTCTTTTGGTCAAGATTACAAGGATTTTAGAGACACCAATAATGCGAAGGAATCCCTTCGTATTGCCGAACGTTTGATGAATAAAGGCAAAATAAATGCTGCTATCAAACAACTCGAACACACCATCAAAATCAAAAAGAACTTTGCAGTAGCACATCGTTTATTGGGAAAAACTTACCTAGAAACGGGGCAATTCAAAAAAGCAATTAAAGCATTCGAACAGAGTTTTGAAATAGACGATAAACTTTCACGTGCGGCACTTTTTGAGTGCGGTGAAGCATACTTCAAATTAGGTGATCCTGAATTAGCAATGTATTTTTTCAATCGTTACGAAAAAATGAAGGATAACAATTACACTAATGTCAAGAAGGAATCTGGCTTGGAAATCACTTACGATTTGATGTTGGAAGAACGAAAGATGAATTGTGATTATGTTTTCAATTTGGATAAAAGTATGATTATCGATGAGCCATATAATTTGGGTAAAAATATCAATTCTAAATATGACGAATATCTTCCTACCATTACAAGCGATGGAAGTAAGTTAGTCTTTACCCGAAAAATAAAAGATATCAATGAAGATATTTATTTGAGTTATCGAAATGGTAATAATTGGAAAAAAGGAAAAGCTTACGGCAATTCTCTAAACACGGATGAGAATGAAGGAATGGCTAGATTTGAAATGCATGGCAAGGCTTTTTATTTTTCAGGATGCATGCGGGAAGATACAGAAGGTGGATGTGATATTTATAAAGCTACTTTGAAAGATGAAGAAATTATCGAAGTGTCTCGATTAGAAGGAAATCTAAATTCTCACGAATGGGATTCTCAACCTTCTATTAGTTGCGATGGAACTAAGATGTTTTTTTCAAGTACTCGAAAAGATGGCCTCGGAGGTGGTGATATTTATTTAAGTTCTCTTTTACCAAATGGAGATTGGGGAATTCCAACAAATCTAGGTGCAATTATAAATACTAAAGGAGATGAAGAAGCACCATTTATTGCCAATGATGGAAAGACATTATACTTCACTTCAACTGGACATCCAGGACAAGGAGATGGTGATTTATTTGTTTCAAGATTTGAAAATGGCATTTGGACAAAGCCTGAGAATTTAGGTTACCCAATTAATTCTACGGGGAAAGAAATCGGAATGTATGTTCAAGGAAATGGTAAAACTGCTTTTTTCGCTTCCGAAAGAATGAACGGAACTGGAGGTTTAGATATTTACACATTTGAATTACCTGAAGAATTAAGACCAATCCCAATGGTTCATTTAGAAGGATTTGTAACTGATGAAGAAACTGGAGAACCGATAGCCACTACTATTAGTATTAGCAACTCAGAAGAAAAGTTTACTGCTCAATCTGATGAAACAGGTTGGTTTTTCCTTTGTGTTCCAGGAAACAAAGGGTACTCTTTCCAAATAAATGAAAAAGGTTACGATTATTTTATTGATGCTCAATTTTTAGATGCACAGGATAATACTTCAAATAATACCATCAAGTTACCTTTGGTTCCTAAGAATAATGTAAAAACTGTTGCAGTCCGAAAAGGATCTCCAGTACGTGAAAAAAGAGTTCAATTTTTCTTTGAATTTGATTCATTTGAATTAACTCAAAAAGCAGAATTGGAACTCAAAGAATTATCTAAATTATTGAATCGTGAAAAGGATTGGAAAGTTGAAGTCGTAGGATATGCAGATAATAGTGGTTCAGCTAGTTACAATAAAAAATTATCTGAAAAACGTGCAAAAGCAATTGTTTCCTTTCTATCTGAATATGGAGTTACAATTGATAAAGTAATTAAAACGGAAGGACTTGGTTCAATTGCCAGTTCACCAAATAATGACACGAGTAGCCAGAGTCGAAGAGTTGATGTGGTACTTCGAAAATGATTTAATTATTTTTGCCGCAGACTTAAACTGATATAATATAACTTTTCACAGGCTTTCTAAATCTGCGAAAAGTAATAATAAAAATCTTAAAAAGTCTGCGGCAAAAAACTACACCTTCACCTCTTCTTCAAAATTCACCTCAATCTGTTTCGCCGTCAAATCTTCCATATTATCTCTTTCCCGAATCAGATAATCTTTCCCTTCATGAATCATTACCTCAGCAGGTTTATAACGAGAATTATAATTACTCGCCATGGAAGAACAATAAGCTCCAGCATTATGGAACACTAAGATATCGCCTTCTTGAATTTCATTAATTCTTCGATTAACTCCGAAAGTATCTGTCTCACAAATGTATCCTACCACAGTATAAATTCTAGGTTTTGCATTCGGTTTAGACACATTTTGAATCCGATGATAAGAATCATAAAACATCGGTCGAATCAAATGATTCAATCCTGAATCTACTCCAGCAAAAACAGTTGATAGAGTTTGTTTAACTACATTCACTTTGGTAAAAAAGTATCCAGATTGGCTAACCAAGAATTTTCCTGGTTCAAACATTAAAGTCAAATCTTTTCCATAATCTTCACAGAATTGATTAAATCGTTCCGATATTTTTTCTCCTAAGTCCTCAATATCCGTTTCAATATCATTCTCTTTGTAAGGAACTTTAAATCCACTTCCAAAGTCAATATATTTTAAATCTGGAAAATCCTTAGCAATATTAAACAGAATTTCGGCTCCCATCAAGAACACACTTGCATCCATGATATCAGAACCGGTATGCATATGAACACCTTCTACTTTTAAACCCGTCGCTTCGAGTACTCTTTTGACTAATGGCATTTGGTGAAATGAAA
Source organism: uncultured Saprospiraceae bacterium (assembly GCA_964564545.1). Classification (GTDB taxonomy): domain Bacteria; phylum Bacteroidota; class Bacteroidia; order Chitinophagales; family Saprospiraceae; genus CAJQQY01. Next base: position 63,153 of record CAZMBP010000147.1, read on the forward strand.
TACCAAACTTAGAATCGATATGTCCAACTGATATTTTCGAACTTCCCCCAGCCATAATATGTGGATTGATTCGAATACAAACTGGTATATTTTTAAACTCCTGACCGAACTGCTCCAAGATTGAAATATTATCAATATTGATTTTCACTCCAAGTTCAGCAGCCATTTTTATTTCTTCCAAAGAAACTCCATTTGGCGTATAAATGATATCCTCCGGAGCAAAACCAACTTGCAATCCTAATCGAACTTCCTGGATTGAAACTGTATCTAATCCTGATCCTAACCGTTTAAAGAACTTTAAAACACTTAAATTAGTCAATGCCTTACATGCGTAATTTAACTTTACCTGTTTGACATTAAAAGCATTTAATAAGCGATCATATTGCCGCTTCATTACGCTTGTATCATACACATACAATGGGCAATCATATTTTTCACAAAGTTCCAGAGGGTCTATCCCTCCGTCAAAAAGATAACGGTTACCTTCGAGATTCATTTCTGATGGTTTTTAAAAATTAAAAAATCGTTATTTGTAAATGGAATTTATTTGGTAAGGTTTAAAGAAGCGCAAAGATAGCATCTAATCTTATTTTTTTTAAAATAAAAAGAAAAGAATAGAAAGAGATACACCAAAAATATAGTATTTGACATCTTTATAATTAGAGAAACAATAAAAATGGATGGTTTGATTTATAATTTAAACTTTTAATTTTATATCTAAAACCAATTAGTCAAAACCAAAATTAGTTCACTCGAAAACTACCAATGTGACTGAACAAGAAATTATACAAGGTTGTCGAAAGCAGAATCGTCAAGCCCAAAAAGCGCTTTACGATAAATATTCTCCAAAAATGTATGGAGTCTGCAAGCGATATTTAAAGAACCATGAAGACGCGGAAGACGTTTTGGTGGAAGGGCTTTTTAAGGCCATGTCGAAAATAGATATGTTTAAAGGAAATGGAAGTTTCGAAGGATGGATTCGACGAATCATCGTAAATGAAGCTTTGATGCATTTGAGGAAACACAACAACTTCAAAATGACAGTTGAGATTAGCAATATCGAAATTCAGTCTTTTATCACGATTCAAGATGAGTTAGAAGCTCAAGATATTTTAGATCTTTTGGATAAATTACCGACTGGTTACCGGACCGTTTTCAACCTATATGTCGTGGAAGGTTACAAACATCGAGAGATTGCTGAACAATTAGGAATAAGTATCAATACTTCAAAATCACAATTAATTTTAGCAAAAAAGAGGTTACAAAAATTAGTTAGAGAAAATCAAATCCCTGGTGTTGGAGGAATTTTATTACTATTGGTGAGTTCATTGTTTTATATATTTTAGACCTAAAAATTATGAGTAAATATTTTGTTCTATTTTTTGCAAGTGTAATGTTATGGAGTTGTGGGAGGACTTATTCAAAAATGAATTCACCCATAATGGAACGTTCATATCAAGCAAATTATGAACCCGAATTAATTACACAATCGCTTTTCTCAGATAAAGAAAGTACCATTTCGGAAGCAGATATTCAGCGATTGTTAAATGGGAAAATACAATTACCAGATACTGTTCGAATTGCGGTTTTAAATATGAATTCAACTTATTCCAATTACAATAGATATGCTTGGAATAATGAAGAAGAAATGCAAACCAAACGAAATCAATTTGAACTATTGAAAACTAAATTGGAAATGACCGGAAGAACAAAGAAAGTTTTTCTGCTACCAAAATTAATGACTAAATCAAATCCGACATTGACTCAATTAAGAGAATCAGCGGTAAGAATGCAAGCTGATTTATTATTGATTTTTCATATCAAAAGTGATTTGTATTATAAATATAAAATGTTCAAAAAGAATGAAGTCAAAGCATTCGCTACTTGTGAATCCTTGCTGATGGATATTCGAACGGGAGTTATTCCATTTTCAGATGTTTTGACTCATGATGTTTTAAAGAAAAAAGATGACGAAGATTTTAATAATGATGAATTGAGGAAAAGAGCGATTCAAGAAGCTTCAAAATTGACGCTGGAATCATTAGGAAATGATTTGATCGATTTTTTTAAAAATGAAATTTAGAGAAAACACAATTTCAATATAATGAAAAATAAAAAAGATATATCCGATTTAATCCGTGACAACCAACATAAGTTGGAGGAACGCCCTTCTGAGCGAACCTGGGAACGATTGGAAAGTAAATTAGACAACCGACGAAGTAAAGGCAATAGCTTTTTATATCGTCAAATTGCTATGGTTGCAGCAGTTATTGCCTTGGTAGCCGTGATCTCATTGATTACGGTGGTATCTGACAAGCAAAGTTCACCCATGGCAAAAATAGATACACTATCTCAAGTTGAAAATTGGGTAATGCAAGATTTAGAGACTATTTATACTGATGCAAACACCAATGTTCGACTTGTAGTTGAATTTCAAAAACAACTTAAAGATCGATACACAAATCCAATTCAAGAAGGTACTCAGACAAAAAAACTTGTAGCTTCTAACAAAACATTCACGGGAAGTGTAAATCCTCCTGAAGGGCTCGCAATGGAGATGAAGATATTAAAAGAAAAGAATGAAAGTGAAGCGAATATTGACTCAGATGAAATCTCATCTATGGATAATATTGCATCTGCAATAGAAGCTGCTCCGATAGATAAAACAACTTCAAAAAGTAATAATGCGAGAGCAAAGAAAATGGAAGCTCCTGAAGAAAGTTATTTATCAAGTATCCAAAAATTGGAGTGGATAATAGGTGAATGGAATGAAGGAAACTCAATCCATGAAATTCAAAAGGCCAATAAATCCACAATTCTTTGTGAAGATTTTATTTTAAAGGATAAACGAAATAGTGGTCTTCATTTTATCGATGCTACATCAAAACAGTCTTATGCTTTGGTTTCAGAGGAAAATGAAAGAAAAGTTTTTTCTAATAAAAATTCAGATCGAATAATTCTGACAAATGAAAACCCTACAAAGTTTACCATTACTTTCCTACCTGCATCTGGAGTTAAAACAATGAGGATCTTTACAAAATAAAATAGAGTTTATTCTGACATCCATAAAAAAACTCCCATGTTGAAATTCATCATGGGAGTTTTTTTATGGATATCGAAATCGAAATTTATTTAGCTTGATCCTTAAATGGCTTACGTTGAACCCATTCGTCTTTTGGATTTAAGTAATCCACAATTTGTGAAAGGAACCTATTTGAAATCTTATTTCGATGTCGCAAATACCAATACATTTCATGAGGCTCCGCTCCTACAGAGCTTTTTATTTCCAAAGCAGTTCTAGCAAAAACAATAGATTTACATTCTTGTTCAAAACCTATTTTAATAATATCATAGAGAATATTTAGATACATTTGATGCTGTCGATTAAAAGTTTCATCATATCCTAAGAAGTGAGCTTCAAGTTCATGATAATTTTTTACAGTCGTAAAAAAAGCTGCTAATTCACCATCAATATAATACCCAGTCATTCTAAAATCATCACCCAATCTTTCCTTGAGTGCGACAAAATATCGTGGATTTAATTTCACTAAATTAAAAACAGATCCATCTGCAATCCTTGAATATAAATCATAAATCCGGTCTAGATTTTCCTCAATTTCTTGCACACCAAATTCTTTCCTTTCAATCGCCACTCCCTTTTTAAATGCTCGTTTTACCCGTACTCGATATTTAGAAGACATTGCTGCGAGGTAATCATCAAAATTATTCCATCCTTCACGAAAATCTAAAACCATATTTGGTTGAGCAGTAAACTCATGGAATCTATTTTTCTCAACCAACAATTTTTGAGCGTGAGGTCGTTGTCTTTGATGATACTCTTTAAGGTAAGTAAGACTAATGTGAATACCTTTTTTATCCAATTCTTTTTGGACATATTTCATCGTATCGTTTAAAATATGATACTCTTCTTCCTCTGAAACTTCTCCGTTACGAAAACAAATATTATGGCTCTCTCCACTCAATAAAGCATTTCCACAAACAAATGCGGTGATGTCTACTTTCTTAGCCACAAAACTTTTAAAAAAATTAGTGATCCGTGAAATTGGACAAGGCTTTTCTTTTTCAACCGGCTCATTATTTTCATTAATACTTTTTTCTGCATTAAAATTGCCAACCTGACCAATTGCTACACCGATAGGTTTTGATTGCTTATAATACAACATGTAAACGAAATGAACATCATCAGGTGGGTTATCTTCTAAAAGTTGAAGGTAAGTTTTTTGCAAAAAGAGATTGTGCTCAGGTGCTGCCTCATTCCACTCTTCACCGACATCGTGAATAGAATGATATATGACAACGCTAATATCTTTTTGTGGTAAAATATATCCGTTGGTAATTTCTTTTTGCAAAATATTAGTAGATTCTTTGCACTCCATATAATTATAATTGTCCGCCAAAATTAACATTTATTGCTGAAAAATGTTTTCATTTTTTACAACTTAACAGATTGTTATCTTTTTTTGGACAAAATGGAATGGAGCAAATATTTATTAATTCGTGAAGTAATTAAAAATTGGTTTGATTTTCGATTTTTTTCGACTAAATAATATTTACTATTCCTTCCACTTTTCTATTTCTCGCTTAGCATAATTATCATTTCTCCATCCAATTAATTCTGTTACTCCAAGGCCTTTATAATTTAAAAACCAATTCTCAATTATTTTTTGAGCCATATTATACTTAACGGTAAACGTCTGATAATCAGTTGCTTTGATAATTTGTTTGGCTGGGTCAGCTGGAACAGCTATAATTTTTGTATCCATCTCTCCAGAATCATTTAATAAAAGGACACCTAACGGAATAACAGAAATAGTATCACCAGTTTCCAAACTTTCCGCTATTACTAAAATATCCAAAGCATCACCATCTCCACCTCGTTCTTTATCCATTATAGTGGAAGGAACAAATCCATAATTTCCTGGATAAGGTAAAAAATCAATTACTCTTTCCTTCCCATTTTTTCTATCAATTTCAAATCGTTGGGCAGTAGAATTATATTCAATTTTCCGATTAGTTCCAGATGGGATTTCAATAACTGCAAGAATCCCTTTTGAAGTTGCAGATGGAAGGTTTTTAAAATCAGGCACAGGTTCTTCACAGCTCGAAAAGCAAAACATAAAAATAGAAATGACAAGAACTAATTGAATAATAATTTTCATTTGAAATCTTTTTAATATCATTTAGAATTTAAAATCTAATTTTTTCATTGAAAAATCCGAAATTCGTTTTTTTTTGCAAACCGATAGAAGAAGTTCTAATTTATTGCTTTAACAAAAGCGTGATTTTTAAAAATGTCCCAATGAAAACAGTTAGGGCAAAAAAACTGAATAAAACTTAGAATACTATCAACATTAATAAAAAAAATCGCATTTTAAATATCTAAAAAAATTAAACATGAGTAAAGACAGCTATTTTAATCCAGAAGACCTTAAAAAATTTGGAAATATTTCTGAATGGCAAGAAGAATATGGAAAAAAATTCTTCGATTATTATGGCTCGGTTTTCCAAGAAGGAGCTTTAACTGAACGTGAAAAAGCTTTGATCGCTTTGGCCGTTTCGCATACTGTAAAATGTCCATATTGTATTGATGCTTACTCTTCGGATTGTTTGAAAAAGGGAGCTGATGAAGAACAAATGATGGAAGCAGTTCATGTTGCTGCTGCTATTCAAAGTGGAGCAACTTTAGTTTATGGAGTACAAATGATGAACCATGTTAAAAAACTAACCATGTAAATACACTTAAAAAAAACATAACCAATTGATTATCAATCAAATAAGCCAATCCAAATTACAATAAATTAGAAATTAAAAATAAAAAATGGCAATCAAACAAAAAGGTAAAACGCTGAAAAGAGCTGGCAATAATTTATCTGACTCATTTTTTCAGTTAAAAGTTTTGAATGGTAAAGAGATCGTAGATTCCAAATTCCCAAGTTTTACTAATAAATTAGATGATAATGGGTTTCCTGTTTTGACTCCTTCAACTTTAGAAATTTTTCAACTTAATATTGGAAAACTTTGCAATCAAACTTGCGCACATTGTCATGTAGATGCTGGTCCTGATCGAAAGGAAGAAAATATGGACAAAGCTACCTTAGAGCGATGCCTTGAAATTATTGCAAGTGTTCCTACCATCCATACTGTAGATATTACTGGAGGTGCTCCTGAGATGAATCCACACTTTAGATGGTTCGTCGAGGAGTGTTCAAAATTAGGAAAACAAGTAATCGACAGATGCAATTTAACTATCATCAAGGCACACCAAAAATATAGTGACCTTCCTGAGTTTTTGGCCAAACACAAAGTACATGTTGTTTCTTCCTTGCCATATTTTAGCAAAACTAGAACTGATAGTCAGCGAGGTGATGGTGTATTTGAAGATTCGATTGAAGCACTAAAATTATTAAATGAAGTAGGTTATGGAAAAGAAGGTACTGGTCTTACATTGGATTTAGTTTTTAATCCTTCGGGCGCATTTCTACCCGGTTCACAAGCAACTTTGGAAGCTGAATTTAAACGTCAACTGAAAAGAAAATACGATATCGTTTTTAATAATTTATTTGCCATAACAAATTTGCCTATTGCTCGATTTTTGGATTACCTCTTGGAATCAGGAAACTATGAGGAGTACATGCAAAAATTAGTTGATGCATTCAATCCTTCAACAATTATGGGGTTAATGTGCCGCAATACAATTTCGATAAGTTGGGAAGGATATGTTTACGATTGTGACTTTAATCAAATGTTAGATTTAAAAGTAGGTACTAAGAAATCCCAGCACATCAATGACTTTGACTTGGAAGAATTGAAAAACAGAAACATAGTTTTGAATCAGCATTGTTATGGATGTACAGCTGGTGCGGGTTCAAGTTGTGGTGGAGAAATTTCGTAAATCGAGAACAAATATTTTTGAAAAATATACATTCAGTCCTTTCGGATTTTAAAAATCTGAAAGGACTTTTTTTTAAATGTAAAATTTTGCCTTTCTTGAGTTTTCAAAACAAACAGAATTTAATTTTTAATTTTCAAATCTTTAAATCATGCTTGACATAGTAAGACATTTACATTCCGTCAATAGATGGATAATTTTAATTTTACTCCTAGTAACTATTGGCACAGCCATTTCAAAATGGTCATCCAATAAAGAATACACAGAGCAGGATCGAAAGATGGCTCTTTTCACTTTAATCTTTTCTCATTTACAATTAATCATGGGAGTTATTTTGATGTTTATCAGCACTAAAGTTTCTTTTGAGGAAGGTTGGATCAAAAACCCACTTTTAAGATATTTTGGAATGGAACATACCATGGTTATGATAATTGGAATTATACTAATTACAATTGGCTATTCTTCTGCTAAAAGAAAAACAGACGCAAAATCAAAGTTCAAAACGACCTGGATTTTTTATGGTATTGGACTACTTGTGATTTTAAGTAGAATTCCGTGGGGAGTACACGGGGCAGGTTGGTATTAATCGATCACCACCGTAGAGACAGGGTATGCCTTGTCTCTACGGTAAATCCATCTCAAAAAAATGTTGATTAATTTTAATGGAAAAATTTTCCCAGCTGACCAACCAATCTTAAATAGTCAGAACCGAGCCTTTCTTTATGGAGATGCTTTATTTGAAACCATTAGAATATCAAATGGAAAAATTCCATTTCTGGAAAACCATGTAAATAGATTGTTACAAGGTTTACATTTCTTTAAATATAAAGTCCCTAAAAAATACACTTCTGCTTTTTTCAAAAAAGAAATTAAAAAAATTATCGACGGAAATGCTCGAATTCGTATAACTGTTTTTCGATCTCCGGGAGGACTTTACACTCCCAAAAATAATCGTCCTCAATTTTTAATTGAAGCTTCCCCCCTCTCCTCGTCGCATTTTACCCTCAACAAGAAAGGTTTAAACATAGGTATTTTTGATCAGGTAAAATTGTCATGCGACCCCATTTCAAATTTCAAAACATGCAATAGTTCACCTTATGTTTTGGCTGGGTTAAATAAACAGGAACGAAATTTGGATGATGTTATATTGTTAAATGAAAAAGGTAGAATTTCAGAGGCAAGTAGTTCAAATATTTTTTTTATTAAAAAAAATAAAATCATAACCCCTTCACTATCAGAAGGTTGCGTCGCAGGAACCATGCGAAAAACCATTCTAGAAATTGCCGCTGAAAAAAACTACTCAATTCAAGAAAGCACAATCAAACTACCCCATCTAAAAAACATTGAAGAAATTTGGCTAACCAATGCGATTTACGGTTTAAAATGGGTAGCACAATTTGATCAATATTTCTCCCTTCAAAATACTCCCCATGCTCAAGCATTTATTAAAAGTTTAAACCAATTTTAATTTACAATACCAAACTATTATTTCATGAGAAATTATTTTTTAGCTACTGTTGGTGCTATCTGCATCTTGACATTATCTTCTTTTATTTTTTCTTCAAACAATGATATTGAAATCAATTGTGAAGAAGATTCTTCCTTTTATTATGTTTTAGATAATCGATTCAATGGAGGTTCTGACGCATTCATTGATTTATTTAAAAAGCATGTAAGTTATCCTCAGGAGGCTTTTGATAATTGTCGAGTTGGGCTTTCTAAAATTAAACTTTCCATCAGTCAAGATGGTCAATTAGAAAAATATGAATTCAACAATAAATTAGAAATGGGTATCGAAAAAAAATTGATTTCATTTTTTGAGGTAACTAAAGATAAATGGAAATCTTGGGCAAGAGCTTCTGAGATGGAAATGACCATTGGTTTTTCATTAATTACTAAAAGTGATTCTTATTATCCAGATGCAGATTTATTAGTTTTAGAAAAATCTGCTTTCAAATTTGCTACCAATAATGAATATTGTGATAGCGATTCAAAAGTTGAAAAACGAGTAAGAAAATATATCAAGCGAAAGAAATATGACAAAGCGCTTTCTTTTGCAGAAGAGTTGATTCGAAGACATCCTGATAATCAGGAATATTTAGATCAATTAGAATTAATAAAAAATAAGAGAAAAAAATAATTCCATTTCTTAAACATAAAAAAGCCAAATATTTCAAGTTGAGATATTTGGCTTTTCCATTTTACAGCAAAAAATTAGAACTTATACTACATTTTTTATTTGCTTCGCAATAAAAGTATATGCCTCATCAGGATTATCCCATTCACTTATTGCCTGTCCATTTTTAGGGACAGCCTGTAATTTGCCAAAAGGCAATTCAGTCCATTCACAAGTACGAATAATGATAGGAATCACTCTAGCAGTTTTGGCTTCGTGTCTTTCCAAAGCACGTTTCAATTCTATATCATAACAAAAATCAGAAGCAATAAAATAATTACTAATCAACATTAAAATAATGTCTGCACCTTCCAAAGCCTCCATAATTTCATCATGCCATTCATCACCTGCATCTATAGCTCGATCATCCCATATTTCAATTTTTCCTAATCGAGCCAATACCTTCAAATGAGTTTTTAACTCATCTTTGTAAGCTTCATCTTTGTGTGCATAGGAAAGAAATACTTTTTTCATTGGTTAATATTTTAATTTTTAAATTTTTCAAATATCAATAAATTAAATGGTTTTTTATGAAAAAAGTAAGGAAGTCTTTTTCCATTAAAAAAATATTTTAAATCTTGTACTTTTACAATTTTTAATGAGGCAAAACTTAAGACGAAAATAATTAAACATGCGAAAACTAATTTTTATACTTTCTATATTTTTTAGCATTTCAATTTATGCACAAAATGGAGCCACCAATTCTACTGGAGTTAGAAGCAATGGTGTTGGCAATGCATCTGTGAGTTTTACAGATTTAAATTCCATTTTTAATAACCAAGCAGGCCTAGCAGAATTAGAAAACATGGGATTTTTGCTTTCAGCTGAACAACGATTTTTAATTTCAGATTTAAATAATTTTGGAGCTGGTTTTGCGATGCCTACCTACTCAGGAACCTTTGGAGTAAGTGTTCACTACTTTGGTTTTGAAGATTTTAATCAATCAAAAATTGGTTTGGCTTACGCTCGAAAATTGATGGATAAACTTTCAGTTGGGATTCAATTCGATATGTTGAGTACTCAAATTTCAGAATATGGGAATAAAAATTTATTCACTTTTGAAGTCGGAGTTCAATCCGAATTAATTGAAAATTTACTCCTTGGTTTTCACCTTTATAATCCTGTGAAATTAGAAATAATCGAGGATGAGTTTTTACCAACTATCATTCGTGCAGGTGCAACTTATACCGCTTCAAAAAAGTTAAAATTACATACAGAATTAGAAAAAGATTTTGATTTCCCTTTCATTTTTAAGGGAGGAGTTGAATATGAATTAGCTGATGATTTTTGCCTGAGAGTTGGAGTTCAGACTAATCCTACTGCATTGAGTTTTGGTTTAGGATATCAAATGAAAAATGGATTACGTTTCGACTTGGCCTCGAATTATCATCAAGAATTAGGATTTACTCCAAGCATAGGAATTGGCTTTGATTTTGTCAAAAAATAAAATCTAAAAATAGAGATATATGGGCGACCGTAAAACGTTCGACGATTTGCAATTTACTTTTCGTTCATCACTTTATTATTTCGCCAAGATTTCACCAACATCACAATCCGATTATAATTAATCACTCCTTCCTCTATACCTTGGGTTTTCAAATAAGTATCATAAACTGCATCTCTCCATCGAGGTAAAATGTCTGGATATTTATCACTATTCTCATCAATAGAATATAAATCTTCCACCATTCCTTTAGGTAACGTTTTGAAATACTCCGCATACCCTTCTCTGTCATTTCTACGATACGAGGACGCCAAATATCGCCAATAACTCAAATGTCCTGAATATCGGAAAACTGGATTATCAGATTGGATGCAAGCTAAGTAAGCTAAAAAATTACAGGTTCCTTCATCCGTAAAACCATACCCATGAGCAAACTCGTGTGCCATCGTAAAAGGAATTTGAATAGGATGTAAACCAGCATCAATATTGCTTTCTCCTGTCCATGGAAAATAAACTCCAGCGGTACTAAATCTTAATAAAATTCCTTTTGGCCTTAATTGTCTTCCTCGAACTGTTCCTGCAGTCGGATAGTCTAATTTCTTTAATAATTTTTCTACTTCTTCTCGAACTACATTTTCTAAATTATTGGGTAAAAATGTTTTTTGAATAGCTGAATCTGTAATATTTGGAATTATAAAGCGAGCCTCAGTAACTTCTTGAGTATTGATTGTCAATTCTGCTTTTAACTCATTTAGGGTAAGTGGATTTGGGGTGAGTTGCATAGATTTTTCAATAGGTAATCTTCCATAATTATATCCCCAAAGCACTAAAAAAAAGAAAATAACACCAGAACAAAAAGAAACAATTCCTAAGCTAACTCGCATAAAAGAATCCCAAAGTGATTCATGAGTTCGGATTAAGTTTCTAATCTTATAAACAATAAAAATAAAAAGTCCAACTAATAGAACTTGCACAAACGGAATCGGTAACCATCCTACTGTGTAATCTAAAAAGTATCGAATTCCAATAAAAATACCTCTCGAATAGATTCGTTCCGTTAATTCTTGGGAAAAACCTAACAATACTCTTACAAGTATTGCAGCCAAGCCTAGAGCAATCCAGATCCAATTATTCTTATTTTTTGAAAAATAACTTTTTACCACTTTAACTGTTTTAGAAATATTCCGTTATTTACGTTTAGTTCGTGATGAGTCATGATTTATTGTAGATAAATTTCTCTTTTCAAACTTATCACTTATTACCCTTAGCTCTTCACTTAATTAAAACACAATATGAAAAATAGTTTTTTAATCGGATTAGTCTTTCTTTCTATTTGTTTTTCTTTTTGCAAAAATAAAAAACCAAAGGACAAAGCCACTAAAGTTGATCCATTTGAATCTGCCATGCCTCATACTGAAACGAATTTAAATTCAGAATTATCACTCGAAGACAAAAAAAAATTAGCCAATGCAAAAGGAAAAACAGCTATTCCCCTTTCGAAAATAGAAATGGATTCGATGGTGGGACTTTCAGATGAAATGCTACATATTTATTCATTTTTCAAAATGGATAGTATTGAATCTGTTACAGCTTATCAAACTATCTTAGCTACTCAAAAAGAAATGGGTGATTCCATGTTTAATGTCATTTTATTTAGCTTAGATCCTGTTGAAAATTCTAATCAACTAAATACATTTATCCGAGAAAATGACGTGACTTCCGATGTGTTTTATTCGTCAGATACCTTGAATTCTGAATGGTTTCGCAAAATACACCCTAATTGGTCGGGAGAAGTTCCATCGATTTTCATGGTAAATCAAACTGATGGAACACATCTTTTTTATCAAAAATCATTTTCGAAAGAAGAACTTTCTACTTTGATTCAACCATTTATTTTGTAGTAAATAATTTTGTCCTAATTAAGACAGTAGAATAATAGTAATTAAGTATATTTGCAACCATTTTGATCCAAAGATGTTTATAAATAATCAGAATCATATTTTTAACAGTTAATAAAATAATATTATGGCTTTTCAATTCACAGACGATAATTTTCAAGAAGTAGCAATCGACAAAAGTGGCGTTGCAGTAGTTGACTTTTGGGCAGAATGGTGTGGACCTTGTCGAATGATTACACCAATTATTGAGGAATTGGCAACTGACTTTGAAGGTAAAGCAACCATCGGTAAAGTAAATGTTGACCACAATCCAAACATTTCAATGAAATATGGAGTACGAAGTATTCCTACTATCTTGATTTTAAAAGATGGAGAAGTAGTTGACAAACATGTTGGTGTTACCACAAAGCAAGCATTACAAGACAAAATTAATGCAGCTTTAGCTTAATTAGGCTTAAAAGAAATAGCAAAAAAGATTTATAATTAAATCTAATATTTCTATAAAAAATAATACTTTAAAGCCCTCGTTCTAAATCAGAACGAGGGCTTTTTCTTTTGGAAAACTTATCTTGTTGTTTAGCGTATTATTAAAGTAGTTTTTTTTGAATATCGAAGATTGAACAAGGATTTAGGAATTGATATTCCAACATTTTCAAAAAATTAAAAATGGATTTATTAGATAATTTTGAAGTTAAAGATTTAGGGAATTTAGATTTGCTAGCGAAGCAAGTTGTAGAAGGATTTATCATCGGCTTACATAAAAGTCCTTTCCATGGATTTTCTGTAGAATTTGCTGAGCATCGATTGTACAATCCTGGAGAGAGTACAAAAAGTATAGATTGGAAAGTTTATGGAAGAACGGACAAAATGTTTGTTAAAAATTATGAGGAAGAAACCAATTTGCGTTGTCAGATTGTGATTGATTCATCTTCCTCTATGTATTTTCCAAAACCTGATAATAAAAACAAAAAGAAATATACCAATAAATTACAGTTCTCTTCTTTGGCGGCAGCGGCTTTAATGAATCTTTTATCAAAGCAAAGAGATGCATTTGGGTTGAGTATTTTTGATGAAAAAATAAATACCCATACTCGTTGTAAAGTAAGTACGACTCATTATAGATTGCTGTTGACTTTTTTGCAAAAACTAATTGATAATCCTGAAGATAATCGGAAAACTTCGACAACTGAAGCACTTCATCAAATTGCAGACAGTATTCATCGAAGATCATTAGTAGTGATTTTTTCAGATATGATGGAACAAAATGATGATACTGAAAAGCTCTTTAGCGCACTCCAACATTTAAAGCATAACAAACATGAAGTTGTCCTTTTTCACGTAGTGGATAAAAAGAAGGAAATGGATTTTGAATTTGAAAATCGTCCTTATGTTTTTGTAGATATGGAAACTGGTGAAGAAGTAAAATTGCAATCGAATCAAGTGAAAGATTATTATGTGGAGCAAATGACGAAATTTAAAGAAAAAATGAAAATGAAGTGTTTGCAGTACAAAGTGGATTTTGTTGAAGCAGATATTAATCAAGGATTTCGACCGATTTTGCAAAATTATTTGGTAAAACGGGCTAAGATGAGTCGGTAGCAGAACAAACACGAATGATTTGTCAAATGAGGATATTTAAAGTATTACAATTAGATGAATTATAAAGTTGGTTCAAGGAAAAGAAAAATACCAGATAGATAAATTTTGAATCAGGATAAAAAGCAACTTAAACAAAACAACATGATAAAACTTTCAAAAATCCCCACTACTCCACCTGCTGGAACTGAAAAAGACGAAATCAAAAAAGCCACTAAAAAAATGGCTAAAGAGATTGCAAAGTTGCAATACAAAATGCTTGCGGAAGGGAAACGCAGTATTTTAATTATTTTTCAAGGAATGGATTCAAGTGGAAAAGATGGCGCCACAAAAAATGTGTTTAGCTATTGCAGCCCATCAGGAGTTAGCGTGACCAGTTTTAAAAAACCAACCGACGAAGAATTTGCTCACGACTTCCTTTGGAGAGTTCATAAACATGCTCCTGAAAAGGGACAAATTAAAATCTTTAATCGCTCACATTACGAAGATATTCTTATTCAAAAAGTACATGGCTGGATTACTCCAAAACATAGGCAAATGAGAATGGATGCGATCAATGCTTTTGAAAACTTATTGCAATTTGATAACAATACCGTTGTTATCAAATTCTACATGCATCTTTCCAAAGAACGTCAATTAGAAAAATTGCAAGAACGAATTGATGACCCTGAAAAAAACTGGAAACATAATGATGGAGATTGGAAAGAGCGGGAACTTTGGAATAAATACCGTCGTTGCTACGAATATGCAATTAATAATAGTGATATTCCTTGGCATATTGTCCCTGTAGATAGTCGCAGTTATAGGGATTATTGTATCGCAAAAATCGTCTTAGAAACATTGAAAAAAATGAGAATTAAATTGCCTCCTTTGAAAAGTGAGCGATTTAAAAAGTAAGCTGGGATTCGATTGACGTTGAACGATAGACGTTATACGGTCTATATACAAATTCATATAGAATAGACTCTATTGACAAAGAATTTTTCTAAACATAAATAGATACGCATGAAAAAAGTACGAGTAGATAAATGGTTGTGGAGTGTACGTATTTTTAAATCACGTACTCAAGCATCTGATGCTTGCCGAACTAACAAAGTAAAAATCGGAGATACTACATTAAAACCTTCATCCCTTTTAGAAGGTGGAGAAATCTTAAAAGTTAGAAAAAATTCTTTCGACATGGTTTATAAAGTGGTGACACTTATTGATAAAAGAGTCTCCGCTACTCTAGCTGAACCTTGCTACGAGAATCTTACGCCAGCTGATGAACTGAACAAATTCAATGATTGGTACATCGGCAAAGGAAGATCAGAAGTAAGGGAAAGAGGAACTGGTCGGCCGACCAAAAGAGAACGAAGAGAAATCGATCAATGGAAAGATTTTGATGATAACGATGACCTTTAAACGATGAACGGTTAACACCACTTGGTATTAACTGTTCACCATTAATCATTAACCGTTAAAAAATTTTATTTAAAATTTTTAGAGACGATCCATTCTTTTGTTCCATGCCCATAGGAATAAAAACCTTCACCAGATTTTCTACCTAATTTTCCTGCTGTTACCATATTTACAAGTAATGGACAAGGCGCATATTTAGGGTTTCCAAATCCATCATGCAAAACATTCATGATGGAGAGGCAAACATCCAAGCCAATAAAATCTGCTAATTGCAGAGGTCCCATTGGATGAGCCATTCCTAATTTCATCACAGTATCTATTTCTTCCACGCCTGCTACACTTTCGAATAAAGTATAGATCGCTTCATTAATCATTGGCATCAAAATTCGATTAGCGACGAATCCAGGATAATCATTTACCTCAGTTGGAACTTTCCCCAATTCTTGAGAAAGTTTCATAATTTTTCTCGTAACAGTTTTTGAAGTAGCATATCCATTGATGACCTCTACCAACTTCATTACAGGAACTGGATTCATAAAATGCATTCCAATTACTTTTTCTGGTCGAGAAGTTACTGCTGCAATCTTAGTGATTGAAATTGAAGAAGTATTGGTCGCCAAAATAGTTTTTTTCGGAGCAGCCTCATCTAATGATTTAAAAATTCGGAGTTTTAAATCTACATTTTCAGTAGCTGCTTCGACAATCAAATCTGAACTTTTCACTCCAGCATTCATATCTGAAAAAGTAGTGATATTGGCCAGAGTTGCCTTTTTGTCTTTTTCAGAAATCTTTTCTTTCGCAACCATTCGACTAAGATTTTTGTCTATCGTTGCTAGCGCTCTTTCTAGAGCAGCTTCTGAAATATCAACTAAACTTACTTTAAATCCTTTCATGGCAAAAACGTGAGCAATTCCATTTCCCATTGTTCCTGCACCTATTACTGAAATATTTTTCATTTTGATAATTTTTGGTGCGAAAATAGAGTTTTCAACTGAGAATTATCATTTTTGGGTTTTGAAAAATTTAATCTTTTTTTGCCCTAATTGAATTTTTAACCTTATATGACATTTAGGGATATATAAGTTTTAATAAATGAGAGCTTATATGCCTTATTTGGTTCAAAAAAATCGGATCTTATAAAATATCATCGAAGTGAAATATATATATCCTATACTTTTTACCTGCTTGACTCAATTTACCTTTGCACAAAAAGATACTATCGAGTTTAGTACTTTTTCTATCCAACTAGATTCTTTAGTAGTGACAGCTACTCGGAAAGGTTTTGATGCAGAGGATTTTATCAAAATGGTTCAAGAGGATGAGTCCTTTTACAGAGCATTTCGAAATATCCGAACGATGACTTACACCTCTGACAATGACCTTAAGATGTTTTCAAAAAAAGGAAAAGTCAAAGCGAGTCTAAAAAATACTATTAAACAAACTTCCGATGGTCGATGCCGAACCATGGAAACCATCAATCCTACCATTTCTGGAAAATACTATAAACGAAAAAAGAAGATTCGATACTACACCGCTAAAATGCATGATCGACTTTTTTTTACTTATGGAAAAGTGTGTGAATCTGCAAGAATCGAAGACCAAGAAGGTTATGATGATTCTAAAAACTTGACTGGAATGAGTAAGCATATCAATGAGCTTAAAAAACTCATTTTCTATCCAGGACGAAAAGCAGATGTTCCTTTTATTGGAAAAAAAACTGCCATCTTCGAAAAGAAAATGGCAAAATATTATGACTTTTCCATTTCTTCAAAAATCTATAATTCTGAAACTGATTGCTATGTTTTCTTAGCAAAAGTAAAAGAAGGAACAAAAAGAGATAAAACTGTCATTAAATACATGGAGACATTTTTCGATAAAAAAACTTTTCAAGTTATTGCTCGAAATTATCATTTAGCGCATAGCGGAACCATGTTTGACTTTGATGTAAAAATGGATATTTCCCTAAAAACTATTGGCGAAAAATATGTCCCTGAACTCATCTCCTATGATGGTCAATGGGATATTCCTTTTAACAAGCCTGAAATTTCGAAGTTTAATATTTCATTTTATGATTACAAATAATTGGAGCTATCCCTTAAAGTCTCTCTTATGAATCATATTTATTGAGCTCAAGCGCTTCAATAATTTGAATTAATTTATTCGCATATTTTTTATCTGTAGCATACCCCGCAGCTTTCAGTCCATGTGCCCATCCTACATAATTTGAAGTGCCTAATTTTTGCAAATGAGCATATCTTTTTCTTTGTAAAAATGAACTATGTGCTCGATAGCTTTCCCAAACGTTACTATATTTTCTAAAAAAATCTTTGTGGGAATCATCGGTGAAATTAGCACAATGCCCCTTTCGACAATTTTTAGAAAAACATTTAATTCCAAAATGATTATTATTTACTAGGGCTAATCGACTCTCTCCAGCATCACTTTCCAAAAGTCCCTGAGCTAAAGTAATACTTGCAGGAATCCCATACTTTTTCATTTCAGCAACAGCAACATCCGCATATCTTTTCACATATCTATAAACTGTTTCTTGTTTTTCTATGACTATTTCATTCGCAATATTTTTACGTTTTGCATAGGTAGGATTTAGGATAAAAGCCAAATTGGCAAATGTATTGGCTCGATTATCTTTTCCGATTTTTGGAGCTTTCTTTTTAACTTTTTTTTCTTTCAAAGAATGCTCTGGTTCAAAATATGGAAGATTTAAAATTGATGCTTCCTGGATCTTATTTTTCTTTTTCTTAGGTCTGTAGTTCGATTTAACAGCTTCAGGTTGTCCGATTATTTTCGATTCACTTGGATAATTCACTTTTTCATAATTTGGTTGAGGTTGACTATGCATTGGAGCATGGCTTCCAGCTGCTTGTAGATTTAGATTAAGACTAATGTCTTTTTTCAAAATTATAAAAAGTACAAATACGATCAAGATTATTTTCATCCAATTTTGTTTGACAAAAATGCTAGCATTATCGTAGTGTAAATTGCTAAAGTTTCTGATTTTAGTTAATCCATATTTCATGATATAAGTGTTTGATTTTTGGCAAAGAATAATATCTGAACACAATATAAAACAATTTGTTTTTAAAATACAAATTTATTTTAAACTTTTTGTTTTATATTTATTCCAACTAACTGATAATCAACATTTTAACCCAAAAACAAATATATATCTATAAAATTATTCCTACTTAGTGTAAAATTTACACTACCTTTGGATTAAACTAAATATTTACATCAAATGATACTTATCGCAGATAGTGGTTCCACTAAAGCAGATTGGAAGATTTTGCACCCTTCAGGGAAAATTTCCGATCAATCTACCCGTGGATTTAACCCTTTTATACAAAATTCAGAAACAATTGAAGCTGGTCTATTGGAAGACTTTGATGAGTCATTAGAAAGGTCAAAGGCGAAGTCTGTGTATTATTATGGCGCAGGATGCTCTGATGCACACCGAAATTCAATCGTTGAGACTGCCTTGCAAAAGGTTTTCCCAAATGCAAAAATTATAGTCAACCATGATTTATTAGCAAGTGCAAGAGCAGTTTGCGGAGTCGAACCTGGTGTTGCATGCATCTTGGGAACAGGATCTAATTCATGTCTTTATAATGGAATAGAAATAATTGATAATGTGAAAAATATGGGGTTTTTAGTGGGTGATGAAGGAAGTGGGTCTCATATAGGGAAAGAGCTATTGAGAGGATATTTCTATAGAGAAATGCCAAAAGCTATTCTAGAGGATTTTGAAAAATCATATCCTGAAGGACAAAGAGGGATTTTGGATAGGATATATGACAACCCAAAACCAAATGTATATTTGGCATCATTTTCTAGATTTTTGTCGGGGCATAGGGAAGATCCATATATTCAACATATCGTCTATAAAAGTTTTGACGAATTTGTCAGAAGAAATATTTTAAAATACGATGGATGCCAGAGCTTAAAAATTCATTTTGTAGGTTCTGTTGCATATTATTTTAAGGATATTTTGGAAATAGTTTTGTCAAGCTATGACCTAGAAATTGGGAATGTAATTAAAAAACCTATTGAACGTTTAGTTGCATTTCACCAAAAAATAGAATCTAAATAAATGATATGGAGTACTCCGAATTTAAAAATATTGGTATTGAGAAACAATCTTAATACTAACTACTCAAAATATTAATACCCTTATTAAAAATATTATATTTGCGACTTAATTAAATAAAACCGATATGGGAGATATAAAAAGAATTGCAGTTTTTACTTCTGGAGGAGATGCTCCTGGAATGAATGCAGCTGTTCGGGCAGTAGTTAGAACTGCAACCTATCATGACTTACATGTTTATGGAATTATTCGCGGTTATCAAGGGATGATCGACTGTAATTTTAAAAGATTAGAAACTAGAGATGTAGGAAATATTTTACATCGAGGTGGAACAATTTTAAAAACAGCCAGAAGTGATGAATTTCGTACAAAGGAAGGAAGACAATTAGCTTTTGAAAACTTGCAAGCAAACGATATTGATGCCTGTATTGCAATTGGAGGAAATGGAACATTTACTGGTGCTCAAATTTTTTCAAAAGAACATAAAATTCCATTCATTGGAATTCCAGGAACCATTGATAATGATATCTTTGGAACTGATTATACTATTGGTTTTGATACTGCTGTGAATACGGCTATTGAAGCTGTAGATAGAATTAGAGATACTGCTGACTCTCATAATCGATTATTTTTTGTAGAAGTGATGGGTAGACATGCAGGATTTATTGGGTTAAGTACTGGTATTTCAAGTGGTGCTGCGGCAGTTATGATCCCCGAAACTGAAATTAGCATTGATCAACTAATTGAGAAATTACAAAAAGGAGCAAAACGAAAAAAACTATTCAGTTTGGTAATTGTTGCAGAAGGAAATCAGAATGGTGGAGCTGCTGAAATTGCTGCAAAAGTAAAAGCCAAATTTGATTATTACGATACTAAAGTTACCATTATTGGTCACTTACAAAGAGGTGGAGCACCAAGTGGAATGGATCGAGTAATTGCTAGTAGATTAGGATTTCATGCAGTAGAAGGTTTGTTAGCTGGTAAAAAAGATGTAGCAGTTGGAGTAGTTAATAATAAAATTAAATTTACACCATTTAAAGATGCTATTTCGAAAATAAAAAATCCAAATAAAGATTTAGTTCGAATGTCTGAGATTTTAGCTCAATAAAATATTTTTCAAAAATTAAAAATCCCTTTCTAAATGTAATTTTAGAAAGGGATTTTCATTTTAGGATTTATTGAAAATCCTATTTCAACAATTCAGAAACGGCATTGGAAGGCTGAATTAACTTACCTGTTTGATTTGTATTTTTAGTATTCTTTCCTGTTTTATCCAAAATTTCATAAACTTCTTTAGTCTTAATTTCTGGATTTATACTCTTCATTAAACCAACTAACCCAGCAACATAAGGGCAAGCCATAGAGGTTCCATTAAAGGTTTTATATTGATTTTTGGGATAGGTAGAATAGATATTTACACCTGGTGCTGCAATTCCAAAGGGTACATTTTGAACGTAATTTGAGAAATGTGCTCTATTTAAATTGGTATCAATTGCTGAGACAGTAATTATCCCAGGTGCATTAGCTGGTGAATATTTCGAGGCATCCATATTACTATTACCAGCTGCTGCAATTACGATTGCGCCTTGTCGATTACAATAATTTACTGCTCGAGCATAGGCTCGTTTTCTATTTTTATTAGAAGGAGCACCTAAAGACATTGATATAACATCTGCCCCATTATCAGCAGCTTCCAACATTCCTGAGATTACAGACTTTTGTGTACCTCCACCATAATCTGTGAGTACTTTTACACTAGTTACATTGACGAAATCATTATTAGGAGAATACGAAGCAACGCCTATTTTATTATTAGTGACTGCTGCTGCGATCCCAGCACAATGTGTACCATGACCTTGACGATCAGAATCATAGGCTTTTTTATGAGATTGATAATTATCTTTTAAATCTTCATGTTCCGAATCAACCCCTGTATCTAGAATGAAAATGTTAGCCTTTCTTTGAGGTTTTACTTTTTTAGCTTTTAATAATTTATACAAGTCATCCATTCGTAATTCATCAAATCCCCAAAGCTCTTTTACTCCTGGATCATTAATTCCGAAAGTTCTTTTCCGTTTGGATGGCCGCATGGTTTCAATTGGAGATAGTTGAATGATTTCATTTTGTTCCAAATAATCAACAGAACCACTCGCCATTAATTCATCTTCTATTTTATCAATATCCTTTAAAAATTCAGTAGGAATATCGACAACCATATAATCATCTAAATCAGTAGAAGCTTCATCTTTTGGAGTAAATGCTCTTTTTGCAGTCAACCCGTATTTCGTAGCTATTTTTTCCAAATCTTCCATGGATTTCCCTTCTCCAAGATCAACCAGTAATTCCCCATTTTCATCTAAATTAGATACCACTTCATTTAAAGGCATTTCAGTTGAATTATCATCTGATGTTTCACTATTTATTTTGCTTTCCATTTTCTGAGGAAAGGTATTATTCATTTTTTTCAAAAAAGTAAATGGAAAAGTCGCGATCAATAAAACAAACATTCCAAAGAATAAAGCTTTACTATTTTTAAAAAAGCTAAAAAGTGTAGAAACTGTTCCTAAAACCATTAAATCTCTAAATAGTACCCAGAGTTTAAAGCCTAATTCTCCATCTGCAAAGGCCAAAGAAAAGGCATATGCCACAAATCCACCCAAAAACATGGTACTCATATTTCTACGGAGTGTTGGATTTTTTTCATTATAAAACCACAAAATTAACCCCAAAAGGCTAACTGAAAAACTAATCGGATATAGGATACTTAACATGCTAAATTATTTTTTATTTAAAATAGTAAACGAAACCAACCAAATTTAATTGAGTTTCGTTCTTGAATTTAAGCATTCAATGCCTAAAATTCAAAAGGAAAATATCAGTTGTACAAATTATCCGCTTAAACGCTCATTTCATCGGATAAAATTTTCGAAATATATAAAACAAGGCACTTCTTATTTTATATTATGAAGGAACTGATTACTTTTGCACTTTCTTTAAACAAAGTAAACGGATTGAACGACAACCTAATGAAAGATCAAGATAGAGACATTAGTTTTCCAAGTATGTGGGCAATTCATTTTTCCAGTACTCGCTTTTGCTTATTGACTGGTTTTTGCCTAGCCTTTTTGATTTTCTGTATTAAATATATTACAGAATCATTAGCAATTATTGATTTACAAAGTGGTACACTTCTGTATGATCCAATTCATGAGCTATTGCCAAAAGCTATCGATTGGTCTAATATTATCTTTTTTCTAACCTATTCAAGCGTTTTTATTGTATTGATAGATGTAGTTATGAAATCACCCATCCAAGTATTACGACTAGGTTTTGCGATTGGGTTAATGAAATTATTAAGATCCTATTCCATGTTTTTGATTCCATTAGAGCCTCCAGTAGGAATTGTGGCTTTACAAGATCCTTTGGTAAGTTTTATAACACCCAATCATGTAGTAGCATTAAGAGATCTTTTCTTTTCAGGTCATTGTGCAACAATGATGATATTATTACTGGTTGCAGTAAGTCCTTTGGTGAAGCAATGGATGCGTGTTATTATAGTAATCGTTCCGCTTTTGATTTTGCAACAAAGAGTTCATTATACTGTTGATGTTTTAGCTGGACTCGCAGTCGGTGCAGGTGTATATTGGCTAGTGAAAAACTTAGTCACATTCAAACCCAATTACCTAGCTTAAAAATAAAGAATAATAACTTCCAAATTATGTTAAAAAAATACGGTCAAGATTTAGTTTATAAAATGATCAATCCTTTTGTGGAATTTCTAATTCGCTCAAAAGTGACTCCAAATGCTATAACTACAGTAGGACTAGTAATCAATGTAATTGCTATGATTATTCTAATTATTGGAGCTGAGTTTGGAGAAAGAGGAGATCATAGATATATCGGAATCGCTGGGGGCATTATTTTGTTTGCTGGTTTGTTCGATATGATTGATGGAAGATTAGCGAGAATGGGAAATATGAGTTCAAAATTCGGAGCTTTATATGATTCTGTTCTTGATCGATATAGTGAGTTAATTATGTTCTTAGGAATATGTTATTATCTCATTTCACATGATTATTTCATGAGTTCTGTCTTTGGTTTTATTGCCATGATTGGTTCAATCATGGTAAGTTATACTCGATCAAGAGCCGAAGCATTAGGAGCAGATTGTAGTGTAGGTTGGATGCAAAGACCTGAGAGAATTTTATTAATTAGTATTTCTGCCATCTTATGTGGTTTAGTTTCATATTTTGTTAATGTTGAAAAACAAATTTTCTTTGACATTATTATCTTTGAGCCGATTTCTATATTCATTGGGCCGCTAATGGTTTTAGCAGTTATGTCAAATATTACTGCACTTCGAAGATTAAATCATAGCAAGCATGAATTAATGGATAAATAATAATTAAAACCAACTAACTACTCATATAAATCTAGAAATTGGAAGAAGGGAACTACGTCAACATACATACAAATTCATACCACAGATTCTCTGCAAAAAGTGCTATCCCATTTTTTATTATTGGGGTATTATACATTGCTTGGGTTCATTTTGCATTGGGAGGTATTCGGCCAGATCACCACTTATTTATTTGGGGACTTTTAGTTTTATTCTTTTTCAATAAGACTTCAAGAAATATGGTTTTGGCTTTCGGTTTTATTCTTCTCTATTGGTTTATCTTTGATTCCATTCGATTAATACCAAATTACGAGATAAATCCTCCTTTACATATTGCTGAACCATATTTAGCAGAAAAAGCCTGGTTTGGAATTCCAACTCCTGAAGGTATTTTAACTCCCAATGAGTATTTAGATAAAAATTTCACCTACACATTTTTAGATATCTATACGGCAATTATATATCTCTCTTGGATTCCAATTCCATTAACTTTCTCTTTTTATTTGTTCTTTTCAAAGCAAAGAGAAAAAATGGTCAATTACCTTTTTGGCTTCTTAATGGTCAGTCAAGTTGGATTAATTATTCAATTTATTTACCCAGCAGCACCTCCTTGGTATGTTGATAAATATGGTTTTAAAGAAATTTTAAACACACCTGGAAACCCTGGTAGATTAATTGAATTTGATAAATTCTTTGGAACACATTTATTTGAAGGAATGTATAGTTTGAATGCCAATGTATTTGCAGCTATTCCTTCTTTACATTGTGCCTTTCCAATAATTTTGATTTTCTTTAGCTGGAAATATAAATTTCGAAAATGGCTAACACTAGGAATCATTTTAATGTTCAGTACTTGGTTTTCTGCAGTCTACACCTATCACCATTATATTATTGATGTAATTTGTGGAGTAGGAACTGCATTGATCACTATTGGAATATATCAGCTCTTAATGAAAACAAAAGTCAAAACTTGGCTTGAAAAATATGGTAAAGCGGTCAGCTAAAACTGTTTATTTGAAAAATAACTTAAATCCTTTTTTTTAATAAAAAGAAAAAATCAAAAAGATGATTAAAGAAACAAATGGGAAATTAGGCATTTTAATGCCAGGTCTTGGAGCAGTTGCAACTACTCTTATTGCAGGTGTAATTGCAGTTCGTAAAGGACTCTCCCAGCCTATTGGTTCATTATCTCAAATGGGTACTATTCGATTGGGAAAAAGAACAGAAAATAGAAATCCATTAATTAAAGACATGGTGCCTTTGGCTGACTTGAATGATATCGTTTTTGGAGGATGGGATTTGTATCCAGACAATGTTTATGAAGCAGCTGTAAATGCTGAAGTTTTAGATCGATATTTATTGGAACAAATCAAACCTGATTTGGAAGCAATTAAGCCTATGCCTGCTGTTTTCCAAAAAGAATATGCAAAAAGATTGACTGGCGATTATGTGAAACCGCAAACCAATAAAATGGAATTGGCGGAAGCTTTGATGGAAGATATTCGAAAATTCAAAGAAGATAACGATTGCGAAAGATTAGTAATGGTGTGGTGTGGTTCAACTGAAGTTTACATCGAAGAAGGTGCCGTTCATCAAACGATGGAAGCATTGGAGGAAGGATTACGAAATAATGATCCAGCAATTCCACCAAGTATGATTTATGCTTATGCTGCTGTAAAAATGAATGTCCCTTATGCCAATGGAAGTCCAAACCTTTCATGCGATATTCCAGCTATAGTTGATTATGCTAAAGAGAATGGAGCACTTGTGGCTGGAAAAGATTTTAAAACAGGTCAGACTTTAATGAAAACCATTTTAGCTCCAGGTTTAAAAGCTAGAGCACTTGGAATCAAAGGTTGGTTCTCTACTAATATTTTAGGAAACCGAGATGGTGAAGTTTTGGATCACCCAGATAATTTTAAAACTAAAGAAGTTTCTAAATTAAGTGTGTTGGAGCAAATTCTTGAACCTGAAAAGAATCCTGTTTTATACAAAGATTTATATCACAAAGTGAGAATCAATTATTATCCACCACATGGTGATAACAAAGAAGGTTGGGACAATATTGATATCACAGGTTGGTTAGGATATCCAATGCAAATCAAAATTGATTTCCTTTGCCGAGACTCTATTTTAGCTGCACCAATTGTTTTGGATTTAGCATTGTTCATGGATTTAGCACAGCGAGCTGGAATGAGTGGAATTCAAGAATGGTTGTCTTTCTACTTGAAGTCACCACAAGTTGGAAAAGGACTTTATCCTCAACATGATTTATTTAAACAAAAAGAAAAATTGCATAATACCTTGCGACATATGGCAGGTGAAGATTTAATTACGCACCTCGGCTTGGATTATTATCAAGAAGAAGCGTAATGTCTGCTATTGATTTTTTAGCAATTGGTCATGTCTGCCATGATTGGACTCCTTCGGGAAATGTCCTTGGAGGTACAACTTCATATGCCTCTTTTTTTGCTAGAAAAATGAATTTGCAAACGGCAATTCTCACAAGTTTTGGAAGTGATTTTGAATTTCAAAATCGCTTCCAAAATATTTCTCTCCATTCTATTCCTTCTGAAAAAACTACTTTTTTTAAAAATGTTTACGATGGAAATAATCGTCAACAGTTTTTGTTAGAAAAATCCAACAATATATTTACAAGTGACATCCCAAGTGATTTTCTAAATCCTAAAATGGTTTTACTTGGGCCAATTGCTAATGAAATTGACTTTAATATTTTAGATCAATTTGAAAGGTCAATGATTGCTGTTTGTCCTCAAGGATGGATGAGAAGATGGCATTCAAATGGAAAAGTAATTCATAAAATGCTTGAAGATTGGTCTGTTTTTCAAAATGCAGATATGGTTATTCTAAGTGAGGAAGACTTAAATTTCCAAAATGATTTAATTCCTAAACTAGCTGAACTATTTAAGATTTTGGTAGTAACAAAAGGAGAAAATGGAGCAGAAGTTTTTTCAAATAACAATAAATACACGTTTCCAAGTTTTCCTGCAAAAATGATAGACCCCACAGGTGCAGGCGATATTTTTGCTACTGCTTTTTTGATTAGATATTTTGAAACAAAAGACATTTCTCAAGCTGCTAATTTTGCAAATGCCACTGCTAGTTTTTGCATTGAGAAAAAAGGAATTGAGGGAATTGCTAGTCGAGAGGAAATTTTAAATAAGTACTACGAAGCTCCTGCTTCGAAATCGAAGCAAGAGCTTCGAGATACAAACAAATAAAAATGAAATCAATTCATAAACTAAATGCTACAGTTTTAGGAGCTGGCTACTCCCCTTTTGCTCCAGGAACCATGGGTGCATTAGTTGGAATACTTATTTTGTTTTTTGTAAAATGGCAACAGCCTGACTTGCAATATTTCACCTGGGGACTACTATTAGCAACAATCATTTTTACACTTCTAGGTGTATGGAGTACTAATGAATTAGAATCTGAATGGGGAAAAGACCCATCAAAAGTTGTCGTTGATGAGTTGATTGGGGTTTGGATTGCATTGCTATGGATTCCTGTTGAAACTCATTGGTTAATTTTAGGTTTTATATTGTTTCGATTTTTCGACATTGCTAAACCTCTGGGAATCAGAAAATTAGAAGCAATAAAAGGAGGATGGGGAGTAATGCTTGATGATGTGGGAGCTGGAATTTATGCAAATATCGTTTTGCAAATCATCGTTTATTTTTGGTAATGAAAAATAAAAACGAACCACTTGATGCCCCAATAAAAGAATCTGAATTGAAAAAAAAATCAGGTACTAAGGAATTTTTATCTGCACAAGTTGCCGCATTTATTGGAACTGCAGTTGACTTTGGAGTAGTCATTTTCTTGACTGAAATATTTGGAATCTGGTATGTAGTTTCTAATGCAATTGGAGCAACTTGCGGTGCTATTACAAATTTCTTCTTGGGTCGCAATTGGGTGTTTTTATCCAAAGAAAGAAAAATTTCTCACCAAGCTTTTCGCTACTTTTTAGTCGCAACTGGAAGTATGATTTTAAATACTTTAGGAGTTTATATACTAACTGAATTTACTTCTTTGAATTATATTTTTTCTAAAGTGATTGTGGCTGTTTTCATTGCTTTTACTTTTAATTTTTTGTTACAAAAGCATTTTGTTTTTAAGTAACTTTATAATAAATACTCACAAGTTGTTGACTTAAAAAAAAAGGTATCGAATCCCTTGAAGGGATCCGATACCTTTTCATCTTCCTGTCAATAAATAATCTACAACTTTCTAATTTTAATATTCTTATACCAAACTTTATCACTATGATCTTGTAGAGAGATGTGTCCTTTTTTGGCTAAGCCAAAATCCTCCATATCTCTAAATTTACTTTTCGCAACCATCTCTTTCCACTCCTGAGTATGCATCTCATATTCAACTACTTTGTGGCCATTTAGCCAATGTTCCATTTTTCCGTTATTAGAAATTAATCGGATTTGATTCCATTCTCCTGCAGGTTTTACAACAACGTATTTACATTCAATCATATCGTATAAATCTCCTGCTCGATGAGTTGGATATTTGGTATCAGGGTGGCAAGTATTATCGAGCACTTGCATTTCCGGACCTGTCAACCAAACATGATCATATTTATCATCTTCTACCACATTAAACATGATTCCACTATTTCCACATGGCCCAATTTTCCATTCCAATTTTAATTCAAAGTTTTCATATTCATTTTTGGTAATGAGATCTCCCCCATCTTTTGCAGACCAAGTTCCATCTGGATTTTGCTGAGAGTTCAAATGCATTGCTCCATCATTAATAATCCATCCAGATCCAACTGTTTGCTTTTTAAAGTTTCTCCAACTACTTAAGTCTTTTCCATTAAATAATAATTCCCAGCCTGCTGCTTTTTCGTGCTCTGCTAATTGGTTGTCCACCATTTTCCCAAAAGTGTTTTTAGTTGTAAACCCAGTTTGGTTTTCTGGAATTGCATTCATAGTATACCATCCTTCAGTTGTCCATAGTTCATTGTTTTTCTCACTTATAAAATGATTCTTTAATTGAACATGAACTACACGATCTTCTTTCATTCCATCCAATTCTAAAAATACTTTTCTTCGATCATCAGAAACATTGACTGAAACGATTTTCAAACCCTCCTCATTTAATTTCGGGCCTCCATAATCTTTGGTTGGCAAATACATCCATTGATCAATTTGATAATCATTTTCATCCCAACCATCACCTACTGAAAGAGGTTCAGTAAATTCAATTTCCACTCCATTTGATTTTGCTCTCACCGCTAACATCTCAAATGTAGAAGTATTGTTATATTTTAATCGTTGCACTCCATACCACAACTTATTCGTCTGTGCCCAGTTACCAGGATTACCGATACATCCAACATAAAGAGCTCCATCAGGTCCCCAAACCATTCTGTTAACTCCACCTTCAAGTCCTTGAATAAATCGGAAAACACATCCTTGATATTCCCCATTTACTTTTTCTACAAAAACTCTTTTTACACCTCCATGAGTTACTTCCCCATGAATCATTTGTCCTTTGTAAATCCCATCATTTAAAGCCAATGGTGTACTTGGAGAATTTCCAATTTCATCTTGTGGTAACCAAACCACAGGTTTATTTTCTTTTAAGTCCGCAGTCCCTTCAAAATCAACTGAACGCGAACCATACCATGATCCTTTTTGAACATGAACAATCTTACTAGATGGCAACCAATCACCTTGATTATCTGCAACGAAAATTTCACCATCTGTTCCTTCGCCAATTCCGTTTGGAGTCCGCAATCCATGCGCCAAAAATTCAACAGTCCCATTGTCTTTTGAAATTTTCACTACCTTCCCACGATCTGCTACTTGAGGATCTTTACTCGCACCTCCAGGCATGATTCCAGTTGCCAAAGTCGCATAGAAATATCCATCTTTGTATACTAAACCGAATGCAAACTCATGAAAGTTGGCAGACACCAACCAATCATTAGAAACTGTTTGATATTCATCCATAATGCCATCTCCATCAAGATCTTTTAATCGAGTCAATTCTTGTTTTTGCAAAACATAAATATCTCCATCGACAACTTTCAGACCTAAAGGTTCAGCAAATCCATCAGCAATTTTAGTCGCTTTCATTTTAGATGGATCTCCTCCTTGCGCTCCTTCAATCGAATAAACTGCACCATCTGCATCCCAAGTACTTACCAATAAATTTCCATTAGGTAAAAAATCCATCCCACCTACTTTTGGTAAAAAGTCATCTGGCCTAGCTTGACTTAAATCGTAACTAGGATGAACATCTGTCAATGAAAATCCATCTCCAGGAATTCTCAAACCATCAACCAATGGAAGTTTATAATCTTTAAATTTATTTTGCATGGTTTTATCATGCATCATTGAACTGATATCCATATTCATAAATCCATCTTGGGTTGCTGACTTCCATTGCAAAATCACACTTTTTCCTCCATACCCTTGGAAAAACTCAAGGTGTAACTTATGTGCTCCTTTTTTCAAACCTACACTTCCATCTACTAAATCAGCTCCATGCAAACCGTCATTATCGACGATCTGTTTTCCATTAATAATCAGCTGTGAACCATCATCACTTATCAATCTAAAAGTATAAATATCATCTTCTGGAATCATCAAATATCCATCTCCTATCAAGGCAAAGTTTTTTTCTAAGCCTTTAAAATCAGCATCTAAAAAAGTAACCTGTGGACTAACCCCAGCATATATTGGTTTCTTTTTCAAATTCAAATCAGCCAACTTCACTATATCTTTGTCATATTGTTGCACTTGAATAATCAATCCTGGCAATAATGTTTTTCCTTCTACATTTACAGGTTCCATGTAGGTTCCAGCATTGCCTGAAGCAGCTGTATTTCCACTTCCTGTTTCACTCTCCGCTAAACCTAAAATATAATTTACCATCTGTTGAGCATCTGTATCTGTCAAATTTGGATGTGCACTCATTAGTACCTGTCCCCAATTCCCTGAACCACCATTTTGGATTTTCCCAACTAAAGTAGATACGTTCTCTGGAGTATTAGCATATCTTTTGGCAATCTCAGTATAAGATGGTCCAATTGTTTTTCTCGTAGGATTATGACACGCTTTACAATCACTCTTATCAATTAATCTTTCTCCAAGCGTCTTTTCAACCTCTTCACCTTCATCTTCACCTGGCTTCTTATTTGGATTTTCAATAGTTGGTTTTTTAACAAAGAAACAAGCTAAACGAGTTTTTCCCGAAGTATTCATTTCAAGCGTTCCTTCAACATCTAACGTAGTTACAGAACCAGTTTTACGGGGTGACTCATTTGTAATATTCAATGTTCCATCAGTTACCATTTTATCTTTTGAAACTATAGAACTAGCATTCGTTTTAAAAAAGACTTTGGCTCCCGAAGGAGTATTTGATAAAGTGTAAACTCTTTCAAAACCTGGTAGTCCTGATTTTGATTCGATGTATTCTGGTTTTTCAGAAACGTTAATTTCATTCCCATTTGCCAAAACTAAATCGTATAAAATTTCAACTTGCCCCTTAGTCTTTCGATGACCTTTATACAATATTTTTGGTGTTTCAGTTTTCCCATCCAAACTAACCTCCCAAGGTGATTTATTTTCATTAACCATATATGCATCTCCTAAACTAACTGGTTGAGGTCCATGATAAGTATCATAAACTGCTCCCGTCAATTCAACATTTCCTTTCCATACTTTGTAAAGCGCTCCATTGTCAGCGTGGTAAGCTGCCCACAAGTTTTCATCTAATGCAAGCGTCAACATTCTTGGTTGCAAATCCAAAACCGATCTAAAAACCCATGGTTGGAATGGTCGATCCGCCTCGAAATTAGGTTCAACATCTTCTTGACAACTAAAAACAAATAGGGAAAAAAATAACAAGGAAAGCCAAAACAGTTTTTTCATAATAGATTGATTTTTCGTTTTTATTTTGTTGAAAATTATTCATGTAAAGGAGACACTAAGATAGGTATTATGAACAAAAATCCAATCTAATCCTAATTGGGAATTAATTTCAAAACTTCATTTTTTCATATCTAGATTTACTAAACAATTAAAGTAACTGTAAATGAAAAAATTAGGTAAAACGTAATTGATAAATGATGCTTTTTAAGAATAAACAATCTAAAAAAAAGTCATACATTTGTACGTTTTTGAAAACTCTTATAAAATTAATTTAAATATTTATGAAGCCTACACTTTTAGTTTTAGCTGCCGGAATGGGTAGCAGATATGGAGGATTGAAACAATTGGATGAAGTTGGTCCTAATGGCGAAACTATAATTGATTATTCAGTATACGACGCTATTCGAGCTGGTTTTGGAAAAGTTGTTTTTGTGATTCGAGAAAATATTGAAGAAGCATTTAAAGAAAAAGTTTCTGATAAATTTGAAGGAAAAATTGAAATCAAATTTGCTTTTCAAGAGATGAATACTAAAATTGAAGGTATCGATGAAATGCCTGAACGTGCTAAACCTTGGGGAACTGGACATGCGGTTCTAGTAGCAAAAGATTTAATCAATGAGCCGTTTGCAGTAGTGAATGCCGATGATTATTATGGAATCGAAGCATTGCAAAAAATGGCTGATTTCTTGTCCAATGAATGTAATGAAGAAAACTATTCCATGGTTGGTTTTCAATTAAAAAATACGATCTCTGAAAATGGCTCTGTTTCACGTGGAGTTTGTTCGGCAGATGAAAATAATTACTTGACAACGGTTACGGAAAGAACAAGTATACGAAGAGTGGGAAAAGTAATTTGTTATGAAGAAGGTGGGAAAAAAATATTCTTGGAAGATGATACAATTGTGTCAATGAACCTTTGGGGATTTCATCAAAATGTCTTTGAACATTGCAGAGAAATGTTTATCGACTTTGTAAAAAACAACCCTGATAATCCAAAAGCAGAATTTTATATTCCATTGGTAGTCAACAACTTACTTGAACAAGAAGCCATAAAATTAAAGGTTTTGACATCAACAGAAAAATGGTATGGGGTAACTTATAAAGAAGATAAGGATGATGTTACTGTTGCAATGAAAGAACTTCATGAGGAAGGAAAATATCCAAAAGCACTATGGAGCACAGAAGCGATTTAGATTTAGTTTTAAAATCTTTTTTTAAAAATATAAATGATTGCAAAATCATTCCTTTTGGTTCGGGGTTAATTCACCGAACCTTTTTTTTGCAACACTCTGAGGGTGATTTTATTTTACAAAAAATCAATTCGAATGTCTTTAAAAACCCAAGGGATTTGATGGAAAACATTCAATTGGTTTCTACTCATTTGCATCAAAAAAACTATCCAAAATCCATTTTAGAAATTAGGAAAACAATTGACGAAAATGTATTATTACAAACTTCTAAAAATGAGTATTGGCGTATTTTTAATTTTATAAAAGATACTCAAGAATTTACAAATCCTGAATCGGATGAGCAAGTTTATCAAACTGGAAAAAGTTTTGGAGAGTTTTTGACATACTTAAAAGATTTGCCCGTTGAAAAAATAAAATCTTCTATTTCAGATTTTCACAATACTAGTTTGAGATTTCAAAATTTGGAAAAGATTATCCAAAAAGATGAATTCAATCGAGTTCAATTTGCCAAAACAGAAATCAAACAAATTAGAAAATGGCAGTTTTTAATTAATGATTTTAAAGCACTTAATTGCCCTATTCGAATCGTTCATTCAGATCCAAAAATCAGTAATTTACTTTTTGATCAAAATAAGAAAGTAAAAGCTGTGATTGATTGGGATACCATTATGCCTGGTTATATTTTGCATGACTTTGGAGATTTAGTGCGAACTATGGCTTGCCAAGAAGATGAGGAATCAACTGATTTTGAAAATGTTAAAATATCCTTACCCTTTCTGGAGAATTTGAAAAAAGGATTCTTGGAATCGACAGAAAATTGGTTAACTGAAGTGGAAAAAGATAACTTAATGCTTGGAGCAAAGGTGATAATTTATGAGCAAGCAACTCGTTTTTTGACAGATTATTTAGATGGTGATAAATATTATAACACGGTGTACACGGAGCATAATTTCAACCGTGCAAAGAATCAGATTAAGCTATTACTTTCCGTAGCAGAACTCTCCTGAGTCCTGACATAAATTATGTTATTGAGGAATAGGACTTAGGAGAATCCTACTACGTTAGGTGAAATCTTTTTCATAAATTCGGATAAACGCTGAAGCTTCCAATTCTTCCACATTTCGAATTTGATAGACCTTTTTATCCGTCAACTCATGCATATATTCATAATCAAAATTGGCAAAATCGTCAGAAGAAAAATTTCGTTCAACCAAAAATTCCTTACCTAACACTAATCCAATTTTTCCAAAATCTCCATAAAAATACTCTTGCAACAAAGGCAAAATCTTATTAGCAAAAACACTCTTCAACTCTGCAAAACTATTCACTTCTATAAAATAAGAATGTCCAATCACATGATCTTCATCCAATAGAATCGAAATCCTTTGATTGATTTTTTCCAACATTCTTTTTAAGTCTACACCAGAAATAGGAGGCTGATTCAAAACAACTGGAGTAGGTTTTTGCTCCACAAAAGTAAACCGACGACGCAAAGCAGCATCTAAAGATTCCACACTTCTATCTGCAGTATTCATAGTGCCTATTATGTGTAAATTGGGAGGAACGCAAAAATAAGTTTTTGAATAGGGCAAGATAATTTTTAATGCCTCAGGATTACTTTCCCTTTTATCTTCTTCAATCAAAGTAATCATATCACCAAAGATTCCAGCAATATTTCCTCGATTAATTTCATCAATAATTAAAACGAATTTGCCTGCTCTATTTTTCGCAACTTCAGAAAGATTGCTCAATTCAAAAGCATCTATGCCTTCTCCTGGCAGCTGAATATCCCCTTGATCTTCTTCCATCAATGCTTGAACAAAACTTGGTTCAAATTTTTTCAGCTCATTAAAAACCGACCAATAAGCTCGAGTATTTACTCCTCCTAACAAAAGATTTATGTCATTTTGAGTATGCTTAATATCGTCTACAGATTGGAAGGCTTTATACAGCTTTTTTAATTTAGTCTTAAAAATTGTGTAAGCCAGAAATGAATTTTCAGGACGAACGGTTAAGTTACCATTCCGAGCAACTTTTTGTAAAAGCATTCTCTTTCCTGTTCGTGATTCGAAGGAATTAAAATCATCACTTTCCAAATACAAAATAAAGGAGTTGTATAAGGATTCATAATCAATTTTCACTTCTTGAACTGGAATCAAACTCAGTAACACTTCTACTAAATGCCTTTTAGCAGTCAATGAGATATATTTGAAAACACCGTCTTCAACTTCATATACAACATTTCCTTGTTGAGTAGTTTGTGGTTTTATTCCTTCTACAAAATCTTCGTAAGCAAAGGAAGGATGGAAGGTTACATATTGAATCCAACCTTCTTCCAAATACTCGTTAAATCGATGTCGAAGCGCTCCTCTAGGTTCCATTTCCAATTCTTCTAACGTTCGATTTTCAATAATCGAAAGCGCATAATTAATGGCATGATACGTTTTACCTGTCCCAGGAGCGCCATACAAAATTAGATTAAGCGGATGATTCAAAGAAGTTTGAGGATTATAAGCAATGGAAGGTTCTGCGAGAATATCTTGTTGTTCAACCAGATTAATTATTTCTTCAAATTGTTCCTCTGTTGCTTTATAATTGGTTCCTGATAGTCCTCCATAAAATCGATCAAATGACTTACTCAAAGGAATAAAATCCTTTGTTATAGGTTTGCTCCACAAATTATAATCAATGTCTAAATGAACTCGCTTGGTCTCTTTTGGTACTTCCTTAAAAAAAGGAACTTCCTGCTGTTCTGCTTGATCATGTTCTACATTTGAAGTTACCGTCGCTAAAGCATAGCAACCAGCATCTTGGCCTGTTTGCCAAATAATAACTTTATCTCCCTTTTTAATTTTTCCTTGGTGAGCTTTGACAACAAAAGTTTTTAAAGCCTCTTGTTGAAGTGCTTCCCGAAGTTTAAATTTCTTTGGATTATTTTGAAACAACCAATAATTGATTGATGATTTATTTCCCATATTCAGTTTTTATTTTGCCAAAATAATAGTTTTTTCTAACTATTTAATTATTGATACGAAAACAAAGATTCAAAGTTGTTTATTTACATTTGTACCAACTTATTTTTTTTGAAACAAGAACTTAAATACTAAATTTCAACGATGGAAGTACCAATACATATTTTCGAACCAATCACATTTAAGGCGACATTAATTACTGTTATCTTTTCCTTTCTTTCGATCAGTATTTTGGGTTTTCTTATCTTTTTAAATAAAAAAGAGATGAGTTATGACGAAGCAAAACGTCGAGGTCTTTATTCCATTCTTTTAGGAATAGCTTTACTTTTAACCTCTTCCACGGCTATTTTAAATTTTTGGAATAGCTTTAAATTCAAACCGATCAAACTTTTTAAGGACTCCATTGAAACACCAAGAGGAAAAGTAGCTTATGAGGATATTCAAAATGCTTATATTTATATTGATAAACCAACGACGATCACTACTCCTCCAGCAGATTCGCTAATGAATTATGATCGCCTTTTGATTTTGGAGGAATTTAACAAAACCTCTCATGTCATGGCTGAAGAAAATTACCCTATTGAAGATATCCTAAAAAAACTTAGGGCATTGGCGGAGGAAAGTAAGAAAAACAAATAATTATTTGTTTTAAAGTGAAACAATTCGTGTTAACTCTTTTGATTCTAATGCGAGGATTACATTTTAAAACTTTAGATTTTCCCATTCTTAAAATAAAACTGATCAAAAAATAATTCTTAAAAATGGAAGCAGGTAAGATACTGTTTCCATTTTTTTATTGAAGTTAAATCAAATTTTAGAACTTGCGTTCACTTGTAAAAATTCCTATTTTAGAAAAAAGAAATTTCATTTTATGAAAGTAAAAGTTGCAGTTATTCAAGATGCTCCGGTTTTTTTTGATAAAGAAAAAACAATTCAAAAAATAAATGATTGGGCAAAGAAAAGTGCAGAACAAAATTGTCAATTGGCAGTTTTCCCTGAATCATTTATCCCAGGATATCCAAGAGGTTTTGATTTTGGAACAAAAGTGGGAAGCCGATCTGAAGCAGGTCGAGAATTATATTTGGAATATTTTAAAAATAGCATCGACCTAGAAAGTGAAGACTTAACCATCCTTGAATCTATCGCAAATAATAATAATATTTACCTAGTAATTGGAGTAACTGAGCAAGTTAAAAATACGGGGAGTTTATATTGTTCTATGCTTTATATTTCGCCCGTAAATGGATTGTTAGGAGTTCATCGAAAAATAAAACCTACAGGTCAAGAACGAGTAATTTGGGCAGAAGCAGACGGCGCTTCTTTAGTCAGTTTTGATACTCCTATTGGAAAAATGGGAGGATTGATCTGTTGGGAAAATTTAATGCCCTTAGCACGTTTTGCTATGTATCAACAAGGCGTAGAAATTTACCTTGCTCCTACTGCTGACTCAAGAGAAAGTTGGACTTCTATGATGAGACATATTGCTATTGAAGGAAAATGCTATGTTTTAGGGTGCAATCAATTTTTCCAAAAATCAATGTATCCTGAAAAATTTCAAACTTTGGTAGAAAATGAAAAAGAGAATATATGCAGAGGTGGAAGCATCATTGTGGGACCACAAGGCGAAATAATTGCAGGCCCGCTTTTTGATAAATCAGGAATGCTAACTGCAGAATTGGATTTGGAAAAATTGATCGCCAACAAATTGGACTTTGATGGAATTGGTCATTATTCCCGAAATGATATATTTCAAGTAGAAATAAAAAATCAACCTTCTATAAAAAAGGAAGAAGTAAAATAGAAGAATTGAATTTGAAGATTTTAAATTTTTAAAATTATAAATAAAATAAAACTCCAAAAGAAACTAGAGCAACATACAGCAATTACAAGACCCTTAAAAAATCTTAAACGTTTCATGATTAATCAGTTTTGAAAAATTGAAAGTCAGTTTTTTAATTTATTTGGGTTAGAACGAATATAGAGATTAATAAGTTGTAAAGATATTTTTTTTAATAAAATCAGGTCAATTGACTTAAAGATGGCAATTGTTTTATTCCTCATCATTAGTTATTTCGTTCTCCTTTTTGTGACACCAAAAGGAAACAACCTTCATGAAATATTGCATGTTCCTATTTTTTGGCTTAGAAATCTTTTTGTTCCAAAAAATAATCTAATTACTCAAAAAATTAAATTCGGAAAACATCGTCAACAATATTTCCTTTTTTACAAACCAAAGAATGATATACCGCTTAAAAAACACGCCATCATTTATTTTCATGGAGGTGGATGGATCGCAGGTACCCCTGGAATGCTTAAAGCGGCAGGTCAAGTTTTTGCGGATCAGGGTTATGTGTCAATCTTTAGTAATTATAGGAAAACTCCTTTTAATTCTTATACTGAGATGCGGGAGGATATCACCAACTGTCTGAAAAAATTAAAGGAATACTTAAAGGAAGAGAATTTAGAAATTAATAAATTCCTTATTGGTGGTATGTCAGCAGGAGCAAATTTAGCGGCCTTACTAGTCTATGATGATCAAGAATTAAAAAAAATAGATTTTTATCCAGAACAAATTAGAGGCATTTTTATAAGTGGTTCACCGGTTGACATTGAACAAATGAAATGGTCTATTCTTCTTTATTTTTATGCTGGAAATAAAAATGGAGAAAAATTTAAAAAAGCCAACCCCATTAATTATTTATCTAAACCAGAAGCACGTCCAGTACTTTTGATTCATGGAAATAAGGATGGACTTGTTCCTTATAGAAATACTTTTACCTTTTTAGAAAAACTAAAATCAATCAATCCAAATTTAGCTAAGCTACATTACATTGAAGGTGGAACTCACATGGATACGGCAAGTTGGAGTTATGAAGATAATGAAATTCGAAAAGTAATATTAGATTGGTTAGCGGAGCGAGAAGCTGAAATTACATAATATTATTTTTTGTAATTATAATGTTATAAAAAATTGAACCATCCTAATTTTCATCTACTGTTAAACTGTTATCGCTTCGCAAATTGTTAAACTATTGATACTTCAAAAAAAGCATCCCGAATTTTCAATTTGAAAATTCGGGATACCCATGTTCTCTTAATTATACATTTTAGATTAAGCTGGAATATGCCAAGCAGCCAAAAGTCCATTCATCAAACTAATCGCCAGGATCCAATAACCTGAATTAATTAATAAATTCTTAGCGCCTTTTCTCTCAAAAAGGCCATTTGTTACTAATACAGGAATGGCAAGGAAAATAGCTGTCAACATTCCATGAAATGCTCCGTGGCCAAAATTTAAATCTCCGGCTGCCGTCAATGCTTCTTCGCCACCATGTACTCCAAAGAAAACTCCTTTTAAAGAAAGAGATAAAAACATGGATAACAATAATGCTAATCCCATTGTTAAACCCATGTTTCCTCCTTCTAAATCTTTTTCCGTAAACCCTAGGGAATCCATCCACGCTTGTCCAAAAACTGCTTTATGATACCATACAAATCCAAGTGTCATCGGAATAAGTCCTGCTACAATAATTGGTAAGTAATGCATAATTTAATTGTTTTGTTTGTTAATAATGATTCCAATTTAATCATTATTCTTCCATTTATGAATTAATTTAACAAACTATTCATATCCTAAATTAATTTACAAAAAGGTATAACAATACATTTACAAATTTCAATAAACACTCCTTTTCAATTTATTTATAAAACTATATCGAGATCTTTTAGCTGCTGAAATCCATAAATCAATCGGGGCAGGTGGATACTGATAACTTCCCCCCGCATCAGAACACATAAAATTTAATGCTCGATGATCACCTGAAACTTCAGAGTATTCATTCCCCCAACATGATCTTTTATAAACAGAAAATGACTTGGCAACTTGATTAGTTTTTGGTTTCACCAAGTTGCAAAACAATTTAAGCGAGGTATCTAACTCTTGATTATAGGTTGTCACCGTCACACAAACATCTTCATAAACAGGAACTGTTATTTCAATATAAGCTGAGTCTTTTTCACTCCATACTTTTTGTCTTTCACAACCAGTTTGAATAGTTTCTGAATTAGTGCAACTTGACTCACTTGTATAACAACCACTTTCTCTTAGCTTACCAAAATAGAATTCGGCATAATAATCTATTTGAGTATCAGCAGGTTTATCTAGATAGATCATTTTCCAATTATCGGATTTCGGAAATATATTGTTTTTAAAAAAAGCGTTTAACAATTTATCCTCCAAACTAACTGATAACTTAGATTCAACTGGCTGAACTAAAATATGAGTCGTCCCTAATTCTAACATCTCTTCTTCTAACTCCGGAGTATCTTTAAATTGAGGACGATATTTTCTACAATTTAAAATTTGAGCATAAGCCTTTCTGGCTTCTTTTTTTCCTCCATTCCTTGCTGAGGGAATAAACTCAAGTGCTTGTGCATAATAATAAAGTGCAACATTGTCGGTCGCTTCCTCAATTAATTCTTTAGCAGGATAAAAATCCAATTCTAAAAAATATCCTTTCTTAGCCAATCTTTGAGTAATTTTCTCGACTCGAATTTGACGGTTATCAATGTCGATTGCTTGCTTTCTAATTTCTAACCATAATTTGGGTTCTCCAGCATTTCTCATTTTAGAAATGATTTCTGCATCTTTGCCGGTAACATTATGAAAAGATTGTTCGAAGACATAGACATGGTCAGTTTTTACCTTTCCTCTTTTGAGGCGTTGAAGACTTGATTTTAGAGCCTTTTCATCTTTACCTTTTTCTAATAATTTCAGGGGACGATTGCAAGAAAAGAGCAGTAGGATTAGTAAACTTAAGTAGATTATTTTTTTCATAGACATTAAGGTTTTGTTGCTCTAAAATTAAATGTCTAATAGAATAAATTATCTTACCATTATTTTAAAATCGGCCAAAGTGATGTTAAAGTGAATGCAACTTTGTTAAAATCAAAATGTTAAAAAAGAAAAGCGTTAAGCTTTCTTTAATTTTCAAGAAAACCAACCAGAAGGAATGGCAAATAAAAAAATATACTCTCGTGGATACCGAGTGCGAAAAGCATACTGGACAGCATTTGTGGTGATGATGAGTTACATTCGATTATCTCTCCTTAGTAAAATATTGGGGGATCATTTTTATCAAAAAAGAATTGCAGCACTTCATTTAAAAAATGCCAATCGAGTAAAAAAAGCGATCCTAAAATTGGAAGGTTTATTTATCAAGGTTGGACAACTTCTTTCCATACTAAGTAACTTTTTACCAGAAGCATTTCAGGAACCATTGGAAGCTTTACAAAACCAAATTCCACCAAGACCATTTCATGAAATTGAGGGAAGAATTGAAAAAGAGTTAGGTGAAAAACCTGAAACACTTTTTTCTTTCTTTGATAAAAATCCTTTGGCTTCAGCTTCTATTGGTCAGGCACATAGAGCAACCCTAAAGGATGGGACGGATGTCGTAGTAAAAGTCCAACATGCTAATATCGAAAAGATTGCAGAGATTGACTTAGAGATTATGGAACGATTGACTAATCTGATGTCCTACTTTTATAAAGTAAAAGGAATCGAATTTGCGTACACTCAAGTGCAAAAAATGATTCGAGAGGAATTAGATTTTAAGCAGGAAGCTTTGGCTATGCAGCGAGTTCAAAAAAATCTAAATGGCGAGACAAGATTAATCATTCCCTCCGTTCATGAATCATTTTCCACCACCAGAGTTTTAACCACTACCTTTTGTGAGGGAGTAAAAATTAATGATATTGCAACTATCAACCAATGGAATATTGATAAAAAAGATTTAGGGAATCGATTGGTACATGTTTATTGCCAAATGGTTTTTGGAGATGGTTTTTATCATGCAGATCCACATCCCGGAAATATTTTAGTACAACAAGATGGAACCATTGTCCTTTTAGATTTCGGGGCTATTGGTACCTTACAACAAGAAATGCGAGATGGTTTTTTGAAATTAATTGAAGCCGCTTCGCAAAATGATAGTGAAAAAATAATTGATGCTTTGCAAAGTTTAGGCTTTATTGCTTACGAAAGGAATGCCGAGAAAGTAGCCGAAAAAGTGATCCTCGCCTTTCGATCTTTTTTACAAAATGAAGTAGAATTCGAAGGACTTAATTTTAAAGATTTTAAAGTTAATCCATTTCAATCCAGCCTTTTTAATTTAACGACAGAAATTGGGTTAAAAGGAATTGCAAATACTGTACAAGTTCCAAAAGAATATGTTTTGCTTAATCGAATGGTCACTTTGCTTTTGGGAATTTGCAATACATTAGATTCGAGTATAAATCCAATTGATGTGGTAAAACCTTACTTCCAAACATTTATCCTAGGAGAGTCTGGAGACATGGTAAAATTCGCAAAAGATTTTATTAAAAAATCAGCCACTACCCTTTTAACTATTCCCGGTGATTTGGGGGAAGTTTTAAATAAAGCTCGAAGAGGGAAATTAGAAATTCAACATCCTGGTGAAGTAGAAAGGACTAAATTATTTTATGCATTAGGTCAGCAGTTCGTTTATTCTATCTTGATGATAGCATCTTTTAGTTTTGGCTATTTATTATTTCAAAATGGGCAACAGTATTATGGAAAATGGATAAACGGAATTGGGGTTTTCTTTGGATTATTATTATTTCAAGCGATAAGAAGGGGGAGAGAAATAAAAAAGCTATTGTGACCAAATTTCAAAAGTGGTAAAGAAAAACTAATCCCATTTCATCACTAATCCAATTTCATAAATGTTTGGTTCATCTTTGATTATATTTTTACCTCCCATAGCTTCTGCTAGTTGGCTCATTTTTGTTAATCTTGTGCCAAGACTAAGTGGTGAATTTATTTTTTGTTGATATTGATTTTTCATCCAAAGTTCAAAATGATTTGGTTGATATTCAATAAAAATATTCACTTGATCAGGTAAGGTATTCTCAATAAAAAAGTTGACCACCTCCTTAAAATATAATAGAAAATTCCTTCGTCGATAAAAGCCAATTTTTCGGTCCAAAGGAAGCCCTTTTTTCACGATTTTAACATCTATTCCTTTTTCTCTAAAAACATCATCTATATAATCCTCTACTCTAAAAATTAAATCTTCCACCACACAATCTCTATTTTTCAATGCCCAAAGAACATCTTCCATATGGTTAATAAGATCATTACATAGCTTTTGTATTTCTATAAAATCTCTTTTAGAGTATTCTACCATACTAGGATTACTTTCCTTAGCAATAATTTTAATATTATTAAATCCATTACTTAATTCATCATTTAAGTCTTGCGCCACACGGAATCTTTTCTGCGCTAAATCTTTTCGAAAAGCTACATCCTCTTTTAAGGCAGTCAATTGTTTTTGAGTTAAAATACATTTCATAACTAAAGCAACTGTTGTCAAAAGAAAAACCCACCAGAAATTTTGAACAATAAAAAGTAATAACATCTTTAACTAAGGTTGAAAAATGACGAAAGAAACATATTAGAATTAATAAATTTTCTTTAGCATCAATTTATGTTGGATTCATAAAATAAAAATTACACCTACATTTTTATGTAGTGAATTATCAAAGTAATTTTTTCGGAATCAGTTTGGATTTGATTAATACTAATAAGAGAAATAGGTTAAACACCCTTGATAATCTATTGAATATCAATTGTTTGTATTTAAAAATCAGGTATGATAAAGAGAAATTCAGATTTAAGTTATATTAATTTTTTTTAAAGCCAAAAACTTTATTTAGGTTAAATGAAACACATTGAATTTATTTTCAATGTGACTAAAAAAAGAGAAAAGTACTATTTTGGGTATTCAATAATAAAAAGACAAATAAATTTTATTGATAATTTTTCGAACTCAATTCATTTTTGCCTAGCTTGGACTTGTTCGCTTATCCAACGATTAATTCTTATATGTTGCATTCCTACATTTTGATGTAGTTTTTAAATCTTATTTGGATTTTTCATAATTCAAAATTCCTCTCAAATATCATAAATAATTGCTTAGCCCAATTTATAAAACCCTGATAACCAAACACTTAACTTATAAGTGAAAATTATTGTTGTTGTTACCAATGCCACAAAAGTTCAATTATTCAGTTTCTCGAAAGGGGGTAATTAAAATTATTAAGACATTATCCTCTATATTTGTTTTGTAATTATTAGGATTTTAGATTATATCAAAATTCAATATTATTCTCATTGATTTTTTTTTAAAATCATAATCTAAAATTTAATAAATTATACCAAGTTGATTATTTAGCAGAGAGAATATATCTAAACAAATAAAAAATTAAGGGCGAGTTATTGA
The DNA here is from genome assembly GCA_964564545.1 of uncultured Saprospiraceae bacterium. Lineage (GTDB taxonomy): Bacteria > Bacteroidota > Bacteroidia > Chitinophagales > Saprospiraceae > CAJQQY01. Next base: position 107,469 of record CAZMBP010000147.1, read on the forward strand.
TACTAGAATATAGTCTTCTTCGAAGACTATATTCTTAACTTAAAGAGTCAAAAATATCTCTACCCTAAAAGAATATTAAAAATTAAGGGCGTGTGTTAGTTATTAGCCTTCTTTTCTTCGGAAAGGAAGGCTACTTTTTTTCCAACTTTTATTTTTGACCTTTTTCATAACCATAATTATATCAAACTGGTTTTTTGCTTTTTTGATTTCAAAAGTTGCATTTATAAACTCAGCTCGTTGACGCATTCCTGGGATGCCTAAACCAGTTGAATATTTTGCTTGAACTAATTCATCAAAAATATTAGTTATTTGAAAATAAATAGAATCAGGTTGATTCTTGATGAGGATATACACATGAAGTGGTATAGTGTGTTTAACAGTATTCGTAATTGCTTCCTTAAAGATTAAAAGTAAGTTGCGACGAAATAAATAATTGAGTTTTCTTGTATCATCAATACCCACTTTTTCAAAAGTAAAAGGGATATTTCTTGATTTTAAAACATCATCTAGAGAATCTTCCATTTTCATTATTACATCTCCCACAGTATTATTATTTCTATTTATAGACCAGATTACATCCTCAACCATTCCAATAGCTTCACTACTCATTTTGTGAATATGGTACAAATCTTCTTTAGTTTTTTCAGTATCTTCTGGATTACTTTCTTTAGCAATAATTCTAATATTATTAAATGAATTACTCATTTCATCATGCAAGTCTCTAGCAAGTTTATTTCTCATTTCTATTCTCTTCCGATAGATATAAAATCGATATTGAGAGATTCCAATTATAACTCCAAATAAAACTAAACCGACCAAAATTTTAAACCAATTACTTTTGTAAAAGTATTCCTCTACAATTATTGGAACTTCGAAAATATAATTATTCTCTAGTCCATTGGAATTGGCCGATTTTAATTTAAATATATAGTTACCAGCTTCCAGGTTAGAAAATCGCACAAAATGATTCGTGGTCATTGGCACCCAGTTCTGATCATATCCATCTAATATATAAGAGAAAGTATTTTTTGCAGGACGTTTAAAATTTCCATTTACAAAACGAAGTTCAAGAATTGATTCGGAGGGGTTCAAAATGATTGGATCATTTTTTCTTGGATCATTACGGAATTGATTAATCATTCCTGTTGAAGAGTTATACTTATTATAGTCCAAAACAAAATGGGCTCCATAGCCTTTTTTAAATTTTATTTTCTTGGAGTCAATAATAGTAACTCCGCTTGTTCCTCCTAAAAAACTTTTCCCATCTTTAGTTTTTAAAAAAGATTGACCATTGAACTCATTATTAGCAATTCCCTCTCTTTCAAAAAAATTAAAAAAAGATTCCTTTTTGATATCGAATCTACTCAATCCATTTGAAGTTCCCAACCATAAAACAGAATCGCCTTCTATGGTCATATTATAAATAATATCACTAGAAAGACCATTTATCTTTTTAAAGGATTTGGTGATTTCCATTTTCTGCATATCTAAATAATTCAACCCTCCATCTGATGCTATCCATACATTTCCTTGCTTATCTTTTATAAACTGACTTATTATGTTATTTAATACTTTTTGATTGTGTGGAGCCTTATCATGAAATACATTTTGAGTACCTCTTTTTTTGTGAAAGAAAATTACTCCATTATTTGAGGCTAATAAAAATAAACTATCTCCAATTGGACAAATATCTCGAACCAAATTCTCCATAACAATGTCTTCCTCGAAATTTTTTATTTTTGAAATCCCCAAAGGATCAGATATTTTTGATTGATATAACCCTTTCCGCCCTCCAAACCAAAAATCATCATTTTTATCTCTAAAGACGGTTATTAAATCAACTCCTAACAAATTTTTTCTTGTAGAAATTATCTCTTGCCTAGTTTCACTAAAAATTCGGATTTCTCTTTTCTCTCCGATAACTAATATTGAATCTTGATTTATTGAAACCATATCCATGGCATCCTGATTATTTTCAACCCACTTAAATTCTTTATTTTTTGGGTTAAAAATGAAAAATTTATTTGGTGATAGAGTTCCTCCATAAATTAAACCATCTCTTCCTTCATGAAATTGACGACAATTAATCCCCTCCAACTCAGGAATAGTTTCAAAATAATTATTCTCAACAAATATTTTTAACAATCCAAAATCAGTAGCAACCCAAATCAAATCATGATTGGTTTCTAAAATATCTAGCTTCTTAATAGACTTAATATTGTATTGAGAAATTTGTTGATCAATGGAATTGAACAATTTTGGAAACCAATGATTTTCATCGGTTAAGTCCTCCATTTCTCCTGTTGGATTTACCCTATAGTATCTTTTGTTCATGAAGTCCTCAACTATAACTTCACCATCTTTCGTACTAAAAAGATAAGTCAAATTCTCTCTGTTTTGAAGACCGAATTTTAACGATTCGAACTGATCTATTTCAAATAATAAACTACCATCTGGTGCTAGGCCAATTAAATAATCTTTGGTGAAGGCATATATATTATTTTCTTTATCAGAAACAATTTTAGAAACTTCATTATACTTTTCTGGAAAATATTCCTTGATTTCACCATCAATAAAGCGACAAATAATTCCATTATTTACCATCCAAATTTGTTTTCCATCAAATGTACTTGTAACGAATGACTGGGAATCAAATTGAGTTTTTAGTGGAGGGTATTCTTCATTTCCAATCCCAAAGAAAAATTGTCTTTCTTTTTTATATGGATGCGCCTTATAAATTCCATCATTTGTACCTATCCATATATTTAGAACTGAATCAATCACTATTGAATTAATAGTATTTTGATTTAATGGTTGATGATCAGTCTTGATGGGATTTAATGGTTTGAAGTCATAACCATCATAGGTTATTAAACCATTGTGGGTTCCAATCAACATTATTCCAACTTTAAAGGCTGTAAGGCTTGCAATATAATTATGGGATAACCCATCTTCAGTAGTAAACAACCCATCAATTCGGTAAGACTTTGATTGTCCGAAAATTTGAGTGGAAAGGAAAAAACAAAAAATAAATGTAAAAAAATTAGGGATTAGGTTTTTCATAATTTTCTATTCAAATATCTTCAAAGTCAATATCACCTTCCAAGTATTTTTTAACTACTTGAGCTTTTGAACTTACTTGAAGTTTTTTGTATATATTTTTTACATGGTACCTTACTCCATCTATAGAAATTCCAATTTCATCTGCTACTTTTTGGTAAGATAATCCATCTACTAAAAATCGAACTACTTGGATTTCTTTTTTAGTTAACTCTGTTTTGTTGTTTTTGATAGTTTTATTACCGCCCTGAAAATGTCGTAAAACTCGTCTGGCAATTTTTGGAGATAAAACAGAACCACCTTTTTCTTTTACAGAAATAATATGCTTTTCTAAATCACTAAAACTCAAATCTTTCAATAAATATCCCATCGCACCAGCACAGATTGAGTTAAAAATTTTATCTGGATCTTGATATACAGTCAAGATCACAATATCCAAATCAGGAGCTACTTTATGAATATGCGGAATGCCTTTGATTCCTGACATACCAGGTAAGCCAATATCTAGAAGTAAAATATCCAACTCTTTCGTATTATCATAATATCTTAAAAACTTCTCTACACTTTCAACCGCTAGCAGACATTCAAGGCGATCTGAATCTTCCATTAAGGTTTTTAATCGATCCCTAAGATTTACGTTGTCTTCAATTATGGCTACTTTTATCATTGGAGAATTTATTATTTGATAATAATATCTTTTTTCAGAAAAAAACTTAAAAAGATATAAAAGTTAGTCATTTAAGGATTTCTTATAGTTGGAATTCATTTTAAAGCAAAACGAAACACAACATAATGATATCCAATCAATTACAAATATAACTTTTAATAATTCATTTTCCATTAAAAAAAACTATCCGAGCTTTATATCTATTAAATTAAAAGTTAATATTCTAAAAAAAGAAAAAAAATTAAAATTACTTCAGAAACTGGATTAAAACATTTTGCTTAAATTCTTAATTAATCAATTTTCCAACTAATTGTAACAATTGAGTTTCTCTCAACTTCGCATCAAATCTGGCATTGTTCAAACTAGTTTGAGCATTCAATAAATTTAGTTGTGCTTGTCTAAATTCTATAGAAGTCAATTGGCCATTTTTAATTCGTTCCTCTGTTTGAGCAAAGTTTTCACGGTTAGTCTCGACCGCATTTTCTTCTACTTGCAAAACAAAAATTGAGTTTTGGTAATTGCCCCACGCATTAATTATATCTCTTTCTAATTGTTGCTGTAATTGATCAGTTTGAAGTTTTTGATTAGTCAAATTAATTACAGCATTTTGCTTTCTGATATTTCTACTTCCATCAAAAATGGTATAATTGATTCCAACATTAGCAGCAAGTCCTCGTGAATTAGAAATATCGATAAATGCCCCAGATGGATTATCTGAATAATTAAATGAATAGGATGCTCCTGCAGTAACTGTCGGGCGTTTTTCTGCATCTATAATTTGCAGATTCATTTCACTTACAGATAAATTTTGGCGGTTAACTTTTAAGGCAAGGTTATCTGTTTTTGCTTCTTGAATTAGTGCTTCAAGATTCATCGATTCATCCAGTCCCGTATCAATTTCTACTTCAAAATTTTCTGTTGTATTTCTTCCCATCGAAACATTGAGATTTCGTTTAGCATTTTCAAGATTCATATTTGCATTAAGTAGATTTACGCTATCTCGCTGAATATCTACTTTGGCATTTAAAACATTTAATCCACTACCCTGTCCATAGTCTAATTGATATTGAGCCCGACGTAATCGCTCCCTAGAAATGGAAATGGCTTCTTTCAAAGCATTGACATTTTCTGCTAATTGAGCGACCTGATAATATCCATTATAAACTTGTAGTAGATTTTGCTCAATAGTTTGTTTCAATTGTAAGTTGGAAAGATTAAGTGACTGTTTTAATTGATCCAAAGTTAGGTCACGACGTTTATCATAAATCGTATAATTCGCATTGACTGAAGCATTCCCTCCCCAAGTCAAAGCATTGGCGGTAGAGGCTTCTCCTCCATTCCCAAACTTCTGAGTAGATCCTCCGAAATTACTATTCAATCCAGCAGTTGCCGAAACGGTAGGAAGATAACCATTAACACTTTTATCAGTTAAATTTTGAGCTAAAGTCACATTGTTTTTTGCGATTTTAATTCCAAAATTATTGTTTAAGGTAATAGCTTTTGCTTGATCTAATGTTAATACATTTTGTGCATTTAAATTAAATCCAAAAAAGATTATTATTGCTAAAAATATATTTTTCATAAAACTAATGATTGTTATTTTGTGGTGTTTCAAATAATAGAAACTAATATTTTATTTAGAATAAACCTCTTCCGATTCCATTTCCATAATCGCTCTTTCGACAGATTCTCGCTCTGGTTTTTTACCTGTCCAAAACCATTTAACTCCAACTTTAAAACTGTTCTTCACCGCCAACAAAAGGGGTAATAAAAACAAGGTCATAAATGTCGCATAAGCAATTCCATAGGCTACAGAAATTGCCATTGGAATTAAGAATTGAGCAGAAAAACTTTTTTCAAAAATCAACGGAGCCAGACCTGCAACAGTTGTAAGTGAGGTTAAAAATATGGCTCTAAAACGAGATCGTCCAGCTTCTACCATAGCCTTCCTATAAGGGACTCCATCCCGAAGAAGAAGGTTAAATTTCTCAATCAAAACCAGACCATCGTTGACCAGAATACCGATCAGAGCAACTATTCCTAATCCAGATAAAACATTTATACTTTGACCATGAAACCAATGTCCCCAAGCCACTCCGACAAAACTAAATGGTATCAAAATAAACAGTAAAAGTGGTTGTCCATAAGACCTAAAAACAAAAGCGATAACTGCATACATTAAAATTAAGACAATTGGTAAGACCTTACCCATAGCTGCACCGATCTTTGAAAATCCACGGTTTTGCCCCTCGTAAAGAGGAACTACTGTAGGATATTTTGCAGTTATTTCAGGCATGACTTTAGTTCTAATATCCGCTAAAATTTCAGGAGCAGAATCTTTTGCATCAGCCAAATCTGCTTCTACCCTAATTTCTCTTCTTCCATCGAGGTGATTTATAACAACATCCCCACGTTCTATTTTATACGTTGCAATTTCCGCAAGTGGTACTCTATTTCCAGTAGGTGTTACTATTCGCATTTTATCCAAATCAGTAATACTACTTCTATTGGTTCTATCATATCTCACCCAAACTCGGATCTCATCACGTCCTCTTTGAAATCGTTGAACTGATGCTCCAAAGAATCCTGAACGTACCTGAGACATCACTCCATTTAAAGTCAATCCTAACAAGTAAGCATTTTCTTTAAGTTCAATTTTAACTTCCTTGATACCTGCTGGATCATTATCAATAACATCAGCAAGTCTTGGATTATCTCTAAATGCAGATTTCAAATCACGCTTGGCTTGTTTTAATTCTCCAATATTATTGCCGACTAAAGAAACAGAAACTGGTTTTCCACCAAATTGATTTCCAGATCCAAAAACAATACTTTCTGCATCGTAAATTGGTCCAACCTTTTCACGAATTGCATTGGATACCACGGAGGAACGAACATCTCGTTTTTCCCCTGCTAATAAATTTAAAGTCAAGGAAGCATTAGAGGAACCCGGCCCTAATCGACGAACAGAATTTTCAATTACCGGTAGATTTCCAGTTTGGTTTTCAGTTAATTCTTTATTGGCTTCCCAAGCCGCTTCTTCAATAACTGTTATTAGTGAATCAGTAATATTTTCACTTGTACCTTGCGGCATTTTTAAAGTAATGGCAACTCTGTCGGAAGCAATATTTGGGAAAAATGTCATTCGAATAACACCTCCTTGCATTGCGCCAATAGTGATCAGCAGTAATGCAATAGGAATCGCAAAACCAAAAACTTTATAATTTAAAATAAACCTTAAAAACGGTACATATAAATTATCTCTAATCCAAGTGATTCCTTTATCTGCCCAAACATTTAAAATAAATGGTTTGGCGTTTTTATCCAAAGCTCTTGAATGAGCCAAGTGAGCAGGTAAAATTAAAAAGGCTTCGATAAGAGAAATAAGTAAAATAATCCCAACCACTTTTGCGATTTGTCCAAAGAAAGAACCAATTCTTTCAGGTAGAAAAATAAAAGTAGAGAACGCAATAATGGTAGTCAAAATGGCTGCTATAATTGGCGGGAATACTTGCATCGTTCCATCAATGGCGGCTTGTACTTTTGATTTTCCTTTTTCATATTGATCATAAATATTTTCAGCGATAACAATTCCATCATCTACCAAAATACCAATCACGATGATCATTCCGAACAAGGAAATCACATTGATCGTCATAAAACTTGGAGCAAAAATAAAAAGTCCCAAAAACGAAAATGGTAATCCAATCGCCACCCAAAAAGCAATACTAGGTTTTAGAAAAATGGATAGAAATACAAGTACTAAAAGAATTCCAATCAATCCATTATCCACCAAAAGTTTTTGTCGTGCATTCAAGGCAACTGACGAATCATTACTTATACTTAATTTTAAAACATCATTTTTTTGATTAAAACCTATTATGTATTCTTTGATTTTTTCAGTTGCATATAGTAGGTCTTCACTATTGGTTGTACTTATTGAAATCTGAACTGCAGAGTTTCCATTGAAATTTACTCGGTCAGGAACTTCAGACCATTTATCTCGAACTTCAGCTACATCTCGAAGTCTTACAATTTGTCCTGATGGACTTGCTTTTACAACAATGAAATCTAACTCACTCCCAAAGTAAGATCTATTTTTAGCTCTAATTAGATACTCTTCCGTTTCGGTTTTGATATTTCCACCAGTAGTAATAAGGTTCGAATTTCTGACCGCTGCTGCCACCTCCGCAAAAGTTAAATTGAAAGCAAGAAGATCATTTTCTCGAACTGCTATTTCGATTTCCTCATCAGGAAAACCACTCACTTCTATCTGTGAAATATTTGGAATCGCTCGAATGTCATCTTCCACTCTTCGAGTTACATCCTTCAAAGTCTTTAAAGGAACTCCATCACCGCTGACGGTAAAAGTGATTGCAGGATTAATATTTTCTTGCTTGGAAATTACTGGCGGTTCCATGTCGACAGGAAAAGAAGGAACTCGATCTACCGCATTTTTTACATTCGCAAGAATGACATCAATATCTGCTCCTTCCTCAATTTCCACCGTTATCCTTGCACTATTTTCTTGCGAAGCAGAAGTAACTCTATCAATATTAACTAGCCCTCTAAGGTTATCTTCAATTTTTAAAACAACACCCTCTTCTATCTCAGCGGGTGATGCTCCAGGGTAAACTATATTGATAAAAATAAGTTTGGAATCATCAAGAGGAAAAAATGATGATTTAGTTTCTTGTAAACCAAGGTATCCAAAAATAGCCACAGAAATCATAATGACATTTACGGCAACTGGATATTTTATAAAAAAGGAAAGAAAGTTTTTCATATTTGAATTTAAATTTGTTCCCCTGTGGAGACAAACCTTGTCTCTACAGAAAATAGGATAACAACCCAGTTTTATTTTTGAAAACGCTTAACTGTCATTCCATCATAAGCCCCAGGAAGCATTCTGTCTAATATTTCAGTTCCATCAGCAAGCCCTCGAACTACGACTGTTTTTTCCGTAAAATGCACAGCTTCTATTTCTTTTAATCTTAAATTTTCACCCTCCAAAACGAAAAGCTTATTATTGTCAGTAAGTAATTTCCGAGATACTTCAAATGTATTTTCCTCATTTTTTGCTGTCAAATCTGCTTCTAAATACATCCCTTCTCTTAGCCCTTTTCCACTCACTCGAATGAACGCTTGAATGGTCTGGGTATTTGGGTCAATGAGACTATTGAGACGGTTAACTTTTCCTTTCCAAGTTTTGGTTCGTTCAATATTATTAAGGTTAACCGAGTTTCCAACTTTTAGCAAATCAGCATAGCTTGAATTTACAGCTACCTCCAATTCATAAATATTTGTATTGATAAATTCTCCTAACTTTTGTCCTGCCCGTACCAAAGCACCTTTGTTAATATTAGCTTGAGTAAGCACTCCACTAAAGGGTGCATAAATTGTATATTTTGTAAGTCGCTCTTCTAAATTTTTAATGTTGTACCAAGTCGAGTTGATATTCCTTCCAGCAATGAATAATTTTTCCTTGTCAGATGAAGGAGTAGGAAGCGGTTTGACCATTTCTTCTACATCAAACGTATTTATATAGTCTTGCCATTTTTGAAAAGAGTCAGGATAGTCAAACCGTAAATCTGGAAGTAAAGCAATAATTTGGTTATAAAGATTACTTTTTTGAGCCCTCATGTTAGCTCGAAATTCATCACTATTGAGTCGCAATAAAACTGCCCCTTTTTTATAATATACCCCAGGCTTAAATTGGTTGGAGCTGTAATCAAATATTCCTTGCACTTCCGAAAAAATCTCAATACGATCTCTTGCTGCTAGATTTCCGCTTGCTGTAACCGTAATTGGAGAATCTCCATTTTTTACAATTTGCGTAAAAACTGAAGGAATGGCTCGGACTTCTTTTTCACGAACCGGTTTTTCAATGGATGCCATTTTTTGCATTCCGAAAAATCCGATCGCAATTATTAAAATTCCGATTGCGCTGATGATGACTTGTCTCATAATTGGTAATTAAATATATATGTAAAATTGAAAACAGGTAATGTACCTCGGTTAATTTTGCTTAATTAAGTTGCACTTACAACTTTTGATTATTTTGAAATATTATTTTGTATTTTTTCCAAAACAGAAATTATAGTTTTTATTTCCGTTTTAGTTAATCCTTCTTTCACCTTTGCCTCACATTCATCTAAAACAGGTTTTAATTTTTCAAAGACGCACCTTCCTTGTTTGGTCAAATAAATTCGATTGACACGTTTGTCTTCGGTAGATGGAATTCGAGCAACTAGGTTTTTTTTCTCCGCAGTATTCACTAAACGAGCTAAAGATCCTTTATTTCTCTCGGTAATAAAGGCTAAATCCTTTTGCTTCATTCCATCTTCATGGTATAACTGTGCTATCAAAATGAATTGCTCATGGGTTAAATCAAACCCATGTTCTGAGAAATTAATTTTCATATACATTCTAAGCATCTTACTTGTTTTACCAAGCCGAGGCATTAAAGAATCTTCAGGGAAATTTATTTTTAAAAAATTGTCTACCATAATATATCCAACAGTAACACACAATTTGAAAAAAGGTTCATAGTGCAACTAATTTTGTATTATCGCGCAAAAATGGACATAAATTTGATTTTCTCTCTAAGAATTTGCTATGAAATTTCTTGAATGAAAAAAAATAGGAATTGGTGACAAACATCATTAAAACGAATCCTGATTTTTTCCATATTTGAGGTTTGAAAAAATTCTTTATTTATTATCATTACTTTAATCAATCCTAACAATTGATTACCTTAGTTTTTAAATAACTATAAACAAAATGAAATTTAAACAAGAGCATTTATTAAATGCAAAGACTCGAGATGACTTAATTGCTATTGCAAAAAAAAATAAAATCCCCATTGAAAAAACGCTAAAAAAATTAAAATACGAAGCTGAATTAGAACTACTCCAATCTGAATTTGTCAATCTTCAAAAATGGATTCAGAAAAACAAAATGAGAGTAGCTGTAATTTTTGAAGGAAGAGATGCTGCTGGAAAGGGAGGTTCTATCAAACGATTCAAAGAACATTTAAATCCTCGTTCGCATAGAGTGGTAGCTTTAACCAAACCTACTGAAGTTGAAAGGGGACAATGGTACTTTAGAAGATACATAAAAGTATTACCCAACGCTGGTGAAATAGTTTTCTTTGATAGAAGTTGGTATAATCGTGCGGTAGTCGAACCTGTTATGGGTTTTTGTACACAAGACCAATACAAAAAATTTATTCATCAAGTTCCTGAGTTCGAACATCTTCTTTATGAAGACAATCTTATCATTATTAAATTCTGGTTTTCCATTTCACAGGCTGAACAAAAAAAGAGATTTGATGCTAGGTTAAGCAATCCTTTAAAGCGTTGGAAATTTAGTCCAGTCGATATGAAAGGTCAAGAAATGTGGGATGATTATACTTACTATAAAGAACAAATGTTCAGTAAAACTCATACCAATTTCAGTCCTTGGATTATTGTAAAAACTAATGATAAAAAAACAGCAAGACTGGAAAGTATGAGGTATGTTTTATCTCAATTTGATTACGATGGAAAAGGTGAATCCAATATTGAACTCCTACCCGACCCCAATGTAATCATGCGTTATCACAGAAGTGTTGTACAAATAGACATTTAAAAAATTATGAATCAAATAAAATTATCAAAAGAAGACATTGATCTTCTACATACTAAAATTGGTTTGCATTCTCTATTAAAAAATAAGCGAACTAATGTACTTAAGGCATTACAGGAAACCAAAAACATAATGGAGCTAAAGAAAAAACAAGAGGATTTAATTAAGCTTCAAAATTGGGTGATCAAAAATGATAAAAAAGTAGTTGTACTTTTTGAGGGTAGAGATGCTGCTGGAAAAAGCGGTGCTCTTCGAAGAATAACCGAATATATCAACCCTCGTCATTTTAGAATTGTTGCCTTAAACGTTCCTACTGAAGATGAAAGAAAACAATGGTTTTTCCAAAGATATATTAATCAATTACCTAAGCCTGGAGAGATTGTCTTTTTTGACAGAAGTTGGTATAACCGAGCTGTCATAGAACCTGTCAATAATTTTTGTACTGAAAAAGAGTATAAGGTTTTTATGTCACAGGTGAATGAATTTGAAAAAATGCTCATTCAATCAGATACCTACTTAATCAAGTTTTATTTTTCCATCAATAAATCAGTTCAAGCAAAACGATTTAAGGAAATTAAAAACAATCCTTTGAAAAAATGGAAAATGACTAAGCTGGATGAAAAAGCTCAAGCCTTATGGGATGATTACAGTTTTTATAAAAAGAAAATGTTTAATGAAACTGACTCAAAACATGCTCCTTGGACAATCATCGATGCGAATCAGAAATTTAAAGCAAGATTGAATGCAATTTCACATATTCTAAAAAGCATTCCTTACGAGTAGTGATTGATATAAAATATTCTTTACTCCCAAGGAGACTTGAAGTGGCCTTGGGAGTAATTTAAGTTCTTAATTAATGAAAGTTTTTTATTCAAAAATCGGATTGGAGCTAGTTGGTTTCTTAGTCTTAATTTATGGTACGGTAGGTTATCTAGTCCTCCAAGATGGATTCAATTTATTTGCTATTTCAATCTTGGCTATTCCAATTATTTTCACAGTTTATTTGTTCGTCTCTATTCAATATATAATTGAAGGAAATAATCTAAATGTGAAAGCTGGGTTCTTAATTAATGAAAATATTGATATCAAAAAGATTAGCAAAATTACCGAAACCAATAATCCACTAAGTTCTCCAGCAGCCTCTCTTGATCGATGGCAAATTTCATATAACAAAAGTAATAGCATCATAATCTCCCCTAAAAAGAAACAAGAATTTATTGATCATTTGCTTTCAATCAATCCTGCTATTGAAGTTATTTATAAAAAATAATTTACTGGCGCTTCAATATCAAGAAATGCTTATCCATCACATTCCCTACAAAAATTAAATCTTCATACGTTGGTGCAACCGTAGATGCCGACATATTTGATCCATCATCTTCATAAATTTTTTCGATAGTGTAATCTCCTTTTCCTCGATAATCAATAGTAATAATTTCGGAAGGAGAAATTTCTTTTTTCCCTTTAGCATACTCTCCAAAATGAATCAGATTAGGATGACAGCCAATCCAAAGTTTTCCATCTTCTCCAAATTCAATATTATCTACTCCTGTCCCGCAAGGAATATCTTCGATAAAAGTCAAATCACCATTTGCTTCTGCTTTGTAAACTTTCACTAAAAAATCTCTCGGTGAAGCAACGTATAACAATGCTCTTACAGGATCATAATTTATACCATTTGCATAAGCTATTCCTGATGCCACTTCTCTAAAATTTTCTCCATCATAATAAATCACATTGGATGCTCTAAGCCCAATATAGTCTTCTGCTAACTTTCCATATCCACTTTTATATCCATGATCATTGGAAAAATAAAACCGTTCCTGATCTATCGCTACAATATCATTTGGACTAAATATCATATCGTCGACATAAATTGGAGCTGAACTTAATTGCCCATTTTCCAAAATAAAACTCTCAATCATATGCACTTCTTCATCCGGATGATTGATAGCGTAAATTTTATATTTAGCAGAATCTAGTTTTATCATCGAAATGCCATGGGGGTAAAATGGCGTAGAAGCATTTTCGGAATTGGTCAATAATTTGGGAGGAGACAATGGATTTTTTAAATCCAAATAATATAATCCTCCTTGTTGTGTTTTACCATCTCTCCGACCAGCTCGATCATCTGAAGAAATAATCATAAAATGATCCTCCCTATTTAGTTGCATATCTTCCGCTCCAGGAATCTGGACTTTCATCAATATCTCACCCGCAAATTCATTTTTTATTTCCCGAAAAAAACCCGTAGTGTAAAACGTATACAAAACAAACAAGGCCAACACTCCTAATAATCCAAAAACAACTTTCAATACTCTTTTCATTTTTTCTTTTTAAAGTTAAAAAATCTAACTGTGGTAAAGTTAACCAATAACCAAATAATCCACTTTTCGACGAATGGTGAAATTAATTAATATTTATTTACGTTGTATTGGATAATTTAAAGAAATTGCCTTCTTTTGGTGGATAAACTTTTAACTAAAACCTAACTACACATGGGAAACTTATTTGATGGTCTTTTTTTATACGAAGTAATTTTAATGCTTTTAGGCTCAGTTTTATTTGGCGTCGTTATTTTTTTGATGGTAAAAAATAAGGAATTAAATAAAAACCATTTAATGGGAATTGGATTGGCGATTGTAATGATTGCATTTCCTAGTATTAAATCATTTTCAATTTCAGATGGAATTATTAATATCGAAAGAGATTTAGAGGAATTAAAAGAAAATCCCAATGATAAAACTATTGAGAAATCTCTGGAGCAAGATTTAGGTTCAATTGGTGACCGGCCAATTAACAGTCCTGAAAGATTGACAACTTTAAGTGAAGCAAACTTAGAATTAGGAAAAAAAGAAAAAGCAGTAACTCTAGCTAAGGAAGCTTTAGAGAAAGAGCCTCAAAACTTGCAAGCTGCCGAAGTGGTTAAGGTTATAGAATTGGATAAAAAAATTGAAAAAGTTAAATCGAACCCAAATGATCAAAAGGCCAAAGAGGAACTCAAAGCAGATATCAAAAAACTGAAAGAAATTCCAACAACAAGTGGCAGAAGAACAAGTCATATAGCTCAAGGTTATGAAGCTCTTGGAGATGAAGTAATGGCTAAAGCATATGTGGATTCTACAAAAGTGTATCAACCAAAACACCCTTTTATAAAAAAATATGAAAATAAAAAGCCTTTGATTCCAAGCGATGAGAAAAATAGTACAAAAGAAGACTCAAGGGAATAAACTAATAAAAATTAAAAAAAAGATATATTTAAAAAAAGGTGTAAATCTGAAGGGTTTACACCTTTTTTATTTTTAACTTTAGGCTCATCAATTTCATCTTTCCCAACAAGTTTAACAATACATTTACATTTTTTTTCAAATCTTCAATAAACCAAAAAGATGTCTACTTCAAAACTTAAAATTCAACTTCACGGTCAAAATGTCGAAACTCAAAAGCAAGATCTAAATCTTACTTTTGCTGAATCAGCTTTCGAGCTTTCTAGAACTATTGAAATCAACTCCACTCGTGGAAGTTATGATGAATTAATCTCGGAAGAATTAGATAAAAAAGATTTAGTAGAATTTGAATTTGATGACGGAACCATTTGGGTAACTCCTTCCCCTGAAATCAACACACTTTTCCCTTCCAATAATCGGTCAGATGAATCAAGTACATTCATCCCAAATGCGTTGGAAATTCCAACTGAAAACCGAAGCATCGTTCGGAAGGTTTATTTGAAATTTGTAAAAATATTTAAACCGAAAGAAGTAGCTGCTGAATTTTCGGCCATGATGATTGCTCAAAAAATTGAGTCGGGCATCATGGAAAATGAAGGTGTCGTTCATATCAATTCTACCTTTACATTATCTTCATTTGGTTATGATGAGAAGAATCCAAGTATTGATGTTTCGAATCCAGTTTTATTCTTTTTGCATGGTACAAGTTCAAGTACCGAAGGATCTTTTGGAGAAATGGAAGGAACCGAAACATGGGCTGAATTTTGTAAACATTATGGTTCTAATATTTTAGCGCTCGAACATCGCACCTGGTCCAAAAGTCCTTTTGAGAATGCACTTGATGCAATAAATGCATTACCAAAAAATACAAAACTCCATTTGATAAGTCACTCAAGAGGTGGTTTGGTTGGGGAAGTATTAAGTCGATGTAGTCATAATGATTCGCTTTTTTCCAATCAAGAAATCAAACTCTTAAAGGATTTAGGACGGGATAATGATGTAGCCATTATAAAAGAATTGAATAAAGTAGCTCGCAAAAAAAATATCGTTGTTGAGAAATTTGTTCGAGTGGCTTGCCCTGCTGCAGGGACAACTATTTTGACTAAACGAATCGATCATTTTCTAAATATTTTATTAAACGTTATTGGTTATGGAACAGGGTTAAAAACGAATCCAATTTTCATAGGAATCAAATCTCTTTTGCTCGCTATCGTTGAGCAACGAACTGATCCAAATATTTTACCAGGCTTGGAATGCATGATTCCAAGCACTCCTTTGCAAAAAATACTCAACAATCATCAAGTCAAAATTCATAGCGACTTATCAATTATTGCAGGAAATGCAGGAATGGGTGGTATCAAAAAAACATTGTTGACTATCATGTCAAAATTGTTTTATCGCATAGATAATGACTTTGTCGTTGATACAGATTCGATGTACATGGGCGTAGTTAGAGAAAATGATATTTACTACAAATTTGTTGATGGTGGGATTGTAGATCACTTCTGCTATTTTAAAAATAAAAATTCGCGAGATGATATTTTTCTAGCTATCACAAATCCTCCTTTTTCTCCAGCTCCTCAATTTAAAACTGTTATTAGAGGTGAACGAAATAGAAATATTTCTACCATTCTTCCAGGTGGAAGTATTGAACCATCTCCTGTTTCAGGTGATAAACCAATCGTAATTTTGATTCCAGGAATTATGGGGTCGAACTTGTCGGAGGGTGATTCTGAAATTTGGATTGACTACCTAAAAATGGCAGGTGGTCAATTGACCAAGCTACACATGAACAATAAAAATGTGTCAGCAAAATCAGTAGTTGGAACAGCCTACGGAAAATTAGTCAATGATCTTGATGACAAATATGATGTTTTAGTTTTCCCTTATGATTGGCGAAAATCGCTTTCCGATTCTGGAAAATTATTAGCTGATAAAATTAATAAAGAACTATTACCGACCGGTCAATCTATTCACATCATTGCACATTCGATGGGTGGATTGGTGACTCGAGATATGATGATGAATCATCCTAAAACATGGGATAAACTAAATGCCATTCCTAGTTTTAAATGTATCCTTTTAGGAACACCATGGCAAGGTTCTTATGGAATTCCTGAAATTATTACTGGTATTGGTGGGCAAATAAAAAGTGTAAGTCGATTAGCAATTTTTCAAAGTCGGAAAGAATTGTTGGAAGTATTTGTTCGCTATTCTGGACTGTTGCAATTACTTCCAATTTATGAAGACTCCCACGACTTTAGTGATTTAGAATTATGGAAAACACTTCAATATGTAACTGACGATTCGCTTTGGGCTTTGCCTGATCAGAAAGATTTGAATGACTTCAAAGCATATAAAAAGAAATTCCACCAGTTCAAAAATTGGAGATTAGACAAAGTGTTCTATATCGCTGGTAAAGATGATCGAACACTATCTAATTTTGTTTGTCGAGATCAATATGGTGCCATTTTAAATGAAAAAGATACCACTCAACTTAAAGCTGGAATTTCTCAACCAGGTCTTTTCACTCAAAAAGATTACGAGTTAGTTTTCGAAGCTACCGGTGAAGGTGATGGAGCAGTTACGTGGGATACTGGGATTCCAAAACAATTAGAAAGTCATCAAATTTTCTATGCTGATACCATTCATGGAGAATTGGCCAATGACCAAAATCGCTTCGAAGCAATCAAAGATATCTTAGCGAACGGAACTACTAATCGCTTACCTAATAAACGTCCTACTTCACGCGCCGCCGAAAGTGCTGTTTTAGTTGAGAATCAAGAAGTACTTTCTAATGATGTAAATATTTTAGCCAAAAATATTTTAGGATTAAGTAACGATCCGATATATCAAACTAAAAATAAGGAGACAAAAACAGAAGTAAAAGTTACCGTCAAAAATGGTCACCTCCGCTACTCTACTTACCCGATTTTAGTGGGTCATTTTAAGGATGATGGAATCGTTAGTGCAGAATATGTGATTGACAATATGTTAAATCATAAGCTGTCTGAAAGAGAAGAATTTGGATTATATCCTGGAGATATCGGAACCAATTTAGTTCACTTGGAAGATGAAATGCATGATATTGGAGTCGTTGTCGTTGGACTGGGTTCTGTTGAAAATTTGACGCCTTTCCTTTTGAGTGAGACGATTGAACTTGGCTGTTTGGAATATCTACTTTCGGTTTGCAAAGAGAACAATAAAACTAGAAATGACAAAGTAGGAATCTCTACCCTTTTGGTAGGAAGTAATTACGCCAACTTATCCCTCAATAATTCTATCAATGCCATTTTAGAAGGTATCATCAATGCCAATAAAAAAGTGCAAAACATGGGAACGAATTTACCCATCATTGGTGAAATAGAGTTTATTGAATTGTATAAAGACAAAGCGGATGAAACTTATTTCACCGTCAATCAAATTCAAAAAAGGAATAGCTTTTATAATATCGATTTAGTTCATCCTCTCGAAAGAGTTGACGGTGCAAGGTCATTCCTTCCTTTGAATAGTCAAAAAGAATGGTGGAGAAGAATTACTGCAACCATTAAAAAGGATCCAATTAGGAATTTAAAATATCTTGCCTTTAGTGCTTCTTCTGGCAGAGCAATGGTAGAACTCAATGAGTCATATGCCAATCTTCATATCATTGACGCATTGCTAGATGATAATAAAAAACAAACTAATTGGGATCGAGAATTAACTAAAGCTGTTTTCGAATTATTGATTCCAAACGAGTTTAAAATTTCATTTAGAAATCAACAAAACATTTTATTAATCTTAGATCACAAGACCGCAAGTTACCCTTGGGAGTTATTGAATTATGACGAAAATTTAGAAATGCCAATTGTGGTTTCGGCTGGAATGATTAGACAACTTGCGACTACGCATAGTCGAAAAATGATCAAACCTGTGGTAAAAAATACTGCGCTAATTATTGGTGATCCTGTTTTAGAAAAAAAATCAGGAGTACCGCAATTACCAGAAGCAGCTGTGGAGGCAAAAATGGTCGACACTCTTTTGACAAATCATGGATATGATACAACTCCTCGAATCAAAGAACCATTCAAAGAGATTTTCAAGAAGCTATATGATGAATATAAAATAATTCACATCGCTAGCCATGGTGTAATTGATTATGGAGAAGACAAAAAAACAGGAATATTGCTATCCAACAATATCGTTTTGACTGCTGCCGAAATTAATCAAATTAGCAGCACGCCAGAGTTAGTTTTTATCAATAGTTGCTACATGGGAGACGTGAATGCAGACAAGGAAGAGTACTTCAGAGGAAAACATAAATTAGCGGCGAACATCGGAGTTCAATTTATTGAGAATGGTGCCAAAGCAGTTGTAGTCGCTGGTTGGGCAGTTGATGATTCTGCAGCCAAAAGATTCGCCGAAGTATTTTATGACAAAATGCTAGCAGGTGAAAACTTTGCTCAATCAGTAAAAGCGGCAAGAAGAGCCTGCTTCCATGAATTCCCTCGAACCAACACTTGGGGAGCCTACCAATGCTATGGAGATCAATATTATCAATTGACTAAAAAGACGCAAAAGCAAGGCGCAGAATATCATTATATTTTAGAAAAAGAAATCCTCATTGATCTTGAGAACTTTATCGATGATACTAAATCTAGTCGTAAGCGAGACTTTAATTTCATGGAAAAACTACATCTCATTTCTAGGGGAATTGATGAGTCAGGATTGCGAAATGCGACTGTAACTGAATTAGAAATTCGAGCATTAGCCGAACTTCAAGAATACGATTTGGCTTTGGAAAAATTCAAATTATTATTCCAAGAAAAAGATGCAAATTTCTCCGTTAAAGCTTTAGAACTTTGGTGTAACTGCAATATAAAAGTGCTCAAAAAAATGCCACCTAATACAGATAAAGAATTCCTTCAAAATGAGTTGAATGCAACCTCTAAAAGAATGAATAGCCTTATTGAAATGGGATCAACTTCTGAGCGACATAACCTTTTGGCAAGTATCCAAAAAAGGAAATTCTTAATTGTTGATAAAATACAACAACAACAAGAAGCAATTGGAATTTCTGCCGATAATTACCGAATGGCTTATGAAATCGATCAGCAAATATATTCTTTGACAGGATGGATCATTGCAGAAAAACTTATTGAAGATCCTAAACGATTAGTTGAAATGGATGCAGCGTTTGAGAAAAATGCCTTAACCCATTTAGAGAAAATAATGGAAGAATTGGCTGCTAACAAAAAAGATCATGATGAGTTTTGGGACATCATCAAACCAGTCAATTTAAAGCAAGCTGAGTTACTTTTTTATATTGATGAAATTGGAGACTCCAAGTCAAAAAAACTAGCTAATAAAAAGAAACGTAAAAGCATTGTTACAACCATTAAAACACTTTACAGTCAAGCATGGAAAATGGGTGGTGGTTCTCCTAGACATATTGCTTCTGAAGTTTTACAAATGGAATTTATTTTAAATGGATTAGTTGATCTCGAAAAAGCTAAACCAGCTAAAAAACAAAGAGATTTGGAAACTACGAAAAATGCTATTAATGAATTGATTGATTTCTTTAAGGAGATTCGTTAATAAGAATACTACCGAATATTAGAAAAAAAGGGTTTTAAAAAATTTTAAAACCCTTTTTCATTTTGCTCAACTAAACCAAAATTAGTTTGTTTATTTGCCGTTCAACCATAGTTCAAAAAAATTAAAATCAAAAAAATAGAATGAAGAATTTTAAGTTTAAAAACCCAACTAAAATCATTTTTGGAAAAGACACCATTCCTCAACTCTCAAAAGAACTCCCAAAAGATGCTAAGATCATGATGCTCTACGGAGGTGGAAGTATCAAACGAAATGGAATTTATGACCAAGTAAAATCAGCATTAGAAGGATTTGAAGTAATTGAATTTGGCGGTATTCCTGCCAATCCAGAATATGATATTTTGATGAACGCTTTAGAAATCATCAAAAAAGAAAATGTAAATTATTTGTTAGCAGTAGGTGGTGGTTCTGTTATTGACGGTGTAAAATTTATCTCAGCGGCTGCATATTATGAAGGTGATGATCCTTGGGATATTTTAGCAAAATCAATTCGAACTTTCAAAGGCATGCCATTTGGAACAGTTTTGACTTTGCCTGCGACAGGTTCTGAAATGAATTCTGGATCAGTAATTACTCGGGAATCCATCAAGGAAAAAAGATCAATGGGTGGACCAGGTTTGTTTCCTCAATTTTCGATTTTAGATCCTCAGGTGGTCCATTCTATTCCTAAGCGACAATTAGCCAATGGAGTTTTTGATGCCTACTCACATGTGTTGGAACAATACATGACATACCCAGCAGGAGCATTTTTACAAGATAGAATTGCAGAAGGGATTTTACAAACTTTGATCGAGATTGCTCCTAGAATTATTGCTGATCCAACCGACTATGAAGCAGCTTCTAATTTCATGTGGTCATGTACGATGGCATTAAATGGTCTGATTCAATTAGGCGTTCCAACTGACTGGGCGGTTCATATGATGGGACATGAATTGACAGCACTTTATGGTATCGATCATGCTAGAACTTTAGCGATCATTGCGCCAAGTCATTACCGATATAACTTAGAATCTAAGAAGGAAAAATTGGCACAATACGGAGAGCGTGTTTGGAATATTACAGAAGGAACTGTGGAAGAAAAAGCTAAAGCTGCTATTGCAAAAACAGAAGAATTCCTTCACTCAATAGACATCAAAACTACCTTAAAAGAATACACAGAAAATTACGAAGGAACTGCTGAAACGATTGCAAAAAGATTTGTTGATCGAGGTTGGAAGGGATTAGGTGAACACCGAACTCTTGCTCCTGAAGATGTAGAAAAGATTGTTAAAATGAGTTATTAAAAAAGAACTTCCGTGTCACAGTTCAATAACCGTGGCACGGATTTATAAATTTCAAAATCAATTTAAAAAAAATCACGCCCTTGGCCTGACCAAATAAACATCCACTCTCCTATTTAATTTCCTTCCTTCTATCGTTCCATTATTTTCTTTCGGAAAACTTTCCCCATAACCTTTTGTATTTATTCTTTTTTTATCAATTCCATTCTGCCTAAGATATTTGGCGACTTCATCTGCTCTTCTTTGCGACAATCGTTTATTGACTTTGGCATCTCCAGAACTATCCGTATGACCATAAATAAAAATATTCATTTGCTTATTTTCATTCAGTAAATTAACTAACCGATTGAGTTCTTTTAAATCATCAGTTTGCAAAGTAGAATTCCCTGAAGTAAAGTCTACATTTTTCAAAGAATAAATTTCTCCATCCAAAAGTTGAGCTTTAGTTTTTTTATCAAAAACAGCCACTTCTGTAAACTTTAATTTTTCTAAACAAACTTCTTGCAAATTATGAGACCCTCCAGTCGCTGCCGAAAATCCCCAAAAAACATTAGGATTTCCTTTGAATATTTTTCCAACGATATCTATTCGTTTCTTAATCCTTAAGTTATTGTCAATAATAATTTGGAGTTCTTTTAAGATAGGATTCCAAATAACCTTCATTCGATGAAGTTTGCAATCCTCTATGTTTTTTCGATTAGCAAGAATGGGTATTGGTTGCAATGAACCAGAATGATGATTCAAACTTCCATTCGTCATGATAGCCATATGATCGTACTCTGGATCGCCTCGATGATGATTTTGATAAGTATCCATTTCTATTCCAAGTGAAGGTCGAAGTTTTCCAAATCCCATACCTTCTCCTGGCATTCCTGTTCTTAGTCTATCATGAAAAATAAAAACAATTCCATCTGCTCCTTCATCGTAGCAACCAAATTTTAAATCAATTTCCATTTCAAATGGATCATTTAGATTAATTGGATTCTTGTACCAAATGGAACCACTTTGCCATTCCCTTTCTGTGGTTAATCTATAACATTGCTCTCCTATACGAACAGCATCTCCTGACACCCGAAATGATTCAACATCAAGATTTACATTTTGAGAAAAACATGAAAGGGAAAAAAACAATAGGTAGAAGGTGTAGATTGCTTTCATAATTTTTTTCTTTAAAATTGGGCAACTTAATATAATCCAAAAAAAAACTTTCGACGAACAAAAGGTTATTGATGAACAACAAAATCGATTAACTAAAAATACATCTTATTTTTTATTTAATAAGTCAAACTGCCTATATTCGCAAATTGTCAGAACCGAACCAAATAATTTAAACCACATTTTTATTGATCAATTTAAAATTTAACATAACATAATGAAAAAACACATAATTCATTTCTTATTGACATCATTTGCACTTTTATTATTTGTGCCCAATTCTGATGCTCAAATTTTTAAAAGAAAAAAAAATAAGAAAAAACCTACCACTACTAAACCAAAGAAAAAAAACAAAGACAGCAAAGTAAAACCTTACGATGAAGTCATCACTAAAAAAGCAATTTCGGATGAAGGACTTTTTACTGTACACAAGGTGGGAAGTAAAAACTATTTTGAAATTTCAAAAGACATTTTAGAAAAAGAAATTTTAGTTGTCAGTCGAATATCAGGTTTCGTTAAAAACTTAAACTTTGGAGGAGCTGGTGTAAAGTCTCGACCACAACAAGTCATTCGTTGGCAAAAAAAGGATGACCAAATCCTTTTGCGATCTGTAAGTTATAATAGTGTTGCGAGTGAAGATGATCCAATTTATGAATCAGTGAGAAATAATAATTTTGAACCAATCGTAGCCACCTTTGATTTAGCAGCTTACAATAAAGATTCTTCTGCCTATGTTTTTGAAGTCAGTCCGTTTTTCACGAAGGATGTTCCGATGATTGGAGCAGTAAGTTCTGGTCAAAGAAAACGATTTGGAATCAAAGGATTAGATTCTAAACGAAGTATGATTTCCAGCATGAAAGCTTTCCCTCAAAATGTTGAAGTTCGACACGTTTTAACTTACAGAGGAGATAAATTACCTGATAACAATATCACTCAAACGATGTCGATTGAGATGAATCAATCTTTCATCGTTCTTCCAGATGAACCTATGCAATCTCGGTATTATGATGAACGTGTTGGATATTTTTCTATTCGCCAAACTGATTATAGTTCAGAGTCTCATTTTACAGAAACCAAACAATATATCACTCGATGGAGATTGGAACCAACAGATATGGAAGCCTACAAAAGAGGTGAAATTGTTACTCCGAAAAAACAAATTGTATACTATATCGATCCTGCTACTCCTTCAAAATGGGTTCCATACATACAGCAAGGAATTAATGACTGGCAACCAGCTTTTGAAGCAGCAGGTTTCAAGGAAGCTATTGTTGGAAAAATTGCTCCAACAGCTGAAGAAAATCCTGATTGGAGTCCAGAGGATACCCGTTATTCTACATTAAGATATGTTTCTACTGATATTCAAAATGCCATGGGGCCTCATGTTCATGATCCACGAACTGGTGAAATTTTAGAGAGTGATATAATTTGGTATCACAACATTCAAAAGTTGTTGAGAAACTGGTTTATGACTCAAACTGCAGCTGCTAATCCTGCTGCTCAAAAAGTTAAATTCAGTGATGAATTAATGGGACAATTAATTCGATTTGTAGCAGCCCATGAAGTTGGACATACTTTAGGGTTACCTCACAATATGGGTTCTAGTGTTGCCTACCCTATTGACTCTTTACGTTCTCCAACGTTTACTGCTACTCATGGAACAGCACCTTCGATCATGGATTATGCTCGATTCAATCACGTAGCTCAACCAGGAGATGGAGTAACTAATTTTTACCCAATGATCGGTGAATATGATGTTTGGTCAATCATCTATGGGTATAAATTAATACCAAATGCTAAGTCAGCAGAAGAAGAACGAGCTACTTTAAACAAATGGATAAAAGAACGAGCAGATAATCCAGCCTACCGATTTGGAAGTCAAAAAAGAAACACATTTGACCCAACGGCTCAGACAGAAGATCTTGGAGATAATGCAATCGAATCTGGAAACTTAGGTATCGAAAATCTAAAACGAATCGTCCCTAAATTAATCCAATGGTCAGAGGAAGCAGGAGAAGGAAATGACTATGATCAATTGGCAGAAATGTACAATGCCGTATACGGACAAATGGGAAAATATAATCGACACGTCGTAACAAATATTGGTGGAGTTATTCAAATGTCAAAAACAACCGAGCAAAATGGACCTGTTTTTATTCCAGTATCCAAAGACCATCAAATGACAGCCATGAAGTATATGGATGAACAAGTATGGCAAACTCCTACTTGGTTACTGGATAAAGATATTTTAGATAAAATTACTCCTTCTGGTGTAACCGATAGAATCAGTCGATTACAAGGCAGCGTTTTAAATCAATTGTTTGATTCTCAAAGATTGAGAAGATTGGACGAAGCGGAAGCAATGGCTAGAAAACCTTTTGAGGTTTTCACTTTATTAGATGTTTTCTCTTATTCCAAAAGTGCCATTTTTAGAGAAGTTTATACTGCTCAAAATATTGATGGTTTCCGCAGAAACTTGCAAAGAGCGTATGTCAATAAAATGGCAGACATCATGAAGATGGAAGATAAAAGGTTTGATCAGACCAATGCAAAAGCTATTTGTAGAGGGAATCTTAAAGTTCTGAAAACAGAACTTCAGGGCGCAATTCCAAAATCAACCGATACTTTTACGAAGTATCACATGGAAGATTTAGTAGAAAGAATCAACCATATCCTTGATCCTAAATAATTTCTGTTTAAAAATAATAGTGATAAAAAGTAAGTCATCCCGAATTTTCAAATTGGAAATTCGGGATGCTTTTTTTTTATAAAGAACTAACTATTAAACAATTTTTTTTTAAGAACCTTCAGCATTTATAATGGAGTAAAGAATTGGGGTCAATAGCGCTAACCAATTTTAATTCTTTTCATTCCATTTTTTTCGTTATTATTGTTATTGAACTTTTAAATCAGAAATTACATAACTTTTTCAAACATGGATAAAACTCTCGATGGTCATTTGATTGAAAATTTGGAAGAGGACAAATTCGAATTTTATCGAAGTTTTCAGTTTCAAGAAGATGCTCTTCCTTTTATTGACCTTTTAAAAGAAAATGAAATTCCCTATAAATTTGATGGCTCCGAAACGTTGATTACGGAAGCCATCGTTGGTAGCCCAAATTATCCAAAGTTTGTTTTAAAAATTTTACGAAGTGATATTGCTAGAGTCAATTCAATAATTGAAAATGAAGTTTTAAAAAATGCAGCAGACTTTCATGAACACTATTTAAATGATTTTACGGATCATGAATTGTTGGCGATTTTAAGAAAACCAGATGAATCTTCCATCGAAGATATCACCATTACCAAAGAATTATTAAAGCGCCGAGGTATTCCAATTGACCCTTCTGCCCTAGTAGAAATGAAGCAAGAAAGATTAAATGAATTGCAAAAAGGGAAAGATGAAAATACAGGTTGGATGTTGCTCTTCTATTTAACTTTAATAGCCGCAAGTCTATTTTTCAGTATCTTTTTTATTATCGGAATTGTAGGTTTGAGTTTACATTATTGGAAAGATAAAAATACTGATATTGATGGAAATAAATTTTTCACGTACAATGAAAAAACTAGAAAAAATGGGATTATGTTTGGTGTGACTAGCGTAATTCTAGTCATTGTATTATCATTGTTAATGCTATTTATTTTTGGTGCCTTTACCTTTGGAATAAAAAATCTAGATTTTTTTTAAAAACTTAAAATACTCCCAATATGAAATTTTTGACTCTCCTTGGATTTTGCATTGTCTTATTTTCCGCTTGCCCTAGAGTAAGTAATCAGCCTACTTATAATTTAGGGGAAACCATCATGGTTCCGTTGAATCAATCCATCCAAATTGGATCGGAAAAAATCAATTTATTAATGTCGAATGTGCAGGAAGGAAGATGTCCAAAAGGCACAGATTGCATTCAAGCAGGAAAGGCAAAAATAAGTATGGACTTTGCTATTGATGACGCAGTTTCGGCCATCACACTTGAAGCAAAAGGACTCTGCGAAGACGAGACTGGAAAGTGTGGAAGCACTACCACCGCACAAGGGTATACTATCCAATTATTCTACCTCTACCCTTATCCTTCTGCTGAAAATAATGGTAAAAGAGATTACCAGGCAAAAGTAATGATCACGAAAAAATAATGGTAAACTAATAATGATAAACGGTTAATACCACTTGGTATTAACCGTTTATCATTAATTATTAACTTACCCTTGCTTTCTTCTCTCTACGATCTCGCCGTTCTTATAAACGTAATCAATTGAAACGGTTCCATCCTCTTTGTAATATCTATAAACGCCATTTTGAACTCCATTAGCAAATTCAATCTCCTCCTTCTTCTGACCATCTTTTCCAGTTTTATAAAAAGTAGTACTGAAGCCATGAAGTTTTCCATTTTTAAAATCTTGCTCAATTTCTCTCCTTGAGAAATTGTACGTTATCCATTTTCCATCTTTTACATCATTAGAAAATGAACCAATAGCTTTTACTCTATTATTTTTTTCCGCTTCAAGATACAATCCTTCTCTTTTGCCATCTACATAATTAGTAACGGTATAAACGGTCAAATTATCATTTGGATGATAAGTCGTCCAAGTACCGGTTTTTTTTCCATTTAAAATAAAACCATCTTCAACCAATTGCCCAGTTTGTCCATTTTTTTTAGTGGCTTTTTCAATTTCAGACCCAGCAATTTTTGTTATTTCATAACCTGTAAAATCACCTGTGGTAGCTACAGTTGCTACAGGTTCGGCTGATTCTCCACAAGCGAAAAACAAAACAGTTGTCATTAGTAAAATAAAATTTTTCATACGATTAAATTATTATTTTTTGAAAAATGAATGTTTAAAATTTATTTGATGTTGAACGATTTATGGGGGCGTTCAACCTTATTTTGAATAAAATCTTTGATAAATAAAATTCAGTTTGAACATTTCGAAATGTTTACGAAAAACATAAACATCATGCTAATTTGAATTTAGTCACAAAATTAAAATAATTGATTTTTTTTCCAAATCTGAAAAATTAAATGAATTGTTAATCTCACCAATTTTCAAAGTTTCCAAATCTTACCCACGCCGTCAAAATTAATAAATCAGCTAGAAATGCAGATGGTTTGAGTTTTATCGAATGAGCAAAAATTCATCCAATAAATATGTTGCTAAGGCTACGAAACTCAAAAAGAGCTTCACCAATAACCACAAGCCTTTCCGCTCGATTTCAGCACGACTTTTTAAACAACTTCATTTAATTAAACTTAAATAACAGAAACAAACAATATATAAAGGCGTAAAAACCAAATGTTTATAACTTATGATTATTTAGCATAGTTTTTGGATTCCTACATTATAGGTATTAATAATAACACTTGTCCTCCAAAAAAATAGACGATTTAACTATAATTCTTAACAAACATTTTATAAAAACGGACAGCATGAAGCGGATTTTCCCCCAGCAAAAACTTTCATCGTTATTTATTGCAATGACTTTCTTTTGCTTTTTCTCAAATATATCTTTTGCCACTACTGATTCAATTTATACGTCTATTCCTACAGGTCAATTTGGAACAAGCTGTGTAGATATCAATTCCTTTCCTGGAACTATTCAAACCATAAATAATCTTTGTCCAAATCTAAGTGGAGATTTTGCCAATTTTTCGATTTCAACAGATGTATCTTCTGGATGTATCAATTATTTTGGTTTGGAATTAGGAGATTCTGAAGGTTGCTTTGAAATTTGTGATGACTTATCTAACTGTGATACAGTACATATTTTTCTCAATACTCTTTCTTCTCCCTTATTTTTTGCCTGTGACACTTTAGTCGAACCAGAATTTATCAATGCAAGTATTTCAGATTGTGGAGCTATGGCGGCAGTTTGTCTTCCTATCAGTTTTGACCTATACAATACACTTGAAATATATGACAATGGAGTCCTTTATGGTAATGGTGAAGCTGGTTGTAATATGGATACAACTGTAGCTTACAGCTATAATAATTTATTCGGTCAAGGTGCCCTTGGACCATATTTCTTGGACTCATGGACAATCAACGGAATTGAATATTCTGGAGAATTTCCAGACATGCAAAGTCTACTGGATTCTATGAATCTTTGGGATACTTTAGGTATTTGGGAATTTGATCTTGATGTACCATTTACGATTTTGGGAGGATTTAGCGATAATTTTTATGGTTCTCTGATTGCCTCCAAACCAGGTATAACTAATTCTACTTCCATCTTAGGAGCCAATTATAGTTTGACACCTCTTGGGAGTGAAATCTTTTTAGATCAAGGAGCACATTTGATCACTCTAGTCGATACGGCAACAGCTTGTATTGATTCAGTTTTGGTTACCGTCGCTTGTTTGGGAAATGATTATTTATCCTTAACCACTTATATTAATATTTCAGGAAGTGTCTGTGTAGATACAAGTGACTTGATTGGCAATTTTGCTTCTCTTGAAAATGTATGTGAGGATAGCGGAATGGGATTAGATATTTTTCCAGATGATGTTTGTGTCGATTGGGAAACCTTAGTAGGCGGCTCGCAGCAATTATGCTTAATGGCCTGTGATGATTTAGGATATTGTGATACTACATTTATTTCTTTCAATGTAATAGATCCTCAGACTGATACTATTGATGTTGTTTTAGAAGAAGATGATTCACAATATTTCTGTATTGATTCTACCGAATTATTTGGTACGGTCAATAATTATTCTATTTCTGTTGCTCCTACCCTGACCTCGATTGTTTTAGATACGGTGGATTTTTGTTTGGATATAAATAGCACAGTTTCAGGAAGTGAAATTGCCTGTGTCACCATTTGTGATAATCAAGGTGGATGTGATACGACTTGTTTTAATATAGTAATAGGTGCCGGAGATGCTGGATTACCAATAGCCATAGATGATACAGATACAACTGCTTTTGGCGCTCCTTTTTTGATAGATTTTTTGGCCAATGACAGTTTTGATTTAGCAGATACTATTTCAATAATTAGCTCCCCATCTAGTGGAATTTTATCATTAGATTCATTAGGAAATTACTCTTACATTCCAGACGAAGGAAGTTGTGGAAATGATAACTTCACATATCAAATTTGCAATTTAGTGGGTTGCGTTCAAGCTACTGTATCTATTTATGTAGAGTGCGAATCGGTTTTTGTTTACAATGGATTTTCACCTAATGGAGATGATGTGAATGATTTTTTTACGATAAGAGGAATAGAAGGATATCCTGCGCATAAGGTTAGAGTTTTTAACCGATGGGGTAATTTAGTTTTTGAGGGTGAAAATTATCAGAATGATTGGGGCGGAAGTTGGAATGAAGCTCGTTTACCTCAAGGTACTTATTTCTTTATGGTAGAATTAAATGATGCTTTCGATACAAAGTTATCAGGCGCTGTTTTTATTGCCTATTAAAATAACTCTCGCTTGTAAAATAATTCCAAAAACTAATTATTTTAAAGCACCATATATGAAAAGCCCTGCTTCCAAAATTTTGGAAGCAGGGCTTTTTTTTTGTCAAATTGATAAAATTTTTGGTTCAGTTTTCTAAAAAGTATTTTATAAAAAGTATCTTGTCAAAGAAACTGTTTTGAAACACGTCTCTAATTTTCAAAACAGTCTCAACCAGTTTTTTTTAGAAGAAAAACTAAGCTAAAATGATAAACGTCTCTAAAATTACTCACCGCGGAGAACCGCGGATAAGAATCCAGTTTAAGAAGAATGCTGAATTAATTCGAAAGGTTAAATCTATCGAAGGAAGAAAGTGGAGTCAAACTAAAATGTGTTGGCATCTACCCTATTCCAAAGAATCATTTGAAAACTTGCGAATGGTTTTTGGAGATAATCAGTTAATTTTTGCAAAAAAGAAAGAATCCTCTCCTCCTAATCCAACTAATGTTAAAGAAAAATCTTCCTCTCAAAAACGATTGAAAGTTAAAATAGTAGATTATCAATTTGGTAATGAAATACGAAAAAAGGTAATCGGAGAAAAAGTAATCATTCGAAAGAAGGATTTAAAATGGTTAGAGGTATTTGTACCTTCTGATAAAAAAGGATGGATAAATGTTTTACAAAATATAAATGGACGAAGTTGGTATATGGAAAAGGCTTGTTGGAAAATCCCAAATGTAAAACAAAGTTATCGAGTTTTAAAAAAGCACATTGGGTTAAAAAACATCCAATTTAATTTTGAAATAAATGCAGAAATTCCTGAAGAATATACTTATCGTTTTAAAAAAAAGGAATATAGTGTGGCTATAAAAACCAAAGCAAATGACTCACTAAATGAAACTCAAAAATCTGCGATCTCCAGTTTGATAGAACAATTGACCTTAAAACGGTTGAGCCACTCAACTATAAAATCGTATAAATATCACCTAGCATCGGTTTTTATTTTCTTCAAAGAAATAGAGCCTAAAAACATTTCTACAGAACAAGTTCAACAATATATTTTATATCAAATAAAATATAAAAAGATATCTGTTTCGACTCAAAATTCAATCATCAATTCGGTAAAAGCTTATTGGGAAAAAGTACTCAAACTTCCCCCTTCAAAAATAGAGATATTTAGACCAAAAAAACCGAAACATTTACCCAATGTATTCTCACAGGAAGAAGTCATTAGACTGATAGAAGCTCCAAAGAATTTAAAACACAAACTTATTCTACTTCTTATTTACTCAGCAGGATTACGATTAAGTGAAGTAGTTAATATTAGAGTCAGGGATATTTCTTTAGGCAGGCGCGTAATATTTATTAAAGATGGTAAAGGAAAAAAAGATAGATTTGTTACCTTAGCGGAGGAAGTTATTCCTTACCTTGCTTCTTATAAAAAACAGTATTCTCCTGACTATTGGCTTTTAGAAGGCCAATCTGGGGGACAATATTCTAAGCGTAGCGTTCAGAATGTATTTCAAAATGCCCTGAAAACATCAAAAGTTTTTGCTTTTGGAACTGTACATACGTTAAGGCATAGTTACGCTACACATTGCATTGAAAATGGATTTAGCACCGCACTATTGCAAGAAGCATTAGGTCATGGCTCGATCAAAACAACAGAAAAATATTTGCATATATCCTCTAATGCTTTGAAAAAACTACGAAGTCCATTAGATATAATCAAGGATACAAAGCGAAACAAAGATG
Organism: uncultured Saprospiraceae bacterium; assembly: GCA_964564545.1. Classification (GTDB taxonomy): domain Bacteria; phylum Bacteroidota; class Bacteroidia; order Chitinophagales; family Saprospiraceae; genus CAJQQY01. The sequence continues at coordinate 139,225 of CAZMBP010000147.1, forward strand.
ATTAAATTAAATACGTTTCAACCTATAATTTTTTATAATATGTCGAATCCTTTACCACCCCCTACTCTTATAAATAATTCATTATCAATGAATTACAATTTAAGCCTTAAAAATATTTCAAAAAACCTATATGGAATATATACGCCATAGTGGCGTATATTAACAAGTTCGGTGCAACTAAAAAAATAAAATAAAGCATTCCTATAAATTTGAAACTTAAGTTTTATAAAAAAAAGCTATGAATAAAAAAGACACATTAATTCTATTTTTCATAATTACTTGTCAGTTTTTGCTATTTGCTCAAGAGGTTGAAGAATTAAAATTTATTAAAGAAGAAAAAATTAAAGACAAGTATTACAAACCAGGTTTTGCTTTACTTGACTACAAAGGAAATTTTGTATCTGAACTCAATACTTTTTATTCAGAGAAAGGATTAATGGTAGATTTTAAAATTGATGATGTTGATTTTAGTTTCGATATGTTTCTTTATGCAAATGTTAATAAGGAAGCAAATAGAATATATACTTTTGGAAGGAATCCCCTTCCCGCAGATTGTGGAGGTAATCCATGCTCAATTCGAGGTTTTAAAATTTATGATTTAAAAGGTAATTTAATAAAGATTGATTCTACTATATTCACTTCAACTTTTGGTGGAGGTTATACCATTTCAGATAATGGGGATTTTTATATTACAAAGAAATCGCTTATTTCAGATTCACTATTACTTACAAAATATAATCTAAACGGGGTTTTGCAATGGGAACAAAAATTAGCCATATCTAGCAGAATGCATTCAAGAATAAGTATTCAAATTAGAGCAAATGAAATTATAGCAGTCTCCGCATCTGACGGTTATCCACATGCTAAAGTTCTAATTTTAAAAGGTGATTCTGGACAAAAAATTTGGGAAAAGGAGTTATCGAGTTATTCCAAAATTGTTTTATTTAATGAGAATGATATTGTTATAAATAATAGATTATCTATTTCACATTTTTCTCTTAAAAAAGATACTACATTCATAATACATACATTTCCTTCTCAGTTCATATTCATATCAAGTGATATAAAAGGAAAGTTCTTTGGAGGATTTACTCGCTCAAATTCAAAAACAGAAATTCCTTTAATAATTTTCAAAAAGATTAAAGAGGAATATGTTCTTTTCAAAAAAGTTGATTTATCAAAGTATAATTTCACAAAGGAATCATCAAATATTATTAGACCATTTATAAATTCTATATTTTTAGATGATAAAGGTGGAGTCATTATTTCCTGTTTAGACAAAAAATTATTTTTTAAATAAAGAAAATTAAATTAATAAAAAAAGAAAGCAGCACCGAACAATGCATACCCGTTCATTCCCAGCAAAAACTGGGAACGACGGGTATGCGGGGACGTTGTACACCATAAAAAAGAAAAAAGGAAAAAGTGAATAGAATCAACTATCCCAAACTCTTATTGTTAAGTTTTATTCTAATGTATTCATTATCTGGTTATCAATTTTTTTCTGTACATAATAATTACAAAAAGTTAAAAACAGAAGG
>CAZMBP010000148.1:0-9637 GCA_964564545.1 uncultured Saprospiraceae bacterium
ATATCGGCAAATAGGGATGTCCCTAATTCATTTTTATGCCACAAAATATTAAGCATGATACTGTCATACCACCTATATCTTTTTTTGAATAATTGATGTGATGGTAATCGATTAGCTTTTATATTTTCGACAACTAAAGAAGCGTATTTTTCACAGTTTTTGAACGCATAACCACTTGAGGGTTTTACCCAACCTCCAGCAGTTCCAATTTTTGTAAGAGTATTGTTATTACTTTTATGAAATGGAAAATCAGTCATAGGAATTACTCCTTCTTCCTCCTCCAAAATTTCATATTTCTCTATTTTCAAAATTTCGGAAATGTATTGTTTTAATTTTTCATCATAATCTTGACTTTTCAATGTTTTGGTATTGAAAAGAGTAAACTCAATCATTGCTTCCGTCTCTGACAAGGGTAGTACATAAGTAAAACTTGTTCGATCTTTCCATTGTAGTCTAAAGTCCATCATCACAAAACTTGAAGTGTCAAAAGTTGGTTCTTCAGTCTTGATAATCCACCCCTTAAAGGGTTGAAGCAATTTTATATAACTATCTTTATTTTGAAAAAAATCATTTTCAATTCTACTATCAAAAATATGTTTGGATTGATAAGTGTATGACTGTGTTGTTATAGTTGGTGTTCCATTGTTATTTTCAACAGATAAAACCTCCTCTGTTTTCCATTCAAAATTAGAATGTGATTTGATTTGATCTTTTGCAAATTGATAAAAACTGGAAGAACGAATCATTTTATAGCTATAATCCTCTAAGTCAAGGTTCTTAGAATATTTGGCACAATGGAAATAGCCTTTTTTCCAAGACCGATGGAGCAAATGATCCCATTTTCCTTTTCCTTTTTCCCAAAAACACCAAGTTCGGTCATTCTCAGTTTTAGCACTTTTTTCTAAAACAAGGATTTTCTTATTGGAAAAATAATCATCTTCAATAAACGCAAGACAGAGATGCAAACCTGCTGCTCCAGCTCCAATAATTGCGTAATCAAATTGTATCTTTTCCAAATTTTAATTTTTTAAAAGCCAAAAATAAAACTATTTCTATATTATCAAACTTTAAAGAGAATAAACACAGCTTAATCATTGAATGTTGTTTAATTTGGGGTTTTAATTACCCTTTTTTACATTTGTAAAAATTAAGAGAGAAATGAGCTTAGAAATTAAGTACGCTGAATTTATTGGAAGTTTTCCAAGTTTAAATCAATGCCCTAAACCGCAATTTCCAGAATATGCATTTATCGGTCGATCCAATGTTGGAAAATCATCTTTGATAAATATGTTGACAGGAAAAAAGGGGTTAGCAAAAGTATCAAATACTCCAGGGAAAACCCAAACTATAAATTATTTTCAGATTAATGGAAAATGGAATTTAGTTGATTTACCGGGATATGGATATGCTAAGATTTCGAAAACCAAGCGCGCAGCCTGGGAAAAAATGATAGCAAATTTTTTACAGAATCGCTCAAATTTAATGTGTGCTTTCGTTTTACTTGATGCATACATTCCACCTACAAAAATTGATATGGAATTTATCAATTGGTTGGGCGAAATGCATATTCCATTTGTAATTGTTTATACCAAAGTTGATAGGATTAGAGGGGGAGAAGAAGGTAGAAATAAAAATATCAAAGCTATTCAAGACGAGCTTTTAAAAACATGGAATGACTTGCCACAACAATTCATTACCTCTTCCAATAAAAAAACTGGCCAAGAAGAAATACTCAATTTTATTGAAGGGCTGAATGAACAATTCTAATTATGATTAAAAATAAAGGGCCATTTCCTCATGTCTTTCCTAATATCAAAGATTGGAATATCCATAAACTTCATGCTGATCGTGCGAATTTTATAAAGGCGATTAATCAAGAGGTATTTGATAGATATAAGAATAAATCGAATGAAGAAATAAGTAAGCTAATTGCTAAAACAATTTATAGCGAGCGAATTAGAATTAAAGAAGAACCATGGAAAGTTGACCCACCAAATGAGAAAGCATTTTTGGGTAAAATTAGTCGAAAATTAATTTTAGATAATGACGATGAAGAGAGCAAAAAAGCGAACTTAAAGATTCTAGAAAAAATTATTCATCGATATTCAGAGGAGATTGTTGCCACATTTAATGAGGGGACATTCCAGTTTGCAAGGAAGTTTTTGAGGGTATTTTTTGGAAGACTTTTGAAAACTGCTTCTAGTCGAAATTTTAGAAGACTTTGGGGCAGTAAGCATCAGCTCGCGGATAAACTAAAAGTTTATGGTGCAGCTGAAGAAGTTCGGGAACTAACACGAATTGGTACTGTAGTCTATGTTCCAACCCATTTTAGTAATCTAGATTCTATTTTGATTGGTTATATTATGGATCAAATTGTAGGGGTACCTTTTTGTTCATTTGGAGCTGGATTGAACTTATATAATACAGGATATACTGCTTATTTTATGAATAGATTGGGAGCTTACAGAATTGATCGTAGGAAGAAAAATCCAATTTATTTAGAGACGCTTAAAGTAATGTCCAAACAGTCATTGGAGCGAGGTACAAGTAGTTTGTTTTTTCCTGGAGGTACTCGATCAAGGTCAGGAGCAATGGAGGATAAATTTAAATTAGGAATGATGGGGACGGCTGTGGAAGCCCAAAGGAGTAACTATCAAGCGGGGAAGGAAGAGAAAATATTTATAGTTCCTGTTATTTTGGGTTACCATTTTGTTTTGGAAGGGAAATTTTTAATTGAAAGTTATTTAAAAAATACAGGGAAGGAAATGTATTTCAAAGCTTCAAGAGATGAAAGCTATAGTTTTAGAAAAACGATGAAATTCATTTGGGATACTTTTTCTGAAAGCTCTGATATTAATTTGACGCTTGGCAAACCTTTGGATGTTTTAGGAAACTATGTTGACAAAAAAGGAAATAGTCTTGATGCCCAAAATAATATTGTAGATCTAAAAGAATACTTTTATACAAATGGGGAGGTGGTGAAAGATAGACAAAGAGAGAATGAATATACACGAAGATTAGGGAATAAAATCCTTGATAGATATTATAAAGATAATTTAGTTTTAAGTAGCCACTTAGTGGCTTACGTAGCATTCAATATTTTGCTTGCTCAAAATCCTAATCTTGATATCTATGCAATTTTAAGATTGCCTCCTGAAGATTATATTTTCCCAATGGATGAAATGAAAAATGCTACAGATAAGCTTCGCGAGGTTTTATTCGAAAAGGAAAAAAGAGGAGAGATATTATTAACCGACGAGATTTCATGGGACATTGAGGATTTAATCCGTGAAGGAATTAAAAAATTAGGAACGTATCATGCTGATCAACCTTTAAAATTTAATAAAAAGGGATTGATAATTAGTGAGGATTTTAAAGTATTATTCTTTTATCATAATCGACTTGATAATTATGGTTTTGAAAAAGCTATAAAATGGAAGAAATATAAATTGGAAGAAGTTCAAAATTAACAAAAAAATATAAATAACTGATAGTCAGCATTTTACTAATAACAAATCATAAAAAACTATAATCTAAGATGCTAAAGAGATTTTTCTTATCGGAGAAAAATATGATGATTGCCATTGCTTTTAATGCTTTTGTAATTAGTCTTCTGTATTTTCCTAGTATACATAGTCACGAGTACCTTAATGACCTCTTAGTCAATATTGATCATTTGTTTATACTGCTTTTTGTTATTGAAGCAATTGTCAAGTTAAGATCATTTAGACCTAAAGCTTATTTTGCTGATAAATGGAATCTTTTTGATTTCATCATTGTGGTTTTCAGTTTGCCATCTCTCATGACTTTTGTTCCTTTTTTCGCAGCTCATGACTATGGAATACTAAAAGTTCTAAGATTATTTAGAATGATTAGGTTAGTTAAGTTGATGAAATTTGTCCCAAGAATTTCAATGATATTGGCTGGCCTTGGAAGAGCGTTAAAAGCCTCTATTTTTGTAATTGTGGTCTTAGCATTTTTAAATTTCATGTTTGCTCTTTTTACCTGTCATTTTTTTGGAGAAATTGCCCCTGAGTATTTTGGCAACCCAGGAATAGCTGCTTATTCCATTTTTCAATTATTTACTGTTGAGGGCTGGAATGAGATACCCTCATCGATATTAAGTGCATACCCAGATAGTTATTGGATGGCAGGGTTGACTAGATTTTATTTCGTTATGATCGTTCTCATAGGAGGGATCTTTGGAATGTCTTTGGCTAATGCAATTTTTGTAGACGAAATGACAATGGATAACAATCAAGATTTAGAAAAGAAAATTGATGGATTGTATGAGGAACTTAATGAGTTAAAAAAGATTTTAAAAGAGAAAGGGTAGGAGTTATTGAAAATAAAAATAAAGAAACGTGAATTATATTATATATGATTTGGAGGCGACTTGTTGGGAAGGAAATACGATGGATAGGGAACAAGAAACAATAGAAATAGGAGCAATCCTTTTGAATCGTTTCGGTGAAGAATTAGGAAGTTATAATCGTTTTGTAAAACCTGTTTTGCATCCTTTCTTGTCTCCATTTTGCAAACAACTTACCTCAATAACTCAAGAAGATGTAAATCGAGCGAAAACATTTCCAAGTGTAATCGAAGAATTTAAAGATTGGGGGAATATTTATGATGAGGATTATTTTCTTTGCTCCTGGGGAAATTTTGATAAAATTATTTTTGAACGTGATTGTGCTTTGCATCAATTGGAAGATGATTGGTGTGAGTGGCATATTGACTTGAGAAAGCAATATCAAAATTTACGTAGATTAAAGAAGCCAATAGGTTTGAAATCCGCTGTAGAGCGAGAAGGATTTGATTTTGATGGTATTCATCATAGAGGAATTTCTGATGCTGAAAATTTAACAAAAATATTCCTTAAGCATATTGATGCTTGGGATTTTGGAGGAGCATAATTTTATTTCAAGACCAAAATAGGGGAGGGCATTTTTCATTTATGACTTCCTTTTTGTAAGAAAAATCTATTTTAAGTTTTAGTTTGTGAGTTTTCTTAGAAAGAAAAATTTAAATTATTTACAGAAAATTAAGGAATTAGCGAAGAAACAAATTGTTGCTTTTGAAAATTCTGTATCAATGATTAATGAAAATTCTTTTTTGTCCTTTGTAAGTCTTCCAAATATCTTATAAAAATTCATTTGTAAACTAAATTTTGTGCTGGGCATACACAGTAGGGCTTCTTTCTTTTCATTGATCGGTACTTTTACCGGTCAACCTTTTTCAGTATAATACATTGAAAATCACTTTCTACTTAACATAATATTAATTATGAGGATGTTTTTCTTAAAAGAAAACCCTGCAGGAATTCCCACAGGGTCATCTAGTTCATTCTTGAATCGAAATTATTTCAATTTCTCTAATCTCTCTTTATACTTATTAGAAGTATCGAAATCATCTTTTTTAGCATAAATTTCTTTCAAAGCTAAAACAGTATTGAAATCCTTATCATTGATGTCATCAGCTTTTAAAAAATATGGCAAAGCTTTATCAAAAGCATTTAAATAATCAGATTTTAAAGTGTCAGCTTCTCTTTGAGTCGCAGTTAATGGCAAATTATTATATTTAGCAACCAAGCTAGCAGCACGATTATAATTTAATTCTCCAAGGCTATACAATGCTTCGAAACTTTTATCATTAATTTCTAAAGCTTGTTTATAGTAAACTTCAGCTTTATCAAAGTATTCTGCAGCTTTTTCTGCATCCTTTTCTTTTTTATAAAAGTCATTATAAACATTTCCCATTACCGCCCTTAAGCCTGCGTTATTAGGCTCTTTATCCATTGCTTCTTGTAATTTTCCTTCAAGTATATCATATTGACCTTTCTTCAAATAATAGTTAATTTCGGAAAATAAAAGGTTCACGTTTTCAGGGTCAATAGCTCTCCCCTCTTCTAGATATTTAAGAGCTGCGGCATCATCTTTTCCAATATTTGCCTTAAATAATGCATCGTATACTTCAATTTTTTTACTTCCTTCCGCATGTAATTTTTTAAAAATAACGATTGATTCATCATTCATTCCCCCATATTGAGCAGCTAATCCAGCATAAAAAGTCATGTTTTCTACCTTTTCAGCATCATCCAATAAAGGTTTTCCACCATTTTCTTTTATCATTTCATTAGAGGCAACTAATGCATTGAACAATTTATACGCACTAGCATAATCTTTATTTTCAAAGCAAGCAACACCAATATCATTACAATGTCTAGAAGTCAGTTCTATTTCTTTGATAATTTTAGATTTGCTACTTTTCTTTTCTGTTAATTCAAATGCTTTTACATAAGCTTCATAAGCTAGCTTTGGAGCTTCAGGACTCTTAAAAGTAAATGAAACAGGTGCCATTTTAGTAGCATCTCCTCCAGCTGCAAGTTGAGCTTCAACTTCTAGTTTTTGACGAGTAGCTAACTCATTTTCACCAATAAATTGGTAAATGGCAGCTTGAGCTTTCCATACTTCAGGCATTTTATCAGCTCCATCCATAGCAATTGCTTTTTCAATAGCCTGCTGTGCTTCTTCTAATTTAGCAGTATTAGAAGTATCTAGTTTATACTTTTTTAGTGCTTTTGAAGAAGTTTTGATTATTTTTTTAATCGCTTTGGTGTCTTGAGCCTGAATTGAACCAGCTCCAAATATTAAAAATGTAAGTAAAAAAAGGAATGTTTTTTTCATTTCTTCAGTTTTATTAATTTATTGATTAAATATATTCACTTGCGCAAACATGTGAAATAGTTGGTTTATTATGTTTTTTAAACAACTACCATTAAGACGTAAAAAAAGCAACAAGAGACATTTTAGAATAAGTTAAAAAATGGTTTTATCTGTTAAATTTTGTTAAAGACTACTCTTCTTCTTCACCACTACCCTGCTCATTTGATTCATTTTCATCAGAATTCGCTTCTTTAACTTCCTCGGATTCTGTAATTTCAATTTCATCTTCCTCGGATTCTGTAATTACTGCAACATCTGCAATTGAATCATTTTCATCCAATCTAATTACTCGAACTCCTTGGGTTGCTCTACCCATTACTCTAATTTCATTTACTCCGATTCTAATCATAATACCCTCTTTACTGGTAATGATTAAATCATCCTCATCTTTAACTGCTTTAAGAGCTATTAAAGATCCAGTTTTTTCAGTTACTTGTATTGTTTTTACTCCTTTTCCTCCTCGATTCGTAACTCGATAGTCTTCAAGTTCTGTTCGCTTTCCATTTCCTTTTTCGGAAACAACCATGATTGTTGTTTCCTTATCATCAAGGTCAATGCAAATCAAACCTACCATTTCATCACTATCATCTGCTAATCTTATACCTCGAACACCTGCTGCTGAACGTCCCATTGGTCGAACTTTAGTCTCATTAAACCTAATTGCACGACCACTTCGAATTGCCATCAAAATTTCAGAGTTTCCATTTGTTAGTTTAGCTTCTAACAATGAATCTCCTTCATTAATTGTGATTGCATTAATTCCATTTGCTCTTGGTCTAGAAAAAGCCTCCACTAAAGTCTTTTTGATAATTCCTTTTCGAGTACCAAAAACAATGTAGTTATTTTTAATAAATTCTTCGTCATTGAGGTCTGTGATCTTAATGTATGCTTTTACTTTATCTTCTTTTGGAATAGAAAGAAGATTTTGAATAACTCGTCCGCTTGAAGTTTTAGTTGCTTCAGGGATTTGATAAACTCGCAGCCAATGACAACGACCGCTTTCTGTAAACAACAATAAATAATTGTGCGTAGAAGCAACAAACATATGCTCAATATAATCTTCATCTCTTGTCTTGGATCCTCTTGAACCTCTACCTCCACGACCTTGTTTTCTGTATTCAGAAGACTTTGTTCGCTTTATATAACCTAAATGAGAAATAGTAATGATCACCTCTTCATCTGCAATCAAATCTTCAATATTGATTTCACCATCCCCTTGCAAATTAATCTCAGTTCTTCGTTCATCACCATATCTCTCTTTGATGTCCTCTAATTCTTCCTTCACTATTCCTTTTTGCAAATCAACACTTGCCAATATCTCTTGCAAACGTGCAATTGTCTTAATCAATTCATCATATTCAGCTCTTACTTTGTCTCTTTCAAGACCAGTCAATTTTTGAAGACGCATCTCCAATATTGCCTTTGCTTGAATCTCACTTAATTGGAATCTTTCCATTAAGCCATTTCTAGCGTCCTCAACAGTTTTAGAAGCTCTTATTAATTTAATTACCTCATCTAAGTTGTCAATCGCAATTAATAAACCTTCTAAAATATGAGCTCTTTCCTGAGCTTTTCGCAATTCATATTGAGTTCTTCTTACAACAACCTCAATTCTAAACTCAATGAATTCTTCCAACATATCTTTAAGATTCAATAGCATTGGACGACCTTTGACTAAGGCAATGTTATTTACTCCAAAAGAAGTTTGTAGAGGTGTATATTTGAATAACTGGCTTAAAATGACATTTGCCATTGCATCTCGTTTTACTTCAACTACAATTCTCATCCCCGTTCGGTCAGATTCATCTCTTACATCACTAATCCCGATTACTTTCTTATCATTGACCAAGTCAGCAATTTTCATCACCAAAGAGGCCTTATTTACCTGATAAGGAATTTCAGAAATGATAATTGTTTCTTTTCCTGATTTGCTTGTTTGAATATCAGCTTTACCTCTGACTATCACCCTTCCTCTACCAGTATGAAATGCTTCTCTAACTCCATTGTAACCATAGATCATTCCTCCAGTAGGAAAGTCAGGTGCAGTAATATGCTGCATCAATTCCTCTATTGTAATTTCTGAATTATCTAGAGTTGCAATTACTCCATTAATTACTTCAGTTAGATTGTGTGGCAACATATTAGTTGCCATACCTACAGCAATTCCTGAAGCTCCATTAATTAAAAGGTTTGGCACTTTGGTAGGTAAAACAGTTGGTTCTTTTAGGGTATCATCAAAGTTCAATTGGAAGTCAACAGTCTCCTTGTTTAAATCAGCTAAAATTTCATCGCTAATTCTTTTTAATCGAGCCTCTGTATATCTCATTGCAGCAGGACTATCACCATCCATAGAACCGAAGTTCCCTTGACCATCAACTAAAGGATAACGTAATGACCAACTCTGAGCCATACGAACCATTGCATCATAAACGGAAGTATCACCATGTGGATGATATTTTCCTAAAACTTCCCCTACAATACGAGCAGATTTTTTATGAGCTTTATTATATGAAAGACCTAATTCAGTCATTCCAAAAAGCACCCTTCTGTGCACCGGTTTTAATCCATCTCTTACATCGGGGAGGGCTCTAGAAATAATTACCGACATGGAATAGTCGATATAGGCCCCTCTCATTTCATCCTCAATATTAATAGGAATGATGTTCTCGTTAGCTCCGTCTGCCATATAAAATTATCGTACAGTTTCTTTGAAAAATACAGGGCGCAATTTAAGTAAAAAAAGCGCAACTCAATACTTTAATGGCAGTAAATTCGAGGGGACTAATACGGGTTTAATTTGTTTTTATTTCTCCATTTATATTTGAAGAGTTTGGGATAGTTTTCGCCGTAGTTAGGGTTCTGTTTTTTATAAAAAGGATGCATACGACTACGCCATTCTTTACCTCCACCAT
>CAZMBP010000149.1:0-5501 GCA_964564545.1 uncultured Saprospiraceae bacterium
ATTTATTAACTGAAGATGATTGTACCGTTTTCGAAGAAACATCGAAGGCTTTTAAGAAAGTTTTCGAGATGCGAGATGAGATGGAACGCCTCAACAAAGAGTTGGAAACTCGAACTGATTATGAGTCTGACGAGTACATGAAGATTATTGATAAGGTAACTGAATTGGGAGATGTTTACTATACTTTGGAAGATGTAAATTATGATGCGGAGGTGGAAAAAACTTTGCAAGGATTGGGATTTAAAAGAGAAGATTTTCATCGACCAACTTCTGAGTTTAGTGGAGGATGGAGAATGAGAATTGAGTTGGCAAAAATACTTTTGCAAAAACCAGATTTGATTCTGTTGGATGAGCCGACGAATCATATTGATATCGAATCGGTAATTTGGTTGGAAGATTTTTTAATTAATAAAGCTAAAGCAGTACTTGTAATTTCTCACGATAAAGCATTTATCGACAACATCACCAATCGAACTATTGAAGTGACGATGGGACGAATTTATGATTACAAAGCCAACTACTCACACTACTTAGAATTACGAAAAGATCGACGTGCCCATCAGTTAAAAGCATACAACGAACAACAAAAACAAATAGCAGATCACAAGCGATTTATCGAACGCTTCAAAGGAACTTATTCGAAAACGAATCAAGTGAGTTCTGTTGAACGAATGTTGGAAAAAATGGAACTTATCGAAGTCGATGAAGTAGATAAATCCGCATTGAAATTAAAATTCCCTCCTTGTCGTCGTTCAGGTGATTATCCAGTTATTGCCAAAGATTTATCTAAAAGTTATGGTGATCATATTGTGTTTAAAGATGCCAACATGACGATCGAACGAGGTGAAAAAGTCTCTTTCGTTGGGAGAAATGGAGAAGGGAAATCTACGATGATTAAAGCGATCATGGGAGAAATTGAATTTGCAGGGGAATGCAAATTAGGACATAATATTGAGGTAGGATATTTTGCTCAAAACCAAGCCTCATTGCTTGATCCTCAATTGACGGTTTTCCAAACTGTCGATGAAATTGCTAAAGGAGATATTCGAACTCAACTCAAAAATATCTTAGGTGGATTCATGTTTAGCGGAGATGATATTGACAAAAAAGTATCGGTACTTTCGGGAGGAGAGCGTACTCGATTAGCAATGGTAAAATTGCTATTGGAACCTGTGAATTTTTTGATTCTGGATGAGCCTACCAATCACTTGGATATCAAATCAAAAGATATTTTAAAAGAAGCTTTATTGGCCTTTGATGGAACTTTGATTTTAGTTTCTCACGATCGTGATTTCTTGCAAGGGTTGTCGCAAAAGGTTTTTGAGTTTAAAGACAAGCGAGTTATCGAGCACTTCGAAACGATTGATGATTTCTTAGTAAGAAATAGAATTGAAAACTTGAAGGAGATTGATTTATTGAAATGATTTATTGACGCTGACTTTTTATGACTTTATATTTTTTCTTTTTTTTACAAGCAAAAAAATGTTAGGTGGAAACAAAAAAAGTCAGCGTCAAAAAAAATTAAACCTTATCCAATTCCGCTCGAATTTCTTCGTACCGTTTTCTATCAATTGTATAAATTGTAATAAAAATAATTGACACCAAATACATTACTAAGAGAATCGGTCCGCCAATCATCCCCAATCCATCAATCGCTTCTTGAGGAATTATATCCACTTCATTTTTACTTGGAAAAGCAATTGCTTTTAACAACAAACCCGAAATAAAATATCCAACTCCAACCGTCATTTTGTAAGCTAAAGAAAGTGCTGAGAAAAATAAACCTTCATCTCGTTTTTGATTCCTTAATTCATATTCATCAATCACATCTGCCATCATTGAGTTGACAAGACTAAAGGTAACCCACAAAAATGCATAACCTCCCATGACTGAAAAGAAATAATATTTAATCAAATTCGGATCTCCATTTTCAGGAAAGAGTCCAAGAATTCTAAGGTTATATGGTAAGCTAAAAATAACTGCAAAAAGGATCGTAGAATAAATTACCGTTTTCTTTTTCCCTAACTTTTTTCCAATTCTAGGAGCCAAAATCAAAGCTAAAATTCCTCCAAGTCCAGAAGCAATGGGCAACGCAATCATTTCCGTTTCGCTTAGCCTAAAATAATATTCCATAAAGTAAGTAGAGAAAACAGTTCCAACTCCAAGGCCAATATAAACTACCATGTTAAAACTGAGGATAGCATTAAATGATTTTAGTTGAATCATTTTTCCAATGGTTTCTCGAAAGCCTTTGACTGATAATGGAGGCCGAGTAATTAGGTTAGCTGTTTGGGTTTTTGGAACTTCTTTCCGAGTTCCCCACGTGCTTATTAAAACAGCAATGATGATTAAAATTCCACAAAACATAGCGAAAGCAGGGTAGGCATTTTTATTTGCCAATCCTCTTGCATACTCCTCCGTCGGCACAAAAAAGAAAAGAAATCCCATTACGATGATCACCGTCGAAATCAAAGCGCCAAAGGTAATTCGAATACTAGTAATCGAAGTTCGCTCTTCAAAATCTGATGACATTTCAGCACCTAAAGACATAGCAGGAACGATAAATAAAGTCAAAGATAATCGAACTAAAATTGTGAAAATTGTCATCCACCAAAACAATCCTGATTGCCCCAAGGTCTCAGGAGGTAAAAATAAAAGCCAAATCGTAATACCCAAAGGAAACGCAGAAAGAAACATAAATGGATGTCGGCGACCCCATTTTTTTGATTTCCAATTATCAGAAATTACTCCTACTAGAGGATCAGAAATTGCATCAAAGAGCAAAGCAATGACTGTAGCAGTTCCAGTTAAAACTGGATCTAATCCTAAGACCTGATTATAGAAAAGAAAAAGGAAAACTTGAAAAAGTCCATCCTTAATTCCTTGGGAGGCGAAGCCGAGTCCGTATAACATTTTAGTTCCTGTGGATACTTGCATTGGAGATTTATTTTTCTAAAACTAACTATTTGGTACTATAAATTATAATTTTCTTAGAGAATCCAATCTCTTAATTTTTTACAAGGTTCTTTGTAAAAAAATAGCATAAGCGAAAAGCCAAGTCCCTCTTTTCTTTTTTTGAATTAAACAAAATTATCTTTAGCTGAAGTTTAAATTACATTTTCAAAAAAATAACTAAAATGAAAAAAACTCTATTCTTTCCCTTAATCCTTATTTGTGGATTTTCTTATTCACTTCAGGCACAATCCAATTTATTTCTTGATAATAGTTACACCGTAGAACAGATGGTGATGGATTTTTTTGATGATCCTTCCATAATAGTTTCAAATGTGACCACTACTGGTACAGATCAATCTATTGCCTTTTTTGATGCAGGTGGAACGGATTTGGGATTGGACGCTGGTATCGTTTTTTGCAATGGAGAGGTGATGAGTATTGATACTTCAGCTAATGGTTTTATTAGTGCAACAATTGGGACTGGTTCAGATCCAGATATTGACCTGATGTCGTCGATGTCAGGAAGCCCTAGTTCACAAGATGCAATTGCAATTGAATTTGATTTTACCGTTTTAGTTAGCGATACTTTAGATTTTAATTACGTTTTTGGTTCTGAAGAATATCCAGAATATGTTAATACTCAATTTAATGATGCCTTCGGATTTTTTATTTCAGGGCCAGGAAGCACCGGACCTTTTAGTAATAATGCAAATAATATTTCAACTATTCCAGGGACAACAACTGAGGTGGCGATCAATAGTGTAAATGATGGTTCGAATAGTCAATATTATGTGGATAATGGAACTGGGCAACATATTATTTATGATGGATTGACAACTTCATTGCCAGCTTCTTTTGTAGCTGTTGCAAATGAAACTTATCATGTTAAAATGGTGATAGCAGATCGTGGAGATACTTCATATGATAGTGGGATTTTTCTTTCCTTTAATTCTTTGGGGCAAGATAGTTTGTTGATTCCTCCAGCAGAATTTAGTGTAGCTGTTAATAATAATATGCTTGAAGTGGTGAATGAATCAAAATATGCTAGGACATATGATTGGGATTTTGGAAATGGACAAATTTCAACTGAACGAAATCCAGGTGCTGTATTTTATTCAACACCAGGTGATTATACTGTTACTTTGATTACTCAAAATTATTGTTGTACAGATACTTTTACAACTATGGTAACCATTGATCAAACTGTTCAACCTGTGGTAATTACAACTACCACTACTAACAATCCTTTGGCTTGTTTCGGAGACGAAAATGCTAGTATTGATTTAGCAGTATCAGGAGGAACTCCTCCTTATACTTATAGTTGGACGCCAAATGTTCCAGATTTAGAAAATTTAGGAGCGGGTGTTTATAACTTTACCATTACAGATGCAAATGGAGTAGTGACTGAGACTCAAGTTGAAATTACGCAACCTGTTGCGTTAGAATTAATTTTGTCAAGTACTCCAGAAACAGATGGTGCGATGAACGGGGTAGCAGAAATTACTACTTTGACTGGTGGAACTTTTGGTTATGAATACCTTTGGTCTAATGGTTCTACAGAATACATTTTGGAAAATTTAGCTGCAGGAGATTACACGGTAACTGTTACCGATGCAAATGACTGTACTATTACAGAAACAGTTACAGTTGAATCCACTACAAGTGTGTTTGATAAAAATGATTTTCCAATTACCTTATTTCCAAATCCAGTTTCAGAAAAATTATTTTTGAAATGGAATGAAACTGCTGCCATTGAAAATATAATGATTGTAAATGTTTTGGGAAAAACGATCCCAGCAACTTACGAATTGAATAATGATTTGATTACAATTAATTTTGAAAATGATTTACCAATAGGAACTTATTTCCTTCAAATAAATTTAGAAGATGGTCGAAAAGCAAGTTCAAGATTTATAGCGAACTAGATTATTTTTACTTTTAAAAAACGCATTCGAGGGAGACTTTGAGTGCGTTTTTTTTTGAGAAAAAATAAAAATCAAAGCAGCGGATCTTCATTTTCTCTATTCTTATTGATATCCTATTTTTATAAAAAAACAAATATTATGAAGACGTTTATCAACTTTCTAACACTTTCCCTTTTCCTTTTTTTCCAAAATAAGAATCTACAAGCGCAAGTTTTTGTAGGTGGTGATGCTGCTTATTTTTTGACTACAATCGTTAATCAAAACAATTATGGATTTTCAGAATTAGATTATGAATTTACAGGTAAACCTGCTTTTGGATTATCTGTAGGTTACGCAGGTTACAATAAGCATCATGTTCAAACTGGAGTTAAACTTTTAAGACTCGGTCAAAAATATTCTTCTGAACTAGATAACGTTACGCATTCAAGAGATGTGGAACTCAATTATATAATGATTCCATTGAGTTATAAAATGGTCTTTGGAGATACAGAATCTAACTCCTACGCAACGCGAGCTTTTTTCTCAGTTGGAGGATATGTTGCTTTCTTGAATCGCGCAGAAACCATTTGGTCGTTGGATGACAAAGAAGTCTCGTTAGTTGATTTTCATTCAAGCCAAAAT
>CAZMBP010000150.1:0-7262 GCA_964564545.1 uncultured Saprospiraceae bacterium
CGGATTACTCAATTGCCAACTTTCCACCCCAGGAATTGGATCAAATCCATCACGCATCCCAAATCGAGTCTCTTTATTATGCCCCCACCAACCTGCAAATCGAGGCAAGGTTTTATCATTCGCATGTCGCTCATGTACAAAACATCCTCCTAAACTGCCAGGGCCAGAATTAATGTATTTATAACTGCACCAAACAGCAAAATCAGCTCCTGAATCATGCAAGTTTAATTCAACATTTCCTGCTCCATGTGCACAATCAAAACCAACTTTACATCCTTTTGCATGGCCTAGTTCCGTGATTTTTTTCATGTCAAAAAACTGACCGGTATAATAATTTGTATTGCCGATCATGATTAAAGCAATTTCATCTCCTTGCTCTTCAATCACTTTCTCAATATCCTCCATTCGAATTAATTCTTCTCCCTCTCTAGCTTTTAATTCTATCAAACTTTCTTTTGGATCAAAGCCATGAAATTTGATTTGAGATTCAACCGCATATTTATCAGAAGGGAACGCATCAAATTCGATGAGGATTCTATGCCTGGTTTTTGTGGGTCGATAAAAAGAAACCATCATCAAATGTAAATTGACAGAAAGGGTATTCATGACCACGACTTCAATTGGTTTTGCACCAACTACTTTTGCCATAGCATTAGTCAAAAATTCATGATAAGGCATCCAAGGATTCTTTGCATGAAAATGACCTTCCACTCCATAGTTTTCCCAGTCCTTTAATTCTTGCTCGATAGCTTCACGAGTAGATTTTGGTTGTAGACCTAAGGAGTTCCCACATAAATAAACATAAGGTTCCCCGTTCTTCTGAATAGGTAAATGAAACTCATTTCTAAATTTTCCCATTGGATCTTTTTGATCCATTTCTCTAGCAAATTCTAGAGAATTTTCAAACGTTGTAATTGTATCGTTATTCATTTATTTTATTTTCAATCTTTCTTTAAAAGAATCATCATGGTCTGCTCCTAACCATTTTAAAACATTGTCTTTCCACATTTGTTGATGTTGTTTTTCAGAAATAATTTTTTCATCAACTGCCAGATCCAAAAGCTTTCCTGGGTAGGAAGATTGTGGAGTGCTTTCCATTTCCCCAAGTGGGTAAGGATCATCTAGACCTACTAAAATTTGATCCGTTCCTCCCATTCTTTTTATCATTAACTCTAATGAAAAAGTATCATGAACCAAAGTGTCAAAGAAAATATTACGATGCCCAATTGCCTTTCTGGGATGAGTCATTCCTTCAAACAAATCTGGTCTCCCATCAAAGCCTTGAATCCTTCTTCCTAAATTCATTTGAGTCAACTGACCTCCATGTGCAAAACAAACTCGAATGTCTGGATATTTTTCTTGATAGCCTTGTAAAGTGAAAAAATGATAAGCATCAGCACATTGAGCCAACATCCAAACAAGATGGAATCGCCATGCTGTATTTTCTAATTTGATAAATTTCTCTCCATCATAAGGATGAATTTCAACTGCCAATTTGTACTTGTTTGCCAGCTCTAAAATTGGTTCAATATCTTGATCAAAAATTGATCGCCATGTTCCGATCGAATCCATAAAGTGGGTAGGTAAACATAAAACTTTCAATCCTAATTTCTCGACACATCGTTCCATTTCCCAAAGTGCACCTCGAATAAATCCAGAGTGGACTACGAAGCCACAAGTAAATTTATCAGGATGTGCTTTTTGGATTTGCGCATTAAAATCATTTTGAAAGCGAAGAACTTGTTTCATCTCTTCTAAGCGCAAACCATTGCCATATAACTGAGATAAGTTTAAGACAACAGCATGGTCGATGTTATTTTTTTCCATCCATTCTAGTTTTTCATTTAGAAAAAAACTAGAATCGGTGATCGGTCTTTTCCAACCTTTTTGCAGCATATATTTTCGTTCCTCATCCACCCAAAAGATTTCTTTTTCCTTCATAAATTTAGGAATGTCCTCAGGGTAAGGCAGCAGGTGGGAATGTCCGTTTATTCTCATTGTTTAAGTTGGTTATATTTGGTTAAATTTTTCATATTGAATCTTTTAGGTAATCATCAGCTTTCTGGAAATTAAAATAGTAACCCAAGTTTTTAATAATCTTTCTAGGTAGGACTGGTAGTTCTGATCTTGGAATTAGCAGGGTAGAAATATTATGTAAGTCTTTAAAAATATGATGCTTCTCAGCAGTTTCTCTTAAATACAAATGCCCTGATGAACCTCCCGTTCCTATTTTATTTCCTAACATTCTCATCACCATTTGAGCATGACGATATCGCCAAGTCGTCAATGAATCATCTATTTCAATGATACAAGTCAATAATTGAAATGGTAATTGCAAAATAGGTTCGTCACGATATAAATTAATGAACAAGGCAGCAATTGTCGCATCGTAACTCATTCTAATTTTTCCTTCCCATTGCATTTGTTGGTGATGATCTTTGTCCAAAACAGTTTGGAAAAAAGTATCTGTTCCCCCCAACATTTTAAGTCGCATTTCCTTTTCATGCTCTGTCAAATATCGTGAAGCTGAAATGGCAGTTTTCTCTTTTACTAACATTCGATCCACGGCCTCTTTATAAGATTCTAAGAAATCAAAATCTCCTAATTCAATAAAAGGAGTCCGCTCTAACCAAGTTTCGATGGCTTCATAAAGTGTTCCACCTTCTATTATATCACTCAGTTTCTTTTGGTTCTCTTCGGTGAAAACTGAAGAATATGGACAACCATTATAGGTAATCCTTGTATCTTCTTTTAATCCTAATAGATTTTCAAATGCCCTGAATTGATAACTCTGAAATCCAGAAGCTGGAAATAAATGATGCCTAAAATCCAGGAAATCCAAAGGAGTCATAGTCTCCATAATCGCCAATTGGGAAACTAATAATTTCTCAATCTCAACTACTCTCTTTAATCGACCAATGGCAGTTCCTATATTTCGTTCATCTACTCGATCAGTTTTAAATAAACCAATGACCGATTGTAATTCATGGATGATTTGTTTAAACCATAATTCATAAGCTTGGTGAACTATGATAAATAGCATTTCTTCATGTGCAGCATTCCCATCAACTTGTTCACTTCGCAAGTGCTGAGCATTCAAAATTTTGTCAAGACCTAGATAATCTCTATAATGAACGGTGCTATATTTTTCAGCTTCTTTTTCTTTCATTTTTATTCTTTTTCCATTTTGAAAAAATTGACTTTTTAAAAGTAAAAAACATTTCTTAACTCGCTTCTTTCAAAATTTATTATTTTTTAAAATTGATGAAAATCATCAAGCTATCTCTTCCAAATTATTTCAGGAATAACCTCTTCCCTTCCAATAATATTAGCAAGTTGAAGGTGATAAATTATGCTTTTCACCATCTTGTCACTTACCCAACCATGAATGGCCCATTCTGTACTATGATACCATCTTTCGACATCTTCTTTTTTTAGGTTATATCTTTCGCTAACGATAGAGATCGCATTTTCATCTTGCATAAATTTATCACAACGATCATGAATGGTTCTTAACAATCTGATTACATTTTCAGGTTGCTCTTCCAAAATTTTATCGGTTGCTGCCACCACGAAGCACGACCAAGGTGTTACATATTCTCCTACTCTTCTCAAAATCCCTGAATCAACATATGGTTTAGTCGTATATTTTTCCCAATAAAAAACATCCGTTTCCAAATTAGTCAAAGATTCAATTGCACCATCTAAATTTTTAATTACTTCAAATTGATCCTCAGCTAAAGAATGAGATTTACTATTTGCATCAACGATTGCCATTAAATGTGATCCAGATCCAAATCGGCTAATTCCATATTTTTTCTCAAAAATATCTCTATATGATTGGAGTGAATTTTTAGCTCCGGTATGAATTCCCCAGGTTAAGGGAGTAGTAACATAATTACTAATAATTTTGCTTGGGTTACCTTTAATAATGTCAGCAATAATTCCTTCGGTTAACAAGATACATACGTCAACTTCGTCATTTCGAAGTGCTTTAGTCATTTGTCCAGTTCCACCTCTAAAAGTTGTCCATTCGATTTCAATTCCTCTAGTTTCGAATTCTTTCAATTCTTTGGCTAAATGAATAGGTAAATTAAAATGTTCAGGAACTCCTCCGATTCTGATTTTTGAATTACTCATAAAGATTTTAGCAATTATATAAGTTGAAAATAGGAAGTGCGAAGTTAGTAATTTTCTCTTTTTGATTTTTAAAAAAGTAAACTTTTAAATATAACAATTTAGTTTAATCCATTCATTATCAAGCACTTATCATCTATTTGAAAAATTCAATACTTTTTAAAATCTCGTTTCATCCAAATCAAGGAAAAAATGGGGTGCTTTTTATTAAGAAATATGTCATATAAAATTTATTCTTATGGAAAAAATATGTTAATTTTTCGTCATGTTAGATAATTTGAAGGCTCTAAACACAAACTACAATGGTATCCAATAATAATATGCCATCAACCGATTTTATGAAAAACATTGAGGAAGCTATCAAGGAATATGGTACAATGGCATGTCCAAATCCTCGATGCTATGACAAGTTAGTTTCTAAGAAAAAATGGAATAAAGACCATAGAAAAATATTAGAATATCATTGTCAAAATTCAAATTGCGCTTATCATACAAAAAGGCAAATCCCACTTGAAGATGAATCTACCCTAGTTAATTTAAATCCGGATACCATTTCTTATAACAAAATATTTACATTTTTTGGAATCACACTTTTAGGAATTCTTGCATACACATCTTATCAATTATATTCCGTCAACCAATTTTTGGAAAACGAAGTTGCGGAAAATAGAATAGAAAGAGCAGCAGGGCAATCAACCTATTCACCTAATCTAGATGCTTCAAAAATAAATCGTAAACCGTTGCTAAAATCAAAAGGAGTAGCTGCCAATAATCCAATTGAAGAAAGGGAAGAATTAGATATTAATGGATTTGCAGAACAAACTCGATCTTGGATATCTACTGAGAATTTTGAACAAGGAAAATTAAACATCAAAAAATTATTAGAAGATAAAAAATACCAAGCCGCTTTACTTTTACCTCAAAATGACTTGGCTCGATTCCAAATGATAGAATTGGTTGGAGATTCTTATGATAAAATGGGATCTCAATTTTCTTATCATCTTCTATCTCAAATGTCAAATTTTGAAATGATGAAAAAATTCATTGATGTTTTTGATGTCGAAAAAAAATATTCAAATATTTATTTAGGAAAAGCCTATTTGCACTTGCCCAATAAACTGGAAAATAAAATTAGCCTTTCGGAGAGAAAAAAAATGCAAATGATTAGTCTTAAGTATTATCTGCAAGCTGCTAAAAACAATGATTTTGCTGGGCAAAAATCTTCGTCTATCAAAGCAATAAATGAATTGGCTAAGGCTTACCAACTTTTTAAATACAATCCTAAAAAGTCTAGAAAACATGTTTCTATAGAAACCTTAATTAAAAGAAATAATGAAGCGGAAATTCAAAATCGAATTGATTATGTAGATTCGATTATTGAAAAGTTATCATAGCATAATTATTATCTTTCTTTGTACCTTTCAATCTTTGCCTCTTGATTAAATGCTTTTCCTTCTAGAAGAAATTCTACATATTTATTAGCGAAATATGGGATAAGCGATGCTCCTTTTGTACCCATTCCATTAAAAATTCCTAAACATGGATTTTCTGGATGCAAACCTAGAAAAGGTCTGCGATCAAAAGTGGTGGGTCGGATGGCAGCTTGATGATCTATAATTTCATAAGGAACGGTCAAAACCTTTTCTAATTTTTTGATTAGAAACTGTTTCTTTTCGTCAGTTGGGTGATCATCAATGGAGTCCCAATCATAAGTAGAACCAATCCAATAAATATCGTTTGGAAGAGGCACAACAAACAATTTATGTTTTAATATTTTTTCAAAATTAGCACCTGGGATTTTAACCAAAAGAACTTCTCCTTTCGCCACTTCAAAAGGTAAATCTCCAAACCATGGATTCAATCTTCCTTGATGTCCTTCACAAAAAATTATCTTTTCTGCCTCAAAATGTTTATAGGAAACTTTTTCACTTTCAAATTTAACTTGCTGATAATCAAATAGTTCTACATTCATCATGTTTTTACCCGCAAAATATTCCCTTGATTTTTCTAATAATAATGGCATGTCTACTTGTGCCGAATATTTAACTTCACCTAAAGCTTCTCCTTCTAATATTTTGTTTTTAAACAAACCATAATCATTCGACTCAACCACATATTTTTCTACTAAGGAATCGCCAGTTTTTTCTAACCAGAGATTTTCATCTTTAATTGAAAATAAGACTCTAAGCACATTTCTTTGATAATAAAATTTTTCTCCAAATAATTCTTCTAGGCGCTCATAAGTTGATTTTGCAAAGGGGATTAATTGATCTATGAGCCAGCCTTTAACTACTCTCCTACCTGTCACAGGATTGATGATTCCTGCTGCAACTTTGGAAGAACTTCCATGATAATTATTGTCAAATATCTGGACAGTTTTTCCTTGTCTTATTAACTCATGAGCTAATAAAGTCCCAGCCAATCCTTGTCCTACGATGAGGTAATCTGATGCTATTTTTTCGATGTTATTTTATTTTTTTGAAGCCCTAACTCACAATGTGACTCGGAGTCGACTAGTGTGTAAAAGCAATTTCTATTACAAATTTTCCAAAAATTCCTTATCCGCTTTCTTCAATTTTTGCACTACCAAATCATAAGAATGATCTATTAATTTACAAAGTAAACTCATCTCCAAACCATTCTCAAAATATACTGTATTCCAATGTTTTTTACTCATATGCCATCCTGGAATTATATCTTCATATTCTTCTCTTAATTCAATTGAATATTCAGGGTCGCATTTCAAATTAACCCGAAACTCTTCTGCCTCCAAGCCAGTCAAAGCAAACATTTTTCCCATAACCTTAAACACTAAAGTTGTTTCGTCAAAAGGAAATTCTTCAGTCACTCCTTTTTTGGCTAAACAATAATTTCGGAATTCTTCAATATTCATTTTAATGTAATTTTGAACTTAAATTCGAAGCAAATGTAAAAACTAATGAACAAAAAGCAAGCTATGTTATTATATTGTGGTTAACAATTTTATAGAATCAAATATGATGAAAGGTAAGATTAAGAAAAAGACCCATGATCCTAATGAATACCATTCATTGAGGTTTCATCCTTATAATATTGCATTGACGCTTGGACTGTTTAGTATTACCGCTTTATTTTTAGCTTTCTCT